>NZ_JAUSUG010000013.1 GCF_030813435.1 Evansella vedderi | reverse complement strand
ATCCATTATCAGAGGTGCGTCTACTATATAGGTGTTTATGAAATTTTGAGAATACGTGAGTATTCAGGAGATATTTTAACTTTATAGAGGGAGGTCTTAAAAGTATGTTTAACCTTTTAAGACCCCCTCTGTTTCTCTGTCTATTCTTTATATATAAAGGTTTTCGGAACTTCAGTCCCCCTAGTTCCACGAATATCCACCTCTTCCTCCACCTCAGCAGGATAATAAATAATGAAGCTTTCACAGGAAACAAAGGCTAATCTCTCTGGCAGCTTCTCCAACTGTGAATGCCAAGCTATCGTTCCCTTTCGTGCGCTTAAAAGGATGACTAAATCATCCCTCGTTAATTTAGGTACATAATTATTATTCAATATCTCCCAGTCTTCAACATGAACAAGCGTTGTAGGTGGATTAGGTTTAATTTCCTTCATATATCTCACATATTTATCCGTCTCTTCTTTAATGACTAATACGAGTAAAGAGACGTTTAATTTACCGGTTATCATTTTTATTTTTTGTAAAGCATCACTAAATCCCGGTTTTCGATTTGCACCAGGGGAAATGACTAACACAACCCGTTTTGCCGTATTTAAGGGATAACCTATTTTTGATACCATAATGGTTTGATTTGTCCGCTCAATCACCCTGTCAATGACACTACCAAATAATCGTCTACTAGTCATCTTTGCATCCCATCCAGCAACGATGATATTGATTCTTTCCTCTGTAATAGCCCTAATTATTCCATCAGAAACATTTAAATCCACTCTTGTTAAAACTCGGACAGGCATTTCTGCACCTGAAGCGTACATAACAGCACGGCCTAGCATTTTCTCAGCCTTTGCTACACCACTTTCTGCTGCTTTCCCTTCCTTTTGAACGACGGATAATGGGTACAATGGTTGATCCTCACTATTTGCTCCCTTAATTAAAAAGGATAGATCTAATAAAGATTCCATGGTATTCGGGTCTGATAATGGAATCAAAATCCGTTCTGGACCTTCCTGAGGTTTATAAGGTTTCTCCTCTTCAGTCAAAGCTAGCTTTCGTCCATATTTATCTACAAATGACGGGCCAATGATACAGGTTAATAAAATCATAATAATAACTGCATTTACTGTAGATTGATCTAATAAACCAACATTAAACCCAACCAAAGTGGCAGCAAGGGTTGCTGCGGCTTGTGGTATAGTAAGCCCAAACATTACCTTCCGTTCCATGCTGCTATAGCCATACAGCCTCCCTGCTACGTATGGTGCAAGCCCTTTTCCCATGAAAACGGCAGCTAAAATGAGCAATGTTACAACCCAAGCACTCGGGTCACTTACAAGGACCCTTAAATCCATCAACATACCAACGGAAAATAAAAAGAAGGGAATAAAGAGAGCATTACCAAAAAAACGTATGCGATTCATTAATGGACCATAATCTAAAATTAACCGGTTCAGTGCTAACCCCGCTAGGAAGGCCCCAATTATAGGCTCCAGCCCAGCTACAAGAGCCAAGAATCCAGCTGCAAATAAAATAACCATTACAAAGGTAAAATCTTTGATACCTTCACTATTAACATTTCGAAAGAACCACCTTGACAGGAGTGGAATACCAGCTAAGACAACCGTAACAAAAACAGCGATGGATATTCCTAACTGCACCCAAAAGGCCGGTGAAAGTTCTCCAAATACTGCACCAGTTATCACCGCCAGCACTAATAAAGCGGAGGTATCCGTCACAATCGTACCTCCAACTGCAGTTGTAACTGCCGTGTTTTTTGCAATCCCCAGCCTGCTAGCAATGGGATATCCTAATAGTGTATGGGACCCTACAATAGATCCAATAAGAATGGCAGCCATCAATGAATAGCCCAATATAATAAAAAAGGCCGTGCCAATTATAAATGGAATTATAAAAGACAGTGTTCCAAATAGTAAACTTCGGTGTTTATATTTTTTAAAGCCATCAAGGTCCAACTCTAAACCAGCGATAAATATAATAAATAATAGCCCCACTGTCCCCAGTAATACGATTGTTTGATCCCGTTCTAATATATTCAACCCATTTGGACCGATAATAATTCCAGCAATAATAGGCCCAATAATTCCGGGAATCCTCAATTTATTCATCAAAATAGGTGTTAGAAAGAAGATAACCATCGTTAGGGCAAAGATTTTAACAGGGTCTTCAATAGGAAGTTGAAACAAGGAAGTGTCCCCCTTAAATAGTAAAACAGATAAAGCTTTCAATATTCCTTAGAGCATTATTAATTATATGATGAAGGTAACTCATTATTATTCACTTACTAACATTTCAATAACGTAATACGCACTCAAGCTTTGATGTATAGATTATTTCCTATGAAATCTTCCCGTTTTTTCTACTTTTTTTGTTATAATGTATAGAATGTCATTTAAAAAGGAGTTATTTTGGTGATGAAAAATAAAGTTATGCTTGTGGACGGAATGGCATTATTATTTCGTGCTTTCTACGCTACCGCTATGAGCGGTTATTTTATGGTAAATAGTAAAGGAGTGCCAACTAATGCTATTCATGGATTTATTAAACACTTATTTACAGCCGTAAATACGTACAAGCCAAGCCACGTAATTTGTTGCTGGGATATGGGAAGTAAGACATTTCGCACGGAGTTATACCCTAATTATAAAGGGAACCGAGGGGAACCCCCTGTTGAGTTAATCCCCCAATTTGACCTTGTGAAAGATGTTGTAGAATCTTTGGATATTCCGAATGTAGGACTTGATGGCTACGAGGCGGATGATTGTATTGGAACATTAGCCCAACATTATAAAGAAGAAGCAGAGGTATTGATCTTAACTGGAGATCAGGATATTTTACAGCTAATTGAAAAAAATATTCATGTTGTTCTCTTGAAAAAAGGCTATGGGAACTACGAATTATACAAAGAAGACAATTTCTATGATGAAAAGGGGATACATCCTCCACAAATGGTTGATTTGAAGGCATTGATGGGAGATAGTAGTGACAATTATCCTGGAGTAAAGGGAATTGGTGAAAAAACAGCACTAAACCTATTAATAAAATACGGCAGTATTGAAGGTATATTAGAAAACTTAGGATCGTTAACAAAAGCTCAAAGGACGAAGATTGAACAGGATCTGGAGATGTTACATTTATCCCGTAAACTAGCGAGAATTCATTGTGAAGTAGCTGTTAATTGTTCATTAGACAATGCTCTTTTTAACATTAACCGGGAAAGAATGATGGATAAATTCCAAGAGCTGGAGTTTAAGAACTTAGATAAAATGATTGGATAAGTCAATGAATTACATGAGGGTGACTCAAACTCCATATCCTTATAGACAACACGTTAAATGAAAACTATTTTGGCTATGCTAAATTTGGAGTTGTTTTACGCTTCAATCAACTTCGTTTGAAAATAAACAATGTATTAAAACATAGTTTTCGTAATAAAGGTGTTTTTTACCTTTTGAGTCACCCTCGAAGTAATCATGGGACGGGCCTCTGTTCTTCTAATACCTTACATCCCCATCCGTATTCGCTATTTATTTTCTAGCTCTTCTTCCATTGGTAATGGCTCATGGGCCCCACCGTCCTCCCACGGAGAAGAATTCCCTTTTTTATTGTTACTTACCCTTATCTCTACTTGATAATCCATCGGAACAAATTCATTGAAATTACTCATACTGACTACGGTTCCTTTAACTTCAGGAGCTTCTACATATTTTACTTTGTAATGAACATTAGCGCCTTTGGATCGGTAGTCCTCATAGAATAGACGTGGCAGCTCTCCTTCCAGCAGACCACGGTAATCTCGTAAGAAAGGCTGTCCTTCTGAATAGACAACTTTAATATCCATGTTGTCTCCTTCTATTAGCTTTGTTCCAGCTTTAATGGATTGAGATATTAATCCTCCGTACGGAACATTTCCATGAAACCTCTGTTGCATCATCACATTTAAACCAGTATAATTCATTGCCTCTTCCATTGTTAGTTCAGAAAAGTCTGGTACAATAATTGCTTTTCCAAGGGAGACGACAACTTCCATTTTATCGCGTTTTGCTAATTTCTCATCTCGAATACTTTGGCTAATAATCATACCTGCTTCTACATTGTTGGAGTCTTTCTCTGTGTATGTCATTTCAATTTCATTGTTTTCCGCCCACTGTTCTACTTCATGACGAGGTTTTCCAACAAAATCGGGAACCGTAATATTCCGTTCAAATGTTTCTTTCCCTCTAGAATAGTAGACAATAGCCCTGTCTCTTCGGCGGTACTCTTCCTCATTTACGTTCGAATCACGAATGGCAAGCCGAATGAAATTTCCCTCTTCCACTTCATCACTATATTCTGTAATAATTTGAATATTTTCAGCTTTCTCAGATGCGATCCACGTTTCAACCTCATATAGGCTCATTTCCTCAAAGTTAGGTAAGACAATTCGTTCATCTAGGTCTGGTCCTGTGCTCCCTATAAGGGTAATTGTTTCACCTTTCCTTACTCTTGTTCCTTCAAGTGTACTTTGAGAGATGATTTGATTGACATCATACTCCATGCTAGTTTCATGGAGCAATTCTACCTCTAAGCCATTTTCGTTTGCCCATGCCCGTGCATCGGAAATAGGTTGTCCAACAAAATCTTCCATGATAACGTGAACAGCTTGATAATAAAGGAGGAAGAGTAGGAAGAGTGCCAACACTCCTCCAGTAATCAAATATATGATGGTACGGCGCCTTTTCTTTTTATATTCTGGGTCTATTTCCATTTCCTCCACTGATTCCATGTGACGGTTTACAATTGATTTTGCAGCAACATTGGCTTTTGAGGAGTTAGTAGATCCCTCAAAGATTTGCTCTTTCACTGAAGTTTGATCTGTTTCAGACTCTCCCGCTATTTCTAACTCTTCTTCTTGCCTTTCTGATTTATTTTTGTCATTGTTACTCGTTTTTTCTTTCTCTCGCTCATTCATAAATTGATTATACTTATCCTTGTTAAAGTTAGATAAGAAATCACTCATGTTTTGTTAAAACACCTTTCTTTAAAGTGTAAATTTGATCAGATTGCTGAGCAATTTCATTTGAGTGAGTAACGACAATGACACACTTCTGGTGTTCATGAGCAAGTTTTGTGAAGATATCAATAATTTCTTGTTCCATCTCTTCATCAAGATTACCGGTTGGCTCATCTGCAAGAATGAGTTCCACGTTTGTTGCCAATGCCCTTGCTATAGCTACACGTTGTTGTTCTCCCCCGGATAATTTATTTACAAAACGGTCGGCTTTTGTTTTTACAATGCCTATGTAATCTAGTAAATTATAAGCCACGTTTTTTCTATCCTTCGGTATTTCATTTTCTGTTATGGACATGGGTACAAGAACATTTTCCACCGCTGTGAAGGAAGGAACGAGATTATAACTCTGAAAAATAATTCCAACATTGTTTCGACGGTATTTTTCATAGCCTATTTGTTTAATATCTTGTCCATGAAACAAAACATTTCCACTATGTGGTTCATCTAATGCACTAAGTAAAGCCATAAATGTGGTTTTTCCTGAACCTGAGTGTCCTAAGATAGTATAAAATTTCCCCTTTTCAAAAGAAGCATTTGTATCTCGTAATATATAACGGCGATTCTCACCGTCTTGATAGTAATAATTTAAGTTTTTTGCCTCTAGTATCATTATCTTCTTCCCCCCTCTATTACATTAATATCTTTTTCGGATTTAAACGAACGATATAAATTAATGGTATAACTGTTGATACAAGGATGGTTAACAGACCTATTACTAAAAACATCATAATATAAGTTGCGTTTAAATGTACTTGATAGGATTCAATAACATCATCTGTTGTTAGATTCGAATGAAGCTCACCACCATAAAAATAGTAGTCTTGATACTGTTGATTTGTATCCGACTTCATCATTGTATCTGAAACCCCACTAGCGAGTAGATTTCCAGTAAAAAGGGAGAGTGTTATCCCTATGATAGCAACAATCATCACTTCCAATAATACTTGACCAACGACACGACTTCGACGTTCTCCTAACGATAAGTAAATGCCTAGTTCACGCTTACGATCACGTAAGAACAATAAGACAACTAACCCAATAATTAATACAGATGCTACAATGGAGACGATTAATACGTATCCAGATAACGTGGCCATGGATTTAATTGGTCCAGCAATGTTATCAAAATGATCACTGACATTCCTAACAGTGTATAGTTGTGGTATTAGTGGCATTGCTTCTTCTGCAAAGGCTTCAGCTACATCTGTTGAATGTAAGATGAAAATCGGAGAGAAATGTTCATGAATCTCCTCATTTTCAATCATTTGTGCGTACTCTTCATCAATGGCCATATATGCTTCCATATGGAATTGATTTTCCTCTCGTACAACTTGATTTGACACATAAACTGTATTCTGATATTCAATATCCATCCAATCCCACATACCACGGTCTGAATTTTCCCCATCATTCTCAGCAACTGATTGTGGTTCGAATAAACCAATTATCTCTAAAACAACATCACGAGAAGCAATCTCTTCCTCCTCCCCTGCTGAGTAATCAAACACCTTATTTGTTAAGGCAAACGTATCCCCAACATGTAAATTATTTTCTTCAGCCAGTTTCTTTGAAATTATAGCAACAGATGCTCCGTTCTCAATTTCGTCATCCGTAAACACTCTTCCATCAACTAATTGCCCTCTTCCTTCTTCAAAATCAAGGACACGGGCATAATTAATACCTTTTAACTGAAATCTCGGGTTATAAGAGTCACCATAATGTACTTCCATACCACCTTCATAGCTTTGGATGTCATCAGAGCCTAGCCATGTACTTGATGAATAATCATAATATTTTACATACGAAAGTTCCCCGATCTGCCTAATAAGATCGCGGCCTATAGGAGTCCAATCTACTTCCATCATTTCCTGTTCACTCATACTATCCAATTTCTGATAATCAATTTCCAATGTTGCTGCTGTACCTATTCTTTCTTTAATGGTTCTTTCTACATTACTTGTTGCTTGCTGAATTGAAATAGCTCCAGCTATTACGTTCCCCAAAATAAAGATAATAAATAGTAAAATAAATGATTTCCCTATTCTTCTAGTAACATTTAAAGCGCCGCGTTTAATGAAGTTCATAACCGTCCCCCTCAAATAAGTTTTTTTTGAAACTATTTTTTCTCCCCTATACTTAACAGGGCTGAAACAGATTTAATTAATAGAATAATCTGTTTAATCTTCCGGTTTAGAATAGGTTTTTTCTAACTTTTTCCACAAATCTACAAATTTAGTATATTACGAGGGAGTAGTTAGTGCAATCTAATTTTTCCAACATTAGTAAATAATTTTCATTCTATCTCTGGGCTCATAATAATCTATGTAACATAAAAACATCCTCTCCAGCAGTTAATTGTGCTAGAAAGGATGTTTTCAGCTAGAAACTCAACGTTTATTTATAACCTTTTCCTTTTGTTAATATGCACGGAACTCCTTTTCCTATGGCTCCTGGTTTACTCATTTTTTCTATATACGCCAAACCTCTACGACACTGCTTCTTACAGATTATACAAGTGCTTGATGTGACCATCTTCATTGTGTGTGCATACTTATCAGCTGTTGAAACTTTGATAATTTTTTTCTTTTTTCCCATTTTCAATCGCTCCCCATTTTGATGATTTATACTATGCATCAAACGAAGGGAAGTGAGTACTAGAAAAAAGATTTTTTAGTGTATTTATTGGACCGAATTAACCTATAATCCACAGTAATATGGTTATTGTAAATACGCTTATTAATGTAGAAATTAATGTAATACTGGACACAAGCTTTGGTTTAGAATCAAATTCTACAGCATACATAACAATGGTCGCTGCTGATGGGGTAGCTGCCAATACGATCAAGACTTTGGCCAGTAATGGGTCCATTGGCAAAAGCAAAGTAATTCCAAAGGCAATTAATGGAGATATTAGCAGCCGAACAATAACGCCATAAGATACATGTCCCCATTCGAAATTTCCCCACTTAATTTTTGCTAATTGCATCCCTAAAATAAGCATCACCGTGGGGATTGTTGCTTCTGCAATAATATCCACTGTTTTAAATAGGTTATCAGGAAGTGGGAGGCCTGTACCTCTGAGGAGTAATGCAATGATCACGGCATAGGTTGCTGGCATCATAAAAATAACCCTGATAGCGGTTTTTATCCCAGCTAAACCTTTTGCAGCATAATAAACGCCGAAGAAGTTCATGATAACAGACTGTATAACCATGAAAACAATAGCATAGGCAAACCCTGCTTCCCCATAGGCAAACAGGATGATCGGAACCCCATAATTTCCTGAGTTCATGAAGGCAGTAGATAAGATTAAACCACTTTCAAGCTTTGTAGGGTATCTCATTACCCTACAATAAACCTTATTCACAATTATTAATAACAATAATAGCAAAGCAGCAAAAATAGCCATATACAAATATTGTATATTTAATTCAGCCGTATAGAAGGTCCGGAATACTAATGCTGGAGTCATGATATAGATGGCTACAGTAGAAATAGGTTTAATGTCAATCCTTTTCCATACTTGAACTACATAGCCGATCAAAAAGACTAAAAGAACTGGTAAAACTACTTGAATAAAAATTGTCAAAAGAAAGCACCACCAAATATTCGTTTTTTCATATGGCTATTATATATCTACATGTCTTACTTTCCCAAAGGAATTTTTCTCTAAATTTAAGGCTCGTTTAAACTTTGATGTTGATTTTCGCTTCTGGCTGCCCTGCGCCGATCTACTTGCTCCTTCGATTACTCGTCACAGGTAAAGACTGCTCCCTTTCCGCGGGCAACGCTTCAATCGACTCTGTTTAAAATAAATATTACTCTTTAACAAAGTCAAAAAAAAGTCCTCCCAGGGTGTTTGGGAGTGACGTTAATTTTGTTTCATTATACTACATTTGATAATCTTGTAAATTAAAGCAAACAACTTTTGGTTCCGTCATGGATTCGATAGAGGAACGGACACCTTCTCGCCCTAATCCTGAGCCTTTTATTCCCCCAAATGGCATTGCATCGATTCGATAGTCACTGCTATCGTTTACCATAATACCTCCAACATCCATGTTTTTAATAGTATAGAAGGCTTTCTCTATATCTTTTGTGAAAATTCCAGCCTGAAGACCGTAATTTACATCGTTTGATTGCTTGATGGCATCCTTTAAATTTTTCACCGAATAAAGAAGTACAACTGGACCGAAGATTTCCTCCTTTGCAATGACAGCTGTTTCAGGTACATCGGTTAAAACAGTAGGTTCATAGAATGCACCATTTCGCTTTCCACCTGTTAGTATTTTTGCACCTTTGTATAGGGCCTCATTAACCCAGCCTTCCACACGTTTTGCTTCTCCTTCATTAATCATTGGTCCCATGTCGGTCGACTCTAACATTTTATCCCCTGTCTTCATCTGTGAAGTTCTCTCTACAAAAGCATCACGGAAGCTTTTATAAATGGATTCTTCAATGAAAATCCTTTGAACACCGATACAATTTTGACCAACTGCAGAAAAGGAGCCGGAAACACAAGATTCAACAGCCTCATTTAGATTGGCATCTTCTAACACGATAACAGGAGAGTTAGAGCCGAGTTCCATACTTATCTTTTTTAGTCCTGCTTGATGGGCAATTTTCTCCCCCGTCTCTAATCCACCTGTGAAAGAAACCATTTTGATGGTTGGGTGAGTTACAAGGAGTTCTCCTATTTCTTTACCTGACCCCGGGACAATGGATAAAAATCCTTTCGGCAGCCCCGCATGAACAAATGCCTCCCCTAATAATAAAGCACTTAACGGGGTAACAGATGCAGGTTTTACTACGATAGCATTACCAGAGGCGATAGCTGGAGCAATTTTATGTGCAACCAAATTTAAAGGATCATTAAAGGGAGTTATGGCACCAATAACACCAATGGGAAATCGATAATAGTAGCCTATTCGATTTTCACTGCCCTCTTTTTGATCAAAGTTGATTGTCTCTCCATTGATTCGCCTTGCTTCCTCTGCACTAATTCTGATTGTTTGAATAGCTCTTTTTACTTCACCACGCGCTTCTGTTATCGTTTTACTTCCTTCCGATGCAATGGTATTTGCATAACGCTCCCTATTTTTTTCCACATAGTCCGCAGCTTTATTTAATACACTAATTCTTTCATGTGTCGGCCAAAACGGGTGTTTCTTAAAAGCTTCTTGCCCTTTCTCAATAGCAAAGAGCATATCGTCCTTTGTAGCTAATGGAACCTTGGCAATTAACCGATTGTTTTGTGGATCAAATACATCGAACGTCCGTTGACTTTCCACCCAAACGCCTGCAAGGAGCATCTTTTCTGTTATGATCTTTGTATACATCATACACCCTCCTTATCTTTCCATAGCTATTGTCCGCCTTTCCCAAAGTGAATAAGGTCTATTAAAAGGGAGTATCCTGTTTCTACTAATCCAGCACCTGCTCCAGTAAGCATAATTGGTCCTGCCAAATCACATTCATATAGAATGGCATTTGTGGCCCCTGTTACTCCTGCTAATGGGTCATCAGCATCTAATAATTCTGGTTTTACGGAAGCAGTGACCTCTTTACCATCCTTCTTCACCCTTGCTATTAGTCTCCATTTCTTCTTATTTTTTAAAGCCTCCTGCACCTGTTCCTCTGTCATACTACTAATTCCTTCACAGGGAATATCCTCTGCTGCAAGAGGAGCTTCCATGATATAGTTTGAAAGGATAGCCGCTTTATATCTGGCATCGTACCCTTCCACATCACTTGTGGGGTCCGCCTCTGCATATCCGAGCTCTTGTGCTTTTTTTAAGGCCTTCTCATAGGATTTTCCCTTCTCCATTTCCGTTAAAATATAGTTCGTTGTACCATTTAGAATCCCTTTTATCTCATAAATATTATTTCCTATAAGTGTTGTAATAGGCATCCTCAAAGCAGGAGTTCCACTCATGACCGTACCTTCAAATCCCCAAAAGGCACCTTTTTCTTCCGCTAACTGAGCCAATTCCCTATAAGCTAGAGCAACAGGGCCTTTATTCGTAGTAATAACGCTTTTTCCACGTTCAAATGCTGCTCGGCAATGATCAATAGCAGGCTGGCCTGTTTTTACATCTGTAAAGGTTACCTCAACAATTACATTTGCATTGGATTTATTGATAGTATCAAAACTATCCCAGCCTTTGATAAGCCCCTCTTCATCTGGATATTTTTCTACATTTCCCGTTTCCTTTACTGTTTCTAATAACCTATTAATATTTAACCCCTTTGGTTGATACACTGCCCCTTTCATGACATCAGATACAGCCACAACTTCATAATTTAACCCATACTTTTCCGAAAGGTCTTCCCTTTGTTTTGATAATAGCTCAGCTAATGTTTGCCCAACACCGCCAAATCCAATAAATGCAATTTTAGTGGGCACTACCTGTCACCTCCTGGCTTTAGCTTCCCTTCTAAAAACTCCCGAACACATTTAGTTAAGATAGCTGTTCCAATAGGTAAAGCATCCTCATCTAATTTAAACTCCGGTGTATGCAAATGATATTCCTTTCTGGAGTGAGGTGCACAACCTAGAAAAAA
This sequence comes from Evansella vedderi, assembly GCF_030813435.1. Classification (GTDB taxonomy): domain Bacteria; phylum Bacillota; class Bacilli; order Bacillales; family Salisediminibacteriaceae; genus Evansella; species Evansella vedderi. The sequence continues at coordinate 161,159 of NZ_JAUSUG010000013.1, read as the reverse complement.
CATTGCTCCCGGAATTCTTTCCGTAAAATGACTAAAATCTTCTCCACCCATCCCATATGGTTCTTCATAGATTTTCATATTCGGATACATACGTTTAGCCGACTGAATGATTAGGTCCATTATTAATGGGTCATTGTTAAGGGCTGGTTCTCCGTACTCAAAGCTTAGATCGTATTCTCCCCCTAAAGATTCGGCTATTTTAGCCACTGCAGCAAGCTCATTCCGAAGCTGTTGGCGTATTTCATGAGTATAGGAACGGATCGTCCCCTTAATTTCTACTGTATCGGGGATGACATTAGCTGAATTTCCCCCGTGTATGCTTCCGACACTGATGGTGCCTACCTCTAACGGATTTAGCTTTCTACTGATCAAGCTATAAATTCCTTGCAATATATAGCTGCCTATCCATATGGGGTCTGTCGTCTGATAAGGATAACCACCATGTCCCCCTGTTCCTTTAATTTTTAAAGTAAAGTTATCGATATTTGCCATACTAGGACCTTTGTTAACTTGAATCTCCCCAACTTTTCTCCAGGGGCATATATGCAAGGATAAGATAGCATCCAAATCATCGACAATTCCAGATTGAAGGACATATGGTGCCCCTGTTAATCCATATTCATCGGTACTTTCTTCCGCTGGTTGAAAAATTAATTTAACCGTTCCATTTATTCTTCCAGCCTCTAAATCCTCTGCCAAGAGCTGGGCAACTCCAAGGAGCATTGCCATATGGGCATCGTGGCCACAGGCATGCATTACACCAGGGTGAGCAGATATGGGCTCCCCGTCTCCCTTTTCTTGTATGGGAAGGGCATCCATATCTGCCCTAATACCAATAACCGGACCATCCCCAAATGTGGCCTCAGCCACAATACCATGGCCTGCAATTCCTGTCTTAATATCATAAGCTCCCATCGTTTTTAATGTCGTTTCTATAAATCTACTTGTTTGTTCTTCACGAAAGCTTAATTCGGGATATTGATGAAAATGCCTTCTCCATTCAATCAGCTTTCCCTTTAACTGTTCGGAACGATGAGAGATGATATCCAAAACTAGCAGCCTCCTTATTAATTGTTCACTAAATGTTTTGGTAAGGAAACAAATGCTTGCTCTAAGTCCTCTATTAAATCTTCAATATCTTCTATACCTGCTGAATAGCGAACGAGTCCCTCTGGAATACCTAATGCCTTCCTTTCTTCCGGTGTACATTCCACGTGACTCGTTGTTCTTGCTGGACCGACAATTGTCTCTACAGCTCCCAAATTTGCAGCACGATTAGCAAAATGTAACTTCGGCAGCAAATGACGAACCGTTTCCATACCACCTTTCACGGAAAAGCTTAACATTCCTCCGAAACCTCTCATTTGTTGTTTGGCGATATCATGTCCCCGGTGAGCCTCTAATCCCGGATAGAATACATCTTCAACCTCTGGAACTGACTTCAAATACCTTGCAACGGCTAATGCATTCTCATTTTGCTTATCAATTCTCAGCTTTAATGTTTTCATTCCCCGTAGGAGCAGGTAGGCTGCCATAGGGTCTAATGTGGCACCATTAATTTCTCGGTAATGATAAATTGTTTCCACTAATTCCTTCGGTCCACAAACGGCTCCCCCTAATGCATCCGCATGACCACCTAGAAATTTCGTTGCACTGTGTATAACAAGATCTGCACCTAATGTTAGGGGATTTTGATTAATTGGTGTTGCGAAGGTATTGTCTACAATGACAAGAGCACCCACTGTTTTTGCTGCTTTCACCATTCGTTTTATATCCGTAATTTTTACGGTAGGATTCGTTGGCGTTTCTAAATAAAGGATTTTGCAGCCTTTTGCCACTTCCTTTTCTATTTCCTCATGATTCCCCGTTTCGCAAAGGACTACATTTACGTTATTTTTAGGTAAAAACTCGGAAAAAATTTTATTTGTACCTCCGTACGTATCCTTAATAGACACTATTCTGTCTCCTGGTACTAAAAAAGTACTTAGTGTATTGCTGATTGCTGCCATTCCAGTGGAAAAGCTTGTGGCAGCTTCAGCCCCTTCCAATATTCTTATTTTGTCTTCAAAGGCTTGAACAGTGGGATTGGTATTTCTTCCGTAAATATGCCCTTCCTTATTTCCGATAGCTACCTCAAACCATTCATCCATATCATCATAGCCAAAGGAAACACTGTGAACGACTGGTACTTGCGTAGCACCGAAAGCAAGATAGTCTCTTTCTCCGGCCCAAATGGATCTTGTGGACATTCTTGAATTCTTCATCATGAATTCCCCCTCGATCAAATTTTGATAATTCCTACCCTAAAAATCTGAATCTGGATGTCATTCGCTACGGTCCACTCCTTTCCGCGGACAACCTGTCAAGCTCCCGCGGGAGCCAGGATGGCGCCATTACGCCGTTGCCCACAAGCGGAGCCTGTAACGGATTCGAGAGACAATACAAATCCTATTTTAATACCCCATGATGCCAATTTGTTTGCATAAGTGAATTATATCAGCTGATTTTTCCGTCTTGTTTGTCTATTCGGTATGGTGATTGGATAATGAGCTCTCTTGGGTAGTTCGTAAAGGTTTCACATCCATTTTCCGTTACTCGAAAGGATTCACTTATCTCAATTCCATAATTGTCAAACCAAAGGGCAGGGATGAGGTGGAATGTCATATTAGGTTTTAGAATTGTAGTATCTCCTTTACGAATACTTGCCGTATGCTCTCCCCAATCTGGTGGATAATTCAAACCAATGGAATACCCTAGTCGTGCTTCCTTTTGAATGCCATGCTTTTGCAGGCTTTTTCTCCAAACCTCCTCCATTTCACCGCAGGTCATTCCTGGTTTAACGGAATCTAATACTTCATTTAAGCCCTCCACAACGATGGGAGTAATTTTTTGAAGTTCCTTTGAAGGATTCCCAACGGTTACTGTTCTTGCAAGGGGGACATGATACCGTTTATAGCAGCCAGCAAGTTCAACAATTACAGCGTCCCCTTCTTGAAACGTTCTGTCGGTCCATGTAACATGTGGGATCGATGTTCTTTCCCCTGCTGGCAGCAAAGGAACAATGGCCGGATAGTCTCCACCGTACCCTTCCGTTCCTGAAATAATTTCATAATAAATCCGTGCAGCAGTGTCACTTTCCCGTACACCAGTTCTTATACTTTCTGTCCCTTTTTTCATAGCTTTCTCTGCAATCTTAGCTGCCCGCTTCATATATTCAATTTCTTGATCTGATTTAATTAATCGAACATAATTAACAACTAGATCTCCATCCTTAAAGGTGGCGTTCGGAAGCTTCTGTTTTAATCTTTCATAGGCTTTTGCTGAGAAATAGTAATTGTCCATTTCCACCCCAATATGGCGGTTTCCATGGCCAATTTCATTTAATATATCTGCGATAAAATCCATCGGATGGTATTTCGACGACTGAACATAGTAATCAGGGTACGGGATGATATTTTCCTCGTACAACCATGTGGTAGCTTTTGCTCCATTAGCATCTTGATAACGCCCAATCCAAATTGGCTGAGACTCATCAATGATAATCACTAACATTTGATGCACATAAAAGGACCAAGCATCATACCCTGAAAGATAATTCATATTGGCAGGATCCGTTACAAGCAAAACCTCAATTCCCTTCTCTTCCATTCGCTCTTTTGTTTCTCGTAAACGGTTTTGATATTCCAAAATATCAAACGGAAGCACTGACGTTCCCTCCTCCCATATATCTAAATATTTAAACGGCCGTGTAGTATTAAATTATTAAATTATCGTCTAAAAGGGAATGCTCAATGTGTATGAACTTTTATGGAGTTTGTTATACAGTTTTTCGATGTTTATAATGTGTAGCTGTTTTTAGTTTATTAGGAGACTATAATTTGGCTTGGATACGCTACAGGCGTAATGTCACCGTCCTGGTTCCCCGCGGGCAACGCTGGAGTCGCCGCCTTCCGCTCCTCCAAGCTTTTAAAAAATGCAACAAAGTTTAGAAAGCTGCCAAAAAGTATTAAAAAAAAGGCTGGGACAAAAGTATTTTTACTAATAAGAAATCCGAACAAACTAGTTGTAGGCGCAATCTACCCGCTTCGGAAATATACTTCGCTTTCCGCGGGCGGCTGGTGAGCCTCCTCGTGCTAACGCACTGTGGGGTCTCACCTCTGCCTCTGCTCCCGCAGGAGTCTACGTATATTTCCTCCGCTAAGGTAGTGCATTGTTCGTATTTCCGATTAGACACTTTAGTTATGTCCCAGTCTCTTTACTTAAACTTTTTTAATCAAATTTTCTTAACATCCATAGTCGGACGCTTAGCTCTAACAAAAACAGATCATCGGAGTCGACTAGGGATAATTGGGTCAATGACTCAATGTTCCGCAAGCGATGAAGGAGGGATTGCCTGTGTAAATTTAAGGCACGGGCAGTTTGACTGACATTCCCTTTGTATTTGTTGTATATCATAAAAGTGTATATTAGGTCCGTTTGCCTTTTTTTATCATAATCTAGCAAGGGTTGAAGAGTATCCTTTACAATATTCTCTATTTCGCTCTCCTGTGAGAGAGCCATTAATAATCGATTTATTCGTGTATCACTGAAGAATGTCCTTTCTCCAGGTCCATACTGCTGTTTCCCTATATCTAATGCCGTCTTTGCCTCTTCATAGCTGTTATAAAAGGCGTAATGGCCATCCTTATGGGTAGCTATTCCCCAAGATAAATCAATCCCATTCAAAAGCTCATAAAGCCTTCGTTCTATTACATCCAAAAACTGATTTGCCGTCTCCATATATGGATGGTGATCCGCTTCTAAATAAATGATCACTTCGTTCTCATCAAAAGTGGTCATCGTTTTTCTGTGAAGAACTTTTCCAGCGTTGGTAATAACCTTCTGTATATAATAATTCATGCTTTGTAATGAGGAGGTTGGTGGACTGTCCTTCCCTCCTTTTTTATGCGGTTTATTCTCATCTTGATGACTAACATGGCCGACAATACATATATATGGTCTAGTTAAATCATAGCCAAGGAGCTGTGCTTTAGAAATAAGTTTGTTAGTGACTTCTGTATGTTTTTTTGCTAAGTCAAGAATGAAATTATCCCTTAGACGTACCTCCGTCATTTCAATGGCATTTTCTTTTACAAAATATAGGGCACAAGCAGTTAGAGCATGATCAAGGACATTTAAGATAAACCATGTTAACTTTTCCCTATCCTTAGGCTGAAAATGGAGAATTCCCTCTTTACTTTGATTATTAATGATCGGCAGCTGGTAAACAATTTGATTATCCACCATATACTCTTCAATCTGGTGATAGAGAGGATGGTCACTAAACAAAATATCAGATGGGGGGATTTGTTGTATTTGTCCCTTTTCATCTGAAATAGTCTGAAGGAGCTTTTGTGAGAAATGTTGGTTAGAGCGAATTGTTTTTGTATTATCCGTGATAGCTAAGGGCATTTGCACATGCTTATATAATATGCGGGAAATGTCCTGAAGTCCTTTATTGTGGAGGACACAGTTAATCAGCTCCTGCCTAACATCCTCAGCCTGCTGGCGCTCCCCTTGCTTTTCTTTATGAATTTCGTGTAAAACAATGTGGAGTATATCCCCAAAACGTACTTCCCACGGAATATCAATGATTATAAAATCACGTTTTTTCGCTAATTCTATAATTCGGTCGGGAACATCATAAACATATCTCCCTGTAGCAAAAGCTAATACAGAAGCACCAGAATCAATAATATCCTTAACGAATTCCTCTAATAAAAGGGGGTCATCCTCACATCCAATTCCAGTACTCAATACAAACTCATTTTTACGGACGAAATTTTCTACAGGAATTTCAATAACAGAAATCCATTCGATTATTTTTTTATCAAGTAGTTCCTTCCCTGCCTTCACCTTGGATGTTCCCATAATCGGTAATTGAACAACATCTTTTACAGTGAGCCCCATCTAACCACCTCAGTTTAATGCTGAACTTTGGCTTTCATAGTCTTTAAGTTTATTAGCATTTGAGTATTTACTACTATGTATATACAGAAAAGGTTCCCCATACCTCTTAAAAGTTAACTTGTTTTTATAAATTAGATTAAATTATCCTTACACGTTTTTGTTGATGCTTAATTTTTAACTTATGAAACAGGTTTAGCAAGCTCCTTAGACATTACCTGTTCCATCGACGTTTTATGAGACAGGTAACTACCGATTCTACTATCTTACCTGTTTCATGGTTGCTTCTATGAGACAGGTAACTCTCGTTTCAACTGCCTTAACCGTTTCATGATCGCTTTATGAGACAGGTAACTACCGATTCTACTATCTTACCTGTTTCATGGTATAAGTTACTACCTTTCATAAAGTAAAAAGCTATGCGAATTTCAACGCATAGCTTTTTTACCAAATAAATTATCCTAAAATCTATTTTCCCTGGACCTTCTTATGATAGATTTCCTCCTTTGAGGGATAACCATTTCTCTTTAAAAAGCGCAATACCTTTTCTTCTGTATGGTCGAAATAATAGTGTGCCAAACGGCCAAAAATAGAAGCAAGAAATTGCTGGAAAAGGATCGCAACGACAATTGGAAATGCGGCGGCAGGTGGAAAAAAAGCTGCTGCAAGTGCTGCACCTGCACCGTTATTTCTCATTCCATTGTTATACATTAAGCTAATAGCGATGGTTTTATCCCATCTCAACAACCTTGCTATGAATAAGCCAATCCAATATCCCAAACTTGAAATAAGCAAAATAATAAAACCAATAAAGATGATCGTTCCATTCAGATTTTGCAAATAAGGGGAAACAACTGCTCCATTTACTAGAATTACAAAAATAAGACTTAATTTTGAAAATGGCGCAAGGGTAGAAGCGGCTTTTAACGCTTCGTTCTTCCAAATTCTCGTAGCGATAACACCTAATACAGATGGGGCTACAATCATCCAGAACAGGCCTGACATTAATCCAACAGTATCCATGGAAACTTGTGTACCAACATAAAGGTTTAACATAAAAGGAACTAATAGGGGGGACAGCAGTGTGTTGATAAGAACAATTGATAGTGTTACTGCCTTATTCCCTTTATAAATGCTTACCCACATCAAAGAAACTACCCCTGTAGGGATAATATAAGCTAAAACAAGCCCCATGATGATATATGGATCCCCAGAAAAAAACAAAGTACCAATACCTAAAGCTATTAACGGCATTATTACTTGTAACAGTAGTAAACAGACAATAATAGGTAAAGGACGAGATAGAGCCTTTCTTATTGCGCTGATGTTTAACCCTAAACAACTAACAAAGCTGATAAAGGCAAAGGCCCACTGAACTAAATAGGAGTAGGAGCTTAAACCTGAAAATAAAGTTACACCAAGAATAACTGCCAAAGGCGTTACATACGGCATCCATTTTTGTAAAATACTATTTAAATTATCAATCACATTTTACCCTTCTCTCCCAATAACTAAAGGCCAAATGGATACAAATCCATTGACCTTCTTAAAAACTATTATACTTTAGTTTTCATTTTGATGCATTTGAATACTAGCTAATACGAATGCACCTACACCGTGCAAGTCATTGGCACATGTTTCTCGGGCCACATAATACTCGTAGACACCAATGGAGGTACCAATACATATTCCGGTAAGGGCAATACTTCCGTCCGGTTGGACTTCAATGTACCGATTCACAATTCCTTCATAGCCCTTTTCGGCAGCTTCCATATACTTCCTATCTACATAGCCTTTGTTCACTGCTTTTGCAATCGTATATACAAATAAACTAGACGCAGAACTTTCTAACCAATTATCAGGTAAATGGCCTTTATCTACAATTTGGTACCATAACCCTGAGTCCTTATCTTGGTATTTAACTAAGTTCGCCACTAAATCTTGAAGAACGGATATCCACTCCACCTTTTTCGGGTGATTCTTTGGAAGCATTTCAATCATGTTTACAAGAGCCATACCGTACCAGCCTAATGAACGCCCCCAAATTTCTGGTGCAGTATTTGTTCCTGGTACTGACCAAGGTGTTTTACCACTTTCATCCCAACCATGAAAGTATAAACCTGTCTTATCATCTTTCGTATTTTTCCTCATTAAGCTTTCCTGGTGGATTACAAGGTCAAGAAGTTCCGGCTCATCAAACTGCTGACCGTAAGTAATCGTAAATGGGCCAGCCATATACAATCCGTCTAGCCACATTTGATACGGGTACTTATCTTTATGCCAAAAGCCTCCCTCTTTCGTTCTATTTAACGTCTTTAATAGATTTCTTAGCTTAGAAGCTGCGATTTTATAACGTTTATCACCGGTTTTTTCATATAGAGAAAATAGTAACAACCCTGGTTGAATGGCGTCTAACTCACTTCTGCGAAAAAGAAAATTCCCCTCTTCATCCACAAGTTTATCTACGTATTCTTTAAAGTAATGATAATAATCATCGTTTTTTGTTTCTTTCCACACGTCTTGCATTCCACAGAGGAATACACCCTGATGATAGTGCCAGCGATCCGCTGGAGGTAACTTAACTGGTTCATATTGGTTCATTAAACTTCTACAAGCATCTTCTGCCCATTTTAATGCGGTTTTACCCTTGTATACGGCAACTGTTGTCATCCCGTCTCCTCCTTACCTTTTCACCGTGCTTTGTACGAGCTTCTCCACACTTGCTTTCATTCCGTTAGACTTTATATCCATTAAAAAGTCTGTTACCTTGTCCGTTAACCCTTCAATCTTATTTAGATCTTCTCCCCAAACGGTATAATCGGAAAATAGTGTTGTGACAAACTCTTTTATCGTATTTTGTCCTTTATCTACATTACTCCAGCCTCGATAAAATGCTTCAAGTACTTCTGTGTTCTCTCGCATCATATACTCTTTTCCGTTACGAAGGCCTACTAAAGCATTTTCTTCCTTTCTTATAGGACGATAGTAAGCTAGTATGGCTGCTAAAGAAAACACCATTGCTTCTGGTAATGTCCCCTTTTTATCCAAGTAGCGATGGAGAGAAGGTAGTAATCGGGCCTTATATTTAAATACAGCATTTAAGCCAATATCAGTTAAGTAATGCTTATTATAAGGATTTAAAAATCGTTCCTTTACATCTTCCACAAAAGATTGTTTTTCATCTTCATTGGCTTGAACGGTAGGAAGGATTTCTCTAAAGCCTTGCTCCACAAACTGACGCAATGTACTTTCCTCCATCGTATCAAGAACCGTATCTACCCCATATAAATAAGAGACAGCAAACATCATCGTATGTGGACCATTCAAAAGACGGACCTTTAATTCACGATGGGGGGTTATATCCCCCCACTTGACGTTAAGCCCTGCTTTGTGAAGTGGCAATTTTTCCTTAACTACCTCATCCCCGTCAATGGCAAACATATGATACGGTTCTCCAACAGTAATGAAATAATCCTCGTAACCTAGTAAGCTATTAAACTCTTCTACATTATCCTTTGGAAAACCAGTTACAATTCGGTCCACCAATGTATTGCAAAAATGATTATGCTCTTTGACCCACATAATAAATTCCTTTGGCAGCTGCCAATCTTCTGCCTTTTTTAAAACATACTCTTTGAGCTTTATTCCATTGTCTTCAATTAATTCACAAGGGATAATGATTAATCCTGTATCAGCATCCCCTTTAAACTCCTGAAATCGGTGATATAAAAAGGCTGTTAGTTTTCCAGGAAAGGAATCAGGTGGCTCCCCTTCCACATATCCCTCATCCACATACGTTATACCTGCTTCTGTCGTATTAGAAAAAATAAATTCAAGCTCTCGAGATTCTCCCACTTTTAGAACCTCTAGCCATTCAGCCTTTGCATTCAAGCCTCTAGAAATGGAAAATATAACTTCACTCTTATCTACCACTCTGCCATTTTGGACACCCCTTAGGACCACTGTAAAAAGTCCATCCTGCTTGTTTAACTTTGGTATCGTTGGGCCCTGCGATAACGGCTGAACAACAACAACCTTTCCATTAAAAAGACCTTGTTTGTTCATTTGGTGAATCATCCAGTCCACATATCCACGCAAAAAATTCCCTTGCCCAAATTGTAATACCTTTTCCGGTAAATTTTCCTCACTAGGTAATTCCGCAGCGGTAGTGATATCTTCCCGCAGTAATGACGTATTAAGTAGCTTCATCCCGCACCTCTTCCCCTTAAATTTTAAATTGTTAAGATGGTTGTTTTTTAAATCTCGAAGGAGTGAAAGGCGGCGACTCCAGCGTTGCCCGCGGAAAGCGTCCGCCTGTAACGGATTCGATCTATAAACATTTTAGAAAACAGCCTTATCTTTTAATCTAAAATTTTATAAAATAACACCATCTTTAAAAATAGAAATCTCTTTAAATCCAAACTTCTCGTTGTTCGTTCTCACTTCACCAGATGCTAGTTGAAGGATGTATTCAAAAAACTCATCTGTGAGCTCCCCTTTATCTTTCCCTTCCACTAAAACACCGGCATTGAAATCAATCCAATTCTTCTTTTTGTTATATAGAGCTGAATTAGTTGAGATTTTCACTGTGGGAACAGGCCCCCCAAACGGCGTACCCCTTCCTGTTGTAAATAGAACAATGTGGGCTCCCGACGCTGCCAGAGCTGTAACAGAAACTAAATCATTTCCTGGCCCTTGCAACAGATTCAATCCTGTTTTTTGCATTCTAGAACCGTATGGTAATACATCTACAACCTCTGCAAAACCACCTTTTTGCACATTTCCTAAAGATTTCTCTTCTAATGTCGTAATGCCCCCCTTTTTATTACCTGGGGAAGGATTTTCATATACATTTTGTCCATGCTTCATAAAATACTCTTTAAAATCATTAACTAAGTCCACTATTTTTGTAAATGTTTGTTCGTCCTTGGCACGTTCCATAAGTATCTGCTCTGCACCAAATAACTCAGGTGTCTCCGTTAACACAGTGGAACCACCATGGGAAATGAGCTTATCTGAGAAAGCTCCTAATAAAGGGTTTGCTGTTATTCCTGAATAACCATCAGATCCTCCACATTTTAGTCCTACCTTTAGCTTAGAAACAGGAACAGGCTGCCGCTCAAATGACTTCGCATAGATAACTAATTCATCCATCAGCTTCATCGCTTCCTCTATTTCATCCTCAGCAGCTTGCACCTCTAAAAATTTCACTCGGTTTTCATTGTATTTACCGATGACTTTTTTAAATTCTTCAATATAATTATTTTCACAGCCAAGTCCCATTACTAATATGGCAGCAGCATTAGGATGATGTACTAAATTACTTAATATTTTTTGAGTATTATGGAGGTCATCTCCTAGTTGAGAGCAGCCAAAAAGGTGAGGATAATGATAAACGCCATCTAATTTTTCGTCTTTATACTGGTCACTTGCCATCTTGGCTACAATTTCACACGTTTTATTAATGCAGCCAACTGTATTAATAATCCAAATTTCATTTCTGATCCCTACATCACCATTTTCACGTACATAACCGTTAAAGGTTCGTTCAGTTGAGATCTTCTTTACACTACTAGTTTTTGGATTATAAGTATATTCTAACGTACCTTCTAAATTTGTTTTGACATTATGGGTGTGTACCCAATCACCTGCATAAATGGTTTCCTTAGCACTACCAATCGGGTACCCATATTTGATAACGTTTTCATTTTCTTGGATAGTATTTAAAGCAATTTTATGTCCTGCTGGTATCACTTTATTTACAAAAATCTCATTGTCATTTACTTGAATTGATTCTCCTTTTTGAAAATCCTTAAGGGCAAAGGCAACATTATCAAGCTCATTAACGATAATATATGTGGACTCCATCCATATCCTCCTCACGAATAACAACGTTGTTATAGTAATTATAAAAATGATCTAATTAAATGTCAATCTTAGAAACTTTTTAATTAGTATTTATTTTTAGTTTATTGTCTCTCAACCTATTGACACCGCTTTCATTTTGCATTTAAATTATAATTACAACGTTGTTATTAAAAATTAACATATTCAAATAGTTTGCTATATTTTCGGAGGTGTTTTCGTTGGCATATGAAAAAGTGGAAAAACTAAAGGCGCAATATATGGAAGGATGCGGTAAGTGGTATTCTTTAACATGGCACTATGTGGAGGGCTGCATTTTAAAAGCATATCTCGATAGTTACTCACAAAGTGGGAATGAGGAAGATTATCTTTTTGTAAAGAATTATATAGATCAATTATATGATAAAAATAATAATATCCCTCTTATAGACCCTAATTACTATAGTATCGACCAAATACGAATGTCCGCAATTTTATTTACCCTTTATGAAAAAGAAAAAGACTTAAAATATAAAAAAATACTAGACTTAATCTATAAGCAATTAGAAACTTACCCACGAACGGAGTCAGGTAGTTTCTGGCACAAAACAAACTATCCACATCAAATCTGGATGGACGGATTATACATGGGGCAACCTTTTTATGTTCAATACATAAAAGAGTTTGAACAGAAAAAGGATTATTCTGATACACTCAACCAGTTTAAAAATGCTCGAAAGTTCCTACTTGATGAAGAAACACAATTATATTATCACGCGTATGATGAGAGTAGAGAGATGTTTTGGTGTAATAAGGAAACAGGCTTATCCCCACATGTATGGTCCCGTGCCGTTGGTTGGTATGTAATGGCCCTTGTTGATATTTTAGAGGTATTAGAAGGAGAAGAGGTAGAGACTAACGAATTAAAAGAATTACTAAAAGAGGCTGTTGATGGAATGCTCCGTTATCAACACCATAGTGGAATGTGGTACCAAGTAGTTGAATATAGCGGAAGAAAAGGCAATTATTTAGAAACAAGTGGCACGGCAATGATATCATACGGCATCCTAAAGGCGGTTCGACTTGGATATTTACCAACAGACTACCGACAATACGGAGTGGATGCCTTTGAAGGTATCCTTCATCACTACCTTCATGAGGAAAATGGGGAGGTTCTTCTTGGAGGCATCTGTAAAAGTGCTGGTTTAGGTACCCATCCTGAACTTGGGGTAGTCCGTGATGGGAGTTACGAATATTATATAAATGGCGAACCGATCGTAACGAATAATGGCCATGGAGTTGCTCCATTTCTTATGGCTTATAACGAGTTGAAGTACCAGAAATAATTCAAAAAGTTGTCAACGCATAGTACTGAATATCACTACTATGCTATAATTAAAGAATAACAACGTTGTCTCAGCAAATAATAATTCATTATTTTAAAATAGATACCCTATGGAGGTAGAGCTATGAGCGTGACAATTAAAGATATAGCGAAATCTGCTGGAGTTAGCTACTCCACTGTATCCAAAGCTCTTCTTAATAGCCCCCTTGTGAAAGATGATACTAAAAGGAAAATAGTTGCTATTGCACAGGAACTTGGCTATCAGCCAAATGCCGCGGCTAGAAGTTTAGTATCAAAAAAATCTAACACCATTGGTGTTGTGTGGCCTAATGTAGAACGTGATGTTCACGCTGCATTAATTACAAAAATAAATAAACGTTTGGAAGAACACAATTATACTACGTTAATGTCCATAAATAATATCAGTGATGCAGTTAATACGTTTAACCGTTTTCAAGTCGATGCAATTCTTGTTTTTGATGGTGATGGAAAAACAGATTATTTTTCATCAACAGTGCCAGTTGTAGTTTATGGTCTTGCAAAACACGAAAATCCGTACCCTGTCGTGGATGTTAACAGAAAATTTGCCATAAAAAATGCGGTTCACTACCTGAACCGAATGGGACATAATAAGATTACCTATATCGGAGATTTACCATCAGACCCATTTCAGGTAGAAAAGGTAATTGGTTTCAAACAGGCCCTTCATGAATGTCAGATAGAGAATCACCCTAATTCACTTATTTCTGTTGGTGGCATGGATCAATACGATGGTTATATGGCGACTAAAAAATTGTTGGAAACAGAGAAGCCGACAGCAATAATTTGTGGAAGTCATGATTTATCTAAAGGGGTTCTTCGTGCAGTTAGTGAAAATAACCTCAAGGTACCAGATGATATTTCCATTATTAGCTACGATAACCTGCCACATAAGGAAAGTGAAGGTGGAAATAAACCTATTTCCATTGTAGGTGTTCCTCTAGATAAAATTACGGATAAACTTACAGAGATATTAATAGATTTAGTGAATAAAAAAGAAGTGGAAGATTCCATTATGCTGAGTCCTGAACTCAATATTACAAATTCCTGTAAACCTATTAATATTGATAAGAAGCTATCATTATAAAAGAGGTAGAGTCAAAAGGTCATTTTCTAACCTTTTGACTCTACCTCGAAGTATTTTAGATGAATAATCACACTGAGCTTTTCGTCCAGCTTCTCTTTAGTCTTTTACAGCTTGCTGTACCTTCTCGATATAATACTTACATTCTAACATCTCATAAGGCTTTGCTGCTTCCATTATAATGTTACATTTTGGTTTATATTGTTCCAAAAGTTTCACGTACAAAGCATAGTTCATTTTCCCTTTTCCAGGTGGAACAGTTTGAATGCTATTGTCTTCTAATAGAATGCGATCCTTAGCATGGCAGGCCACAATATGATCTCCTAGCAAATGGAAAGCTTCCTCAATAACTTGGTCCTGTTGATGAAAATTTTTAGCGGTTAAGAGGTTTCCTGGGTCTAATACAACGCCAATTTGGGAAGAATTTAACTCCTCTAACATGTGTTTTAATGAAGCTGCAGTATCAATCAGGTGATCATTAGCAGGTTCAATCCCTACAAATACTCCCCATTTTTCTCCTTCTTCAATTAATTCTTCTAAAGTAGATTTTAAGATATTCCAATCCTCATTACTAACCTTCCAAGAGGGTTTACCTACTTCCGCTGCAACTACTGGAGCCCCTAGTAAACTAGCATAACGAATTAATTCTTTGAAACGATCAATATTTTCACGACGAGTAACGATGTCTTTATGATAAAGATGAAGATAACAAGCAAGGACGGAGATAGAAACTCCATGCTTTTGGAATGTTTCCCTTATATCTGTAGCTAAACCGGGATTTAAAAGACCGGCTTTATTAAAATCATAATCATCCACAGCTTTCCATAGTGCTAATTGAACATGCTTGAAGCCATGTGTACTTACTTCAACAGCAAGTTGCTTATAAGGCATCTTTCCAAATAAATGTGCTAAAACTCCAACACTCATTTTCATTCCCCCTAAAAAGAAGTTTAATCTATAAATTATTTAATTTCTTGGTCGACCATTAAAATACGAATCAAGTTGTCATTCGCTACGGTCCACTCGCTTTCCGTGGGTGATCTGACAAGCCTCCTCACGACTTCGTCGTTGCGGTGTCTCGTCTTGATCATTCTCCCACAGGAGTCTCGTGGACCTTCGCTCATTTCAAGGAGAAAAATATTTTATTCTCCATGGTGCGAATTTCAATTTGCATGGGGTCTACCGTGAAAATACGAATCTGGTTGTCATTCGCTGAAATTGGTGGTTTCGATTTGTTCCTGCAATATATCGTCAACATTAGAAACAGATTTATATTTCAATTCCTCCAATACATTCGTTGTATCCCAAGGTTTCTCCTCGTTATCGGACACACCATAGTACGTTCCGTAGGTTATATTTGACTCGATGGCCGCTGTGAACAAGCCAATCACGTCCTTATCCGTTAATAGCGTCTTTTTTAGTCTTGGATGCTTTTTTATGGCTATCGTTTCCTCTTCTGGAGGTACAGAACCGATTCGTAGGTTAATACAAGACATGGAGCGGTGTTGAGTAAAAAGAAAGCCTGCTTGTTCCGATGCTAACTTTAAAAGTCCGTAGACACTTTTCATATAAGGATAATCATTAACGTTAATCTCTCTTCCTAATAGAGATTTACCTTCTACTTCATAATAATCTGTCACATGGTTACTGCTGGCAAATATGTAAAAAATAAAAAGGTCAATAAAATACAAGCCTCTAATCTCATGGGAGATTGAGGCTTATCCATATAGGCTATGGAAGGAAAAAACTTATTTAATGGCTGTTTTCTAAAAGATGTTGTTTTTGAGAGAATATAGTATGGCTTGGATACGCTACAGACGGACGCTTTCCGCGGGCAACGCTTCAGCCTCCTTCCACTTCTCCAAGCCTAGGAAACAGCTTATTTAATTTCAAAATAATTATTAGCGTTTGTATAGCAAATGTCCTGTACGATTTTCCCTAGTAATTCGTAATCTCTTGGTGCTTCTCCTTTTTCTACCCATCCACCTACTAAATCACATAATATACGTCTGAAATACTCATGACGGGTATAGGAAAGGAAGCTCCTTGAATCTGTCAGCATACCAACGAAAGTGCTCAATAAGCCAATGTTTGCTAAATCAGTCATTTGTTTAATCATGCCGTCTTTTTGGTCGTTATACCACCAGCCAGAACCTAACTGCAGCTTCCCCCTTGTTCCACCTGACTGGAAGTTTCCAATGGCAGTGGCAATCGTGTAATTATGGTTTGGATTTAAACTATAAAGGATTGTTTTTGGCAGTTCATCGTTTTTATCTAACTCATTTAAGAAACCATTTAAGGAGCGGGATAAATCAAAATCATGAATAGAATCAAAGCCAGTATCTGGACCTAATTTTTTAAACATACGTTCATTGTTATTTCGAATTGCTCCAACGTGGAATTGCATAACCCACCCTAAAGAATGATACATACGCCCTAAGAACAAGAGAGTGTATGTTTTATACTTTTCTTCTTCTTCTTTACTAATACTCTGACCAGCAATACCCTTTTCAAAAATTCCAGCTGCCTCTTCTAACGTACATTCTAAGAAAGGTAATGTTTCAATTCCATGATCTGAGATTCTACAGCCAACTTCATGAAAATAATGCATTCTATTCTCTAAAGCCTTTAATAAATCTTCGTAAGATGTAATCTTTATATCTGCGGAATCGGATAACTTTTGTACATAGTCCTTAAACTCTGGTCGAGTAATTTCTACTGCTTTATCTGGACGGAATGCTGGGAGCACCTTTGTTTTTATGGCTGAATTTCCCTTTATTTCCTTATGATGTTCTAAGCTATCGATAGGATCATCCGTAGTACAAATGACATTAACACCCGATCTTTCAATAATCCTTTGAGTCGTTAACTCCTCCGTTTGTAACAAAGAGTTACAATGTTGCCAGATTTCTTCACTTGTATCTTCATTTAATAATAAATCCGTATCGAAATATCGCTTCAACTCTAAATGAGTCCAATGATAGAGGGGGTTACCGATGGTATATGGTACCGCCTTTGACCATGCACGAAATTTATCATAATCACTCGCACTACCAGTAATGAGTTCTTCATCAATTCCTAAGCTCCTCATGGCTCTCCACTTATAGTGATCACCATGAAGCCAAATTTCAGATATATTACTGAACATTTTATTTTCAGCAATTTCCTTTGGGCTCAAATGGCAGTGATAATCATAGATTGGCATTTCTTTAGCAAAGTCATGATATAAAACTTTACCAGCTTCATTGTTAAGCATAAAATTATCATGAATAAATGGTTTCATACCGAGTTATAGACCTCCTCCTAAAATAATAACTTTATTAATAATTTAATAGAAAACGTTGTTATTAAATTTATTAACTTAACCTTCCTACTATACTCGGAAGGTAATCAATTGGTTATTTAGTACTAATGGATTCTTTAGATAGGCTTAAAACTTCGTTAATACTAATTGGTTTATTCTCCTTAACTGAACGCCAAACCGCCTCTCCTGTAGCAACGGCGAAAGCCCCATCTTCTGTACCAGATAAAATGGTGTACGGTCTTCTTGGGTCTACTCCTAGGAATAGATCCTCCAGCATAATTGGGTCTGCCCCGCCATGCCCTCCCTCTTTATGAACGACATGAATCGTTTCCTTTGAACCGAAAATAGGGAAATAGTCAATCGTCTGAACTTCCGTTGGAAATGGTACCCGTTGAGGTATATGATACTCAACCGTTTCAATTCTTCCTTTCGTACCGTTAATTGCCAGTCGATACCCTTCATATGGTAAAGAAAAGTTAACAGAATAGCTTAAAAGAGCACCTTTATCATACTTAACCGTTGCAGTATACGTGTCCTCTATATTAATCTCTGAGTCATAAATACATTGATCAGAGCGATAGTTTGTGTAATCACTGTCCACATCCGTGTTACCAACGTGGTCGTCCACAACTTCAATATTTTTACTTCTAGAGTTCCATCGTGTATAGTAATCACAATCTAATTGTACATCACAAGTAGCACAAAATCTTCCATCTTCTTTCTTTGGGTTGAGTTCACCTTCTGGTCCATAATAATTTAGAGCACCATAGGCAAATGCTTCTACAGGTTTTTGATCTGTCCACCAGCTAACTAAATCAAAATGATGAGAGCTTTTGTGAATAGATAAACCACCGGAAAATTCCCTTATTCGATTCCAGCGTTGAAAATAACTAGATCCATGATACGTATCGATATACCAGTTTAAATCTACGGATGTTATCCTTCCCACTTTATCTTCTAAAATTAACTCTTTAATTTTTGAATGAATAGGAGTGTAGCGATAATTAAATGTAACGATTACTTTCCCACTGCTTTTAGCCTCAGCATCTAATATTTTTTTACAATCCTCACCAGTTGTAGCCATTGGTTTTTCAACAATGACATCTAAGCCCTTTTCCAAAGCTTTTAAGATATAAGTTACATGTGTGTCATCTCTACTAGCAACAATAACTGCATCTGGTTGATTCTCTGCTACCATTTGATCAAAATCATCTGGAAGATACTCTGGAATTGATAAAAGGGAAGGGTATGTATTTTTACATACCTCAAAGCGTTTTGAATCCGAATCCAACAAACCTACAACTTTGGCTGTGGACGAAAAAGTATTAAGTATAGGCTCTATAAACATATTTAATGCTCTTTTGCTAACACCACAAATTGCATATTTTCTCATGACTTCCATCACCCTTTTCTTCTATATATCTAATGTCTATTTAATACCTGTAGTAGCAATTCCCTTAACTAAATATTTCTGACAGAATAAGAACAAGATAAATTGCGGTATCAAGGATAAGGTAGACATGGCAATTAGTGGTCCCCACGCTGTCAAGTTATCTGGGTCTGAGAAAGCACGTAACCCTAATGCAACGGTGTAGAGATTTGTATTCTGTAAATAAATTAATGGTGATAAGAAGTCATCCCAAGTCCACATAAATTGGAAAATCATTACGGTAACTAGGGCAGGTTTACATAAAGGTAAAATGACATACCAGAATACACCGTACCATGAACAACCATCAATAATGGCTGCTTCGTCTAACTCCCTTGGTATCCCTCGAATAAATTGAACCATTAAGAAAATGAAAAATGGTGATCCACCAATAAATGCTGGTACAACAAGTGGTAAAAATGTATTTACCCATCCTAAATTATGGAATAGGATATATTGAGGAATTAATGTTACTTGCATTGGAAGCATTACTGTCGCCAATAAACAAGCAAATAATATTCCTTGAAATTTAAACTTTAGTCTTGCAAAAGCAAAGGCTACAAGACTGGAAGAAAATAAAGCCCCAACAACTGATAAAGTTGTAACGATCATAGAGTTTTTAAAGAACAAGTCGAAACCATATCTACCAAACCCTTGCCAACCTTGAGCGTAGTTTTCCCATCTAAAATCGGAAGGCAGTAATGATGCAGCATTTAAAAAGATTTCATGCTCTGGTTTAAGTGAACTTGCTGCCATCCATAATATCGGGTAAAGCATCAGGAAACCGAATCCTATAATAAACGAATGATAGAGAATAGACGATGTTTTTGATTTTTTTGTTTCCATTAGCTTTTGCCTCCTTCCGACTCATAGTAAACCCATTTTTTCGAGGATTTAAAGATGATGAACGTTACTATTGCAATAACAACAAGTAACACCCAAGCAAGTGCTGAAGCATACCCCATTCGGAAATTCGTAAATGCTTCACGGTATAAATATAAAGCATAGAATAAAGTTCGGTTAACAGGACCCCCCTCTGTGATTAAGAACGCTTGGGTAAAGGTCATGAACCCGTTTATCATTTGAAAAATAAGGTTAAAGAAAATAACTGGAGTCAATAAAGGTAAAGTAATATTAAAAAACTTCCTAACTCTACCTGCACCGTCAACAGATGCAGCCTCATAAAGTTCTCCAGGAATTTGTCTTAAACCTGCTAAGAATATAACCATTGGTGAACCAAATTGCCAAACTACTAAAATAATTAATACCCATAACGCGTAATCCGGATGAGAAAACCAGTTATATCCCTCTATACCAAACCAAGCTAATACGTGGTTTAATGCTCCATCCCTTCCAAAAATCTGTCTCCAAATAACAGCGATAGCAACACTTCCTCCAATAATGGATGGAACGTAGTAGATTAGCGTATAAATTCCTGATCCACGATGTCCCATATTCATTAACATCGCTACAAAAAGGGCAAATATTAATTTTAGAGGAACAGAAATAAGGACGAAAATAAGTGTTACTTTCATTGATTGTATAAATAATTGGTCATTCGTAAAAATACGAATATAATTATCTAATCCAACCCACTGTGGTGCAGTTAACATATTATAATTAGTGAAAGATAAATAGAATGAGTAGATCATCGGACCAATAACGAAACCTATAAATCCTATAAGCCAAGGGGAAAGAAAAGATAAAGCAACTAAATTTTGTTTTAAATCCCTCTTTTTGGCATTTTTATTAAATGTGTTTTGTAGTGACTGTGGATTCCCTAGCTCGCTTTTCATTGTAAACCTCCTTCTGAGGAAGTAAAAGCCATCAATTGATGGCTTTTACTCATTAAACTTTTCCCACAATTTCTCTATCTATCGATAATATCTTGAACACCTCTTTTATACTCTTCAAGTGCTTCTTCTGGAGTTTTAAGTCCATATAACACTTCATAAACAACATTCTCAAAGAATCTATCCATTTCCTGACCTGTCGGAGGTGGTGGTGGTGGTGCTGCACCCGCATGTTCAGAAATCAAGTCAATATACTCAAACTGTTGTTGGACTGTTCTTTCAGCACTAGCATATAAATGCTCACGAATTTCAGAAGAAATTGGTACACCGCGATCCCCTTGGAATACTTCATGTGCTTCAATACTGTTAGTTAAGAAATCCATAAACTTCACAACTTCATCAGGATGCTCTGTATTCGCATTCATGGAGAAGAATAAGGATGCTCTTACATATTGACCAGACTCTCCACTTTCACCAAACGGTAAAGTAGTTAATTCAAAATTACGGTTTGCTGCTGCAGATGTAGCAACAATTTGGTTACTATGAATTATTTGCATTGGAACATCGCCTGTAACTAACAAATAGTTTTCGATGGAACCAGTAGCTTCTAACACGTCAGCAGGAGGAGCAAGACCTTCCGCTTCTAAATCTAACCAGAAGTTGATGTAATCTAAGAATAATTGATCATCATCCCAACCAAGACCTGTTCCTTCTTCATTATATAACCAGTATCCATGCTGTCTTAACCAAATACCAAAGCCTCTGTCATGCTGAACGTCGTTTCGTACTGCATAGTCTAATCCTAAAGCTTCCTGAACAGCACGCCCTTTTTCTACATAATCAGCCCAAGTATCACCAGGTTGTGGATACTCTACACCAGCCTCATCAAACATATCTGGGTTAAAAGCAAGGGCGAAAGCATTACTTCCAGAGTTTAGACCTACTAATTGATCACCAATGTATCCAGGGTCTAACGCTGATTGATCAATATTATCTGTATTGATTGCCCCAGAGTCAATGTAAGGTTGTAAATCTGCTAAAAGGCCACTTTGAGTATACTGTGGCAACCAGCGGTCAACCATCTGGAAAATATCTGGTGCATTTCCACCGGCAGCTTGTGTTGCTAATCTTTCAGAGAAATCATCAAATCCTAAAAACTCATAGTCAATTGTTACATGTGGATTTTCTGCCTCATACATTTCGATTACTTGTAAAGTTCTGTCATGACGGTCTTGGTTTCCCCACCACATAAAGCGGAGTACAATGTCTTCCTCTTCATCAGATGTTGCTTCTTCATTGGAACCGTTTGAGTCACTTGAACCATTCGAATCACTTCCTTCAGTAGCATCCGTTGGCTCGTCACTTGAACAAGCGGCAAACACTGTAAGCGCCATCATAATAACCAGTACTAATGAGAAGATTTTGAACTTTCCAAACATGCAATTTCCCCCTTAACATTTTTAAATAAATTACCCTATTAGACTACAACATGACAACCATAACTAAAATATTAGTAATCTATTATGTACCGTGCCCCCTTTCATTTTACTATATTCAAAAAAACATAACAGAAAATTATTAATTATTCCTCATCCATAACAACGTTGTAATTATTATGGAAATCTGAGTAACAACGTTGTAAATTTATATTATCATGGAGGGTAAGCGTTTTCAATGACAATTTTAAATTTTTTCATAATTTATTTTTCTTTTAACATTCGAAATACTATAATTATACAAGAAATCCTCTAATAATATGGGGTTTTAAAGTATTCTTTATTCGTAGCTTTAAATGGCCAACTCCATAAACAACATAGAAGAACCGCAATAGATGTAATACAATCATTTGCGGCCCTTATTAGTTATACCTCTGTTAAAAACTCTCAAAAATGATTGTTGCACCAACTACATAGTAGCCCGTGCTGTGGCTGTACTTTCTTCTGTTTTTTCCCCATGTTTATTTTGTATTTTGTCAAAAATCCTATAGGTGATCAACATTAAAATCATACTAATTGGCGCAACACTGAAAAATAAAAACAAAGCAGAATTCCAAATAACTATGAACATACTAAAGCCTGCAAGGGACGCCATCAATAACGATTGAAAAGGGTTGGAAAGGGCTAAAATACAAGCATATTTTAAGTATTGAAAAACCCTTAACTCGTAGTGAACATAGACTGGGAATATATAAAGTAATACAATGACAAAGTTCACAAAAGCTACTATGAACACGATATGCAAAATTTGAGATAGGACACCCTCCATGTTTTGGAAAAAGTAAATGTCAAATAATAAAATAGCTCCAATAACTAATAAGGTAAAGGCCAGAAGATTAACCTTTATAAATTCCTTTCGGAAAGTATTCCAGAACAATTTAGTTATAGCAATATCCCTGTCACCCTCTATCCATTTCCGAACTACAGTAAATACGGAAGCTGTAGCAGGGGCCATACCAAAAATAACTCCCCCTAAAAGTGTAAAACCAAACCATAATATGTTGACGTACGCTAGCTTCATTATCCAATCACACGCAAGAAAAAAGGGACTTGCTATTTTTCCTAAATCCATCTTCATATTCCCCCTTATATCGTTATTAAGCCATGTATTAACGGGCAAATGAACTACACTGCTATTAATCAATCATTCTAATAACGTTGTTATTTTAATTGTATGTTAGAACGGGGTTCATTTCAATAGCAGAAAATTCTATCACTTAAGTAAGGTAAGATTACTTCTTTATTCTAACCTTCCACTTTTCTTCTTCTAGTGTTAGCTTTAGAAGAAGATTTCTCTGGTTTGTATTTTAGTATAATGGTAAGAATTATTAACTCGGCTAATAAACCAATACTAATTGCAATGGAACCAATAGCCCCTCCTAAAGGAGAAAAATAATAAAACATCATCACCAGCATCCCTAGAGTTACGATCACATTACCTGTTTGGGAAAATGCCATAATTCGAGTTTCAGCTCTATTCATGACCATGCCATGTAGAAAGTCTACCCATGGAAAAATAAGCGCAAATAGTAAGAAAAACGTTAAAGCTGATAAGCTTTCCTGCAGTAGTTCACCTGACAGCCCCATTATGTTCTGTAACAAAACGGTTCCTAAAGGAGTAAAAACAATAAGGCACAAAAAAAGTGAAGGAATCATATTGGCGTAGATAGCAAAACGAATAACAACGGTTGAATCTTTTCGGTAAAAGTTCATTACTATTTGATGCATATAAGAAGTAAAGCTAAGAAACAACTGAGTTACTGCCCAAGCAACAGCATAAGAGGCAACCGCCACTTCTCCTTTTTCACTCCAGCCTAATGTCACGTTAATGGAAGGTTGGATTAATACCGCTATAAAAGAGGCTAATAATAATGGACGATAAAAACTTAATACATGGGAACTCTTTTGAATAGTATGGTCCTCTTTCTTTTCTGGAAGCTGTTTAATGAGATGTAAACCTTCCAATGTACTAACCAATGCTTCAATAGCCATCCCAACTAAAAAAATAATGGAACCTATATAGCCGTGATGCACCAAGTCTTGAGTGACTAGAATATAAGCTAGGACAGCCATTACTAATAATCTAAAGACCATACTAATGGTCATCCACTTCGTCCTGAGATTATTTATGATTATGCCTTGAAAGAGACACCTGATACCAGAAAAAATGGTTACAAATAAAAGAATTCTATAGGCATCTAACGTAGAAGTAAGTAACTCGCTGTTGACCCCAAAAATGTACATTAAAATCCATTTACCTATAAAGGAATATGCAATAATTAAAGATAAGAATAAAATGATGAGCAGAACGTAAATGGAAACTTTCGATACAGCCCGGTAGGAGGCTTTATCACGTATAAGCTTTGCAGAGGTTGGCCGTATAACGAAAGCTGCCTTTTCAAAAATAGTAAATAAACTCATGGCAATGGAATAGCTTGCAATAACAAAGGCAGGATCTGGTGCCCTTGCTAGTGTACTATTAATAATTAGGTGAGAAAAAGTCACTAGGCTAGCCGAAAAACCTAATGGAAGAAAAAACCAGAAAACTGTACGATAGCTTAATAAGTTTTTAGAATCTGAATGCAAATTCATTTGTATTCCTTTCTCCAATTTTTTCACTACAACTGAAGCATTTAAACATTCATTATATAAATAATACTTTTTACAGAATGAGTTCAAAAAGCTCCAAAACCCTACCATTTTATACGAAAACAATGTTTTAAGTTGATTTACGCTACAGGCACTCGCTTTCCGCGGGCAACGCTTCAGCCTCCTCGGGAAACCCGCCCTGCGGTGTCTTCAGCCGTTGCTTTTCCCGCAGGAGTCTCGTGCCTTGCGCTTCAATCAACTTTCAATTTAGCACAGCCAAAAAAGTTTTATTTATAGTGGGGTTTATAAAGACATGGGAGTTTTGAACAACCTCTTCATAGAAAATCGAACGAAAGAAAGGTATGTTAAAGTTAAAATGAACCTTTAACACACCTTTCAGTAACATTATTTTAAATCTTCCATTTTCACAAAATCCATATCTTTAAATGTATAGTTTTCTCCAGCCATTGCCCAAATAAAGGTATAGTTATTTGTCCCTACACCAGAGTGTATAGACCAAGGAGGAGAAAGAATAGCTTGCTCATTTTTCACTACTAAATGACGCGTTTCGTGAGGTTGGCCCATGAAGTGGAAAACCCTTGACTCCTCTTCCATATCAAAGTATAAGTATACTTCCATGCGTCGATCATGAATGTGAGCTGGCATCGTATTCCACATATTATTTGGCTCTAAAAGAGTCATTCCCATCATTAATTGGCAGCTTTGAATTCCTTCTGAGTGAATATATTTGTAGATTGTTCGATTATTAGATTCAGCATCTGATCCTAACTTTGTAGGTTCTGCTTCAGCAATTGGTAATACCCTTGTTGGATATTCCTTATGGGCTAAAGCGGATACAAAATAGAATCTAGCAGGGTTAGATGTGTCTTCGCTTTCGAAGGTCACCTCTTTTTTACCTAAGCCAATGTATAGGCAATCTCGTTTATTTAGTTCATAAACTTCTCCGTCAACATTTACTGTTCCCTTAGGTCCAATATTAACTATACCAATCTCTCTTCTTTCTAAGAAATAATCTGTTCGCAGGAAGTCACCAGCATCTAACTTTAAAGTACTGCCAGTTGGAATAGCTCCCCCTACCACAACGCGATCATAATGGGAATAAACCATATTAATTTCCCCTGAAACAAACAATGATTCCATTAAAAATTCATTTCTTAATTGTTCTGTTGTAAATTGTTTTGTTTGCTCTGGACCTACTGCATATCTGTTTTCCATTTACCTTCACTCCTTATATTCTTTGGCTGTTTCTAAAAGATTATTGCTTTTTAGTAAAATAAGATAACCGGTCGAATCCGTTACAGGCGGACGCTTTCCGCCTTTCACTCCTTCGACTTATAAAAAGCAACAATCTATCCGAAAATGGCCTTTTTTTAAATTTACAATTCTTATGCTAAATCTCTTTAATTTATCATGAACTCATCCATCCGCCATCGACACATAGAACGTGTCCAGTGACATAATTGGATGCATCTGATGCTAAGAAAACTACTGGACCTTTAAGGTCATCCGGAGTTCCCCATTCCCCTTTAGGAATACGAGATGTAATAAATTCGTTTCTTTCTTTGTTTGCACGTAAAGGTGCAGTGTTATCTGTTACCATATAACCAGGTGCTATAGCGTTTACATTAATCCCTTTACTTGCCCATTCATTAGCTAGTGATTTTGTAAGTCCAGCTACAGCATGTTTTGTAGCAGTATAAGCGGGAACTCTCAATCCCCCTTGGAAGGACAACATGGAGGCAATGTTAATGATTCTCCCTGATCCATTTTCCAACATATGTTTCCCCACTTCTCTACTTAATCGAAAAACAGAATTTAAATTTACTTGAACAACATCGTTCCAATCCTCATCAGAAAAATTCTCCGCTTCACTTCTACGAATAATTCCAGCATTATTTACTAAAACATCTATTTTTCCAGCCTGTTCTAATGCTGCTGCCACAACCTTGTTCACGGCACCCTCTTCTGATAAATCTCCTTTAATTTCATAAAACTTCTGTCCTAAAGCTTCCACCTTTGTTCTTGTCTCGGACATGTCACTAATTCCAACACCTATTACATCAGCACCAGCCTCCGCTAAACCAACTGTCATTCCCTGGCCTAATCCACGGCTTGCCCCTGTTACAAGGGCAACTTTTCCTTTTAACGAGAAGGGTTGCATTTAAAGACCTCCTAATTTGTACTATAAAGTTTATTTTATGTTCGTTTCTGTTCTATATGGTTCGATTATATCATTCTAATAAAGTTCTTACAATAATTTCTTTTATTCAAGCTCGTCATTGGGAAAGAATAATTGATTTATCAAGCTCCTCTAACTTAACTTTTATATCTTCCGGAATATTTTTGTCAGTAATAATCTCGTCCACTTCATGTATCGTGGCAAATTGTATTAATGCTACTTTTTCAAATTTACTGGAATCTGCTAATAAGCTTACATGGTCTGCACAGTTAATAATTTGTCGCTTCCAATCTGCATGAATGCTGTTGAGGACAGTAAGTCCATGTTCTAAAGACACACCTGTTGTTCCAAAAAACAAGCGATTTACCCTTATTCTCTTCAACATCTCACTTGCTTCAGCTCCGTACAGGGAAGAAGAAGTTCCTATTCTGCTCCCCCCTAAAACCATTAGTTGAACCTTCTCCTTATTTAAAAGCTCTGATGCAATCTTTAAATCATTCGTGATTACTGTAACGGGGAATTCTCCAAGAAAACTTGCCAAAGCTCTAATTGTACTTCCCCCATCCAAAAGAATGGTTTCACCAGGTTCAATAAGCTTAAATGCCTCTCTAGCAATTTGAAGCTTTTCTTCCCCCCTCATAGATTGTCTTTCATCGATGGGAAAAATTCTTGACCCTTGTTCAGGAAGTACAGCACCACCATGTATTCTCGAGAGCAGCCCCCTCTTTTCTAGGGTTTCTAGATCTACTCGAATCGTTTTTTCAGTTACCCCTAAATATTTACTTAACTCTGAAACCTTAACAATTTTCATTTTGTCTAACTCTTCTAATATCGCTTCATAGCGTTCAACAGATAGCATGTATGTTTCCTCCGAGAAGTTGGTTTGTGTACATTCATTATCGAACAAAAACAAACATTTGTAAACCCCTACTAGTAGCCATGGGTAGTAGCAACAGATAAAATTAGTCTATCTGTTATACAGTAGATTTTAAACGCTTTCATTACGCTATATAATACTATATAATAAGGAAGCTTTTAGATATTTAAAATCACTTAAAAGGGCTCAAAAGGTATGTTCTAACCTTTTAAGCCCCTTCTTGTTTTGATAAAACCTTTAATTTCTAGACTTTTTAAGCACAGTAAATTCATAGGGGTTAATGAACATCCATTCTCCACTTATTTCTGTATCCCCTTCTCTAGCATTACTCACTATAATCGACCATTTTCCGGTAGAAGGTAATTGTAATTGGAAACGGCGTTTTGTTGGATTTACATAAATAGCAAAGTCTTCCCGATCTCCAAACAGTGTCCATCCAAAAATAGGAGCTGGTGTTACTAAAATATGAAGCCTTCTTCGAATTTCATCTTTGGATACAAGTCGAAAGACATCATATTTTTTTCTTAAGGCAATAAGCTTTTTTACAAATTGAATACTTTTATTTTCTTGCTCTCTCTGTTTCCAATCTAGTTGATTAATATAATCACCAGAAATATAGCTGTTTTCATCCCCATGTTTTGTTCGAAACCACTCTTGACCTGCATGAAGAAATGGAACACCTTGACTTAATATGGTAATACCCGTTGCAAGCTGGTGCATTTTCTTCCTATCCTCCTCCCCTTCCGTTTCATTGGATTTAATAAGTCTGTCCCATAAAGTATGGTTATCGTGACATTCTACGTAATTAACCGTTTGTGTTACATCAGAAACTACTACATGCCCATATTCCTCTAAAGCTGACCCTGTTACAAGTTGTGGAAGTCTTTCAATAAATCGACCTTTTCCATTAACAAACCCTTGGTCGTACACATCAAAATTATTCCCTTTTATAGAATCTCGAAAATAATCATTAAAAAAACGGATTCCCTTTAGTTGATGAGACTGAAATGATGTTGCCTTTTGTTCGTGATGTAAAGCCGTTGGAAGATCCCACCCTTCTCCAAGTAACATTATTGGAACTTCCTCTTTCAAACAGCGCTCATTAATTTTCTTCATGGTTTTTACATCCATTACACCCATTAAATCAAACCGAAAACCGTCGACTTTATATTCTTTTAACCAATAATCTACCGTATCCAAAATAAACTTTCGTACCATGATCCTTTCCGTTGCTACATCATTACCAACTCCAGTACCATTACTCAAGGTACCATCTTCGTAATATCGGAAATAGTAACCTGGTACTATTTTTTCAAAGGCGGACTCTTCTATAATAAATACGTGGTTAAACACTACATCTAAGATGACAGATATATCTTGCTCATGTAATGCTTGAATCATTTGTTTACATTCCATCATTCTCGACAAACGGTCTTCAGGGTTCGTTGAATAACTCCCTTCTGGAACTTGATAAAATAAAGGGTCGTACCCCCAATTATAATGGTTCTCAGGATTTAATTCGTCCACCCTTGCAAAATCATTGATGGGCAATAGCTGCACATGGGTGACCCCTAACTCCTTCATATAAGACAACCCAGTAGAGTATCCACTAGAAGTTACTGTTCCCTTCTCCGCTAGCCCAATGAACTTCCCTTTGTGAACGATTCCACTTGACTCGGAGACAGTTGCATCCCTTACATGCAATTCATAAATGATGGAATCTTGAAGATTATTTACAGTCGGCCTCCGGTGTTGCTCCCAACCAGGTGGATTAGTGGATGATGGATTAATAATAACCCCTTTTTCACTATTAGGAAGAAGTGCCTTAGTGTAAGGGTCAATTACTCGGTTCACTCTTCCATTAACAGTGATTTCATACTCATACTTAGCACCATGCCAATCCCCTTCAAGAAACATATTCCAAATCCCGTATTTTTGTCTATTTAGTGAAAATTTATTGTTATTTAAAAATAACATTACCTTTGTTGCCGTTGGTGCCCATATAGTAAATAATGTACCAGTTGGTTCGTAATGAATACCTAAGGCTGCATCTTTAGCTGTGTAATGCTCTTCAAACCATTGTGTTCTTACAACACCTCTAGGATAAACAGGTATGGTAATACTCCCCAACATTAGTTCTATTTCTTCACCTAATGGAAGATCCTTATCAATAACAATACTTAGGGTGCCATCATCACTCTCCTCCCCTAATTGACCATGTATTGCTATTTCCCCTGAATTATTTTTAAATTTTATGTCATTTGTATCGATCGCAGACGGTAACAGACCCTCAAAATTAACTTTAATTAAATGAACATCATCTAACCAAGCTGCATGCGTTTTCACGTGAGCACTCCTTCTTTTATATAAATTTTGATTAGGGCCTCTCTCTCCTGTAATTTGAAAAATTTTTCTTACAGTAACCCCTATACAACAATGTAAATCCATTAATCTGTTACAAAAAACTAGTAAAATGTGAATATACATGCAATGTTATGTTTAAATAATGTGCTCGACAGAAACCGTCAAAATAACAACTGCTTCGTAAAATTTTGTAATAAAAAAGATTTTGATTTTTCGCAAATTACAAGTCATAATCATAAAGGAAAATACTTCTAAAGTATATTTATACCCGATCTTCACTTGTTATAATCGCTTATTTTAATAAATCTTAAATTATACTACCAATGGTATATTTACTCATTTATATGCTTTTTTTCGAAGGAGAGGAGATTGTACAATGCCCTACAGTATTTCTGAACAAGATATTTTTTTGTTCCACCAAGGAACAAATTACTATAGTTATAAGCTATTAGGGTGTCACCAAATTACCTTCGATAATGAAACTGGATACCGCTTTGGAGTTTGGGCACCAAATGCTAAGTCCGTTAGTATCGCAGGGAATTTCAATAATTGGGATGGAACAAATTATCCACTAGAAAAAATTAATAATGAAGGACTTTGGTTAGGTTTTTTTACAGATATCCCTGCAAATGAACCTTACAAATATGAAATTGAAACACAGCAAGGAAATTGTATCCTTAAAGCTGATCCTTACGCCTTTCAATCAGAGTTAAGACCAGCAACTGCCTCTTTAACTCCAAGTAATAAAGGATATGAATGGAAGGATAAAAAATGGCAAAGGAAAAAAAGCCAGATAAATGTATATAAATCCCCTATCCTGATATATGAAGTCCACTTAGGATCTTGGAAAACAAAAGAAGATGGAGAGTACTTTACTTACAGAGAAATGGCTAAGGAGCTTGTCCCTTACGTTAAATCCTTAGGATATACACATATCGAACTCCTCCCTTTGGCTGAACATCCATTTGATTTGTCTTGGGGCTATCAAATTACTGGCTATTACTCCGTAACAAGTCGATATGGATCTCCGGAAGATTTCAAGTATTTTGTAGATCAATGCCATCAACATAATATAGGCGTCATAATGGATTGGGTACCTGGTCATTTTTGTAAGGATGACCATGGACTGCGGTTATTTGATGGCTCGCCCCTTTACGAATATGCGGATTCTCGAAAGGCTGAAAAAAAATCTTGGGGAACACTAACATTCGATTTTGGCCGCCCAGAAGTGCAAAGCTTTCTAATCTCTAATGCACTCTTTTGGTTGAAGGAATTTCACATTGACGGTATTCGTGTGGATGCCGTTGCTAGTATGCTATATCTAAATTTCGATAAGCATGATAATGAAGAGAAAATTTATAACTCCTTTGGAGGAGAAGAAAATTTAGAAGCATATGCCTTTATCAGGAAATTAAACGAAGCAGTTTTTCATTATGAACCTAATATACTAATGATGGCAGAAGACAGTTCAGACCTGCCCCTAGTAACTGCACCTACCTACATGAATGGTTTAGGCTTTAATTTCAAATGGAATATGGGCTGGATGAATGACATGCTGAAATATATGAAGCTAGATCCTGTCCATCGAAAATGGCATCATAATCTCATTACTTTTTCCTTTATGTATACGTATTCCGAGAACTTTCTGTTGCCCCTTTCCCATGACGAAGTAGTTCACGGAAAGAAATCTTTATTAGATAAAATGCCTGGAGACCAATGGCAGCAGTTTGCTAACCTTCGACTGCTCTACGGTTACATGATGGCTCACCCTGGGAAAAAACTATTATTTATGGGTGGAGAGTTGGGGCATTATGCAGAATGGAAAGATAAAGAACAATTAGATTGGCATTTACTCGATTATCCTTTACATCGCTCATTATTTAACTATGTTAAACAACTAAATCGGTTTTATCTAGAGCATAAAGCTTTGTATGAATTAGATCATAGTCCTGAAGGATTTGAATGGATTGATCCTCACAATATTGATCAAAGTATCATTGCCTTTCGCAGACGGGGAACAAACCCTGATGAGGAATTAATTATTGTTTGTAACTTTACACCTAATGTTTATTACGATTACAAGGTTGGAGTTCCACGACCAGGTAAATACGAGGAAATCTTTAATTCTGATGAAATTAGTTTTGGAGGGTCTAACCAGCTGAATGAAAAGGAACACTTTAGTTTTCCTAAGGAATGGCATGGATTAGCCCAACATATAAATATTAAAGTGCCTCCGTTAGCCATTTCCATTTATAAATGTGCTGACAAGTCACCAAATATCGAGGAGGGGGATACATGAAAAAAGAATGTGTCGGAATGCTCTTAGCAGGCGGAGAAGGAAAAAGATTAGGAAAACTTACAGGAAATTTAGCAAAACCAGCAGTCCACTTTGGTGGTAAGTATAGGATAATAGACTTTACTTTAAGTAACTGCACCAATTCAGGTATTTATACAGTGGGAGTACTAACACAATATGCCCCACTAGAGCTAAATCAACACATTGGTATAGGGAAGCCATGGGACCTTGACAGGCAAAAGGATGGAGTTTCGATCCTTTCCCCATATACAGCAAAACAAGGGGGCAGCTGGTATTCAGGTACTGCGGACGCTATTTTTCAAAATATTCACTTTATAGAACAATATAGCCCAGAATATGTACTTATTATATCCGGTGATCACATATATCATATGAACTATAAACATTTAATTAAGCAGCACAAACTAACTGGTGCCGATGCCACTATATCTGTTATGGAAGTTCCTTGGGATGAAGCATCTAGATTTGGAATTCTCAATACAACGGAAGACTTGAGGATATACGAATTTGAAGAAAAACCAAGCAATCCTAAGAGTAACTTAGCATCCATGGGAATCTATGTTTTTACTTGGGCAGCATTAAAAGCATATTTATTACATGACGCAGAGCAAATCCATTCTAGTCATGATTTCGGGAAAGATATTATCCCTTCCATGCTACAAGATGGAAAGAGAATGTATGGCTATCGTTTCGAAGGCTATTGGAAGGATGTTGGAACCATTCAAAGCTATTGGGAGGCCAATATGGACCTTCTTGATGAAGACTCTTCTTTCTCCTTAAACAATAAAAATTGGCGGACATACACCTATGATTCCAATAACCCGCCACAATTTATCGATCGTACAGCAACATTAAAAAGCTCTCTTATAAATTCGGGCTGCTGGGTAAAGGGGACGATCGATCATTCTATCCTTTTTGAAAATGTAATTGTGAACGAGGGAAGCACCGTCTATCAATCTATCTTACACCCAGGAGTGGAAGTGGGAGAGAATTCTGTATTAGAAAGGGTTATTGTAACGAAAAATACAATCATTCCACCTAATACGTATCTCCGGTCAAACCAAGATGAGGAACCACTCGTAGTTGATGCAGAAAGTCTAAAGGAGATTTTATCTATTCAAATTTAATAAGAAAAGCTGAAGCTGGACAGTTTTCAAATTCGAGTATTTTAATACTTTCTTAAATGTAAAAAGGGGCGTCTTTATGAATTCAATGATGGGACTTATTAACCTAGAATATGAACACGATTTTTTAAATGAATTAACGTATTTTCGCTGCGGTGCAGCTGTCCCTTTTGGGGGAAGATATCGTTTAATCGACTTTACCTTATCTAACATGGTGAAATCGAACATACATGAAATTGCTATTTTTACCCGAAATAAATACAGATCCCTAATGGACCACTTAGGTACAGGGGCTGACTGGGATTTAGATCGAAGACACGGGGGATTATTTATCCTCCCTCCAGATTGGAATGACCCAACGGATATTTCTAGAGGAGATTTACGATATTTTCATAATAATCGAGATTACTTCCATCGAGGGCATTCCACTCATGTATTAGTAAGCGGAAGTCAGTTTGTTTCCAACTGTGACTATCAAGCAGCGTTCCAGCACCATCTAGACAACGAAGCAGATATTACTTTTATTGCAACTCAAGTGGAGCCAGACTCCTTTAATAAAGAACACGACGCCTGCTTAAGACTTGAAACAGATGACCAAAACTGGGTAACTGCCATTACCAATGAAAAGTGCAACCCTCTGATTTTTACAGGGGTATATATTATTAATAAAGAACTGCTTATGGATACAGTAGATCAATGTATAGCCCATCACAAAGATCACTTTTTCTATCATGGAATTAAAGAAAATCTAGCTAACCTTAAGATTCAAGTTTTTGAACATAAAGGGTACTCAGCCTTTGTGAATTCTATCGAAAGCTTTTATCGCCATAATATGGGCTTGTTATGCGAGCAAAATTATAAGAGCTTATTCTTAAAACAGCCCTTTATTCGAACCAAAGTTAGCAGTGAGCCTCCTACCAAGTACCGAGATCAAGCAGGAGTCCACGGTTCCTTAATTGCCAACGGCTGTGTGGTAGATGGCGATGTGGAAAATAGTGTTTTATTTCGGGGTGTCCAAGTAAAGGAAGGGGCAAAAATAAAAAACTCCGTCATCATGCAGCGTTGTACGATCGAGCCCGGGGTTTACTTGGAAAATGTCATCTTGGATAAGGACGTTCATGTTACAAAGGGCCAAACATTTATAGGTTCAAAGGATAAACCATTTGTCGTAGCCAAAAGACAAGTAATGTAATTTGAATAGTAACAACCGCCTCTTACTAGAGTAAACTGGTAAATAAATTACAATGGACACGAGGCGGTAAAGCTTACAAGTATAATAATTAAATTATAAACTCTGTTAAATTTTACGAAATATGTTAAACTTTGATGTTGATTTTCGCTTCAGGATGCTCCTGCGACACTTCGTTTGCTCGTCGCAGGTAAAGAGTGCTCACCTTCCGCTTAAATCAACGCTATTCAATATTAACACTGCCTTTAACAGAGCCCACCATGTGGAAATATAATTTCCACCATGGACAATGAAAATTTTAGTCTGCTTGGAATGAGCGGAGGGCCACGAGACTCCTGCGGGAGAAGGGTCTAGTCGAGACACCTCAGAGCGAAGCTCGAAGAGGCTCGACAGATCCCCCGCGGAAAGGGAGTGGACCGTAGCGAATGACATCCAGATTCGTATTTTCATGATAGCCTTTAAATTAAACAAAATTGAAAGGAGAGGAGATTCTATTATGAAAAACGTTTTATTTGTGGCATCAGAATGCACACCATTTATTAAAACTGGAGGACTCGGAGATGTAGTTGGATCTCTTCCCCAAGCACTAAAGAAGCATGAGAAGATGGATGTTCGTGTCATCCTTCCAATGTATGATGAAATTCCTGCAAAGTGGAGAGAACAAATGACCTTTCAGGTTTCCTTTCATGTCCCTTTAGGCTGGCGGAACCAAGAAGCTAGTTTGTACAGCTTAGAGCATAATGACATTATCTATTATTTTATCTCCAACGATTATTATTTTACGAGGAAGGGTGTTTACGGTTACTACGATGATGGAGAGCGTTTCATCTTTTTCTGCAGAGCTGTTATGGAGGCCATTCCCCATCTAGATTTTACTCCAGAGATCCTTCATGGTCACGATTGGCAAGCAGGTATTGCAGTTGCCCTTGCAAAGATAATGCAGCCTGTAGAAGATATGAAAACCGTATTTACTATCCATAATATTAAGTATCAAGGAAAGATGCCTCTAGATATGTACGAAGAATTTTTTAATCTTCCAAATGAACATTTAGGAGGTTTGGAATGGAATGGTGTTATAAATTGTATGAAAGCTGGTCTTTTTCACAGCGATAAAATCACTACGGTAAGTCCAAGCTATGCCGAGGAAATAAAATACCCTTACTTCGGAGAAGGACTTGATCCAATCATACATCAACGTTCTGAGGATGTTGTAGGTGTTATAAATGGTATTGATACAGATGACTTTAATCCTAGGAAAGACCCTTATATTGCTGTCAATTATCGACATTCTCGTGTGAAGAAGAAAGAAAATAAGATAATTCTTCAAGAACAGCTTGGATTACCTATTGATGGTGATAAACCGTTATATGTAATGATCACAAGACTTGTGGAGCAAAAGGGTATTCACCTTCTTGAACCTATATTAGATCAATTTATGCAAGAGGACGTACAGTTCGTTGTACTAGGTACAGGAGACCCAGAATTTGAATCATTTTTCTATTTTGCTGGAGATAGATATCCAGAGAAACTGGTAGCTAAGCTTTCCTTTGATGAAGGATTAGCCCGCCAACTGTATGCTGCTGCCGACTTCTTTTTAATGCCGTCTCAATTTGAACCTTGTGGCTTGTCCCAACTCATTGCTCTTCAGTATAAGACGGTACCTATCGTTCGTGAGACAGGTGGTCTAAAGGATACAGTTACCCCTTTTAATGAAATAACAGGCGAAGGGAATGGTTTCAGTTTTACAAATTATAACGCCCATGATTTGTTATCGGTACTGCGATACTCTTTGTTTATTTATAACGATACAACTAAATGGCAACAGCTTCTGAAGAATGTTAATAAAAGTCAGTTTAGCTGGAAAGATTCAGCCCATGACTATTCACGTATCTATGAACAATTAATAACAGAACCTATTAAGGGGTGAAGAGCTTTTGTCACAGCTAAGCTTGGAAGAACTTGTGGATATCATCACAAACAAACTTGAAACTGAGCGTGGGAAAGATATAAAGAGTGCCTCAGATCAAGACTTATATTATGTCATAGCTTCCATCGTTAAGGATGTAATAAATCCACAATGGCTTCAAACACAAAACAAATACAAAGAGGCCAATAGTAAACGGGTATATTATTTATCCATGGAGTTTCTTGTAGGACGACTTTTAGAAAGTAACCTGTTAAATTGCGGTTTATTAGACTTAACGACAGATGCTTTAACGGAACTTGGTTTTGACCCTGAAAAGGTATACTCTCAGGAGCATGATGCCGGTTTAGGAAATGGGGGACTTGGAAGATTAGCTGCCTGTTTCCTCGATTCCATGGCTTCATTAAGTTACCCAGGTTTTGGTTGCGGCATCCGCTATCGTTATGGCTTATTTGAACAGCGAATCATACATGGGAACCAAATTGAACTACCAGATTATTGGCTTAAAGATCCGTATCCTTGGGAAACAAGGAAAGTAGAAGAAGCGGTCAAAATTTGCTTTGGTGGAAAAGTGAATATGTTTAAGAAAAATGATGGCTCCTTAGAATTTAAATATGAAGATACGGATCAAGTAATGGCTGTCCCATATGATATTCCAATCGTTGGTTACCAAAATGAGGTAGTAAACAGTCTCCGTTTATGGAGTGCCGAACGCCCAGACATGGAGCCGGAGTTTTTAACAAACCGATCAAAAAGATATTATCATGACCTAGATCATCAACATTCCATTGATCAAATATCAGGATTCCTATATCCAGACGATTCCAATCATGAAGGAAAAGAGCTACGTTTAAAGCAGCAATACTTCCTTGTATCCGCTAGTATTCAATGTATTATTAGAAGCTACAAGAAGACCAGTCTTCGTTCCTTGAAGCACTTGCCGGATAAAGTAACGATTCAAATTAATGATACTCATCCAAGCTTAGCCGTTCCAGAGCTCATGAGAGTGCTAATGGACCATGAACGTTTCGGATGGGATGAAGCGTGGGAAATAACTAGAAACGTCATCGCCTATACGAATCACACTACTTTGAGTGAAGCATTAGAAACTTGGCCAAAAGAAATGATGCAAAACCTCCTTCCTCGAATTTATATGATCATTGATGAAATTAATGAACGCTTTTGTAAGGGAATTTGGTTTGATCATCCTGAACTTCGAGAGAAGATTCCGCAGCTTGCTATCATTGCCTACGACCAAGTTCATATGGCAAGGCTAGCTATCGTTGGAAGCTTTAGTGTCAATGGAGTAGCAAGACTTCATACAGAGATACTTAAGAAAAAAGAAATGAAGGATTTCTATACCTTGTTTCCTAGTCGATTTAATAATAAAACAAACGGAATTACCCATCGCCGTTGGCTATTACAAGTAAATCCAAAGCTGTCTTCCCTAATAACAGATGTGATAGGCCCACAGTGGGTGAAAAGTCCAAATAAGCTTATTGGCCTCCTTCGATATTCAAAGGATCAACCATTCTTAGAAAAGATTGAGCAGGTGAAGAATGAAAATAAGCAAGTGTTGGCATCGTTCATTCATGAAAGAACAGGTATTTTAGTGGATGATCAGTCCATTTTTGACGTGCAAATAAAACGGCTTCATGAATATAAACGCCAGTTATTAAATATTTTTCACGTTATCCAATTGTACAACGACTTAAAGGATAACCCTAACTTGGATATCATTCCACGTACCTTTATTTTTGGAGCGAAAGCTGCCCCTAGTTATTATTTGGCGAAGG
Organism: Evansella vedderi; assembly: GCF_030813435.1. GTDB lineage: Bacteria > Bacillota > Bacilli > Bacillales > Salisediminibacteriaceae > Evansella > Evansella vedderi. The sequence continues at coordinate 122,499 of NZ_JAUSUG010000013.1, read as the reverse complement.
AAATTATTAAGCTTATAAATAAAGTGGCTTCCCTTGTGAACCATGATAAGACTATTCAAGATAAGCTAAAGGTTGTTTTCTTGGAAAACTATAATGTAAGCTTGGCTGAAAAAATTATTCCGGCAGCAGATATAAGTGAACAAATATCTACTGCAAGTAAGGAAGCCTCCGGAACCGGAAATATGAAAATGATGATGAATGGTGCCATTACAGTAGGTACACTTGACGGGGCAAATATTGAAATTCGCGACCTTGTTGGTGACAGGAATATCTTTATATTCGGATTAACTGCTGAGGAAGTATTGAATTATTATCATAATGGAGGCTATGTAGCTAGAGATATCTATAATACAGATGACCGGGTACGGAGAATCTTAAACCAATTGAATTATGGAGATTTTGGATCTCAAGATATAGAATTTAAAGATATCTACTATAATATTCTATACCATAATGATCCGTATTTTGTATTGAAGGATTTCGACGCCTATATTGAAACCCATGAATTGGTGGAGCAAGCTTATAGGGATAAAGCTACCTGGCTAAATATGAGTGTCACTAACATCGCCTATTCCGGAAAGTTCTCCAGTGATCGTACGATTCAGGAGTATGCATCGGAGATTTGGAACTTGAATCAGGTCTTGTAGGTGAAGATGGAAGAAGAATGTGGGAATGGTGATGGTATGCTGGTAGACGGATGGAATGTGGAGTTGTGGCATATGAATTTGTGGGAATATGGAATTGTGGGATATGAGGCTGGAAAAGCCACCTCTGTTTTATTCATCCTAGCTCGATAATACTCATGATTTTAACTAGGGCTTTTTTAACCCGGTTCAGCTGAACCGGGTTAAATTATCCCAGGTTCAATTTTCGAAATAAACAAAGATTGAAAGAGATTTAGCTACTTCAAAAACTTCCCATTCACATTTTTGACACAATTCCAAGAAATTCTCACAAATTAGCTAACCCCAACGTCTTTTTTCAATGCATCAAAACCATAACGATCAATAAATTTTGCAATTCTTTCCCTTTTTCTACCGTTATTCCGATATACTTCCAGAACCTTATCAACTAACTCATATAATTCTTCCGGTTCTAACCCATCCTTCAGTAATACCCCTGTACGGGCATTTGTCCCTACAGCTTGGCCGCCAACGTATAGCTCGAAATGGTCTTTTCGCTTAATAACCCCAATATCATTTATTAATGGTTCACCGCATGCATTCGGACAGCCAGTATATGCTGGACGCACAGTAAAAGGAACCGATTTCCCGGCAATTCTCTTATTCAATTCAATGGCAATGGGCATCCCCTCTTCTTCTGCTCCTTGGCAAAAACCACATGTACGTAAACTCTTTACATAAGGACCAACCTTATAAACACTGAAGCCAACTTTTTCTAGTTCCTCTGTTGCAACTTCCACCTTATTTTCTGGAACTTGAATAATTATTTGCTGAAAGGTTGTTAGTTCAACCTCTGTATCATCATCTAAGTACGTACCTAATGCTATTAACTGTTTTGGTGTTAATTTTGCTCCAAAACCAATTCCCCCGTTAACAGCTAATGGAATCATCTTAACTTCTGCCATTCGAACCCCTCCTCGTTGTTTAATAAGGATGTATAAAAGATTGCTCCTGCGATTACTGGTCGCACAAGGGCATATTATTTTCAAGTAAATAATAGAGCTTGGATACACTACAGGCGGACGCTTTCCGCTTCTCCAAGCTTTTCTAAAAGCAATACTGTTTGCGAACACATCTTTATTACAAATAAAATACTTATTTTATTATAATATACCCCCGTTAGGTATGTAAACCTTTGGATAAAAAAAGAAAAGGCTCCCTTCAATAATGAAGGGGACCTAATCTGATAATCTTACAATCTATTTTTCTGTATTAACATCTTTCGGAGTCGTTGGAGCAGAAGTAGCTTCTTTTAATTCACTCTTTAGTTGCTCAACGTTTAGTTTTTCATTTCCTTTTCCTGCGAAGTTTTCGATTAGATCTTTTACATCAATTCCAGATGATGCTTTTAGTGACTCTTGAAGGGTAGACATTAAGTTCGTTGCATAACCAGTAACCTTGTTTGCTCCACCATTTTCTCCACTTGAACCAGTATCCACAACAGTAATTTTCTCGATGTTAGATAATGGTGCAGCCACTTCTTTCGCGTAGGTAGGTAGCATTTGCAGGATCATATCTAGGATGGCCGCTTGACCATACTTCTCGTACGCTTCTGCAATCTTTTCTTTCGCTTCCGCTTCCGCAAGACCTCTTAGACGGATAATTTCAGCGTCCGCTTCCCCTTGTGCACGTTCTGCTTCCGCTTTAGCAATACCATCAATACGGATTTTTTCTGCTTCCGCTTTGGCCATCGCTTCAATATTGTATTTCTTTGCATCTGCTTCTGCGAATTGTTTTCTCTTTTCCGCTTCTGCCGCTTGCTCTACTGCATAACGATCCGCGTCTGCTTTCTTTTTAACTTCGGAATCGTATTGCTTCTCACGACGAGCAATCTCTTTTTCTTCTAACTCAATTTGCTTTTGACGCTCGATAATTTGAACCTGCATTTTTTGCTCAGTTACTTCTTGTTGAGACCTAGCTTCTTGGAGATGATATGCTTGGTCCGCACGTGCCTTCGCCTCGTCTTGTTCACGACGGAATTCCGCAACCTTAAGCTGATTGATTTTCTCTGCTTCCGCAATTTCTGTTGCCCTTTCAAGCTCCGAGCGCTTTGCATCCTTGTCAGCCTCTGCTCGTTTAATACGTGTTTCTTTATCTGCTTCTGCTGTTGCAATGTCTGCGTCACGCTTCACTTGAGCAATTCTTGGTTTACCTAAGGAATCCAAGTAACCATTTTTATCACGAACATCTTTAATAGTAAATGAAACTATGTAAAGTCCCATTTTTGCTAAGTCTTGAGAGGCTACACGCTGTACCTCTTGTGAAAACTTTTCACGGTTTTTGTAAATTTCTTCTACAGTTAACGAACCTAAGATAGAGCGTAAATGACCTTCTAATACTTCTTTTGCTTCATTTTCTCTATCCGCTTTCGTTTTTCCTAAAAATTGTTCTGCCGCAGTAGCAATTTCACCGATGGAACCACCAATTTTAATAATGGCCGTTCCGTCCGCCATTACTGGTACACCTTGTTCTGTGTAAACCTCGGGTGTGGAAACATCAATTTTACTAGATAGTAAGCTTAACGATTCCGCCTGTTGGAAAACAGGTAATACAAAGGTACCGCCACCACGAACAATCTTAATACGGTTACCTGATTCATCTGTGTTTACATTCTTTTTGCCTAAATAACTACCGGTAACAATTAATGCTTCATCTGGACCTGCCGTACGGTATTTTGTTACGAATACACCAATAAGTGCTAGGATTAAAACGACTACTATACCAACGACAATCATAATCATTTCTGGCATGTTAATTTCTCCTCCTTTAAATTTTTTGGCTCTGTTAAACTTTGATGTTGATTTTCGCTTCAGATACTCCAATTACGCCTAAAGGCAGCCCACGTCCTGTGGGCAACGGCGTAATGTCGTCATCCTGACTCCGCGCGGGCAACGCTTCAGCCTCCTCGTCCCTGCGGGGTCTTCAGCCATTGCTTCGAGACCACTGAAAAAGGGAAAAAACGTCCTTTTTCAGTGGCCTCTTGCTTTTCTCGCAGGAGTCTCGTATCTTACGCTTAAATCAACAGTGTTAAAAAATCAACACTATCCTTTAACAGAGCTAATTTTTTTAGAATTTATTGTGCATGTCTCTCCTCTTAATCTAGTTCTTCATGTGGAGATACATGTAACACACTATTTTTCACTTCAATAATGAGAACCTTTTCCCCATAGGGGATAGCCACATCATCGAAGCTTATTGCTGATCTTGCAATATTTCCTTGTTTACCTTGAATCATCACTTCACCAAAGCCTTCCTCTGGAATGGCAGTTATAACAGTACCGATTCTACCCTTCAAATCATCATCGGAGTAAGCCAATGTTGCTTCCGCTTGAGAAAGGGGAACCAGTACGAAAATATTAAGTAAAGTTACTAGAAGAAAAGCAGTCACTAGGGAAGCAATGGCAATGATTAAACTATTGATGGAACTAAACCTTTCCATTAAATAAGCCATTGAGTTAAAAAACGTAATGAAAGAAAGGATAAGTGTCGGGTTGATTGGTCCTTCGGAAAGTGCTTCAAAAATCCCTTCGATAATATCACCAAATAAAATATAAAGTACTGTTAAAATGCCACCTAATATAAACCCAAACAAATATACCGTCTCTAATGGATATCCGAAAATCTCCATACCAATATCCCCCCTTACTTATTTTTGTTTATCATATCCTTTAGTTTCTTAAGCTCCATTTCCACTTCATCCGTTGACGGTAGGGCAGCGTTATTTTCTCCTGTAGAAGTGGATGTTTTTAATTGATACAATTCCGTGGTAACATCAGCGGCAGTGGATTTTGTTTTAAAGGCATCCCGCTTTAGCTGCAAATCTTGGTAATATGCTTTCAGTTCTTTTACCTTTTCCCTTAGCTGATTAACTTGCCGTGAGGTGCTTTCATAAAGTGATTCTAACTGTTTTATTTCTTGGGCAATAAGATTTTTGTCTTCTAACGCCCTTCTAGCTAAATCTTCCTTTCCTAATTCAAGAGCTTCCAATGCTTGTTTTTGTCGTTTTTCCAACTTTTCCTTCGCATTACGGATTCGTTTCAATAGGAGCTTTTCTTCTACAATCATCTTTCTAGTTGCCTGTTCGGCCTCGGCAATATCCTCACGCATATCAAATATAAATTGATCTAGGAAGTCTTCCGGGGAATCTCCCTTTTCCCGTATCCCACCAAAGGATAGTCTTTCTTTCATACGTCTATAAAAGGAAAACAAGGTCCTCCCTCCTATTCTAAATGAACCACTCCAACATCACAGAAATTGGAATCTATTTGTAAAGCTTAACATAAACTTGCCTTACTATAAATGTTAAATAAGAAATTCGAAGGATACTTATTCTACTGAATATCCTCCAAAAAAGTTTCATTATCTACGAAAAAAAATTTTTTTAATACAAAGCTTTGTTAAGAGTCAGTGTTGATTTTTAACACTGTTGATTGTAGCGGAAGATAGGAGACTCCTGCGGGAAAAGCAACGGCGGAAGATTCCCGCATGGACGAGGAGTCTGAAGCGTTGCCCGCGGAGCCAGGATGGTGACATTACGCGTTGCCCACAAACGGGACCTGAGACGCTACCTCGAGTAGTTTGCGTCGAATAATCGCAGACGCAAGGACGTGGGCTGCCTTTAGGCCGTAATTGAAGTTTCTGAAGCGAAAATCAACATCAAAGTTTAACATAGCTTAATACAAAAAACAGCACGCTTCCAGTGAAACGGGCTGTTTTGATTCTGGGATATTTTTTTCAAAGAATAAGTCTAATAATTGAGCTGCAATAGCTGCAAAAAATAAAGCAATGGGATAAGCAGGTGATTAAGCAATGGCTGGTCCTCTACATCTATTAAATTATTACATGCTCCTAACCCTGGTGTACTCGTCATCGCGCCGCACAAAGCACCTAAGGAGTGAATAATAGAGGACATAATTTTATTTATTTCGATGGTTATGTCCTCAGGAAGCCGTTCTAAAGGACACAATTACCTTTAGGGAAAGACACACCTGCGTAAGAACGAGCAAGCCAAGACCACACAGGGAGAAGACCGTGGGGGCTTGACAGGTCGTCCGAGGAAAGGGAGTGAAAGCATTTTGCTCCTGCGGTTACTCGTCGCAAAAAAGATAGCTAGGAAACCCTCACTCCTAGCTACCTTTGTAAAGATTGCGGCGGCTTCGCTCATTGCTTCGGTGGCACAAAAGATAAAGTGCGATCTTTTGTGCAACCTATTTTCAGGGTAGACTTATTGAATCACCAACCTGTCAAACGGTAGGGAATGTTTGTTTTTACGAAATTCCCCTGGTGAAATCCCAACAACCTTTCGAAATACTTTATTAAAGTAGTTATCATCAGAATAACCAACTAGTTTTGCAATTTCCTTAACGGTTGAATCCGTATATCTCAATAAGTGTAATGCTTGCTCTAACCTTATTTTCGTTACATATTGCATTGGCGTCATGTTCATATTTTCCCGAAACAATTTAATAAAATAATATTTCGAGAGTTGAACAGCATCCGCAATTTCCTCCACAGATAGGGGTTCCTTGTAGCGTTTTTTTATCATATTAGTTGCGAGGACTATTTTCTCCGGTAAATCTGAATCTGTTTTAAATTGTTTAAAATACCGGTAACAGTCCATTATAAAACCATAGGCTTGGGAGGAAGCATAATAATTGTCCAGGAGATCTCTGTCATATGCTTGCTGATAGATGTTAAACACTTGATTAATTAACTGAGATTCCATTGGTATCGTTACTACATTACCAAACTGCTCCATAATATAATTCCAGCAGGATGCAGCTGCCTGACCCTTTAGTGTAAGGAAAATAAACTCCCACTCCTCGCTTTCTTCAGGTATATAATAATAGTGATCACTTGGTACCTCCACCATAAAAGCTTGCCCCTTCTGAAGCTTATAGGTTTTTCCATGAACATGAATGGCCCCTTCCCCTGACAAGGTATATTGAAAGATGAACACATCCCTTTCCTGTCTTTTTAGCCCATTCCAATAATAGTCTTGAAAATCGACCTTCTGTTTTCCCACCACATAGATATCAACCAACGTCTCCATCACTTTATCTTGCGTTCTAATGGCAATTGTTTCATTTGGCAACTGTAATTTATTAAGCAATATTTTACCCTCCAATCACACCATATTACCATTTACGGTTGCTATATCTGATTTTATCATTAGATGGAGTAGGAGAAAGCGTTTATATTAACAAACAATAAATTACCTTAATGGAGGTTTCACTATGTCCAAAATTACTTTTATCGGAGCTGGTAGTACTGTTTTTGCAAAAAATGTACTAGGAGACTGTATGTTTGTAGAAGCATTAAACGGGTTTGAGTTTGCTTTACATGATATTGATGAGACAAGATTAAAAGATTCAGAAAAAATGCTCTTAAACTTAACGGAAAAATATAATCCATCGATTAAAGTCAAGGCTTATTTGGATCGTAAAGAGTCATTAAGGGGAGCTAAATACGTGATCAACGCCGTACAGATAGGCGGTTATGAACCTAGCACGGTAATTGACTTCGAAATCCCTAAAAAATACGGCTTAAGACAAACGATTGCTGATACCATTGGAATAGGGGGTATTTTCCGCAGCCTAAGAACTATTCCAGTAATGCTAGATTTTTCAAAGGATATGGAAGAGGTTTGCCCTGATGCCTTGTTTTTAAATTATACAAACCCTATGGCCACCTTAACGGGAACCATGCTTCGTTATACTAATATTCAAACGGTAGGCTTATGTCATAGTGTCCAAATTTGTACGGAGCATTTATTTAAATCTCTTGATATGGAACATGATGGTATTCAAGAAAAAATTGCAGGGATCAATCATATGGCATGGTTACTAGAGGTTAAAAAAAATGGAGTAGATCTATATCCAGAAATAAAAAAGCGTGCCAAGGAGAAGCAGAAGTCGAAGCATAATGATATGGTCCGTTTCGAATTAATGGATAAATTTGGGTATTACGTAACAGAATCTTCGGAACACAATGCAGAATATCACCCATATTTCATTAAAGAGCGTTATCCGGAATTAATTGATCGTTTTAACATTCCTTTAGATGAATATCCACGTCGTTGTGTGGAACAGATCAATAATTGGACAAAAATGCGTGAAGAAATGGTAAATAACAGGCAGTTGCACCATGAAAGAACACACGAATATAGTTCTTACATAATTGAGGCGATGGAAACGAATGTTCCGTTTAAATTTGGCGGTAACGTCCTAAACACAGGAGGATTAATCTCTAACTTACCGACGAAGGCTTGTGTAGAAGTTCCGTGCGTAGTTGACCGAAGTGGAGTTCTTCCTTCCTATGTGGGAGAATTACCAGAGCAATTAGCTGCATTGAACCGTACCAACATTAATACACAGTTTTTAACGATTGAAGCTGCTATTACGTTAAAGAAAGAACATATTTATCAAGCTGCTCTCTTAGATCCCCACACCAATTCGGAGCTATCTATGGATGATATCATCTCTATGTGTGATGACCTTATTGAAGCACATGGGGATTGGTTACCGAAGTACAAATAATAAGTAAATTCCATGTACTTAAGACTTAAAAAGGCAAGGTCTCATCAACCTTGCCTTTCTAGCTCTATTTGAAACGTTTGACTATTAGTTTTGGGCTTTATAAATAAAATAATCAAAGTCAGCAAACTTTTTTTCTCCGGAAGTATCTTGGCATTGCATTCCTACAAATGCCCCTGTGAAGAATCCGCCGCCTTGAATATAATCATCAGAAAGCTTGTGAGATTCAAAATCAATTGGAATCTCCGTCCAATTTTCTCCATCAAAGGAGTAGGAATAGTTATAAATTGCCGTTTTCACATCAACACGGAGGTAAACATATTCCACATCTTCAGGGATGACAATTTCATTCCCACTTAACGGTTGAGCAAAAGTAAAGTTATCACATGTGTAAAGTTCTAGAATTCTTCCTTTTTCCTCATGCCATGAAATTTGCAGGGACGTCCAGTTTTCCGTGTTGTAATAGTTTACTAACCCTGCAGATTGTTGAAATGATTCTGGCTGGAATGCTACCTTTGTTTCCGCTGTAAAATTAAAATGCTGCCAACGTCGTGCTACATGGGCTTGTGTAAACTTAGAAGTTAAGGATTCCCTTCCGTACAGACGTAAATGCCCTGGGTTATCTTTTAGAGAAACAATGTCTTCTCCTAACGGAATACGTAATGATTGGAAGTTTAAATTTAATGTTTCCGAATCGAAATCGTCTTTTTCAGGATAATCACTTTCCCAAACATGTTCTTCGATCTTCGGTCCTTCAATCTCAAGGGACGGTTGATTTCCGCCAACAACATATGGCCAATCGTTCTTCCACTCCAACCTTTGGATCGCCGTTTCTCTTCCAAGGGGACAGTATCCTCTAGGATCTAGCAAAGGTTGACCTTCTCTCGATAATGGGCGTCCCGTTAAATGTACTAAAAACCATTCGTCTGTATGGGTTTGTACAATCGAAGCATGCCCTGCCTTTTGTAATGGATTTCTCGGATAAGGGAATGAAGTAATTAAAGGATTCTCTGGATGAACTTCATATGGTCCCCATAGATCCTTAGAACGTGCGATTGTAGCACAATGGTCGTACTTGGTTCCACCTTCTGCTGTTAATAGATAGTAGTAATCATTAATTTTATAAAGATGTGGTGCTTCTGTTAATTTAATATCTGTCCCTTTAAAAATTACTTCCTTTTTCCCAACTAGCTTTTGTTCTTCGTGATTATATTCCTGCAGTACGATTCCGTAAAATGGATGGTTGCCTACACGCTGATCCCATACCATGTTTACAAAATATTTTTTTCCATCATCGTTATGGAATAAAGACGGATCGAAGCCTGAACTGTTCATGTATATAGGATCAGCCCATTCTCCATCAATCGTTTTACAAGTAGTTAAGTAGTTGTGGGAATCTTTCCATTGACCTTCTGTTACTTTTACATCTGTATAAATTAAATAGAACTGTCCATCTGCATGTGAAAGCTGTGGAGCCCAAATACCACCAGAGTTTGGGTTACCCATCATATTTAATTGACTTAATCTATTTAATGGTCTAGAAACTAATCGCCAATTTTTTAAATCCTTTGAATGATAGATTCCCACTCCTGGAAACCATTCAAAGGTAGATACAGCTATATAGTAGTCTTCACCTACGCGACAAATACTTGGGTCTGGGTTAAAACCTGTTAATATTGGATTTTGAATTGTTGCCATGATAAACCTCCTCCAGTCTAAAAAACAGAATATAAAACTATTATACTATAGCGTTTAACAGATAAAATCCATGGATAATTTAGTATATACTTAAGAAAGTATAACGCTTTCATTTATTGAACATAAAAACAAAATAGATAATACACTAGGTTCTTCTTATAAAAAGCCCCCCACACCTATGCAGGGGACTAGTTTATACGATACACAAATCTTAAATTTCATTAACCCTTTACTGAACCTGAAGTAATACCTTCCACTATACGATTACTTAATATTACAAATGCAATTAAAATTGGAAGTATACTTATCATTAAAGTTGCACCAATGGCGCCCCAATCTGTTTGGTATTGTCCTATAAAATTTTGAATACCAACGGTTAGGGTTTTATATTTGTCAGAGCTTATAAATGTATTTACAAATACAAATTCATTCCAATTGTAAATCATATTAATGATTGCTGTCGTTGCTACAACTGGTGCAGTCATCGGTAATACGATTCGGAAGAATAAACGGTGTATGGAGCAACCATCCATAATTGCTGCTTCTTCCAATTCTCGTGGGAGTGTATAATAAAATCCTAGTAAAATCATAATTGTAATTGGTAAATTAAATGCCGTGTACGTTAAAATAATCGCTAACGGATGGTCCATTAAGTTAATATTGATAAAGAAGTTAAATAAAGGGATAAGAGTGGAATGGACGGGAATCATAAGTCCTACCATAAATAAGCCCAAAACTAGTTTATTTAACTTCCAATTCATACGTGTAATTGCAAAAGTCACTAAACTGGCCAACAGAACAGTTAAAATAACGGCTGATGCTGTAATGAATACACTATTAAAAAAGTATTGTCCGATGTTTCCTTCTGTCCACGCCCTAATATAATTATCCCATTTAGGGTCTGTTGGGATAGATAGTGGCGGGGAATTAAACACCTCTTGATTATTTTTTAATGAAAATAGAAATAACCATATTAAAGGAAGGACTTGGACAATAGCTACAATAATAAGGGTTAAATATAAAAAGATTTTAGCTATACGTTGTAATAACGATACATTCGTTTTTGCTGCTGACGTATTTGTTTTACTTTGAATTTCTGTCTGCATTGCCAATCCTCCTTTTAGTATTGTATTTGATCATCTTTGTTTACTGTTAATTTACGAATTAGCCAAGTTACCCCTAAACAAAGTAGAAGTAAAGAGAAGCCGATAGCACTACCATATCCAAAATTGTATTGACTAAATGCTTGCTTATACATGTACGAGGCAATTACTTCACTGGCTCCATTCGGTCCTCCACCAGTCATTACCCAAATTAAGTCAAAGTACTTTAGTGAACCTACAATGGCTAAAACAATTGTTACTTTTATTACTCCAGCAATTAAAGGCAATTTGATTTTATATCCAATTTGCCAAGGTGTTGCCCCATCAATTCTCGCTGCTTCCACTAATTCATTAGGAACATTACGTAATGCAGCATAATAAATCAAAATATAAAATCCAGCGTATTGCCAAATAATCGGAATGAAAATGGCATAAAGAACAATATTCGTATCCGCTAGCCAGAGAGGCGGTTCATCTATACCTAATGACATAAGAAATCTATTCATTACACCGTTCGTTGGGTGATATATTCGCATCCATAGTTGAGCAATCGCTACAGAGGACAGTAGCATAGGAATTAAATAAATTTTTCTAAATAAATCTGCACCTTTAATCTTTCCTGATAATACAAGAGAGATAATTAAATAACCTACTAAACTAATTACAGAAAATATGGCTAACAGTAAAGAATGGTAAGCACTTCTCCAAAACATTCCATCGGATAATAATCTGATATAATTATCTAAACCAATAAATTCCATTCTCCCAATACCATCCCACTTCATTAACCCGTAATAGCCTGTCAGGACGATTGGGACATAAACGAGAATCATAAGTAATAGGAATGCAGGAAGCACGTACAATGCAATAACCTTTTTATCAGACATTACTTTATTCATTTAACCTCTCCCCCTTCTATAAAAAATAACTATGCTTTATAAGGATCTTTTCGCATAGATTGCTCCTGCGATTACTCGTCGCACCGGTGTCTTCAGCTGTTAAAGTTTCTGTCTCTTCCTCTACTAGTAACTCTCTGGAGCTGCATCCGTCGAGACAACTCGAAGCATACTCGTGAAGCAACGCTCGTCGCTGGAGTCGCCGCCTTTCGCTTCTCCATGCTGTCTAAAAAAGCAACAAAGTTTGCGAAAACAGCCTTTAATAAAGAGGGTGACTGCAAAGTGTAAACACTCCCTGCAATTGTCACCCTCTTACAGCATTCATGAAAATTATTTGAAACCTACTGTAATAGTTTTATGGTTAATTAATCTTCTTGCGACAATGCTTCTTCATGTTGTTTTGCATAATCTTCAGGGGTTACTTCATTTCCAAATAACGCTTGAATTAAGTCTAGATGAGTTTCTGCTACACTTGCACTCATTTGTACATCTGCAAACAATGTAATATTAGAAGCATTGTTTAGATCTTCTAATACTTCAATGAATAAATCAGGTAAGTCTACTGCTTCCGTATCTACTTGTGTTCCTGGAATAACACCAGCGTCCACAACTGCTTGATTTCCCCATCTCTCCACAAAGTACTTAACAAATGCTTTTGCTTCTTCTTTAACATCTGAGTTCTCAGAAACAAAGAGTCCAACTCCAGGTCCACCAACCCAGCTATTGATATCTCCAGCGCCACCTTCTACTTGTGGAAATTTAAAGAAACCTATGCTGTCTCTAAACTCTTGAGGAACCTCTTCATTTGTTGTGTAATTTGGTAAATCCCATGATCCAATTAAATACATTGCTGCATTGCTGTTCATAAACTCTGATTTCGCTTCTTGGTCAGACAAACCATTAAACCCTCGTATAAAGGCATTTCTTTCTACTAAGTTTTGAATTTCTGCAGCTGCTTCTATTAAACTTTCATTTTCAAAGGATCCACTACGGTCAATTGCTGAATTAAGGGCAGTATCTCCACCAATTCTGTCAGCTAAATACATATACCATAAAGAGCCAGTCCAACGATCTCTATTACCAAGTGCGATTGGTGTCACACCGTTAGCTACCAATGTATCTACTACTTCTAAAAATTCTTCATACGTTTCTGGAACTTCAACTCCATTTTCTTCAAAAATAGCTTTGTTATAGAAAACAGGTGCAATATTTAATTCTAACGGTAGAGCATACGTTGTTCCATTCACTTCATAAGCTTCCCTAGTACCGGCAACGAAAGAATTTTTGAAGTCATCATCTAAAATATCATCAAGTGATGCAAATCTTTCTCCTCTTACGTAAGGCTCCATAAATCCTGCAGGCCATGTCATACCGACATCTGGCAATTGGTTGGATGAGGAAATTACTTGTAACTGATTTTTATATTGCTCATTCTCTAAAACTTCCAATTCTACAGTTACATTAGAATGTAACTCTTCAAATTCAGCAATAATTTCATTTACAATTCTATGATGATCCGGTGAACTACCAGCTGGCCATAAGTGCATGAAATTAATAGTAACCTCTTCTTCACCTTCAGCCCCTTGATTACCGCTGGATTCATTGTTTGAGCATCCCGCAACAAATAAAATTGATAGAATACTAACCACAAATAAAGTGGTAAACGATTTTCTAAACATTTTTTCAATTCCCCCTAGTTTTTTTGTAGTATAGTGTTACCGCTTCCATAAATAAAGTATAGCACCGGAATTGGAATACAATAAGGTAACAACCTTCAGGGAAAATACCATTATCTTTAGAATACGCTTTCACTATCAGTAAATTCTTTTCGATACTTGGATGGGGTCATTTTTTCGTACTCTTTAAATACTTTTATAAAGTATTTCGTTGTTTGATAGCCCACTTTTTCAGATATTTCATTAATAGATAAATTTGTAGTTAATAATAGTTTTTTTGCCTTTTGAACCCGACTTCTTGTTACATATTCACTGAAATTCAAATCCGTTTGTTCTTTAAATAGTGCACTAAAATAACTTGGATTAAGATGAATATGTTTTGCCACATCTTTTAAATTGAATTGGGTTTGTAAATTCTCGGCCACGAATTTCATTGCTTCTTGAATGGGGGATTCCTTTTCTAATTCTATTTGTTTTAAGTCAATTAACTTGTGATCAATAGCATTTTCTATCCTGCCAGTTCTATCACGCAGAGCTTCTATTTCTAGAGCTTCTTCCACAGCTTCTATTAATTTTTTACTCGATACAGGTTTTAGTAAATAATTTACTACACCAAGACGAATGGCTTCTTGTGCATAATCAAACTCAGAATATGCTGACATAATGATAACAACAGGATTCTGTTTCTTCTGTTTTATAGACTCTAACATACGTAAACCAGTCATTTCTGGCATTCGGATATCTGTAATAATTAAATTTATTTTTTTTCTATTAAATATTTCCATTGCTTCACTGCCATCAGATGCCATTAAAATTTCTAATTTTCCTTCTGCCCATATATCCAGCTTTTTCTTTATCCCTTCTCTTGTCCTTGGTTCATCGTCTACTATCAATATCGTTTTAGACTTAATCATCCAACCCCTCCATTCATTGGAATTTCAAATGATACACAGGTACCTTGTCCAATTTCGCTATTAATGGCCAAACCATTAACAACATCTTTACTATAGTATAGCTGCAGTCTTTTATTAACATTAGCTAGTGCCATTCCATTACCTTTATCAGAGGCTGCTACTCCTTCTTTTAAAGATTTTAATAGAAGGTTTACTTTGTTTTTGTCCATTCCTGGTCCATCGTCATTTACTTTGATAACAAGTTTAGAGGTTTCTATATTTCGTTCTATATTAACTGACACATGGCCTGCCCCTTTTTTATTTCCAACTCCATGTAATATAGCATTTTCAACTAAAGGTTGAATTAACAGCTTAGGTATTTTGGTTAATAGATCTTCTTCATTGACCTTAATATTCCATGTTAAACGTTCACCGAATCTCATTGTCATTATTCGCATGTATCTTTCTATGTGGGATAACTCGTCCTTTAATCGAACCCATTCGCTGTCTTTTTTGGGAGTACTTATCGTATAACGAAATAATTCAGACATTGCAATAACGTGTTCCGCTAATTCATCCTCTCCATTTTCTTCTAAAGACCAATAAAGTGCTTCTAATGTGTTAAACAGAAAATGTGGGTTTATTTGTGCTTGAAGTGCTTTTAGCTCTGTTCTACTTCTAGTAATTTCTTTTTCATATACTACTTGGATTAAATGATTAATACTATCTACCATTTGATTATAGGTATCGTTTAATTCATTAATCTCAACGGTGGAAGAAATATTAGGATTTCGTTTAAGAGTACCTAATTTTGAAAAGCTCATCGTTTTCGTTAATTTTTGAATTGGTTTTGTAATCATTGTTGAGAGAACCAATGAAGACAATAGAAAAATAATAAATCCAACAGCACCAGATAAAAGAATTGCCGTTCTTAGTACATCTGTATCTTCTGTTAGTGTATATAAAGGGGTTAATATCATTGTAGTCCAACCGGTTAATTTAGAAGTATGGGTTACTACAAGGAATTCCTCGTTATTTATTTTAACTGTCTGTTCATATTGAGGAGGAATTAAATCAAACATATTTTCAGAGCTAGAATAAATTACTTCATTATTCTTATTTAACAGAAACATGTACCCCTCTTCTTGTTCATTTCTGGGATTAGATTGTTCGTTAAACTGCAAATAACTACGATTTACTCTCGTTAAAAGAAAACCACCTGGAGAAAACCAACGATCAATTAGATTAACCTGTCGTAAAACCAAGAAAAAATTACTATCCTCTGGATCCTCTCCAACCCATACGAGTTGACCGTTTTTATCTTTAGCGTCACGAATAGCCATTACATCCAGTCGTCCTATTAAACTTGCCTCGTTTAGTGGAAATAGACGGTCGTAGTTACTCAAATATAATTCAAAAGAGTATACCCCTCTAAAATATGCTTGGTATGAGTTTACTAATTGCATGAGACTTTGCCTTTGGTTAAAACTGGCTGAGACTCCTTCTACTTCGTCATACAATAAATCTTGTACATAAGAATCTGTTGCTACTTGACTTGTTAACATATCAATTTGCTCATAAAGAGCATCCATGTGACTACTTGCTTGGATAGCAGTTTGCTGAATTTGTCTTTCTGCATTCGAAGTAAGCAAGGTGGAAACAATATTATACGTAATAGCTCCGATTAGAAGCAAAACAATAAACATAACTAACAAAAATACAGCAGAAATTTGATTTCTTAATGTGTTGTATTTTGAAAATTTTTTCAACAACAATCGTCAACCTTTCTAATATTAAAAGTGATGCATGTTTAAATCATTATTAAGATATAAAGTTCAATTTGTCAATTTTCTAAAAAGAGAGAGGGCGACTCAACAGGTATTTTTACCTCTTGAGACACCCCCGAAAATAATTTATCGTTTATTCTCTATTAAACTTTCCTATTCGTTACCTTTTAATACTTCTTCCACATTAACTATTACATTTTCTACACTAAATCCATATTCTTTTAACACTACGTTTCCTGGAGCGGAAGCACCGAAAGTATGGATTCCAATTACTTTTCCTTTGTCACCTACATAGCGTTCCCACCCTAGTGGTGCGGCCATCTCAATGGCAACCCTTGCTTTAATCGAAGATGGTAGTACGGACTCTTTATACTCACCTGATTGTTTTTCAAATAATTCCCAGCTAGGCATACTTACAACACGTACAGCAACCCCTTGCTTTGTCAACTCTTCTTTTGCAGCTACTGCAAGGCTTACCTCTGAACCAGTTGCTAGTAAAATCACGTCGGCCTCTCTGTCAGAATCGGAGATGACATAAGCTCCTTTTCTTACTCCTTCATGTGCAAGTTCTTTAGAGCCTTCTAGTACAGGCAATGCTTGGCGAGTAAGTACCATTGCCACAGGTGATTCCTTTTGCTCGAAAGCATAACGATATGCTTCTGTTGTTTCATTTGCATCTGCAGGACGAAGTACCGTTAAACCAGGAATTACCCTTAGAGAAGGTAGCTGCTCTACTGGCTCATGTGTCGGTCCATCTTCTCCAACAGCAATACTGTCATGAGTTAGGACATATACGACAGGCTGATTCATCATAGCTGCTAAACGGATCGATGGTCTTAGGTAGTCAGAGAAAACAAAGAAAGTTCCTCCATACGGACGTACACCACCGTGAAGGGATAATCCATTTAACGCTGCTCCCATGGCATGTTCCCTTACTCCAAACCATACATTTCTTCCTGCGTAATCTTCTTTATTAAAAATCGGTAAGCCTTTTAGAGTTGTATTATTCGATCCAGCTAGGTCAGCGGAGCCACCGAAAACTGTCGGCAGATTTTTGGCGATAGCGTTAAGTGCTGCTCCAGATGATTGACGAGTGGCCATTTTTGGAGCGTCGACATCATATAATGGCAGGTCTTTGTCCCAGCCTTCTGGTAATTGACCGCTGATTGCTTGTTCGAACTGTGATGCAAGCTCTGGATATGTTTCTTTATATTGTGCTAATTTATTGTTCCATTCAGCTTCCTCAGCTTGTCCTTTTTGTACTACTTTTTTGAAGTGGTCACGAACTACTGCTGGTACTTCAAAGGCTTCGTGTTCCCATCCGTATGCTTGTTTCGTTAAGCTTACTTCATCTGTACCTAGGGGTGATCCGTGAGAAGCTGATTTCCCCGATTTATTTGGGCTCCCGTAACCGATAACAGTGCGAACTTCAATTAGCGTAGGGCGAGCTACTTCAGCTTTTGCTGCTTCAATTGCTTTTCCGATAGAGGTAAGGTCGGTTCCATCCTCAACTCGGATATAATGCCATCCGTAGGATTTAAAGCGTTGCTCCACATTTTCCGTGAAGGACATATGGAGATCTCCATCTAAAGAAATGTCATTGGAATCGTATAAAACGACTAATTTTCCTAGTCCCATATGACCTGCCATGGATGCTGCTTCGGAAGCAATTCCTTCCATTAAATCACCGTCACCGCAAATGGTATACGTATAGTGGTCTACTAGAGTGAAATTTTCCCGGTTATAAGTAGCTGCTAAATGTGCTTCTGCCATTGCCATACCTACTGCTGTAGAGATTCCTTGTCCAAGTGGACCTGTCGTTGCCTCAACCCCTACGGTATGACCGAACTCAGGGTGACCTGGGGTTTTACTTCCCCATTGTCTAAAGTTCTTTAATTCCTCTAACGGTAAATCATATCCTGTTAAATGAAGCAAGCTGTAGAGTAAGGCTGATCCGTGTCCTGCGGATAGAACAAACCGGTCGCGGTCAAAGAAATTTGGATTCGTTGGATTGTGCTTCATATGGTTTGCCCATAATTCGTAGGCCATAGGCGCCGCTCCCATTGGCATACCAGGATGGCCTGAGTTCGCCTTTTCTACCATATCAATGGATAATGTTCGAATACTATTTACTGCTAATTGTTCAATTGAAGTTGCTACTTTTGTCATTTTGTTCTTTCCTCCTGCTAAGGATATATATTTGTTTTGGAGATTTAGAGTTTCCGGTGTAAATTACCAAAGGCAAAGTACGGCCTTTTTTTTTACGTTGGTTTCGCTCGTCGCGCGTCTTTTATGAGAAGTACGCTCATAAAAGACTTTTAAATGAGTGCGACGACTTCACCAACGTGCCGGTGTAAATTACCAAAGGCAAAGTACGGCCTTTGGTAATTTACACCTTGGGTACGGTTTCCCAGTCTGCTAAGAATTGTTCGATACCTTTGTCTGTTAAAGGATGCTTCCATAGTTTAGGTAATAATGATCCTGGGATGGTTGCTATATCAGCACCTGCAATTGCAGTTTTCTCAACATGGTCAATGTTGCGGATACTTGCAGCAATGATTTCTGTTTCGAAACCATAGTTTGCTAGAATCGTTTTTAAATCTCTTACTAGTGACATCCCCTCCGTACCGATGTCATCTAACCGACCTACAAATGGGCTGATGTATGTAGCTCCTGCTTTTGCTGCCATCAAACCTTGTGCAGCGGAGAAAACTAGCGTTACATTTGTTTTAATTCCTCGCTGAGTTAACTCATACGTTGCTTCTAGTCCTGCTTCTGTCATTGGAAGTTTAATCACTACATTTGGAGCCCACGCTGCTAATTCCTCAGCTTCACTAACCATTTCTTCTACTGTTAATCCAATAACTTCAGCACTTACAGGGCCATCTACTACTTCACAGATTTCTTTAATAATTTCCTTAAATGGGCGGCCTTCTTTCGCGATTAAAGTTGGGTTTGTCGTTACACCATCCACTAAGCCTAATTTTGCAATTCTTTTAATTTCGTCAATATTACCAGTATCTAGGAAAAATTTCATAATGAACACTCCTCATTTGTTGTATTTAATTTTTTATCTATAAATCACCAATAACTATTATTCTACTTCAATATTAAAATAATCCGCGGCATTTACATAACTATTAATCGTCATTTCACTTACTTCCGATAGCTTTGCTACATAATCCTTAAAGCCAACTTTCGTTATTTCTACTGCATTATCAGAACGAAATGTTAATTTTTTTCAATCTTCATGGATGAATGTTTTCTACTTTCCTCCAAACAATCATTAACCGTAAAACTTAAACTCCTGGATAAGCCATAAAACCGCCATCAACAGGAACAGAAATTCCAGTAACGAATCCAGACATATTCTCATCGGCTAACCATATTAACGTTCCGAGTAGATCTTCTGGTGAACCAAATCGCTTCATTGGCGTGTGTGATAGTATTTTTTCAGAACGCTCCGTTAATGAACCGTCTTCGTTCGTAAGGAGTCTTCGGTTTTGCTCTGTTAAGAAGAATCCAGGTGAAATGGCATTGACACGTACACCGACTGGGGCCATATGGACAGCCAGCCATTGTGTAAAGTTATCAATCCCTGCTTTTGCAGCACCATAAGCTGGTACCTTTGTCATTGGACTTGGAGCAGCCATAGAAGATATATTTATAACGATTGCACCTTTTCGCTCGATCATTTTTTTCGTAAAAATTTGAGTTGGGATCACTGTACCAATAATATTTAAGTTAAATACATGATTAAATCCTTCAAATGTTAAATCAAAAAAGGACTTTACAGACGGGTCATCTATATCTTTTACATTTAATGTTTCATTTGTTGTGGATCCGTCAGGGTGATTGCCTCCTGCACCATTGATTAAAATATCACACGGACCATACTCCTTAGAAACGATCTCCTCAGCCCTTTTAACACTTTCTACGTCTACTACATCACAAGCAATAGCTAATGCTTCTCCACCAGCATCTCTAATTTCTTGTGCAACTACTTCACCTTTTGCTGCAGTTCTATTAAGGATGGCTACTTTTACACCGTGACGGGCTAATTCCTTTGCCATTGCACCACAAAGGACGCCGCCTCCTCCAGTGATAACAGCTACTTTTCCTTTTATATTCTCGTTAAGGGTTATCATTTTACATCCCCCTGTTCTTTATATCTATTTAGACTATCCCAAATTCCCCATAAATACATAATTCCTAAGCCTCTGTCGTATAGTCCATATCCTGGTCTGCATTTTTCATCCCAGATATGTCTTCCGTGGTCTGGTCTAGCATATCCTTTGAAACCAATATCGTGATAAGCTTTCATAATTTCAAGAATATCGACAGACCCGTCCTCACTTCTATGGGAAGTTTCAATGAAATCTCCATTCTCGTATACCTTGACATTACGGATGTGGGCAAAAGGAATGCGGTCAGCAAATTCTCTTACCATTTCAGCTACATTATTTTCTGGATTAGCACCTAAAGAGCCACTGCATAAAGTTACTCCATTATACGGACTATCAATAAGGTTTAAGAGCCGTCTTATATTTTCTTGACTCGTTATAATTCTAGGCAATCCGAAAATAGGCCATGGTGGATCATCTGGATGAATTGCCATTTTAATGTCATTCTCCGCTGCTACAGGAATAATTGCCTCTAAAAAATAGTGAAGATTGTTCCACAAATCCACTTCGGAAACTTCCTTATATGCCTGAAATAAATCTGTTAAATGCTCCAGTCTCTCTGGTTCCCATCCAGGCATAGTAAAGTCTGGATTATTAGAAATAGTAGAAACGAGCTCTATAGGATCCATATCGTCTACAATGGCTTTTTCATAAAAAAGTGCCGTAGAGCCATCCTCTAATTCTTGAAATAAGTTCGTTCTCGTCCAATCAAATACAGGCATAAAGTTATAGCAAATAACCTTTACTCCAACCTTTCCTAGCTTTTCAATTGTTTTCTTATAGTTTTCAATATATTTATCTCGAGTCGGTAATCCGAGCTTAATATCCTCATGGATATTCACGCTCTCTACAACATCAATATTAAGTCCATGGGCTTCAGCTTGCTCTTTTATCTCCAATATTTTATCCATTGGCCACTCTTCTCCGGCCGGTACATCATGAAGTGCCCAAACAATTCCTTCAACGCCAGGTATATGTTTAATGTGGTTTAAACTTACAGAGTCGTTTCCTTCGCCAAACCACCTAAATGTCATTTTCAAAGTTCTTCACCTCTAGTCGTGAACTTTACCTTACTTTATTATTTAGCTATTATCTAAAAGTTTGTTGTTTTAGCAAATTACTATGGCTTGGCTACGCTACAGGCGGACCAATTACGCCTAAAAACAGCCCACGTCCTGCGTCTGCGATTACTCGAAGCAAACTTACTCGGGGAAGCTTTTCAGGCTCCGCTTGTGGGCAACGACGTAATGTCACCGTCCTGGTTGGAGTCGCCGCCTTTCGGTACTCCAAGCTTTAAAAATCAAAAATTTTTGCGAAAACAGCCATTAATTTTTACGAAAACCTTTTAATCCTTCATTTAAGTCTTTTGTTTTTTCATATACGTCTTTGTACAGTTTGAATAATTGTTGATATTTATCTACATTTTCAGGAATTGGTTCATAAGATGTTTCTTCTGCTGTAAATACTTCTGCACATTCTTGCAAGGAATTAAATAATCCTGAACCATATGCTGCTAGCATGGCAGCACCAACTGCTGGCCCTTGTTCACTAGAAAGCTTCACAATTTTAGCATTAAATACATCTGCTTGAATTTGGAGCCACGTTTCATTTTTCGCTCCTCCGCCGATGGAAATAATTGTGTCGATTGTTTTTCCACTTTCTCTGAAAATGTCTATAGACTCATTTAATGAAAAGGTGATCCCCTCAATAACGGCACGGGCAAAATCAATACGTTTATGAGAAGCGTCCATTCCAATAAAGCTCCCACGTATAACTGCATCCGCATGTGGAGTCCTCTCCCCTACTAAGTATGGGGTGAAAAGAAGACCATTCGCTCCAACAGGTACTTTCTCTAAACCTTCTAAAAGAGATTCAAACGCTTCGTCCTTTGCAAATGTATCTTTGAACCAGCTTAAGCTATAACCGGCAGCTAATGTTACACCCATTGTATAAAAAGCATCTTCTTGACCGTGGTTAAAGTAGTGAACTTTTCCATCAAAATTGCGATCTTTCGTTTCTTCATAAGAAAGAACAACACCAGAGGTTCCAATACTGCATAATGTTTTACCATCAGTTAAAATTCCTGATCCAATAGCACCACAAGCGTTATCTGCTCCTCCTGCAAATACTTTTGTTGTTGGAGCTAATCCAGTTTCTGCAGCAAAACTTTCCGTAATAGTTCCTACTAGCTCATGGGACTCTACTAATGGAGGACAAAGACTTTTATCAATTCCTACTAGGTCGCATATTTCAGCGCTCCATGATTTATCTGCAACATTTAAAAGAAGCGTACCTGCTGCATCAGAATAATCCATATGAATTTGTCCAGACATCTTATATCGGAGGTAGTCCTTTGGTAAAACAAAAACAGAAGCCTTTTCTAGAATTTCACTTTCATATTGCTTTACCCAAAGGAGTTTAGGTAAAGTAAATCCTTCCAAAGCTGGGTTTTTTGTAATTTCTAATAATCGTTTTTCACCTACAGCACTATAAATTTGCTGGCACTGCTCTGTTGTTCTTGTATCATTCCATAGAATCGCATGACGTAATACTTCTTTTTCTCCATCTAATAATACTAGTCCGTGCATTTGTCCAGAAAAGCTAATCCCTTCAATAGCTGTTACTTCTCCGTTAAATTGCTTAACTAACTCCTTTAATGCGGCTGTTGTTTTCTCTACCCATTCATTCGGATCTTGCTCACTGTATCCTGACTTTTCTTGAATAAGGGGATATGACTTGGAAACTTCGTTACATACTTCACCTTTTTCATTCATTAGAATAACTTTTACTGCACTCGTTCCTAAGTCCACACCAATTACGTATTTCATCTATAAATCTCCCTTCGGTTGTTTTGACCCTGAAAATACAAATCAGGTTGTTCGTTCGCTACAACCTACTCCCTTTCCGCGGGGGATCTGCCAGGCCTCCTCGAGCTTCGCTCTGCGGGGTCTCGGCTAGACCCTTCTCCCGCAGGAGTGTCGTAGGTTTACGCTCTTTCACAATTAAAATAAATCAATTTTTCATACTCCATGGTACAAAATTTCACTTGCATGGGTCTACCCGATAAAACAAAATCCCTACAAAATATGCTGGAAAACAGAGTGTAATCCAGCATATTTTTTGTATTCATTTTGATATTTACGAAAAGGTTAGATAACGATTATCCTTGGGTTGCTTCAAGTAAGTACTTGTTTAAGATCGCACGTAAATTCTCTTGACGACCAGATTTGTTATTAGTAATTGTTCCCATTTCTAATGCATGAGCAGATAACTTATGGAAATCTGTGTTTCCTTCTACGATATCCTTACCGATTCCTTCTGTGTAGCTCTTGTATCGGTCTGCAATGAAATCTTCAAGAACTTTGTCCTCAAGTAAACGCTTCGCCACTTTTGTTCCAATTGCAAAGCTGTCCATACCTGCAATGTGTGCATGGAATAGGTCATCTGTATCGAAGGAACCACGACGTACTTTGGCATCGAAGTTTAATCCTCCAGTTCCAAGACCGTTATTTTTGATGATTTCATACATAGCTAACGTAGTGGAGTATAGATCAGTTGGGAATTCGTCCGTATCCCATCCTAATAGTGTATCTCCTTGGTTAGCATCAACGGAACCTAACATACCGTTAATACGTGCTAAATGTAGTTCGTGCTCAAACGTATGACCTGCAAGTGTTGCGTGGTTTGCTTCAATGTTGAACTTAAATACATCTTGTAAACCATATTGATGTAAGAACGCTAAACCAGTTGCCACATCGAAATCGTATTGGTGCTTAGTAGGCTCTTTTGGTTTTGGCTCAATTAAGAATTGTGCATCAAAGCCGATTTCTTTTGCATAATCTTTTGCCATATGGAAGAAGCGCGCTAGGTTATCAAGCTCCAGCTTCATGTCTGTGTTAAGTAGTGTTTCGTATCCTTCACGGCCACCCCAGAATACATAGTTTTCAGATCCTAGCTCTTTACCAATCTCTAATCCTTTTTTAACTTTAGCAGCAGCATAAGCAAATACATCTGCATTAGGAGCTGTTGCTGCCCCGAATGTCCAACGTGGGTGTGTAAACATATTCGCTGTATTCCATAAAAGCTTCGTTTTACTAGTTTTCATGTAGTCTTTAATCATTGCTACGATTTCATCTAAGTTTTTAAATGTTTCTGATAAGTTGTCAGCTTCAGGAGCCACGTCAAAATCATGGAAACAGAAAAATGGTACATCTAATTTTTCAAAAAATTCAAAAGAAGCTTCTACACGAGCCTTTGCTAAATCCATCCCTTTTAGATGATCATACGGTCGTACTGCTGTTCCTGCTCCAAATGGATCTGCACCTTCTCCAGTGAAAGTGTGCCAGTAAGATACTGCAAAACGCATAAACTCTTCCATAGATTGTCCGTTAATTTGCTCTTCTGGATTGTAATATTTAAATGCGAATGGATTATTAGAATTAGGACCTTCATACTTTACTTGACTTACATTTTTGAAATAACTCATTTTCATTCCTCCATTTTTCCATTTTATTTTTGGTAGATGGACTTTTTAATCCCATCCTTTTAAAAAACAACATTTTATTATTCGCTTACAACACCTCATTTATACTTTAAGTATTGAATTGTTGAAAACGTTTAATGTTATTGTAACGGAAAAAACATAGTTTGTCTATTGAATGAACAAAGAATTTTAAAAAATAATTTTTACTATGAATATTGTAAGTCCCCTCTATTTATCGCTATGTTTTTAGTCATTTACATAAAAGTCATTTTTCTAATTCTATTAGTTCATCCAATGAATAAACTTTTATTTAATTTTCGGATTTATTATGTTATAACTTATAATATAAGTAACTGGAATACTATAATCATGCTTATTAAACAACATAGATTCTAAACGATAGGTGCAAATTCCATTTTGAGGAGAAATAAAATGAGCTGGAACCAACAAATAGTTAAAGTAAATAATAAATCACTCGTGTTACAAACGATTAAAAATCAAGGCCCAATATCCCGTGCAGATATTGCACAGCAACTGGGATTAACAAAAGGAACTGTTTCCTCTCTAGTAAATGAATTAATAGAAGCTAAATTATGCTATGAAACTGGACCTGGAGAATCTAGTGGTGGCAGACGTCCTGTCCTACTAGTATTTAATAAAGCAGCAGGCTATTCCATTGGAATAGATTTAGGTGTTAATTATATTTTGGGAGTACTTACTGACTTAGACGGAAACATTATTAATGAAAAAAAGCTAAACGTAAACGTAGAAACGTATGATCAAACACTTAGCTATATGAAAAACATAATATACTTTTTAATTTCTAACGCCCCAGAAAGTCATTATGGCATTATCGGAATTGGAATAGGAGTGCCTGGAATTGTTAATAAAGAAGGAGATATATTACTGGCTCCAAACTTAGGCTGGAAACAAATTCCTTTAAAAAGTGATTTAGAAGAGGAGTTTCAGCTTCCTATAATAATAGAAAACGAAGCAAATGCTGGAGCATACGGGGAAAAGTGCTTTGGTGCAGGAAAAGACTTTGAAGATCTTATTTATATAAGTGCCGGTATCGGTATTGGTGTAGGATTTATTTTAAATAATGAACTATATCGAGGTGCGCAAGGCTTCTCTGGTGAGATGGGGCATATGATTATTGAAATTAACGGGAAAGAATGTAAATGTGGTAGTAAAGGATGCTGGGAGTTATATGCTTCTGAAAAAGCTCTTCTTGAGGATGCTGCGTCTTTATCCACAGGTGATACTGATGTGAATCATTTAGAGCTAGAATATTTAATTGAGAATGCAGAAGGAAACGAAAAATTATCATCTCTTTTTGAACAAACTGGTTATTACTTAGGAGTTGGCATTAATAATATAATCAATACATTTAACCCTGAACAGATAATCATTGGCAATCGATTAGCGATGGGGAAAGAGTGGATGGAAGCCCCTCTTAAGCAAGTAATTGAAGACTATACGCTGAAACAGCATCAAAGAGAGCTGCAAATTACATTTGCAAAGCTGTCTATCTATTCCGCAGCATTAGGCGTATCCTCTTACGCCACTGAAAACTTTTTAAAGTCAGATATATTAAATTAAGATTCTGTTCAAAAGGGGTGGTATTCCCCCGTTTGAACAGTTTTAAAGCAATGAGCGGAACCGCAGCTGTCTTTTAAAGCCTTCTAGGAGTGAGGTTCTCTTAGTAGGCGCACAGCGTGTGAAGACATTGCAATACAACTAATTGAACACGCTCTTCAATTAGTTTATAGTTATTTAAAATAATTGTTATAAAGAAAAGAGGGTTCCTTCTAAAGTCGATGTTCATCGAGCTTAAGGAAACCCTCTTCCTTTTACTTCTTCTAATAGATCTTTCTGTTCTTTTCGTCTGGAATACCTGATTTTCTGTAAAAGTAAGTATTAATAATGTCACGCCACTCTTTGGAATGCTCAGCTTGATGCTCGAGCCTTTCTAAAATCCCACGGAAACGAGTTGGGTCAATTTTCCCTTCTAAAGCTAACCAGCGCTGTTTCAACCCTTCTGCCTGTTCCACACCTTCGAAGTGAGTATCATAAATATGTTGAATAACAGTTTTACCAGACTTTAAGACATGTGTATACGGTACGTGGTGGAAAAATAGTAATAATTCATCCGGACACGTATCTAACGACTCATACATGGTTTGGTTTTCTGGGAAATACTGTCCAGTATAACCTGTTCCAGTAGAAATGGTCCGGTCAACACCAATCCCTTTACAGTCAGCGAAGTGGTAAGTGCCCCATACAGAATACTCATAGCCATCCACATTCGGTCCATAATGATGCTCCGGATTAACCATCCAGCCTACGCCTAATGGGGAAGTATAATTTTCATAGATTCTCCAAGATTGTAGCAACATGTCCGAAATTTCACTTACAACATCTAAGTCAGTGCCAAACGTCGCTTTAACCCACTCATCCGTAATTATTTCAGAAGACAAATCTGGATTCCAAGTTAAGCGGCCATAGCCATATAGATTCGCCTGCGCTAATGTATGACCAGTCCAGTTTACATCGTTACCAATATTGGATACAGCTGTAATTCCACAATGTGTATATTGGAATTGACTTCCATCGACTACGGACTTAACAGGTGTTCCTTCCCCATTGGCATACGTGTCAAAATCCAAAATTTCTTTCCACTGAGGAATTAAATAACAAACATGCCGTTGCTGCCCTGTATACTCTTGGGCAATTTGGAACTCGAGTAATTGATTTGTCTTTGGCATAGCTCCGAATAATGGAGATACCCCTTCTCGCACTTGGAAGTCCATCGGGCCGTTCTTAATTTGTAAAACTACATTATCCTTAAATTGGCCATCTAACGGTTTAAAATGATCATATGCAGCTTTTGCTCTATCTGTAGAGCGGTCACGCCAGTCCTGCATGCAGTTATAGACGAAGCATCTCCAAAGTACAATTCCTCCAAATGGTTCTATAGCTTCCGCTAACATATTGGAACCATCTGCATGCGTACGATTGTACGTAAACGGACCAGGACGGTGCTCCGAATCTGCCTTTACTAATACGCCGCCAAAATCCGGAATATATTGATAAATTTCTTTCGTCTTTTCCTTCCACCAATTACGAACTTTTTCGTCCAGTGGATCAGCTGTATCTAAGCCACCAATCTGAATTGGGCTAGCATAGTTGATACTTAAAAACGTTTTTATGCCATAGGCTCTAAAGATGCTCGCCACCTTTGCTACGTCCGGAAGAAATTCAGTAGTAATCAGCTTTGATTCCACTTCATGAACATTTACATTATTAAAGGCAATGGCATTAATACCTACGGAGGATAACATTCTAGCATAATCCTTAATTCTATCCCAATCCCTTACAAAACGATTCTCTTCAAAGAAAATAGAATTACCAGCATATCCGCGCTCTACACTACCATCCATGTTATCCCACTCGTTTATCATGCGTAACTGGTTTTTTGGATTTTCAAAAATATCTATATTATTCAAACTAGAATCAGTTTGGATTAGTCGAAGTAAATGGAAAACTCCGTACAAAACACCTTTATCGTTTTTTCCAAAAATAATAATACTGTTATTACTTTCAAAAGACTTTATAATATATCCTTCGTTATTAAGCTGACCTAATAAGTCAACTCCAATTAACTCTTTCACCATTTCATACTTATCTTCTGTTCCTAAGAAGATGAAAGATTCCTTTTTCAGTTCCGTTGAAATATTTAAAGATTTCCCAAACATAGAAGAGATTCCACAAAGGAGTTCCTCTTTTGCAGAGTTAATTACTTCTGTATTTTCAGGTATTACTACATGTTCTAAAAATGGACTATAGTTATCTACCAAAGGTGAATCTGTAATTTTACTATACTGGAGCCAACTGTTGTAGCTAGTTTCCCCGCTCTTAATCAGGTCTAACATCGTTTTCCTCCAATCTATAAGGATGTAATGTCAGTTGTTTAGAATAACACTACATCCAAAAAACTATTTAAAGTCGATAATTTTCCAAAAAGACTCTTTCGGTTCTCCCTTTTCATCCAATACAAATGGCCAGTTTTTTCTCCCCTTGACTGGGAAATCATTTAACCAAGTATAGCTGTCGCTAATTCCCCAGAAAGTAACACTAGTAATTATTTCCTTGTATTCTCTAAACAACTGGAAGAACTCTTCAAAGCGCCGAGTCTGCATTTCTGCCATTTTTTCAGTAGGTTTCGTAAGATCTGTTCTTCGATCATCCCAGTCGAAAGCAGATACATCCATTTCCGTTATTTGAATTTGCATACCTAATGATGCATACCTTTCAATAGCTTCACGAATATGATCAATACTAGGCTGTGATACATTCCAGTGAGCTTGTAAGCCAACACCATGAATAGGTACTTCTCTTTCTACTAATGATTTTACTAATCGATAAATTTTTTCACGCTTCTCTGGATTTGATTCGTTATAGTCATTGTAAAAGAGTGCGGCAGCTGGATCGGTTTTATGGGCCATTTCAAAGGCTTTGGAAATAAAATCTTCCCCAATTATCTCTAACCAATTTGATTTCCTTAAAAACTCACTTGACTCATCAGAAATTGCTTCATTAACAACATCCCAACTATATATACGGCCTTTATAGCGTCCCATAACAGTTGAAATATGGTTTTCCATTCTATTTAGGAGATTCTCTCGGGTAACTGTACTGCCGTCATTTTCAGTGAACACCCATTCTGGCGTTTGGTTATGCCAGACAAGGGTGTGACCACGAAACTTCATGTTATTATCACTAGCAAAGTTTAACATTTCGTCTGCTTTATCAAAGGTAAATTCATTCTCTTTCGGCTGTAAATTTTCAAATTTCATTTCATTTTCAGCCGTTAAACTATTAAAATGCTTTGCTAATAAATCTTTATCAGAATGTAACGTGGTCGAATTTACGGCAGCACCAATCGGGAAATAATCCTTATAAATAGAATGGAGTGAAGGTACATTCATAGAATGATTCATACCTTATTCCTCCCTAAAATATATTTAATTTGTATGGTTGACATCTAAAGTTTAAATGGTATACTTTGTTTTATTCAGTGAAAACTATACTTTAATAGGTTGATAGTAATTACTAACCTATTAACCTTTTACTCCACCTAAAGTTAAACCTTTAACGAAGTATTTCTGTAAGAATGGGTATACACAGATAATCGGTACAGATACAATAATTGTCATAGCTGCACGGATCGATTGCGGTGTTACCGTTTCTGTAACTCCACCTTGTGCTTGCGTAAAGGCACTCGCTGCATTTCCAGATGTCATGGAGGCATTTGAGTTTTGTAAGATCTTCATTAACTCATATTGCAACGTACTCAGTTCAGGTTTGTGCGAGTTATAAATAAATACGTCAAACCATTGATTCCATTGACCTACCGCAACGAAAAGGGAAACAGTCGCGATAACAGGGATACAAAGTGGCAATGCAATTTTAAAGAATTGTGTAAATTCACCAGCACCATCAATTTTCGCAGATTCAAAGATTGTATCTGGTAATCCTTCAATAAAGGAACGAATAACGATTAAGTTAAATACTCCGATTAATCCAGGAATGATGTAAATCCAGAATGTTCCAATTAAAGATAACTCTCTCATTAATAGGTATGTTGGGATTAACCCACCATTTAAATACATTGTTAAAACGAACGCAATAGTTACAAATTTCTTTAATACAAATTCTTTTCTACTGATTGTATAGGCAACCATCGCTGTACAGAATACAGATACAGCAGTACCAATTACCGTTCTTAAGACAGATATCATACCGGCATGCATTAATTGTGATTCACCGAATACGTGCTCGAAGTTGTACCAAGTAAATGATCTTGGCCAAAGATAAATTCCACCTCGGATTGTATCCGTTGCTTCGTTCAACGCTACTGCCAACGTGTTAACCATTGGATATAGCATAACGATACATAGGAAGATCATAAATACGACGTTCACTGAATCGAAAACTAAATCATCTATCCCTCGGCGTTTACCTGCTAATTTTTGTAAAAACTTCATGATGTCCCTCCTCTAGAATAGTCTCGCTTCACCAAGTCTCTTTGCAAGTGAGTTTGCAGAGAATAGGAAAATGAAGCTAACTACCGTTTTAAATATTCCAGCCGCTGTAGCTAAGGAGAAATTCCCCATGTTAATACCATAACGTAATACGAATATGTCCAAGTTTTCCGCATAATCCATATTCATTGGATTCATTAATAAATATTGTGCTTCGAAACCTGATTCTAAAATGTAACCTAGGTTCATGATTAATAGGATAACAATAACTGGACGCATACCTGGTAACGTAATGTACCAAATTCGCTGTAAACGGGAAGCTCCATCAATTTCTGCCGCTTCATATTGTTCCGTATCAATCATCGTGATCGCCGCTAAATAAATAATTGTATTCCAACCAACGTTTTTCCAAACATCAGCCGCACCAATGATTCCCCAGAAGTACTCTGGTACACCTAACCACATAATATTGTTTTCAATTAATCCAAGGTTATTTAGGATAATATTGATAATACCGCTTTCTACAGATAAAGCAGCAGAAACAAGACCTGCAGCTACTACCCAAGATAGGAAGTGTGGCATATAACTAATCGTTTGTACAATACGTTTAAATGTTAAATTACGTAATTCGTTTAGTAATATTGCTAAACCAATCGCCGTTACAAATCCAAGAACTAAGTTAATAAAACTCATTGCTAATGTGTTTCGTAATACCTCAAAAAATCTTGGGTCCGTAAATAGGAACACAAAATGTTTCATTCCAGCCCAATCCTGCTCCAATAATGGACGAGCAGGTCTAAAGTCTTGGAAAGCCATTGTCCATCCGTATAATGGAACGTACCTGAAAATAAATAACCAGATAACAAATGGTAAACTCATTAAAAGTAAAGCTTTTTGTTCTTTACATTTTTTAAAAAACAACTTTATCCCAGTAGGTCTTTCAGCCGGCATTTTAGGGCTAGTCCCAACTGGTGTTGGTGTTTGCTGTAATGACACGCTACTCCCTCCCTGTTGTACACCTAAGATGATAAAAAAGGGAAGCTATGACACCCCTTTTATTTGGTTTGTCACAGCCCCTATGTTACTTGTTTCGAAAATCGATTACCATTCGCCGTTTACACGTGCTTGAACTTTTTCAGTAAAGAAATTTTCATATCCTTCAACATCAAGAGCTCTGTACGCTTCTACGAAGTCATTCCACTCATTTTCGAAATCAGTTGGATCAGCTAATACGATACGAGCATAGTGTCTTCTTAGAAGTTCACTTGAACGCTCCTGGAAGATGTGCTCTGGTGAACCTTGTTCAATAGTTATACTCCATGCTGGATACCATGGACGCTCATCAGGTTGAGCAAACATTTCAGCAAATGTGTTAACACCGTATGCCTCTAATACTTCTTTTTCATAATCACGGTATGCTAGTAAAGCAACCTCTGGTTGTCTTCGTGCTTCAATAGCATTTCCGTCAGAGAATGAACCGTTAAGACGAGGCCAGTTCCACTCAAATACAGTCATACCGAATTCTTGTCTGAAATCTTGATTTTCCAATAGAGCCATTTGCTCTTCTGTTTGATAGAAACGTCCTTCTTCATTTACAGAATAGTGCTCATCTTCAAAGCCCCACATAACATAACGTTGCATTTCTTCAGTGATTAATTCATTCCAGAATTGAACGATACGCTCTGGGTTTTCAGCTGCTGTTGTAATTGCAATACCACGGTTACCAACAAATGCAGGAGGATCAAGATATTGATCTTTTTCTACACCATCAAATACAACTGGTAAAGCAATGTATTCACGGTCAGGGTTCCCTGCATCTCTAATAGCATTACGTGCATTTCCAAACTGCCATCCATAATCGAAGAATCCTAGAACTCGTCCAGAAGATAACTTTGCTAAATACTCGTCATAGTTCATAACAAACATTTCTTGGTCAAGGTGACCATTTGCGTTAAGTTCATTTAATACTCTTAACCATTCTTTTGCATATTCAGAATCTGCATAAACGGAAGCCTCATGTGTTTCCATGTCAATCATTACGCCACCATCGTTAGGATAACCTGCTAAGTGGTTAGGCACGTTACTGAATGCAAAGAATCTCCAGTCGTACGTTAAGCCTGTGAAAGGAATTGTTCTCATTCCATCAATTTCAGGATTTGCTTCTGCATAGCTAATGATAAGGTCCATATACTCATCTAGTGTATTAATTTCAGGGAAACCAGCGTCTCTTAATACTCCTAGTTGAACCCAGAATGCCCCTTGGTCGATGTTCGGGTTAGGTACGAATTCGTTTACTGTTGGACCAAATGGAATGTGATAAATCTTTCCATCATCATGTCTAAACATATGAAGGTAATCTGCATATGCCTCTAAAATGTTTTGACCATACTCTTCAAGAAGATCATCTAATGGAATAAGGGCTTCCGCATCCATTAACGTTGGAAGTTCAGCATCTGGTACGATAACATCTGGGTAAATTCCACCCGCTACCATTGTACCGATACGTTGGTTAATGTCCCCTACTATGTGCTCTAATCGGAAGTTAACGCCCGTTCTTTCATATAGCATTTCTCCAATTACAGTATCTTTTGTTTCAATATCTCTTCCTGGTGCTGCTGCGTTAAAGAAATGAAATGTAACCGATTCTAACTCTGTGTCAGCTGCATCCGATGAATCATCGCCATCGTTTGTATTAGTAGTTGATTCACTATCGTTAGAACAAGCTGCAAAAACTAATAGTAACGATAAAGCCATTAAAAATAATAGTTTCTTAAACATTTGACGTCCCCTCTCGTTTTGTTTATTTATTTCGCCTTCTATTTATGAAAGCACTTTCATTATATCTCTATCAATAGTTTTAGATGACCCACTAAACTATAGTTTTCACTGTGAAAAATATAGTTGTATTTAATTTTTAAAATAAACAGAAAAAAATTATTATGAAATAACAGAAATTTAAGATACATTAATAAAATATATCAAGGGTGTGACTAAAGGTTTAACACTCCCTTTATACACACCCTTTTTTGTTAGCATTTACCTTGTTTAGCAACTGGCAGCTTTATTTGTACTGTAGTACCCTTTCCAGGATAACTATTAATAGTAAAGTCATAATCATTTTTGTAATAGAGTTTTAGACGATAATAAACATTTTTAATACCGACACTTTCCCCCATACTTTCTTCATTCTTTAAACTTTCTATTAAGTTCGTCAATTTCTCTTCTGACATCCCCGCTCCATTATCCTCTATAGTAAAAACTACTTCCCCTCTTTTCACATGTATAGCTATATGAAGTTTCCCTTTTTCTTTTAATGATTCGATACCGTGTATACTCGCATTTTCAACAAATGGTAAAAATACCATATTAGGTATAATACAATCGTACGCTTCTTCATCAATGTCTAGGGTGTATTCTAATTTGTCACCGAAACGATATTTTTGTATTTCTAGAAAACAAGTAATTAATTTCAATTCTTCTCGAACGGTTACCCAATCCTTCCCCCAAGTAAGGGAATTCCTAAAAATTTTAGCCATATTTTGGATAATTTTTGCTGTTTCTTTTTCCCCTTTTATTACACTGCGCATGCGTATTGTTTCAAGGGCATTAAATAAAAAATGTGGATTGATCTGACTTTGCAATGCACTCAGCTGTGCCTGTTTTTCCTTTAATTCTAAGTCTTTCTTTTGAATATTTGCCACATATACTTCGTTAATTAATTTATTTATTGTATGGGACATTTTATTAAATTCATCTGTCAACTCACCAATTTCATCCTTATCTCCCGCAAATTGTATCGTGTCAAACTTTTGCTTCTTCATACGCTTCATATGCTTTAACACTCTTAATATGCGAGTATGAATAGACCTTGAAATAAAAATAATAATTAACGTAGGCAGTATAAAGTTTATACATACTAACATAATAATAAATCTTCTAGAATTATAAAGTTCCTTTAAAATTTCTTTTTCTGATATAGTCCCTACGACCTTCCATCCTTCAAAATAATTATTATTTAAACGTTTTTCATCTAGAATGATCAAATCATCATCTATATTTACTGATTCAAAGTTAATATAATCCTTCATCCAATACAAACTATTATCGGTAGTATATTCAATGTAACCTTCACCGTTTAACAAATAAACTTCTCCTTGAAAAGACATGTTATGGAATAACTGTCTTATTGATAGGGGGTTAATATCTATTCGTACAATTTTTTCGTAACGATTTTTATCTTTAAAGAAATCCAATTTCCTTATAACACTAAATAAATCGCTGTTAATAAAAGGATTCGTCCTTATAACTATAGGGTTGGTGGACCCATTTAATTTTTTGTACCACTCCTCTTCCTTAACAACGTTGTTTAATGGACGGATTCCACCAGCATAGAGTACTCCTGGGTTATCTGTGTAAAAATAAATGGATTGAATGGAGTAATATAAAGGACTGTATCTATGAAATTCTCTAAAATTATAATCATATGCTTCGACATATTGTAATGTTGACTCGTATTCCTCTTCGAAAAAGTCATACAATCTACTATCTGTATAAATCCCTGTAGACATGGCTACCGCTTGGTCTACTACATGGATAAACTCGTTCGTTATTTGATCTAGTACTAGCTCAATATCATGCATCTTTTGATTTTTAATATTATTTGTCGTCACATTATAAAAGATAATATTCGTTAAAACGATAGGGAGAAATACACAAAAGATATATAATATCAGTAATTTATTTCTTAATTTGAGATTATTAAAGCTATATTTTGAAATTAGCATTGATCTTTTATTCCTAATCTAATTATTTTTTTAGCAATTGATTTCTGTATTCTGTAGGGGTCATTTTATTTATTTTTTCAAACTGTGTGACAAAATAGTCTGTACTACCGAACCCTACTTTTTCTGCCACTTCATAGACACGTAAATCTGTTTGCCTCAGCAGTTTTTTTGCCTCATCTATCCTAAGCGATAATAAGTACTCTTTAAAATAAATTCCGAAAGTCTTTTTAAAAAGCTGCCCCATATAAACTGGGTTCATGAAAAATTTACTAGCGATACTTTTTAAGCTTATATTTTGATGATAGTTATTCTCAACATATGACTTAACTTTATAAATATCCCCTTTCATATTTACCTTGCGCAACTCTTGTATAATAACAGCACCTTCAATGACAAATGTGGTAAATACTTTTTTCAATTCCTTTAAAGTGAGATTATATTTTTCCCATTGTGTCATCGCACCAATAGATATAATTTTCTTTTCATCTCCATCCATACTATTAACCGTTTGAATGACCCCGTGAACACAGCGATTTATCGATGTTCGAATTGCCCCAGGTGCAAAATTTCTTGTTTTAAATTCTGTAAAAATTTGCTCCACAACTTTTTCAATTTCTTTGGTATTGTTTTCCTCGATTTGTTCCATTAAAGACAAATATAATTTTTCGTTAATTTCACTATATGCTACAGGAATCTTTTCTACTTGATCATAGATAATTACATTTGTTTTATCGTTAATATATTTATAATTCCTTATGCTGTTTGCTGTATCGTATGATTTTTTTAAAGATAATAAGTCAGTGACTTTAGCCCCTGCATAAACAGTTATTGGCTTGTCTATTTTCTTTTTCACTCCATTTTTAAGTCTATCTGCAAAAGCTTCTATGTTTCCATTAAAGTTTTGTAAGTGCTCCGATGTTATTAAAATACCTACAGCATTGTCTTGTTGTTCATACAAGGCTATCCGCTTTGTACTTTTACCCATATTAACAACAGTTTCTTTTATAGTCGGTTTGATACTTTTAATATTTTCATCACTGTTTATCGGTTCATTAGGCAATAGGTTATTAATTTCTATTAATAAATAATAAAAGTACTCACTTTCATCTAAGTTCAGAGATGTTGCCCACTCTCTTATCTCATTGTCATTCCCATCCAGTGACTGAGCAAAAATTTGATCAAGCAATAATTTTCCTTTTTTAGAACGTTCCACTTTTTCTGTTTGAAGCTTTTCAGCAAGTTTTAATAAAGTAGATTCTAGTTCATCCTGATCAATTGGTTTTAATACAAAATCAAATACACCATACCTTACTGCTTTTTGAGCATACGAAAAATCATTGTAGCCACTTATAATGATGAACTTTATATTAGAATTGAATTTTTCTTTTACATTTTGTATTAAGCTTAACCCATCTACTACAGGCATCCGTATATCTGTAATAACTACATCTGGATTAGTATCTTTTATAATTTGAAAAGCATCTTCTCCATTATCTGCTTCAGCAACAATTTCGTAGCCGCACTTCTCCCACTCAATTAAGCTGGCTAAACCTTGACGTACATATATTTCATCATCTACTAAAACAACTTTATACATCATATCACTCCTTCAATTGATGTATTTTGGGGCAATTTAATTATTATGAAATATTATTTTATTATACAACAAACAGTAAACGTTTTCATATAACAAAAAGTGTCAAAAGGGGCCTCATACAAATGAGGCTCCCTTTTGTGTCTTTTATTTAATTTGGCTCTTTTCTACAAGATTACTCGTCGCATGAAGAGAATTTGTTGCTTTCTAAGAATATAATTGGCTTGGATACGCTACAGGCGGACCAATTACGCCTAAAGGCAGCCCACGTCCTGTGGGCAACGGCGTAA
The DNA here is from genome assembly GCF_030813435.1 of Evansella vedderi. Taxonomy (GTDB): domain Bacteria; phylum Bacillota; class Bacilli; order Bacillales; family Salisediminibacteriaceae; genus Evansella; species Evansella vedderi. The sequence continues at coordinate 84,846 of NZ_JAUSUG010000013.1, read as the reverse complement.
TGTCACCGTCCTGGTTCTCCGCGGGCAACACTTCAGCCTCCCTCGGGAAACCCGCCCTCCGGGGTCTTCAGCCTTTAGTCCTGTCTCTTCCTCTACTAGCATTGCTTCGTAGCGTTTCCGTCGAGACAACTCGAAGCTTACTCGTGAAGTAAACGCTCGTCGCTGGAGTCGCCGCCTTCCACTTTTCCAAGCTTTCTAAAAAAGCAATAAAGTATGCTAAAATAGCCTTTAATTTAATAATCTTTTTCTTTTCATTACAATAAAAGCTATAGCCCCTAACAATACCAATAATGTACCTATCAGCATTAGTGTATAATTATTAGTCGCTGTATTTGGAAGTTTATCACCGGCATTACCTTTATCTCCTGCTTTTTCTGCAGCAGTTTCTTTCCCTTTATCTGAAGCTTTTTCACCGGCTTTTTGTTGACCTTTATTGTTTTCACCTTTTCCTGGAGTTTCTTCATCTCTAGGTGTTTCTCCATCTCCAGGTGTTTCCCCGTCTCCAGGTGTTTCCCCGTCTCCAGGTGTTTCATCTCCTGGTTCCGTAGGTTCCTGTGGCTCAGGTTGATCATCTAGAGATTTAACAAGCGTTAGTACGCCGAATACAGATGGATCTTGCCAACCAACACCTGATGTATCATTCCAAGCTGCAACACTTTGACGAGATCCATTTCTAGCATCATTGATTTGCAGGTCAAACCCGATCACAGTGTTGTCTTCTGGAGTTATCTCCGTAAATGGAATCTTTATTTCAACTCTGTACCCATTACCTGCTGGGTCTATATGAGTAGCAGATTCAAAACCTTCTGCAATGCTTCCTGGATTGAAGCTACTCTCGTTAGCAAAGTTAACTCGATATTGGCCATGTCCAACTCCATAGGTTGTTTCTTTAGAATTAAGCTGGTCTAAAAATACTTCTACGGAATCTTGTTCATGAGCTTCATTAGCTGATTTATCAAGATCAGAGTCGCTAACTTCAATCAAGACATACAAGTTTTCATAATCCCATAGAACTCTTCCTTCGCCCGTTGCACCTTCCCAAGCCGACTGATAACGAGTAATAGGTAGTTTCGGAGCGTCTTTCCAAACTTCGTCGATGGTACCATCAATAACTGGAGTTCCAAAGACAGCTGTTCCTTGTCTAGTTGTATCATCTTCGTCTACATATTGGAAGTTCTCAATGTATCCCTCTGGATCGATGATCGCGTAGTAAGCCTCTTTTGCTTGCAAATTCCTATCAAATACTAACGGGTTTCGATCAGATCTCCAGCTCGTTCCATCATCTAAACCCCAGAATGTTACACGGGAGATGCGGTCGTGGTGTTCTTTGTATAACTTAAACAACTGAGCGAATAAGTAAGCTTGCTCCTTCGCTTCTCTTTCTGTAAGAACACCGCCTGATCCTGCAGTAATATCAAGCTCGGTTATACCAATTTCTACCCCATCTAGTGTAAGAAATCTCTCTAATGATTGTCTTACTCTCTCCGCGGTGTTATTCTCGTGTAAATGATAGTGACCTTGCATTCCTATACCATCAATAAGAATTTCCCCATTTTCAGCATAATAAGTTTCGTTTAGCTCTTTAATCATATAATACATAACTGTTGCTTTATCTTGGAAATGATCGTTGTAATCATTATAGTAAAGCACTATATCCAGATCATGTTCGTTAATAACTTCCCTTGCTTTTCGGAAAGCTAATTCTACAAAATCATCGCCAATTGCACGTAACCAGCCAGATTGTCGTAAATGGTTTCTCCAATTTGATAGATCGTCCCTATGGTTGTTATTGACCGTGATCGCTTCGTTGACAACATCCCAAGAAATTACGTTGTCTCCATAATTAAGAATATTAGCTTCTATATGTCGATACATATTTTCAATTGCTTCTTCACGGCTAAGAGGAGTTCCATCTTCGTTTTGCCACAACCAAGACGGTGATTGCTGATGCCAGACCAGTACGTGGCCATGAACATCAAATCCTGCTTCTAATGCTCTATTTACAAGATCATTTTGAGCAGTAAAATCAAATTCTGTACCATTATAAACAGAGCCAGGTTTCATTGCATTCTCTGCTGTAACAAGATTATGATGCATCTCGAGAAGGTCAAATCTGAGACCTTCAAATTCTGAAAATGAAACTGCATTTCCAATCATGAAGTAATCCTCATACACCTCTTTAATTGGAGTTAAATCTCTCTGTATATCAACTGTCCCTGTACCAGTTGGTGCGAAAGTTATATCGTCAATATAGAAAGATGCAGTAGCATTATTTGAGCTTTCAACATAAATGGTTACATGTTCACCACCTACACTGTTATAACGGAAAGTTCCTTCAAGCTGAACCCATCCGTCACCAGCGCTGACAGTTCTCCCCTGAATGTTATTGTAACTCGCGTTATTACCACTTCCAACTTGAGTGGATAACTGAAGCTGTGAACTTGATGGTGAAATCAACTTCACCCAAACAGAAATATGATATTCATGACCTAAGTCAATATACTCCTCCACCCGAAGTGATGGACCATTCCAGTTTTGGGTACGCCCTTCGACTTTTAATGCTTTAGAGCCTCCCTCAGTACGGTTAGCTTCATCTGTAACAGTAAGTACCTCCGTAGTGCCTCGAGGTTCGAAGCCTCCTGTTGTACCATCTTCAAAGTCAATTTTTGTGAATTCTTTTGCAGGTGGTCTTGGTTCTGCTGGCTCTTCCTCGTCACCGCCCCCTGAAGTAGTACCGCCGGTGATACGGATATCTCCAATGTAAAATGGAACCGTCGCTCCTTCTGAGCTTGACTGAATACGGAATGCTGAATCTGTACTTGCATTAACAGTATATTCACCTGTTAAAGTAAAAGCTTGGCCTGCTACAAAATCTACGTTAGCCAATAAAGGATAACTTCCTGATGGAATTTGAAGATATGCTTCTGCGCCTTCAGGTACAGTCACATTTTCATCAACATATCCAATGACTGTAATTGTATACGTTTTGCCGTCTTCCATGCCGACGCTGTTAAAGCTCACATCAACGCCGTCCCAGTTGTTTGCTCGATTGCTTACATAGACCGCGTGCCCGTTATCATTGCCTTCAAACTGCTTATCAGAAACTTCTTGTAATTGTGCACCACCTGCTTGTGTAGCAACACCTAAACCGTTTTCAAAATTTTCGTGGTATACTTCTTGCTCTTCTTGATCTGTTTCTGGTTCAGTCGTTACTTCCTCTTTAATCAGGATATCTCCTACGTAGAAAGGAACCGATGCCCCCGCCGGGCTTGACTGAATACGGAATGCTGAATCCGTGCTTTCATTAACGGTATACTGCCCCGTTAAAGTAAAAGCTTGTCCTGCTACAAAATCTTCGTTCGCCAATAAAGGATAATTTCCTGATGGAATTTGAAGATAGGCTTCTGCACCTTCAGGAACTGTTACATCTTCATCAACATATCCAGTGACTGTAATTGTATATGTTTTGCCGTCTTCCATGCCAACGCTGCTAAAGCTGACATCAACGCCGTCCCAGTTGTTTGATCGATTACTTACATAGACAGCGTATCCGTTATCATTGCCTTCAAATTGTTTATCAGAAACTTCTTGTAATTGTGCGCCACCTGCTTGTGTAGCAACACCTAAACCGTTTTCAAAATTTTCGTGATAGACCGTGTTTGTTTGGTCTCCTGTTTCTGCAGCCACAGTAACCAAACCTGGTGGGAAAACTAATAAAACTACTAAAAACTGGATCAAATAAAATTTTAAACGCTTTTTTCCCATTAAATTACCTCCTTTAATTTATGTAGTTCTGAATATTACAATTTCAACTATATAAAGCGCTTCCAATTTCCATAACCCTAAATTCTATATATTTCGTCTAAAAAAATAAAGAAATTATGTTTTTACGTTCTTTTTTTCAAAAAATAACCAACAATAAATTACATTATTAGATTAAATTTGAATATTTTTCTTTTTTTATTTACATATATCTTTACTTTTTTCCAAAAGAAAAAGTGCCCTTCACGGACACTTTCAACATATTAATCTTCTTCCTACTATTCCGTTTTCGCAGCAAGCTTCTTTTTTTTCCTATCAATCCGTTCAATGGACATATATGCCGCCCACATGATTAAAAACCCGATAATACTTGAACCGAAGAATGGGATTAAACCAGGAACAAGATAGAATAAATAAAGAGCCAAACCCAAGCTTACTAATAGACTAAAGAGAGCTAATGGATTAGCTAAAGCAATTACAAGAGCAGTTTTTATATACTGAAATAATCTCATTTCAAAATGAACATAAATAGGAAAAACGTACATCAAGGTGATAACAAATAGAAACATCCCTAAATACCATCCAATGGACAATATCCCATGCTGCATTCCTTCTATTATCCCTAAATATTGATAGTTAAAATAAAGAATATAACCAATTACTGCAAAAATGAACGCCAAAATATTAACTTTAATAAAATCCTTTTTTAAAGAATCAACAAATGTACGATAGATCGGAATGTCCGTTTCACCCATTAACCATTTTCTAAATATGGATAACATGGCAACCGTTGCTGGTACGATTCCGAAAATAACCAAACCAAGGAAGGTAACTCCTAACCAAAGCAGATTAACATAGCACATTCGCCAAATCCACTCACATATACGATAAAAAGAACTAGACATCCAACTTGGCTGCATACTATATCACCCTTTCAGACCAGACTATTTCACTTAAAGAGCGTGTTCAAAAAGCGTATTTGCAATGGCTCCGTTCGCTGCACGCTTTCTAGGAGAAACCCACTCCTAGAAAGCTTCAAAGTACATCAGCGACTCCGCTCATTGCCGCAAGTCTGTTCAAACGGGGAAAAAACACCCCTTTTTGAACAGACTCTTAAAATACATTTCACTGAAATTCACTTAAAATATACATTCCAATGTCTCTATGAGAACTTACACTCGTTATTGCACCAATCATATAAGATGGCAAAACAAGCCCTAAATCTCTCACTAATGTTGAGTCATTATCTAACGGAATTGCATAAAGGTGAGGCTCTCCTGTCTCCTCATCATTCATTATAAACTCTTCATACGGATAGGACTCTGGTAAATTTTCCAATAAAGGATCTAGTGACTGCAAACCATATGGATCTAGTAATATATGCCGTAAAGACTCATCTACTATAAAAATATCTACATCTCTATTAACGATTTCAATCGTCAGTTTATCATGGGATACAGGAAACAGCTCTACATTAATGTCTAAATCTTCATATGCCAACTTACTATCTGAAAGGATTTCTTCGATATACGGTCCAAAGCTTTCTTGAAAGTTTACAGGGACTTCAGATATAAACATTATATTTAAAGAATGATCATCTTCCACTTCTTGACTTCCACATGCATGGAGAAGAAGGAATAATAATACATATATAAGAAAAAAGCTAAATTTTTTCATTCATAACCCCTCTCTCGTTTGTACTTTATTATTTCTAATCGCAAACAAAGTTGTAAGCGTTTTTATTTTTATAACTCTCAAATAAAAAATACAAAAATAATAATACACGAAACTCTACCTTTAAAAAAGGTATTAAACTATAGTTTACACTTAAATTAATTTAGTGAAGCTTAAGAATTATAGTCACAATTTCAAATTTTATAATTATTTGGTCATTTATGTAAACTTTGTTGCTTTTTTTGAAAAGCTTGGAGAAGCGAAAGGCGGCGACTCCAGCGGGAAAAGCAACAGCTGAAGACACCGCAGGGTGTTTTTCCCGAGGTGGCTGAAGCGTTGCCCGCGGAAAGCGTCCGCCTGTAGCAGGTCCAAGCCATTTTATATTCTCTCAAAAAAAACAATCTTTTAGAAATCAGCCAATTATTTACATCCCCTTCTGCATATTTCTTTATTTTTTAAAAGATATCCTTTACTTTGAAACATTATAATACAAAAAATAGTTTGATATAATTTCCCAAATAGTATAGGGGGAAATAAGGAAAATGACAACTACTAAAGGTGCTTTTTATACTGGTGAGTATCGCAATGTTTTTAAAGAATTAGGATATAGTGATTCAGAAATTAATGCTAAGGTAATAGAAACTTGGAATGATTTGTTTGGTGATAATGAAGAAACAAAGATTTACTATGAAGTGGGAGATGACCTTGGATACCTTCTAGATACAGGAAATTTAGATGTTCGTACAGAGGGGATGTCCTATGGCATGATGATGGCTGTTCAATTCGATCGAAAAGATGTGTTCGACCGTATTTGGAATTGGACAATGAAATATATGTATATGACAGAAGGAGAAAATGCTGGATATTTTGCTTGGTCATGCAGTCCAGATGGTAAGAAAAATGCTTATGGACCTGCTCCAGACGGGGAAGAGTATTTTGCACTTGCGTTATTATTTGCCTCTCATCGTTGGGGGGATGGTGACGAACCTTTCGATTACAGTAAGCAAGCAAAAGACTTATTACACACTGTTATTCATAAAGGGGAGAACGGAGACGGATATCCAATGTGGAATCCAGACAATAAACTTATTAAATTTATCCCAAACTGCGAGTATTCTGATCCTTCTTACCATTTACCTCACTTTTATGAATTGTTTAGTTTATGGTCATATCCAGAAGATCAACAGTTCTGGAAAGAAGCTACAGCAGCCAGTAGAGAGTATTTAAAAATAGCCTGTCATCCAAAAACAGGTCTAGCACCAGAATATGCTCATTATGATGGCACTCCAAACGATGATAGAGGATTTGGACACTTCTTTAGTGACTCTTATCGCGTTGCAGCAAATATTGGACTTGATTACGAATGGTTTAGAGGAGACAAATGGGAAGTAGAAAACGCCAATAGAATTCAAGCCTTCTTTGCAGAGAAAGATCCAGAGGATTACCGCAGATACACTATAGCAGGTGAGCCTTTTGAGGAAAAATCGCTACATCCTGTAGGTTTAATTGCAACGAATGCCATGGCTTCCCTCGCAGCTGATGGACCGTACGCTAAGTCAACCGTCGAGCAATTTTGGAACACGCCAATTCGCACAGGCGTACGGCGGTACTACGATAATTGCCTCTATTTATTCGCTATGCTAGCGTTAAGTGGAAAATTTAAAATTTGGATGCCAACAAGAGAAGAGTAAAAATTCATTAAGAAAGGTGCCTCAAAAGTTTTTTTCTTTTGAGGCACCTTCCCATTTATTCTCTATTAACCTTTGATAAATTAATCCTGTTTATCATTATTAATCTTATCAACTAGCTCTTCCGCCAGTTCTACCGAAAAACCACCATTAATCAATATACTTCCATCGGTAATAACTTGGCTTACAATGGGGGATGCCAAGCGATTTTCTCCATAATAGAAGTGAATCGATTTATGGAGATTGTCTGTTGTAATTTCTTCTAGCTTTTCTGCATCTTGAAATTGAAATTCAATCGCCTGCATACGAATGCCTTGTTCGAACGTCATCACTGCAGAACCTGGAATAAAATCTACTAAAGAAGCTAAAGTATTTCCCTCATCATCTTTAAAAAAGATGCCACTAACTGTTTCTTCTATCCCATCTGTTACTGTTTCCTCTGCACAGGCTAATAAGGCAAAAGGTAATAATATACATAACATTAATATAGTGATTATCCTCAATTGAGAACTCCCCTTATATTTAATTTAAGAGATTCCTTGTATATGAAAGGAGGGAGTACCAGAAGGTATCTTCCTAACCTATTGACTCTCCTTCGAAGAATTCCTCCGCAGTCTAAAAATATTGAAAAGCCCAACATGAGTTGATTTTTCATATTGGGCAAAATAATTTGGACTAATATTATCACTTTTGGAACAAGGTTTTTTTATATAAAAAACGGTTGAATATACCAAAAGAAAAGGAAAATCAGGACTACCGCACTCACGAAGAGAGTAATATTCCCTTGTAATTTTCTTTTCGTTTTAGATAAAGTTTTATATCTTATTAATAAAACAACAAATATGGTACTTCCTAGTAAGAAGTGGATTAATGAACGTTCCTCTTCAAAAAAGAATAGGCGGAGAACAAAAATCCAAAATATTAAAAAGATGATCATGGAAACTCTATTTTGATACATGTTTATCTATTCCCTCCCATTCCTTCTACAATAATTAACTATACCTTAAATTTGATTATAAGAATACCTAAGAAATTATATAACAATACAAAATTTCTATATATCTTTTTTCGTGTCCGTATCGATTTATTAAAAATTAGGCTCTGGTAAATTTTGATGTTGATTTTCGCTTCAGATACTCCAATTACGCCTAATGGCAGCCCACGTCCTGTGGGCAACGGCGTAATGTCACCGTCCTGGTTCCCGGGCAACGCTTCAGCCTCCTCGTCCCTGCGGGGTCTTCAGCCATTGCTTTTCAAGGCCACTGAAAAAGTCCTGAAATATAAAAAAAAAGCATGACCTCTCAAAAAATTGTAGGGGTCATGTCTTTTTTATTGTAAAATTTAATTACTAATGAAAGAAGAAGGCAATAACATGTTGAAGGGTCAATCCAACTTAATTTTAAGTCCATACTATGAAATCTATGATCTTATAATACCAAAGGATAACGTATTAAGAAATATCAATGAATTGATTGATTTCTCTTTTATTTATGAAGAATTGACGACCAAATATTGTCACGATAACGGACGCGGTGCGATTGATCCTATCAGAATGTTTAAATATTTGTTTTTAAAAAAGATGTTTGACCTTTCAGATGTAGACGTTGTGGAACGTTCTAAATATGATATGTCTTTTAAATTCTTTTTAGGCATGGCTCCCGAAGAAGGTGTCATTAATCCAAGTTCACTAACGAAATTCAGAAAAATTCGCTTGCAGGATATAAACCTTTTGGATTTATTGATTAATAAAACAGTGGAAATAGCTATCGAAAAAGAAATTATTAAAAGTACAACCATTATTGTGGATTCTACTCATACCAGTGCACGATATAATCAAAAATCTCTTAGAGAACAACTACTGGATTATACGAGAAAACTGAGGAAATCCGTCTACGAAGTAGACGAAAACATGAAAGCTCAATTTCCTTCAAAAGTGAATAATGGAATATTAGAAGACGAAATCGAATATAGCCAAAAATTAATCGATGTCATCGAAAAAAACGAAGTGCTCGTTCATTACCCAAAGGTGAAAGAAAAATTAAATTTACTAAAGGAAGCCGTAAATGATGACTTAGAATACTTGGCCCTATCTCATGATACTGATGCAAAAACAGGACACAAAACAGCAGACACATCTTTTTTTGGCTACAAAACGCATCTTGCATTAAGTGAAGAAAGACTCATAACGGCAGCAACAGTGACCACAGGAGAAAAGCATGATGGAAAAGAATTGAAACAATTAGTTGAAAAAAGTAAAGCCGCAGGTATAGACGTAGTTGAGATTATTGGAGATGCCGCATATTCAGAGAAGGAAAATTTAGAATATGCAAAAAAAGAAAACCTTCAACTTATATCAAAATTAAGTAAAACCGTAACGCACGGAAACAGAATCAATAAAAATAAGTTTGAATTTAATAAAGACGCGGGAATGTACGTTTGTCAGGCTGGACATATGAGTATTAGAAAAGGTAGCAGTAGACCGAATAAACACTTAGAAGATGGGAATGGGTACGTAGAGTCCTACTACTTTGACGTTGAGAAGTGTAAACGTTGTCCATTTCGTGAGGGATGTTACAAAGAAGGAGCCAAAACCAAAACGTACTCCGTGTCGATCAAGTCCCATACACACCAAGATCATATTAACTTTCAAGAAAGTGATTACTTTAAAGAAAGAGCCAAAGAAAGGTATAAAATCGAAGCGAAAAATAGTGAATTAAAACACAGACATGGGTTTGAAACGGCGTCCTCCTCAGGTCTATTTGGCATGGAAATGCAAGCAGCCATCACCATATTTGCAGTTAATATAAAGAGAATTCTAAGATTAATGAACTAGATGTAGCAAGAATACGTCACATTTTAGTAGTGGATAAGGAAAAAAAGAACTAAAAAATGTTCATCATGGTACTTTTGAACATTTTTAGTTCTTTTTTATTTATATAAAATATAAGCGCGGCTAAAATAGTGTAGTTTTTCAGTGGCCTCAAAAAGCGATCTTTTTCAGTGGCCTCTTGCTTTTCCCGTAGGAGTCTCATATCTTACGCTTCAATCAACTATGTTTAAAAATCAAAATTATCCTTTAACAGAGCAAAAAATAAAAAAACGACACACCCCCTCGTCCTGCGAAAAAACGTATCGTTTACACAATATGTAAAGTGGAGCATGGCACGACCTCTTCGCTGCCAGTCAACCTGAGAAAATAAGTGTGCGAATAGTGTGGTATTTCAAGGTTTTACTAAATTTTGTCTGTAATTTCGTCTAACAATAACATAAAGAACTGTCCCTGTGCTACTTGTTCAGGTATATTTCTGCAGTCCTTCACTCAGTCTCTTCACACCTTCCACAATTCTCTTCTCTGTTAAGCTGCCGTACCCTAAGACAATTTTGTGCTGATGAGCACCTTTGGTGAGTGCATAATCTTCCACTGGGTAGACGAGCACTCCAGTTTCACAGAGCAGCTCCTTCACCTCTTCAGAAAATACGACTCCCGGGAACTCCACCACTAAATGCATCCCCGCTGACTGTCCTAATATTTTTGCAGACGGGAAATGATCACGAATGCTTGCTGTCAGTGCTTCGCGTCGTTTTTTATAAATTTTTTTCATTTGTCTGACATGGCGGTCAAGGAAGCCTTCTTCAATAAACCTGGCTAATACGAGCTGTTCCAGCGAGGAGGTATGACGATCGGTGTACCATTTAAGCTCGCGGAAACTGTCTACCAGATTCGGTGGCAGTACAGCGTATCCTATTCTCAGTGCCGGCGAGAGGATTTTACTGAAGGTTCCCACATACAGTACTCTCTCTGGATTCAGCCCCTGAATTGAATGAACTGGAACTCCTTCATACGTAAATTCGCTGTCATAATCATCTTCCACGATGTAGGTATCCATTTTTCGGCTGTATTCCATAAGCTTTACTCTCCGCTGAATGGATAGTGTTCCTCCTAAAGGAAACTGGTGGGACGGAATGACGAAAAGAAAGCTTGGCTTTCTGTGAAGTGGCAGACTTTCTGGAATAATTCCCTCTTCGTCAGCCGGAACAGGATGTACTTCTGCTCCAGCGAGAGAAAAAATTCGCCTCATCTCATCAGTCACCGGATCCTCTACTGCAATAAACTGATCATTTCGGTTTGTTATTAACCTAGAAATCATGTACAGCGCTTGGGTCGCACCGGATGTAATGATGATTTGATCCGCATGGCAGCGTACCCCTCTTATTTTCATTAAATACTGGGAGAGCACCTCTCTGAGTTTCTTCACTCCTTCTGAACCGCTGTAAGCAAACGCAACTTCGGGCGTGTCGTTGCACACCTCTTTGGTTAAACGTCCCCATATTTTTCGCGGGAAATGATCCATTGCAGGATTAGCAGCCCGAAAGTCAATAACGTCCTTCGATATATTAGAAACCACTGCTGGAAAAACGGGGTGAGGCTGTTCCTTCTCCCGCTGAAAGGTTATCCCTTTTGCTACATAAGTGCCTGACCTGGGTCTCACTTCCAGGTAGCCCTCGGTAATTAACCGATCGAAAGCTTCCAGACAGACATTCCTTGAAACTTCCAGGCTGGATGCCAGTTCTCTCGTGGAGGGGAGTTTTTCCCCTTCCATAAATTTTTGTTCTAAAATACTGTTTCGTATTTGTTCATACACTTGTTGTGTAAGAGATACCTTACTCTCGCGCTTTACAGTAAGCAATCATAACACCCCGCCCCTTAACTGGTACTGTCAAATTAACTGGTTTGTGGATCTATTACCTACCAGTATAGCATGATATGATTTTTTTACAGACAGGGAGGTATTTAATATGAAAACACTCGGTTTAATAGGTGGACTCAGCTGGGAGTCTTCCACAGAATACTATCGTTACATCAACACGTTTGTGAAAGAAGAACGAGGCGGATTAAACTCTGCAAAATGTCTGATGCACTCCTTTAATTTTGCAGAAATAGTTGAGATGCAGCATAACGGAGAATGGGAAAAAGCGACACAGACTATGGTAGACGCGGCGAAAAAACTGGAGGAATGCGGGGCCGAGGCCATTGTCATATGCACGAACACGATGCACAAGATGGCTGAGGTAATAGAAGAAAATGTAAAGATCCCACTGATTCATATCGCCGATGCCACCGCGGTAAAAATAAAGGAGCAAGACTTGGTTACAGTCGGCCTCCTTGGCACTAACTTTACTATGAAACAGGATTTTTATAAAAAGCGTTTGAAAAAACATGGGATCGATGTGATCGTTCCTGACGAGGAGGACCAGCAAATCGTCCATAATGTCATTTATGAGGAGCTCTGCCAGGGAGTTATAAAAGAATCATCGAAGGAAGCTTACTTGAAGATTCTATCAAGGCTTGCTGACAAAGGTGCACAGGGTGTAGTTCTTGGCTGCACAGAAATCCCACTGCTCATTAACCAGAACGACACATCCCTGCCTTTGTTTAATACAACTTACATTCACTCAAAAGTAGCCGCAGAGTTCGCGACGAAATAAATCTTGCTGTGGTGCCTGTGTGTCGCGTTCCATAAAGTAGACACTACGGTTTTTGATAAAGGAGCCTGTGCTGGTGGGTGAGGGCTCCTTTTTTGTCCGTAAACTGGAATCGTCAATTTTGGTTGTATCGAGTTATCTTCTCACAAAGCGAATATACCGCTTTACAACCTTCCCATTATAAAAAAACGAGAATTACAAGCATTAAACTAATATAAATCAAAGCAAGCCAGTACACTTTTATTGTTTTTACATAAAGTGTACTGGCATATCTAAAACAAATTAATTTAAAAGTCAATTATCACATAAAATAAATCCATCTATTTTTTCTACTAACAAATAATACAATACATCCCCTGCTACATTTGATTGTTGCTAAAGTCTTGTTTCAATTAAAACAAAGATCGTTTAGATAAAAAAATTATAAAAAACCTACCAGTTGATTACTTTTTATCACAAGTAATACTACTCTCAACATAGTCACCATTATGCCTAGCTTCCAAATCTCTGAAAAACAGGAAGCTAGAACCAATTAAATTAGCATCATTTCCTTGTTGTGCCACTTCAATGCTCATTAAACTCCTAAAGGGTGGCATTATTTTACCGTATACAGAAGGCCGCAGCTTCTCTAGCAAATAACTTCCTTGGGCAGAAACTCCTCCACCAATAACAATAAGTTCTGGATTAAAAATATGAACGAGTGTTTTTATTCCAAGTGCCATATCCTCTATCCACTCATCAATAACCGATTCCATTACTGAATTTCCAGATTTGGCTCCAGCAAAAAGTTCAGGCAAGGTGACATCGGTTTGCAAAACTCCCCGCGCCTTTTTTTCCAATGCTAAGCTCGAGGCATACATTTCATAGCAACCCTTATCACCACACGTACAGAGCTTTCCCTTGGGGTAAAGAGTCATATGTCCTAATTCTCCTGCCGAAAAGCTTGCACCAGTATGGAGGGAGCCATTTAAAACAATTGCCCCACCAATCCCAGTGCCTAAGGCGAGGGATAAGAAGTTTTCCTTCCCCTTCGCCGCACCTTTCCAATATTCCCCGATAGCCATACAATTCACATCATTTTCTACGACTACTGGTACGTTTAAAACCGATTCAATTTCCTGCTTTAAGTTCGTCCCCCTATAACCGGGAATCGTGTCTGTTGCGTGGATAACTTCTCCTGTATGAGAGTTGATTTGTCCAGCACTGCTGATGGCAACTCCAGTAGCCCCCCACTTTAATTTCAGCTCTTTACCTAAGTCAAGGAGTTGACGAACAATGTCATTGGATTCAGCAGTTATTGCCGTCGCTACTGAACTTTTATATAATATTTCTCCTGCCTCATTGATTACCCCATACTTAATATTTGTACCGCCAATATCAAAGACTATGATATTCACGTCAAAGCTTCCTCCCCTTTCCATATCCGCACCTCCCTTACATCTTACTAGCTAAAAGAGACTCGGTAAGAAAAGGACGATTTGCGGGAACAAGATTAATAGAATTAAAGTAGCGAATAATGGAATCAAGAATGGAATAACCCCTTTAATGATGGTTCCAACTGGTATATCCCCCGTTCTAGCAACAACGAACAAGGCCATCCCCATTGGAGGAGTTAAAATTCCAATCATCAGTGTTAAAATTGTTAAGATTCCAAAAAAGATAGGATCAATTCCAGCATTGACTACAACTGGTACTAAAATAGGAACTAATAAAACTAATAAAGCTAACGATTCGATAAAAGTACCAAGTACGATTAACAATAAAACGATCATAAATAATAGTAAAATTTGATTGTCCGTTACAGCGATAAAGAAGTCTGCTACTTTAGTAGGAATTCTTTCGCGAGCAATCATTTGACCGAGAAATTCTACCCCCATAATCATTAGAACAACAACACCAGTTAACTTAAAAGAATACACGACATTTTCAAACAACTTCTTAAAGGTTAACTCCCTGTATACGAAAAACCCTAATATCATGGCATATAAAGTAGTAATAACAGCTGCTTCAGTCGGGGTAAATTTTCCTGAGAAAATACCACCGATTATAATAAACGGCGTTAACAAGGCCCAAAACGCTTTCCAAAAGCTTGTAGCACACTCTTTTGCCGTCGCTTTTGGTAAACGGGGGTAACCTCGTTTTTTCGCTAAGAAGTAGGCAACTGTCATTAAAGAAAATGCTGTAATAATACCTGGTATAATTCCAGCTAAAAACATCTTCGCAATAGACGAGCCAGAAATAATCGCATAAATAATCATAGGAATACTCGGCGGAACTAATGGTCCAATAATAGCAGAGGCAGCTGTAAGCCCTCCGTTATAATCATCGTCGTAGCCTGCCTTTCTCATTGTACGAATTTCCAGCTGACCTAATCCTCCCGCATCCGCCAACGCAGAGCCGGACATTCCAGAAAACATAAGACTGGCCATTATATTCACGTGCCCCATTCCACCAGTCAAATGCCCAACTAACGTCTTAGCAAAGGTGAAAATACGATCCGTAATACCCGATGAATTCATCAGGCTTCCCGTTAGAATAAAGAACGGGACTGCTAATAAGGCAAAACTGTCAATTCCAGAAATAAGTCTTTGACCAGAAGGGAAAACTAATGCCCAATCACCCATAATAAAATAAAGAAATGCGACGGCAATTAAAGAAAATCCGACTGGTACACTTAATAATAGAAGTAATATCCAAATAATAAAGATCCAAGTTACACTCATTGTTCTACCCCCCTTTCTCTCCGCTTCCAAGCTAAATAATTGCGCTCAAGTAATCGATAAATAATCAGCGAGGAAAGAATAGGGAGTGCAATGTACTTATAAACAGAAGAGATTTTCAAGGAGACAATGTCAATTGGCACCTGTCTCCCTGTAATCCGAATGCTAATAAAGAAAATCAAAGCTACACAGGCTAAAATCAATACTTGAATGAAAATATTAATGATCTTCTGAAGGACAGGCGGGAACTTTAGAACAAAGAAATCGATTGACACATGGCTATTATCCTTAATACAGGCAGAAACCCCTAAAAGTCCTACATAGATAAAGATAAGCTGAGCCAGTTCCTCTGACCAAACTAAAGGGGAGCTAAAGAATTCCCTTGCAAATATTTGGGCAACTAAGACGATAAACATCGCGATAAATAAGCTTCCACCAACAATTTCTTCAAAGTTGTTCAGAAATTTCTTCATTTTCGTTCCCCCACCTGTTTTCAGTAGTTATCTTACTTCGTCAATTTCAGCCATATATTCTTCTGCATTCTCACCAATTCCATCAAAATAGCTTGGATACGCTTCAGAAACTGCTGCTCTAAATTCATCTAAATCAGGGTATGTTATTGTTACGCCTTGCTCCTCGAAATAGCTTATTAAATCCGATTCTTCTGTTTCAAATAATTCCGTGTGATAAGCTGCGGCTGCTTCTACTCCAGCTTGTAAAATATTTCGTTGATTTTCTGATAATTTGTTCCACGTACTTTCACTGACAACATAATTCGCATCGTTAACAACATGGTTAGTCATAGCTAAGTAATCTTGTACTTCATAGAATTTCATTGCTTCGATTGTCGATAATGGATTTTCTTGACCATCTACCGCGTTTGTTTGAAGTGCTAAATAAACTTCTGTAAATGCCATTGGAGTCGGGGATGCTCCCGAATAACTAGCGTAATCTAGTAATGTTTGTGCTTGAGGGACACGAAGCTTTAAGCCTTTCATATCCTCCAATGAATTAATTTCACGGTTAGAAGTTGTTTGGCGTGTTCCGTTGTATGCAATGCCTAGTATTCTTAAATTAAAATCGTTTAATAACTCTTCATGTAACTCTTGTCCATAGGTTGTATCATAAACGACACGCTTTAAATGTTCAATATCGTCTACAATATATGGTAATCCTAATAGTTCTGCTCTTGGTACCCAAATACCGAAACGTCCTGTTTCAGAAAATGTTAAATCAAGGGTTCCTTCCTGAAGCTGATCGATCATCGCACGATCATCTCCTAGCTGCGAGTCAGGAAAAACATCAATTTTTAAGCTTCCGTTGCTATGCTCTTCCACATATTCCGCTAAAAAGTTTGCAGCTTTGTACTCATTGGACTGTGTCCCTGCAACCATTCCAAACTGAAGGACCACTTCCTCTTCTTCTGGTTCTGTCGCTTCTTCAGTACTGGAACCTTCATCAGACCCTGTACCTGCATCAGTCCCTCCATTTCCACCTGCTTCTGAATCCGTTTCCGTTTCTCCACAAGCTGCCATCATGATCGTAAGTAATAGCGCAACCAACAATCCTACCATTTTCTTCATAGTTAATTCCCCCTTTGGTTTAATTGACTACATTTATTCATCTCATCCAAAAATTGTTCAGTGATAAATTTTGGACGAGTTACTGCACTACCCACCACAACTGCATGTGCTCCAAGCTCAAGAGCCTTCCGCGCTTTTTCTGGTGTATTAATGTTTCCTTCCGCAATTACTGGGATCGACACATTGTCTAAAATCTCTTTTAAAACTTCTAGTGGATCAAGACCCTTAGAGTAATCCGTATAACCAACAAGCGTTGTTCCAACCCAATCGACACCTAGCTTTTCTGCTGTAACCGCTTCCTCCAGAGTCGATACGTCTGCCATGAACTTTTGTTCGGGGAAACGTCGTTTTACAGCTGAAATAAAGTTTTTTAAGGATACGTTTTCTGGTCTGTCACGAGCGGTTGCATCGAATGCAATCACATCAACGCCTTCTTCGTTTAATAATTCCACCTCTTCAATCGTTGGCGTAATGAAAATCTCACTATCCTCATAATCCTTCTTGATAATGCCAATAATTGGGATATTCACTTCCTTTTTTATGGCACGAATATCCTCAATTCCATTCGCACGAATACCACTGGCTCCACCTTGATAAGCAGCTAACGCCATTTTCGACATAATGAACGGGCTATAGAGAGGTTCATTCTCCAATGCTTGACAAGATATAATTAATTTACTGTACATCCTTCCCCACTCCATTGATAGACTTGTATTTTTTACTGACTTGCCCGCAGTAACGGCAGGATACTATCAGCAGATTTCTTTTCTTCTTCTGTCAGCTCACGAAATGGAAATCTCATATACCCGGAATTAATATTTAATTTTTTTAAAACATATTTAATAGTTTGATAGACTCCAAATTCTACAAGCTTATCAATCACTTTATTCATTTGCAGCTGAAGTTTCTGAGCCTCAGCCACATTTCCACGAGCAACTTCGCCATAAATTTGTTTTGCTTCTTGACCAATAAGATGGTATGTGCTGCCAATGGCTCCATCTGCACCTGAAACCGCAAATTCGAATAGCATATCATCACACCCACTGTAAAACACTTTATCTGGATGAAGCTCTTTTAATTGTCCTAATTTCACCACATCCGTGTCAGAGTACTTCACACCTATAACATGAGGGATAGCCAACAATTTCTCATAATTATTGATAGAAATTTGAGAGCCTGTAAATGCTGGGATAGAATAAAGTAACATAGGCATCTCTGTTTCCTTCGTTAAGCGCTCATAATAGCTTTTAATTTCTTCAAAACTAAATTTATAGTAATAAGGGGTAATGGCAGATAAGGTATCATAACCTAATTCTTTACATTTCCTCCCTAACCTTACGGCTTCATCAATATTTAACGATCCAATTTGGGCAATAAGCATAACATCGTTACCCGCTTCTTCTTTTACGATTCGAAATATATTCGATTTTGTTCCTTCATCAAGTAAGAAGCTTTCACCAGTGGAACCACCTACATAAAGACCATCAACCTTCATTTCATCAATGTTATAGCGGACAATTTCCCTAAGCCCTTCTTCATGAACCGTTCCGTCCTGGAAAAAAGGAGTAAGGAGTGCTGTAATTACTTTTTTCATAATAACCTCCCTTTGATAAAGCGTTTACATTTATTATATTTTAAATAATAACAAAATAGAATGATAGTTGTCAATAATAATTTCAATTTTGAAGTTTCACTCCAAAATTAGTTATAATTTATTTAAAGCGTGTTTTGTTACTTCATAAACAAGTGAAGTTACTGTAACATATTATTAAAGAAGGGAAAAAAAGGAGGTGAAAGCCATGAAATATGAAGAATCATCAGGAGGAAGCTTACCAAAATTAACGTTATTAATGGAACAAAATAAAACTAGTCTAACTAAATCAGAACTGAAGGTTTATGATTTTGTACTTAAAAATTTAAAAGAAGTGATCTATCAATCCTTAACAGAGATCTCCTTAGCATGTGATATTGGTGAATCTACTGTTTTACGGTTTTGCAGAAAGTTGGGCTTTAAAGGGTATCAGGATTTTAAATTCGCTCTCGCACAAGAGTTAGCATCCATTAATCATTCCGAAAGCGATGAAACATTTATTGACAGGGTAAAAAACAGTATGGTTGAAACGATACATAACACCTATGAAATTGTGGATCATGAAGAACTGCAAAAGGTGATTGACCATATTATCGAAACGGACAATGTTATCGTTTATGGAGTTTCTTCTTCCGGAATCGCTGGGTTGGATATGCAAAATCGCTTAATGCGGATTGGAAAGCATATTGAAGTAATTACAGATTCCCATATGCAAGTTACTCGTTCCATCTCCGTATCGAGCAAAACGTTAATCATTGCCATAAGTTTAACTGGATCAACAAAGGATATTGTCGACGCCGTAAAGGTAGCAAAAAAAAATAACGCCAAGGTTGTAGCGATTACGAACTATATTAAGTCACCGCTAACGAAATTCGCGGACCACTTACTGTTAACATCCGCAAAGGAAAACCCGTTAGATAGTGGCTCTCTTATCTCGAAGGTTTCCCAATTGTTTGTTTTCGACCTTATATGTACTGGCATATCCATCAAGCTTTATGATCAAGCGAAGAAAAATAAAGAAAGAGTCGCAGAAGAGATTTCTACTAAGTTTTATTAAGAAAAGCATAAGGTGCCCAATGGTTG
The DNA here is from genome assembly GCF_030813435.1 of Evansella vedderi. Classification (GTDB taxonomy): domain Bacteria; phylum Bacillota; class Bacilli; order Bacillales; family Salisediminibacteriaceae; genus Evansella; species Evansella vedderi. The sequence continues at coordinate 65,261 of NZ_JAUSUG010000013.1, read as the reverse complement.
CCAGTCTGTAAATTCGAGCAATGCCCCCTTCATAAATTAAGGAAAACCATCACCCTTGGATGATGGTCTTCCTTACTCCCTAATTTCTAGCGACTCGTAATCTACTGTTCATTATTTCCTCTGACATTTCATCTTCAGAAAAGATTTGACCGTAGACATTATAAATATTTAAGCCTTCATCCAACCATACTTGCAGCTCATAATTTCTCGGCAGTAAATTCGGCAACGTGCCTTCGAAAATAAACTTCCGATTATCGATGTTCTCTACCAAATCAAATTCTATAGTTGCGCCACCTGCCTCACCGTGCAAACGACGTTCACCAATAAGCATTACAAAATTATCAAATTCTACTTGAATCCTAATTGTATCACCAGGGCGATAAACATTTTGATTCCTCTCTGACAATATTTCCGCAGACACTAATGCAGGCTCAGGAGGAGGAAGTGTTCGTTCCCATTTCAGAAAGTCCACATTGAATTTAATAAAATCCATCACCGTATTGGCAGTACCTTCATAGAATAAGCCAATGTTTCCGTCGGATAAATTAGTTAAACTCGAATAGCCATAGTGCCCTTCCTTCACAAGCTGCTCGTACTTCCAGTCAAATACATAGCGAGTTTCTCCATTTTCATGGGTACCATCCTCCGTAATTAAACCAACACGAACGGCACCGTTAATACGGTTTGTTGGATGATTGGCACTGGAGAAGATGACTGCTTCCTCCCCATCAACCTGTCCGTTGTAACGAATCGCCGACATTTGGCTATACGGAGCAACTAATGCCTGTTCTGTCACTACCTCATGATACCACGTTTCTCCCCCATCAAAACTAGTAGCAATTTGCGCAAACCCAGAATAGTTTCTCATAAAAAGCTTCAATTGACCATTTGGCATTTCTACTACTTGGGATTCAGTAATTTGTAAGGAATGATCCGTAAAGTACCTTTCATTAATCGTTCTTCCATCTGTTGTCACTCTGCCTTCATTTGGAGACTGTCCACGGTGCCAAGTGACCCCGTTATCATCACTATAAATGACCGCACTTGCCTGTCTATTGTACTCATTTAAGAAGTACACTGGGAATACAAGTCTACCTTTATTTTCTCCTTCAGTTAATTGAATCCCGTTACCTGGTCCAACACCTAAGAAAATCATCCATTCTTCTTTCGTTTGTGGATTTAAATCAATTGGTCCAGTCCAGGTTTCCCCCTCATCGTCGCTATAATAGAGCTCCAAATAAGAAGTCTTTAACGGCTTTAACGGTGACGTTGCACTAAAGATGTTATCAATTTTCACCCCATTTAAGTAAAGGTTTCTTCGTTGATCGACCGTGTAGCTTGTCAGTTCACCGTTATTGTCGTAAACCTTTCCTTCTTCACGAATCGTATACTCTACTTCATCCTCATCAAGAAGATACATGTATCGTTCGCCATCTATTTCTGTGAATCCCGTACCTTTATATGCATTATTACCAAATCCGCCCATCAGTCCGCCACCATGTGGGAACCCGTCCACTAGAGCAAAGATTCTTTCATTCGTTTCATCCTGCACGAAAGATAGGTCTATGTTTGAGGCTTGGTCTGGGTAATCATTAATGACAATACCATCTTCCTCCCATGTGTCCCCTTCATCAAAACTCCGCCTTACCACAGCGTCAATATTATTAGGGGAGTCACCACCATGCTCCACTCGTCTGTCAATTCCCGCTAGAAGCGTTCCTTGCATTGTATAATACAATGCTGGAATTCTATAATTATTTGAATCCATGAAACCTGGATAAAAGACGTTATACGGATCTGTTACAAATACGTTATCTGGCATCGGATTGGTTAAAGGTTTTTGTTTCGTTTCTCCTGTAATCTGCTTAAGGATTTCATCACTAAGGGGTTCACTGTATACCTCGGCAAAATCAATATCCCCTTTAAATGGATAGCGGTTAGCATTCCCCGCCCTTTCCGTCCGACCTAATTGAGCGCTGTTCGGATCGTAAATATTACTTAAGAACCGCCGTGGCGCTTGCGTATTTTCCAATACCAGCTCACCATTAAAGTAATATTTATAGCCTTCTTCCTTATCCACCACCATAGCGACCGTATGTACTTCGTTCGCCGGTACAGATACGGAGGTCGTATTAATGTGAGTATTATGCTTCGGTTCACCTGGCTTCTCAAAACGATTCTCACTTCCTATAGCTCCTGGTGAAACGTAAAAATGAAAATGTCCATCAGCAAAATTAGAATTGCTTAATGAAAATAAGGACATGAAGGAGGAACCATTGTGGCGAAACCTAACAATGATGGTCCCCTCATCTAATTCCTTCAATTTATCCACATAGTTATTTAAATTCGTATAATATCCTCCGCCAATTTGCTGATTTTCCACTCGTAATAAAGGTTCGGGGTTCTCTAGACTATTCTGTGAAAATACTTGTTGAACAAAAACTAGTGTAAAAGCTACTAAAATGAAACTCGTTACCACCGCTTTTTTCATCGTACCTCTCCACCTTTCTCGTATTCTCTCAAAACAAGTAAGCGCCTACAATATTAACATGAACCGAAAGCGTCTTCCCTCCTTTGTTCTCCTGACTTAAGTTTTCAAAAAAATAGTAACATTTAGAAAAGTTATTGTCAAATTTATTTTCAATTTTGACAACATTAATTCAAACTGTTCCATTCGTTATATTAAGTACAGTTTAATTACGTAAAAAAACTAGCACCCATAATTGAATACTAGTTTTCTTCCAAATGATAAAGACCGAAACAAAATGTCAGTATTTAATCACCTTTCCAGCTTTATTTTGTATTTATATTTGTCCGCTCGATATGTAGTACTACAGTACTAAAAAGGGGTACCTCCCTTTTGCATAGTGAGTCGATGTACTAATAGAACTGGTTCTCCCTTTTCTAGCTTTAATTACTCAATTTCCATTTCATTTGCCAAAACGGATTCAATTTCTTAGTCAACATGGAAAATTTTAAGGTTAAGCGTATTTTCAATATAGTCATAAAAGGAGTGGTTAAATTCCTTTTCCGACAAGTTTCCTACAATACTTTTCGGTGTATACGTCAATTCAACAGCAATGGGACTACTATCAGCTAAACGGACACGGTAAATTTCAAATACGATGGAGCCCTCGTCCAACTTTAATTTCTCAATTATATCTCCTTTTGCTTCCACCTCTTTAAAGCTAATCACAGACGAAGTCGGGGTCATATTTCTCGATAGCATTTCTTCTGTGAAGCTGGTGATCCCCTTTAATGGCTTGATTTCAAGAAATGCAAACTACCGTTTCCCATGGGGGAAAGCAGCACCCTTTGCTATGAATGGAGTCCACCATCGGGATGTGGAAGCCGTAGGAGCTGCAATGCTCATCAAGGACTTACAAAGTCAGCTTATTGTAGACGGAGAGCATGTTTCCCCAGAAATGATTAAGCTACTATTTAAGACGATTAGACCAGACAGACTTATGCTTATTACTGATTCCATCCGTGCCAAAGGTTTAGGATCAGGAACCTATGATTTAGGAGGACAAAATGTCACCGTGTCAGGAACAACTGTTAGACTGGACAATGGCAACTTAGCTGGTAGTATTCTCACTATGATTGATGGCGTCAAAAATATAGTTAAATATACCGATGCAAGTTTGCAAGACATCATGCAAATGGCGTCTATCAACCCTGCGAAACAAATAAATCAATACGGTAGAAAAGGGAGCATAGCGAAGGGGAAGGACGCAGATATTTTATGAGTAGATGAAAACTTAAACATTCACTACATAACAAACTTGTAACCAAGTAAACAAAAAACCTCATTTCCCCTAAAATATAGGTAAATGAGTGGCTTTCTAGACTATATTATTTGAGCTACATTTTTACTTTCTATGTAAGAGTTGAGAAGCTATTGATATATCAAATAAGCAATAATTTGTTCACCACTCCCTATGCCTTCTTTCTCTACCTACATTATTTTTTCAACTTCTATCTCCTTTAAACACCAATTTAGGTTAGTTAAGTTTATATAGTTTGTTGTGTATTCCATTGCATTTAGTACTCCCATTGCTAAACCAAATTTTATTAACTCCTGACCAAAAAGATTCCTATATATACCTTCAGTGAACCCAGCTAATACGGAGTCTCCAGATCCAACTGGATTTATTGTTTTTACAGGTGGTATCTTTACACGATAGTTTATTTGGTTATGCTTAAACTATTGCACCATCTGCTCCTAAAGGAATAACAATCCACTCAACATCGTCGAATAAAGGGTCATTTACAGCTTCAAATAATTGAATATCATTAGTAACTAGTTTTCCCAGTAGTTCACCTAATTCATTTATAGACCATGACCCGTTCCGATTGCCACCGCTAATGAATCAATTCCTGTCCGCTCAACAAATTCCAACACCGTATCAGGGTCTGTATAGGCTGCATCACTTGCTTCAACAATCAAATCTTCTTGCCCAACTAATTTCCCAAGCTCAGCCTCTACCGTTGCATCATATTTATGAGCAATGTCAACTTCTTTTTTAGAGATTTCTATATTCTCCTCAAAAGTTTTATGTGAGCGGTCAATCATCACCGACTTTGTTCCAAGTTTTAATGATTCAACAATCAGATCAATAGTTTCATGGTGATCCAAATGTAATGCAATAGGAATATCATTCTCTTTCGCAGCTACTTCAGCTATGGCTTGGATATATGCCCTACCGGCATAATTCATCGTCCCAGGAGTAGCTGCTAATATTACCGGGGTTCTCATTTCCAATGCAGCCTCAACAACGGTTTGAATTGTTTCAAGGTTATGGATATTGAAGGCAGGTACAGCATACTTCTATTTAGTAGCTTTCATTAACATTTACTTTGTATTTTGCAAATAGCCCATAGATTGTTCCTCCTAATTTGTTACATTGTTTTTCTATACGGTATAATCATAAATAGTAACACCCTTAACAACTCGATTTACACGTCCATCTGGGCTTGGATTATCCGGAGTTAGAGCAAGATTAATAGACTTTTTTAAAGCTAAACTTTTTGCAAAGATAATATAAAATAATGCTAGATAAAAATCGTTTGTACTATATTTCCTTTCGTATTTACCGAAATTGTCCAATCAGCTAATTCTTCTACTTTCTTATCATCTTTCTCAGTCAAAATTTATGAGGCATTTGTTAAATTTTCCATCTTGTAAAAGGCATTTAATGCAACCCAAGTAATAAATACTGCAACAAGACTTACACTTACGAATGGAATTAAACCCGGTACATATATAAATAAATAATATAGAACAAATAATCCTACAATTATACCAACCGTATGTACGGGAAAAGAAACTGCTATAATAAGTGTTAAGGTAACATACCTCAAATACGGAACTTTAAAATGAGCATAAACTGGAAATATGTAAATTAACATAATTATAAAAATGAACGCAACAGCTATTACTAGTACTAAGACCACAATCTTGAAATAATTATCAATATATTTTAATAAAAGAATGTTTACTATAATAAAATAACCTATAAGTCCAAATCCCCACCCCAGTATATTTCCTTTTATAAATTCTTCTTTGTAAGTTTGCCAATATAATTTCCCAAATGATATTTGTCTTTGTTTTTCCCTTAACCACTTTCTTATTACAATAAATAAACTGAGTGTAGCTGGTGAAATACCTAAAATTACAAACCCCAACAATGTAAATATTACCCACAATAGTTGTAAATAAAGAATTTTTAATAAGAAATCTCCTATACTATACAGTCCTTGAAAAATTCCCCTAACCACAGTGCCTCACACCTGTCTTTTATTCGATTCATCAACTTTAGTTTTTTTTGTTTTTGAGGAGAGCATGCGAATAACTTCGCATGCTCTCTATAGTTATTCTTCTAAATACCGTTCGTAGGCTGCTTGAATAATTTCTAAATAGCGATTTAACCCCATTCTTTCTAATTGATTTACATAATTATCCCAATCGGAGAAAGAACGTCTGCCTGTTACGAATTCAGCAGTAGATTCCTCTACGTAGGTGTTAATATCATTCTGAATTACTGTAAGTTCTTCATGTTCTTCCAATGTAAAGTTAAAAACTGGCCAAACTTCATTCATGTCTAAAGTATACGGTTCTGCTTTTTCAGCTCTAGCCCTAGATGCCTCATTACCTTCTGCTCCTTTAAAATATTGTTCTTTTACGATCCCTGGATAAAAACCACCTGGCCAGGTTAAATATTGACTAATTGCCTGATCCAAATTTAATCCATCAGGGTTATTAGTAATTTCCTCTGTATATTCATATACTCCATCTTCAGTCTCAATATATGTTATCCCTTCAAATCCTAAGAAAAAGTTTTTCGCTCCTTCATCTCCATAGAAATAGTCTATCCATCTTACCATTGCTTCAGGGTTTTTAGCTTTATCTGTTATAACAAACATTCCTATATTTCCGAGTGGAGATCCTATAGCAGTATTTAACCGCTTTCCGTTAATTCCCTCTAATACTGGTAGTCCAACATAGCCTTCTAAGTTCATTAAAGTCCCTGGATCTATACCGTTAATAACCCCGTAAATACCTTGTGTTCCTTTTGATGTAAACTCATGATATGCAATCGTGAAGATTTCTTGATCGATCAGCCCTTCGCTGTATAGTTTGTTTACATATTCGAGTAACTGTTTATAATTATCTGTGGTTGGTATAAACCGAACATTACCCGTTTGTGGATCTTGGTCTATGTGAAGGTTTGCAACACCGCGATTATTTAATTCAAAAGCACCTCTTAAATAATTAATTACACCATTAATTGATACCCCTCCCCATGGAATGACATCATCCTTTCCACTTCCATTAGGGTCTTGCTCTTTAAATGCTGTTAATACTTCATATAGTTCTTCTAAAGTTTTTGGCTCTTCTAATTCTAGATTCTCCAACCACTCTTTATTAATCCATGGTGTTCCTATGTGTAACCCTTTAAAATCTGGGTCAAATATTGCTGGGAACCCATATATATTTCCGTCCGGCATCGTAATACCCTTTTCCACTATCGGATATTCTTCCATAATTTTTTTGAAATTTGGAGCATATAAATCTATTAATTCATTTAATGCAATAAATGTCCCTTGGTTACCATATTGCGCTAAATCTGTCCTAGATAATGCAGATGCAAACATAATTTCTGGATAATCACCACTCGCAAGCTTGAGATTCCGTCTTTCAGCTAATACTTCTGTTGTAACTGTTTCCCAATTGACTTTAATATTGGATTTTTTCTCATACTCTTCCCAAAGCATTAAGTTATTCCAATCCTGAGCAGCAAAAAACTTTGCAGCAAACCCTTCAACTTCAATTTTCTCATTAACAATTGGAAAACCTTCGTCATTTAAATTTTCTAAAGCACTTTCTCTGTCCTCTTCAGAAATACCAGTTGTTGAATCTGAACAACCTACCAATACAAGTGAAAGTAGCACAAATACAGTAACAAAAAGATTCATTTTCAAAATAACCACCCCTTATTTTTTATCCTTTAATAGAGCCAATCATTAACCCTGTTACAAAATAGCGTTGAAGAAATGGGTATAATATCAGCATTGGCAAACTAGAAACAATCAGAACAGCATACTTCAAGCCTTCAACCATCATTTGTTGTTCTACTATTGATTCAGTGGTGCTTTGAATCATTTCATCCGTCTGACTCTGGATCAGTATTTCACGCAATATAAGTTGTAAAGGAAATTTATCCCTGTCTGTTAAATAAATTAATGCATTAAAGTAAGAATTCCAATGTCCAACTGAATAAAATAACACCATAACGGCAATAACCGGCATAGAAAGAGGTAAAATAATTTTGGTTAGTATTTGAATATTCGAACAACCATCAATAATAGAGGCCTCTTGTAATTCCCATGGTATGGATTGAAAGAAAGTTCTCATAATAATAATATTAAAAATAGATACAGCATTTGGAATAACCATTACCCAAAAAGTATCAAGCATTCCTAGGTCTCTAATTAATAGATATAGTGGAATTAACCCACCACTAAAGAACATTGTGAAAACTAAAATAGCCATTAAAACATTCCTGCCTACAAAATCTCGTCTTGATAAAGGGTACGCAGCCATGATAGTCAGAACAATATTGATAATTGTTCCCACGGAGGTATACTTAAAAGTGTTCACGAACCCACGTATAAGATCCTGATTTTGAAATAATTTTGCATAGGCATCTAAGGTAAAACCCTTTGGCCATAACCATACCTCACCATTGATTACACTTCTCGGATCACTAAGGGATGCACTTAGTACAAATAGTAGTGGGTATATTACAAGTAAGGCGACTATAACTAATAGAAAATAATTTATTATATCTACTACCTTATCTGATTTTGAATCTTTCATTCCTACCCCCCCTACCATAAACTCGTTTGATTTGCTTTTTTGGCAAAATAGTTAACCATAACTAATAATATAAAATTGATTACAGAATTAAATAGACCAATAGCAGCAGAAAAACTATATTGAGCTTCTAAAATACCACTCCTATATACATAAGTTGAAATAACATCTGAAGCAGACATGTTTAGTGAATTTTGCATCAAAAATACTTTTTCGAATCCAACAGACATAACTGTTCCCGCATTTAAAATAAACAGTATTACAATAGTGGGCATAATAGTAGGAATATTAATATGCCATATTCTTTGTAATCTATTAGCCCCATCTATTACTGCTGCTTCATGTAATTGTTTATCAACTGCAGTTAATGCTGCCAAATAAATAATGGAACTCCATCCCATTGTTTGCCAAACTTCTGAGAAAACATAAATCGTTTTAAACCAAGATGGTTCAGTTATAAAATATATAGGTTCCCCACCAAACAAAATGATTAATTGATTAAGCAATCCGTCTGGCTTTAAGAACAAAAGTAGCATACCTACTACTACCACAGTTGACAAAAAATGTGGTGCGTAGATTACCGTTTGAACAAACTTTTTAAACTTAGCATTTCTAGCTTCATTCAACATTAAAGCGATAATAATAGGAATTGGAAATGCTAATGCAAGTGTGTATAAACCAATTCCTAACGTATTTAAAATCAGTCTCCAAAAGAAAAAACTATTAAAAAATCTTTCAAAATGGTCAAACCCTACCCATGGACTTCCCCATATCCCAAGTGATGCGTTGAAATTTTTAAAAGCGATTTGTACACCATACATAGGAAAGTAATGAAAGACTAAGAAATAGATTAAAACTGGTGCAATTAATAAATAAAGATCAAAGTTTCTTTTTAGTGATTTCTTTAGTGGTTTAAATCGTTCAGGTTTTACTTTAGTGACTCCTGTTTTTTTTGAACTAATGTTTATATTTGCCAAGGGATCACCTCATTTCCTTAAAGCCATCTCTAATTTCCATTATGTTTTAGTTACGTATTCACAATAAAAGAAGGTCTTTTAACTTCAACAGTCTTACCATTATTTCTCATAGATTCGGCTGCGGCACATCCCGTAGCAACACTCATTCTTCCATCTAAAATAGTTGGAATTGGAGATTTGTCATTTAATATCAAGTCAATAAAGTCTTTACAAATTATAGGATCGGCCCCACCATGACTCCCTTCTGCTTTTTTAATTTCATATGTTTGGTCAGAATATTCCTCCCATGTATTAGACTTTCTTGTTTTTACATACACTTTTCCGTCCGGTTCTGAATTTTCCATTCTACCTTTCGTGCCGATAAATGTGTAATTTCTTTGGTAATCTGGAGTGAAATGACATTGTAAATAAGAAGCTTTTACTCCATTTTCTAGTTCCATAATTACCACATTATTATCCTCAACATCTATTTCTTCCCGATAAGCACATTCTACTAATACACCTGGACTCGCCTCTGTACAGCTATCTTGTATGTCACATGTAGGGCAAGTTAAATTGTTCGATTTATCACCACCATAGAAATCTAAACTTCCAAATGCAGAAACACGTTTTGTATATGAACCTGCAATCCAATGTATGATATCTATATCATGTGATCCTTTCTGTAATAATAGAGAGGTTGTGTTTTTCTTTAAGGCGTGCCAGTCATGATAATAGAAATACCCTCCATACCCTACAAAATGTCGTACCCAAACAGCTTTTATATCACCAATTACACCAGAATCAACAATTCCTTTCATGGTACGATACATATTCATATACCTCATATTAAATCCAATCATTAAATGTTTCCCTGTTCTTTCAGCTGTTTGAATTATGTTGTCACACCCTTCTACGGTTATAGCTAAAGGTTTCTCGCAATAAACATGTTTTCCAGCTTCTAGTGCTGCAATTGCATGTTCTTCATGTAAGTAATCTGGTGATGTTATTGCAACTGCATCAATATCTTCTCTCCTTAAAAGTTCTTTATAATCTGTTGTAGCAAAACAATTGTCATCAATCTTTTCTTTGAACTCGTCTAACCTTTTTGTCGAGATATCTGCGACCCCAACCACAATTGAGTTCTTTTCTGGCTGATGCCAATACTTAGCTATACCACTCCTCAAACCTGCACCAATAATTCCCATTCGAACTTGCTTCACTTTCTTTACCTCCTCTTAAAAATTTAGTAAATAATAGTAGTTCATTTAATTATAGTCTGAGAGAGATTTAGTCCACGCAAACCAGCTCCAATAACACCAGAATTTTCTTTTAAACCACTTATTTGCATTCTGTCTAATACTTGATATTGTCCAAATACTAAGTTATCCCTTAGTGACTCTTTCATTAAATCTAGTAAGAATGGGTTGTGGTTCATAACTCCTCCTCCAAATACAATTCTATGGGGATCAAGTAGACAAACTATTGAGTATATACCATGGGTTAATGAGATAACAATTTCTTTCATGAGTCTTCTTGCTAATAAGTTACCTTTTACGTATTCATCAAAAAAATCCTTTGTAGTCATATTCGGGTTTTGAAAATGCTTTTTCGCTAGTTTCTCAATTGCCAACCCAGACGATGATCTTTCAAGTGTTTCAATTCCACTTTCTGAAAGATTATTTAATACAGATATAAGTCCTATTTCTCCTGCGAATCCAGCTCCTCTAATAACTGAACCTGAATTTATGAATGAACATGCAATTCCAGTACTAACCGTGATATAGACAAAAGATGTATTTTCTTTCATGTCTAATTGTTTCCATTCTGCAAAAGCAGCCATACATACATCATTATCAATTACAATATGCTCAACGGGAAAAATGCTTTTTAGACGTTCTTTAATAGGAAAATTTCTCCAGGGTAAATTGTTTTGAAAAACAGCCAATCCATTCTCTTGATCTACTTTACCTGGAATACCAATTCCCATTCCACATATATCAGCAACAGGAATAAGTGAATTACTTAGTAAATTTTTTATACATTCAACTACTTGCTCAAACATTTTTTCTTCGTTTTCTGGTTTACTTTTCACTTCTACTCGATTAATTATTTCTCCAGATTGATTAAGAATAGCGGCAGCAATTTTAGTACCACCTATATCTATTCCTAAAGCATATTCCATAAATTCACCCCATTTCTTAATAATCTAATGTTCCATTACCGCCCCCTTAATTTCGGTAAGGTAAAAAATTTATTAAATTTATTACCTAATTTATTTAATAATAACATTGAGGTGGTTCTTAAGTCTACTGAAAATTTACTTTTTTCTAAAAAATATATAGTAAAGTATTTATTAAACAAAACTAACTAACTAGAGCCATTAGAGTTAGTCATACTATCTATCTACATCTCCTCCCCCTCCATATTTCATTCTATATAATTTAGTAAATAAGTTACTTGTTACTAAGTGCCGTATTTTGTTAAATCCTGAACAGAACAAAAAAAACTCTACTAACTCGTTTTCGTTAGTAGAGTTTTTTATTACTTTTCATTAATCTATTCATGGATAATTATTTAGCTTTTACACTTTCTCGAATCATTAACTTCGTTGAGATTACTATTTTTTTGGCGATATTTCTACCTTCCATTCGTTCGATTAACGTATCCACAGCTGTGCCCCCCATTTCTTCCGTGTAAACTTTTACTGTACTTAGTGGGGGATAAACATACTTAGAAACAGACATATCATTTATACCAAAAACACTTACACGATCCGGTACAATAATTTTTTCCTCGTGTAGTGCTCGTAAAGCACCAATTGCCATTACATCACTACTCATAAAAAATGCGGTTGGTAACTTATCTCCTAACTCATTTATCGCTTGCTTCATAAGTTTATAGCCTTCTTCTACAGAAAAAGACCCAATAAACATAAAATTTTCTTGAAATAAACCTTTTTCTTCCATATACTTTATAAACGTCATCTCACGTAAATCATCTATTGGATTAAGTTCATCTTTAAGAAACTCTCGTCCACCAATATATCCAATTTTTTTGTGACCTGATTCAATAAAATAATTGATAATGCTTTTTGTAGCTTTCTCGAAATCAATAACTACTGAATCGAATATATCCTCGTCAGGACTAAAATCAACAAATACAATTAGTGGGTGTATTTTGGATAGGTCATTAACCTGTTTATTACTAAATTTACCAACTGCAATAATTCCTTCTATTTGAGTAGAATCAATTTCATTAATATTATCATAATAGTATATTTCCGGGATCACCTCTAACTGTTTACAGCGTTCATCAATTCCAACCCTGATCGAAAGATAGTAGAGGTCATTCAATTCTTCTTTTTCTGTCATATACCAATGTACAATAGCAATTTTCTGACCAGCAAATTTTTTTGCTGATCTTTTTTGATATGATAACTCTTCTGCTGCTTCAAATATTTTTTTTTTCGTTGCATCAGCAACAGATAATGTTGAATCATAGTTAAGAACACGTGAAACAGTTGCAGGTGAAACACCCGCTTTTTTTGCAATATCTTTAATTGTAGCCACTTAAAACACCCTCAATTCAATTGATCGTATTTAATCATTTAAACCAGTTAATATACTTTTATAGCGTATATATATTTGATTATTCACTTAATTAATAATAATTTCTACTTAAAAGTAGTAGTTTCCTCCCCTAAAACATTATTAAATATTTTAGTAATTATTTTCATATTAACACTATTGATGTACTATGTCTATTTAAAAAAGTACCCTAACATTAAAAAAATACCACAAGTAAACAAAGGTCAATATAATTTGTAAACTATTTCCTTGCTAATGTTACGTATGTTTTGAGTTTAATAAATTTATATCCTTAGTCACTATCGTTGTACAGTCTATTTTAAACTAAGACTAGTAGTAGGGAAACCTATCTAATTATGTTAAATTGGCTCCCCTTAGAACCGTGTTGGAAGTTATCGGGAAGGGGTAGATATTAGTGGCAAACCTAGACAGTCAGCAAACTTCCTCCAAGCTTGTCCTAAACCAACGACTCCCTCCTAGTTTTGATGACATTCCTATACTTTCGATACTTTAATAGCGTTCGTCACCATAACACCTACTTAACGGAATCAAGTTCCCCTTTTTCCTGACAATCACCACAATACAATATCTTTTGACCTAATGCAGCTTAAGTTGGTTTGAAATCTGCACCTGTATGGCGATTTTGAGGGTCCACCCTCATCTTTTTATGCAGCATGATGCACTAGGAAGTTCCACGGGCTACTTTTATGCGCCTTTGTGGGGTACACAATCATCCGCATATTTAAAGATATATGAATAACTCTTAATCGCCATGAACTATCCAAATTAACTTAGTTCTATTACTTTTCTATGCTAATTCCTCTTCACAAGACTTTTCTAATGAGAAATATAGTGAGGTCATCTATAAATTGTTCGAGATGATACATTAATTTGTCCTGATTTATAGTGTTAAATTCCTTGCATGTTAATTGTCTACTACGAATAGAAATCTTTCTTCATATTATTTTTTCACTTTTTTCATTCTGTCTTAGGAACCAACCTTTTGGTGGAAAACCGTAACAGTTGTCTTAGAGTTGAGTATCAATTCTCTTCCATTCAAAATTGAGTATAAAATAACTAAAAGAAAAAAATAATAAACCAAATAATAAATTGTTGGAGGATACAGAATGGAGAAAAATGTAAAGTTATCGTCAACTGAGATAGCTGCTTTATGGACGGTATACATGCAAGACAGTGCTTTTCGATGTTTCCTCAAACACTTTCTGAACACTGTGCAGGATGAAGAAATAAAGCCTATTTTACAACTATCTTTAGATGAAACGGAGAGCCATTTAGAGAAAATATCCAACATATTTAAGGAAGAAAATTTTCCAATTCCAAGTGGTTTTTCCGACGATGATATAGACTTGACTGCTCCTTCCTTATTTAATGACTCCTTTGCATTAAGTTTTGTCTATAGCAACGCTGCAATTGGTTTAATGGGTTATGGAAAATTAACTGCAACAATTGCTCGAAAGGATGTTTTAGAATTTTTCTCGAATTGTTTAATGGGAGTAAATAATTTATACAAAAAATCAGTAAATCTAATGTTATCTAAAGGAATTTATGACCGCCCTCCAACTATTCCATATCCTAATAAAGTTGATTTTATAGATGACAAATCTTTTTTAACAGGTTGGCTTGGGAAACGTAGACCAATAAATGTAATAGAACTTACCGAGCTCTTTTTCAATATAGAAAGAAACTTTTTTGGTGTGGTGGTATTAACAGGGTTCAGTCAAGTTGTGGAAGATAAAGAAATAAGGGAGTATTTTATAAAAGGAAAGGATTTTGCTGAGAAACAAGCAGCTATATTAAATGAAATTTTAAAAGAAGAGGATTTACTGGGTACGACTCCTGTTGGTATGGAAGTAACTGATTCCACAACAGCTCCATTTTCTGATAAGCTAATGCTATATATGGTCACATCCCTAAACTCAACTGCAATTGGTTTTATGGGATTTGGGTTAGGTACCTCGATGAGAAGAGATTTAGGTGCTCACTATGCTAGAATTATGATGGAAATTATGAAGTTTTCAGAGGATGGAGCTAATCTTATGATAAACAGGAATTGGTTGGAACAACCACCTCAAGCACCTAATCGAGACTCCTTAGTTAATCATTAATTACAAAGTTTCTTTAACTACACAGCCTATAGTTTGTCAAACATTTTTCAATAAAAATATAATACATCATGTTATACTAAAAATGTGATGCTAAAAAACCTTCCATTAACTTATAATTGGAAGGTTTTTTCTTATTTAGTGAAAAAGCTTATTAGACAATATATTGGAAAGTAGTTTTTATCTTTAATATTGCATAATTTTATCAAAGAATGGAACCAACTTCACTTTTTTTTTCCCTTCTTCCTAATAATTATGAAAAGCTATTTCAAGTACCTTCTACCTTATAATAAAGGGTAAGAAACTTCGATTAGAAGGTTTATTTTCCGCTTATAATTTCTATCATGTTACGAACGTTTTCTGCATCCACTCGCTCATTATAATTTCTAGAAACCCTTGCCCCAGAGCCAATGTGATATTCACTGGCATTAAGTGAAGCATGGAGCATTGGTAGCGTATCTATATTAATTCCAGATCCCGGCATTACGATGGGTCCATTTTTTTCCTTCTGTATGTCGATCAGCCTTTTCAAGTAATCGATGCCTTCACTTGCTACTGGCTTACCACCAGATGTCAGTACTCTTTTTATGTTTGGATAGTTTATTAGTTGGGAATATAGTTCAATCGGGTCCTTTGCTTCATCGATTGCACGATGAAATGTAATTGGTAAATCTCCCACTTTATTAACTACTTCACTAAGTAGTATTTCATCTAATTTATTGTCCATAGTTAATGCACCAAAAACAATGCCAGCCGCTGCCTCTTCCTTCACTACGGAGATTCCTTCAAAAATTTCTAATTTGTCCAAGGGAGAATAAACAAAGTTATTTGAATGTGGTCTAATCATTATATAAACAGATATGGAAACAGAGGAACAAACCTCAGCAATTGTTTTTCTTGTCGGTGTTAACCCACCACTATTAATAGAAGATACAAGCTCTAAACGGCTCGCACCGGCTTCCTCAGCTTGTATAGCAGATTCTTTGTCTAGTACAATTATTTCAATCATAGGGAATCAACACCTTCTCTAATGTAATAACCTCCAACTGGAATTCCTGAATCATTATATCTGATTTGTGGAAATTTACTTCGTAATCTATTTATTGTATCGGTATTGGAATACTTTATTTTGTTCAATAAGTAGATGATGATATTTAGCCAAACGTCTTCAGTAAGGGGAAGGTCTTCTACTTGCTCTGGACATACAAATTTCAAATAGGTGAGTGCCAAATTATAAAGTGGAATGCAGTAGGTACGCCGCAACCATTGCTCGCACTCAGCTAATATTTTTATAATGTTTTTAATTTGAATTTGCAGTGGGTGAGTTAAATCTCCATAACCCATTCGCTCCCACCCGTGCAATCAAACAGCGGCTATCATGCCTGCATGCTTCCCTGAACAATTATGAAATAAAGCGTTGTTTGTTTATATTACTCCATAGAAGAGCTTCTTTATCAGGAAGACAACTCTAAAAATAGTTTAGCTTTCCCTCCTCCAAACTATCGTGCTTCATTTTCTTCCCTCCATGTGAAGTGAAAGGATTATCCTTTAACTTTACATGGAGGGGATATGGTTCTATACAGCTACGCCATGGTTGAAGATATTTACAAATGAGAAACGATTATTTCAAGTTCCCCTTTTAATGTGATGTTTTCTATATAATCAGGTAGTATAAAATGGTCACCTTTTTTTATTGGGAATATTTCCTCTTCTATAAGTAACTTGCCTTCACCACCGATAACACTACATAATAGAAAAGGTTCTTCTTTTGTATGGCTATATGATTCTTTTACAGACCATTTATGAACAGTGAAGTATTCACTTTCTACAAAAGTAGTTTTTATCGAGTCTTCATGCCTTTGTTGTTCATGCTTATTATCTACTTGTTTAAATGGGACGTTTATAACATCTATCGCTTTATTTAAGTGTAACTCCCTTAACGCCCCATTTTCATCTTCTCTTTCATAATCATATACTCTATAAGTCGTGTCTGAACTCTGCTGTACTTCCAATACCAAAGTTCCTTCACACAATGCATGGACGGTACCACTTGGAACGAAGTAGAAATCTCCTGGCTTTATTGGTACATAATTCAGTAGGCTTTCCCACCTCTTTTCCTCAATCATTTTCATTAGCTCAGCCTTTGTCTGGGCACGGTGTCCATAAACTATCTTTGCATCCTCTTTGCAATCAATAATGTACCAGCATTCTGTCTTCCCCAACTCGCCATTCTCATTATACATTGCATACGCATCATCAGGGTGTACCTGCACAGATAAATCTTTATTTGCATCCAAGATTTTAACAAGTAAAGGAAAAACTTCACCTGTTGGGTTACCAAATAATCCACGCCTTTCCTTCCATAGCTTCTCTATAGTCCACCCCTTATAGACTCCATTTTTGACAACACTCTGTCCATGGGGATGCCCGGATATAGCCCAGCATTCTCCTGTTATATTACTGTTAATAGAATAACCAAAGTTATCCTTCAGAGCCTTTCCACCCCATATCCGTTCTTTAAAAACAGGTTCTAAAAACAATGGTTCAAGTATCATAACCTACTCCTTTAATATAAAATACGTATAAAAATTTACAAGAAACCTTATTGTGACTCTTCCCCCCTAGGGCCTTTTAAGTATTTACTGGCCCCTCACTACTTTTTATCGCGTATCCGTGGATTGCCAGGGCTAATGCCCCCATAATCCCTTGATTATCGTTGAGCGAAGGGGGGACGATATACTCCTCCATTTTTTCAATGGTAATATAATCATTAAGTAACTTTGCAAGTTGCTCTCGAATAATTGGATAGAGTGTCTGTTGCTTCATAACTCCGCCACCAAGAATGATTTTTTCCGGACCCAGAATTAATGAATAACTCATGATTGCTTGGGCTAAATAATAGCCCTCCAGTTCCCAGACTTCCTTTTCATGTCCCAATTCTTTTCCTTTCCGTTTATACCTGGCTTCGATGGAACTGCCTGATGCTAACCCTTCTAAACAGTCTTTATGGTAAGGACAGCTCCCTTCGAAAGTATCATTTTTATGGCGAGGTACATGAATATGTCCCATTTCAGGATGGTTCCATGCGTTTAATACCTCACCCATATTTACAAAGCCTGCTCCGATGCCCGTTCCAACCGTAATGTACAAACAACTGTTGGCATTCTTTGCCGATCCCCAGCGATATTCCCCAAGTGCTGCCGTATTGACATCGGTACTAATGAAAGTTGGCACCTTATATCTCTTTGCGAATGCTTCATAAATATTAAAGTTCTTCCATGAAAGCTTCGGTGTATTCAATATTTCCCCATAGTTTTCTTTGTCTTTATTTAATTCGATCGGGCCGAAACTACCGATTCCAATGGCCGTTAAATGATAGTTATCAAAAAAAGAGTAAATTGTGGACAAGGTAGTTTGAGGTTCCTCTGTTGGAAGTGTGATTTTGTCAATAATCTTCCCTTCCTGATCTCCCACTGCACATACAAATTTTGTGCCTCCTGCCTCAACAGCTCCATAAAACATGTTCATCCCTCCATATAATTAGAAAGGTACCCGAAATTGAATTTGGGTACCTTTCGTCTTGCATCTTACAGCTGTCTCATCATTCATAAATGGAATCATCTAATAATCGAATTATTGATTTGCTTTCCATTCATCGTATTGACTTTGAATTTCATCTAATACTTTTTGCATTCCAGCTTCATACAATTTCTCATTAAATAACGGAATATATTCTTCTGGGTCCACCGCACCTTTTAGTAATGCAGGTGAGAATTCACTTGTAACGTTACTGATTGCTGCGATCTCTGTACGAACAGGGTTAGAGTCAAAGTAGAACCCTAATGCTGGTGATGGAATGGAATTTTCGTTAAACTCTTCGAAAGCTTCCCATTTATCTGCTGGATCATCTTCGTATAACTTCAGAATCAACTGGTTTCCGATTGCAAAGCTCGGCATGTTATATCTTTCCACACGTGCAGGTAAGTCTTTGATCGTACCATCAGGATTCTCTTCGTAGTGAACCCCTTCGATTCCTTTGTCAAGTAAGTTTCTTAAATAAGGATCCGAATTTAATAAGTTCAAGAACATCATAGCCCGCTCAGGGTTCTTTGAGGTGACTGAAATTGCCTGCATAGAACCTGTTACTGAGTTATTAAATACATATGGCTCATGAAGAGGTCGGGTTACGATTTCATATCCCGCAGACCTGGACCAAATTAATTCTGCATATGGCTGATAAAGTTCTTTTCGAACAAACCAGTTTGGTGTTTCTAACGGCCAAGAGTCTGTGCTTGTTGCAGCATCTGGACGGATATAACCTTTTTTATAGTAATCGTGCATTACTTTTAATGTTTCCATCGTAACTTCTTCTTCATATTTATTAACTACTTCATCTGTATTCCCGTCTAATCTGAAAGCAAAAGGCATTTCCTCTTGAAGGATAGAATCAAACGGAAGATACGCATCAAATGTTGCGATCGGTGTTACGTCTGTTTCATTTTCCTTAATGACTGCCAATAATGGCTCTAAGTCAGCTAAAGAGTTAACTGTTGAAATATCTAAATTATGTTTTTCCACTAGTTCATTATTAAAAGACAATACCGCTTGTTGGCCTACTTCTTTATTCGTAGGAACAGCATAAAGTTTTCCGTCAATTTGCGCTCCTTCTAGGAATGCAGGATCGATTAATTCTTTCATTTCTTGACCGTATTGGTCCATTAAGTCATTTAATTCCACAAAAGCACCACGTCGTGCATTTAAAGCGTAGTTGTTAGCCCAAGAGCTTGTAAATGCAATGTCATACTCTTCCCCGGAAGTGGTAATTACTTGCATTCTGTCGTTAAATTCCCCCCAGTCCAGTAACCTTAGGTCAATCGTTGCATTAATTTTTTCTTGCGTATACGCATTAACCTCTTCTAGAACTTTATTAAGATCAGGCTGAGGTGTACCAATCAAGTACCAAACTAACGTAACATCGTCCAATTCCGATTCTGTTGTACTTTCCGCAGCTTGTTCACCACTATCTTCATTATTTGAAGGTGATGAATTTGTTTGTGAGTCTTCATTGCCACATGCGGTTAGAACACTCACAAGACCAAAAAGAATGGCTACTAGTAAAATAACTTTTTTCATTTTCTTCCCCCGTTTCTTCTCTACTTGCTGATTTTATTTATCAAAAAGGGAATGTATTACAACATAGAATGGAGTTTTAAACCTTCCCTTTGAGACCAACCTTAAGTAAAACCTACTTCTACTCCTTCACACTTCCAATCGTTAATCCTTTAACAAAATACTTTTGGAAAAATGGATAAGATAATGCGATCGGCAGCGTAGCAATAACGACCATTGCCATTCTAGCTGAATCCTGTGGTATCGAAGCTAAAATGGAACCGTTTTGACTGGATAGCATCGCATTTTGTCGAATAAAATCTAAGTTATTTTCAATCCTCATTAATAGAGACTGTAATGGGACTAAACTAGGGTTATCTATAAATAGCAAAGCGTTAAACCAGTCATTCCAATAGGCTAGCGTATTAAATAACGCGATCGTTGCAATACCTGGAACAGCTAGTGGTAATACAATCGTTAAAAAGATACGAAACTCCCCTGCCCCGTCAATTCGTGCCGATTCGAGAATCGCCTCCGGAACAGATCGCTGGAAAAATGTCCTCATTATAATGATATAAAAGGCATTTACCGTCATTGGCAATATTAGTGCCCAAATGGAGTTTTTCAATCCTAAGAATTGTGTCATCACAATGTAAAATGGTACCATTCCGCCACTAAATAGCATTGTGAAAAAGGCGATGAATGTAAATTGCTTTCGATACAAAAATTGTTTCCTTGATATGGCGTAAGCGTACAAGGCTATTACAGATACACTGATAATCGTACCAACAATCGTGACAAAGAGTGTCACCCCGTAGGCTCGAAAGATTTGTGACCTTACCTGCCATAAATATTGATAGGCTTCTAAGCTCCATGCTTCCGGTATTAATCGGTAACCATACATCGAAAGTGATTGTTCACTCGACAAGGAAATAATAATAACGTAAATGAATGGAAAGATACATAGAAACGCAAAGGATCCAAGTAAAATGTGCATCATTACACTCGTCTTGCCTGAAAAACCATACGGATTATACTTTTTCTTTTTCCTTAGCGGAAGGGTTTTATTAAGTTTCGCTGACTCTGCTGCTTTTGGTGGGATATCCAACTTTTTCACTCTCCTTCCACCTGATTATTCTTTAGAATAGTGCATTGTCTTCGTCAATTTTTCTAACGATATAATTCGTTAGTAAGATTAAGATGAATCCCACGGTCGCCTGATATAACCCTGCTGCGGTACTCATTCCAATATCGCCCATAGTCATGAGACCACGATAAACGTACGTATCGATAACGTTTGTCACTGGATACAATGGTCCAGAATCCCGTGGAATCTGATAGAACAACCCGAAGTCTGCACTGAAGATACTTCCTATATTTAAAATAGTTAGAATGATAATTAGCGGCATGATCATTGGGATTGTAATTCGCCAAATTTGTTGCCACTTGCTTGCCCCATCAATCATTGCTGCTTCGTAATAGGCTCTGTCGATCCCTACAATAGCAGCAAGGTAAACAATACTTCCAAATCCTACACCCTTCCATTGACTAATTGCCACAAGGAAATATGGCCAATAGCCGGGTTCGTTATACCAAGAGACTGGATCCATATTGAACATCTCTAGAACACTGTTAAACAACCCCCGGTCTACACTCAGAAAAGCGAATACAAAATAACTCACAACCACCCAGGATAAAAAGTGAGGAAATAACATCCCAGTTTGATAAATTTTAGCAAGTTTTTGCTTCGTTAATTCACTTAAGATAATCGCAACAGCAACCGCTAATATAAGTCCTAAAACAATAAAGACTAAATTATATAAAACCGTATTCCTTGTGATGATATAAGCATCGTTTGTACCGAATAAAAACCTGAAGTTTTCAAACCCAACCCAGTCACTATGATAAACACTAGCGAAAAATCCATCTGGATGGAATCTGAAATCCTTAAACGCCATGACTTGTCCAAACATCGGAATGTACTTCATGACGATGAGCCAGACAAATCCAGGTAGTACCATGAAAAGCCAGATTTGATTATCGTATAAGTTTTTTCCAAATTTCTTTAAGCGCTGCATTTTCTTCCCCCTTCCAAGTCTGACTTCGTTAACCTAATTTAATTATATGAAACCCCTTTCAAATACTAAAGTTGATATATCTTAGATTTACTGGCTAAAATAAATACACATAAAATTATTATAGGTATACAAAAGAAGAGGGTAACTCAAAGGTCATGTTTACCTTATGAGTTACCCTCCTATCATTGTTTTTCTTTTCTCCACTCGGAAGGAGTAACCCCCTCCAACTTTTTAAACTGTTTATAAAAATAAGCAGAGTCCGTATATCCCACTTTTTTCCCGATTGTCCCTGCTTTTTCGTGGGAATGAAGAAGTAATTTCTTCGCCTTTTCAATCCTTAGCTTATTTAAATATTTCGTAAAGGAGCAATTTACCTCCTTTTGAAACAGTTGCCCTAAATAAATAGAATTAATATGAAAGCTGTTACCTAATGTTTTAAGAGACATCTCTTCTGATAGGTTCTGATGAATAAAATTCAACACGGTTTGTATTATAGGGCTATATTCCTGATGTTGCTGTGAATAATTCATATCCATCATTTCGATGCATTTTTCCACTAGTTCCAAGGCATCCGTTAATTCTTCAATATATAAAATTTGGTTTAATGTCTCCACGTATATCTCATAGTCAATATGCAACGAGAATTTGTTTTTCAATTGGAAAAAGAACTCCAATAAAACACTCTTCATGAGTAAGGGCCGCTCCTGTTCCAACATGGATAACGTTTGTTTCATGGAGGCTTTCACCGCTTCATAGTCTTGATTGGCTAGTTGCTCCATGATTTCGTGAGTCACATAGTTACTGGAGTACTTTTTCGAATGCTCATATCCTTCCGACGCACTGTACAATTGCTCTGCAAGACGATGATCTTTTTCCGGGAGCAGCATCTTTAATTCGCTTGCCATTTCTAATTCCCGATACAAATCCTGAATTTGACTTAAGTCACTGATTTTTTTACTGTGAACAAAAACATAGTCTTCTATTTTTTCCGTCGAGTCTATTAGACGTCGTAACTTGTCCACTTCCTCTTCCCAGCACTCTGGAGATTCCTTTAACCACAAGAACAGAAAATCACCAGAGGGAGTGATAACGGTTACAATATTTCCTTCCCGTTCAAAGGTTTTCCGCCACGTTTGCCACTCTTCTTCATTCTGTTCGTCAACATCCACTTTCAATAACCCCATCCATAATGGGGGGACTACTTTCAGCTCAGGATAAAAAGACATCCGCTGTCTTAACGCTTCATAACTCATTTTGCCAACGATCCAGCGCCAGATGGAGTGATCCCTTAAGACTAAAACTGACTCCTCTTCCAGCACCGCTTGTTTAATTTTTTCTTTGACATGTTGGAGAGAAGAAATTAATTCTTCTTCCTTGATAGGTTTCAAAAGATAGTTTTCAATCCCTAAATGCAATCCCTCTTTCACCAATCCGAACTCCTGGAAACCAGATAAGACGATCACCTTCGTATTTTTCTGTTCTTCTCGTAAGCGTCGAATGAGTTGCAAGCCCGTCATCTCTGGCATCTTTATATCTGTTATCAACACATCAAAGGAAACTTCTTTCCTGGACTTCTCTAACGCCTCTAAACCATTCCTCGCCGTTGCAACCACTTGAAATCCAAGTGATTCCCAATCAATAATATTTCTCAAACCTTCCAGAATTAACGGTTCATCATCTACTAGCATTACGCTTATCATAAATCGTCACCTCTCTATAACGGGTAATCCTACCGTTACTACTGTTTTCACCCCTGGAGTACTCTCTATCGTTACCCCGTAATCTTGCCCATATTTTAGCTTGATCCGTTGATTTACATTGGCTAACCCGATCGAATTGGAAGAACTCTCTCCCCCAGCCAGCTTGTGTTTAATCCGCTCTAATTTCTCTTCACTAATTCCATTGCCATTATCCTCGATTTCAATCCATAAGATGTCTTGCTTCTTCCTCATCTTTATTTCGAGCCTGTTGTCATTACTGTTTTGTTTAAAGCCATGGATTAAGAAATTTTCAATCAGAGGCTGTAAAATAAAGGACGGTGTTAAATAATGGTTCAGACCTTCACTCCCCTCAAAACGACTCGTTAGTTGCCCTGGAAATCTGATCTTAAACAATTCGATATATTGATGAGCATGATTTTGTTCCTCTTCCAATGTGACTAATTCTGTCGTTTTTAAGGAATGACGGAACAATTCAGATAGCTGAACAATCATCTTCGCAGTCGTTCGGCCACCTTCTGATAATGATTTCATTCTGATTGCTTCTAACGTATTGTATAAGAAGTGGGGATTGATTTGTGCCTGAAGACTGGCAAGCTCCGCCTCTTTTTGTTTTATCTTCGATGTATACACTTTATTAATGTAATTATTTAATTCATCCAATGTCTCATTAAATGTCTCCGAAATAACACTTAAGTCATCATTTCCTTTCCCTGTATCGATCTTTATATTTAAATTCCCTTCTTGAACTTCACGCATTTTAGTGACAATCTGGTCTACCCGCTTTGAATGTCCCCTAAGGGAAAAATAAGGCAATGCAATGGCAAGCAAGGTTAAAACCATAATGAGAGATAGAATGGTAATTTTATAAGTAAATAAAGATGCTAACTCATTTCTAGGGATAATTGCTGTAACCATTAATTCACTGACTGGCTCCACGGAAGATTGTATATAATACAGATCATCTAACTTAAGTTCTTTTTGCACGGTACCATAATTTATTGCCTCTATTATGTCATCTGCTACATCTCCGTTCGAAAAATACACATTCATATTTTCATCTGTTACGAGAAAGGTACCTTGTACCGTTTCTTCTCTAAGGGAGAGGATCCGTTCCAAATTTTCGTAAGTAAAGTAGACGGATAAAGTACCTAAACGCTCTAATGAGATGGGGTCATTTATCTGTTCACGAACCGTATAAAAGAAGGAACTTCCATGCCCAGAGGAATTATCATATTCCATCTCCATCTCCTTTTTCGTACTTTCTCTCCAGCGACCGTGATTAAATAAGTAGGCATATTCTGTTCCGAGAGTCTCATTTTTTATTTCAAGGGCAACGACCGTGTCATCTCTCGAAAAATAATTTTTGACGTAAATATCAAAGTTGTACGGTACAAAGGAATCACTATTGGCAAACTTATCGAGCCTGTATCCAATATACTCTTCATAATCATGCTGCAGGGCGAATGCCAAATCCTGTATTAAATCTTTCTCAAGATATAAATTACGAACACCTTGGGATACAAATTGATGTTTCCCATGAAAATCTGATTTTATTTCATCTATAATAGTTCCATGTTTATCAATCTCTCTCTGAACGATAAAGTCCGAATAATACTCAGAGAGAAACACAAATAAACTGACCATCGTTAGGAATATGATCGTGGAATAGGTGAAAAACACACGGTGAAATAGCCTGCTACTTATTTTTCGGATAAAACTTAATGTTTTCATGCTTCCTTCTCCTAACATATAAATGAAAAGGGAAAGAGGCTGGGACAAAAGTATTTTTACTAATAAGAAATCCGAACAAACTAGATGTAGGTGCAATCTACCCGCTTCGGAAATATACTTCGCTTTCCGCGGGCGTCTACGTATATTTCCTCCGCTAAGGTAGTGTGTTGTTCGTATTTCCGATTAAACACTTTAGTTATGTCCAAGCCTCGTTTCGTTTACCTTATCAGATTTTTAGATTACTATTTCCAATGTTTTTATTTCATATGGGGTAAAATTCAGTTCCATTGGTTTATCATTAAACTCCCTATGGAGAGAAGATGTATACTCCTCTTCCATTAACGTCACTTCTCGCCATTGTTTCACTTTATAATAACTATCGAGCTTAATCTGTACCTGGGTACCTTCCATCTCATGGAGTCTTACGATTAAGTGATCATTATCCTCTGCTTTCTTTACTGTATCAACAATTACCTGGTCACTCGAAATAGTGAGAAGCGACTCGGTAAACGGTGCTTGGACCGTTCCAGGCTTAGCTACCAGTTTGTTGTTTAGATAAGTTGCTTCCCGTTCCACGTCCTGTTTATGGGCAACACCTGCGAATGGATATAGGGAGTAGGTAAACTGATGAATCCCCATATCCGCTTTAGGGTCTGGATGGATGGCACCTTTTAATAAAGAGAGTGCCATTACATTATCTTTAATGGAGTACCCGTACTTGCTGTCATTCATTAAGCTGACACCGTAATTCGGCTCTGCAAGGGCCGCCCACTTATGTCCCACAGTTTCAAATCTCGCAATATCCCATGATGTATTCCAATGGGTAGGCCGCTTCACATTTCCAAACTGAATGTCGTAGATTGCTTCCGTAGTACGGACGGCAATCGGAAATTCCACTTTCAATAAGTGTTGGCGTAAAGTCCAATCCACTTCCGTTTCAAAGTCAATTCTTTTCGTATGACAATAGCAATGGATATGTTGTTTTATTTCTAAGTTTCCTTGTTTCCAAGTAAAACAAAGTGTTGTTCTTAGCGGTCCGTTATCTATTATTTTACACTCTTTTAATGTCTCCACAGTAGAGTATTTTTCCTGGTAATATAAGTCAATATCCCAAGCATCATGTGCCATTGGTTTATCTTCATATAATTTTAGGAGATTTCCCACTTTTCCAGCTTCGATCAATTCCCGGTTGGAATTCTTATCAAAAATACGGGTAACTTGCCCGTTATCGTTCCACAGGATACGGTAATAAGGCGTATCCCATGTCCGTGATTCTAGGGAAACTTCACTGAGTGCCGTGACCGGTTGTTCCTTTTTCATTCCATTAACACGAATCTCTTGGAAGGAGAAAGGCTTACTCTCTTCAATTAATAGAAGGGAGTCCCCATTGGATATCTCCTGACTCTCTAGATTTTCCCCTTCCAATTCAAACCTATGATTCTCGTAGCCATTAGGCAACGTTACAAGAATTGGATTATTATACTGATGAAGATGGGCATAAGCTAAGGAGTTCTCGGTCTCCTGTACCATGTCTTGTTGTTGGGACTCAATGATTTCCTTATTAGCTCTGGCAACCTCGACATAATCCTTATGGGCATCTTCATACACCTCGGTGATGGAGGAGCCAGGAATGATATCGTGGAATTGGTTTAAAAGCACCGTTTTCCATGCCTTTTCTAAAGTAGCGCTTGGATAATGCGCCCAGCCATTTTCAAGGCTGTTCCACGCTGACAAAATTTCCGTCTTTCTTAGGGATTGTTCTAATTTTCGGTTCATCTCTTTCATTTTTGCTTGGCTCGTATACGTTCCCCGGTGATACTCTAGATACAGCTCCCCGTCCCATGTATGGATATACTGATCGGTGTTCGTTACATTATCATGGAGCTTCTTAAAGTAATCGCCTACTTTCGTCGAAGTGACCTTTGGCAGGCTCGGTATCTTATGATACTGGCGTTTCAACTCAAGCATCTCCCGATTGACTCCTCCCCCTCCGTCACCATAGCCATAGGCAAGAAGCAAATCTTGGTTGATTTCTTTATCACGGTAGTTTTTCCAGATCCCTTTCACCGTTTCGGCAGTGATGAGACCATTGTACGTATAAAACCAAGAATTCTCGTCTCTCCCTGGTTCCGGTGTGGTGATAAAGTGGGTTAATATTTCTGTCCCGTCAATCCCACGCCAATAAAACGTATCATGGGGCATCCTATTGTACTGATTCCAGCTAATCTTCGTTGTCATAAACGTATCAATGCCGGATTTCTTCAAAATTTGAGGTAATGACCAGCTATAGCCAAACACATCTGGGAGCCAAAGGACTTTATTCGTTTTTCCAAACTCCTTCTTAAAGAAGTTCTTTCCATAGAGCAGCTGACGGACGAACGATTCCCCAGATGGAATATTACAATCCGACTCTACCCACATGCCCCCTTCCACTTCCCATTGGCCGTCCTTCACCTTTTCTTTAATGGCCTCGAACAACTCCGGTTCCTCTTCTTTGATCCATTCGTACAATTGCGGCTGGCTTTGTAAATACGTATAATCTGGATACAGTTCCATCAATCGCAAAACAGTGGAAAAGGTGCGTTTTGCTTTTTCTTTCGTATGTTTTGTCCGCCATAGCCAAGCAAGGTCAATATGGGAGTGACCAACCGTATGAACGGTAACCTCTTCATGCTTTTCTATTTTCTCCATTTCCTTGTTGAGTAAGGCTAACCCCCGCTCTAGGGAAGCATAGAATAGCTCGCTTCCAGGAAACATCCAATCCACTTCTTTGAAAGCGTAGTTCAAGCTCGCAAGGACAGAGGCGTAGGCCGGTTCATTCGTATCTTGTCTTCCGAGAGTATCGACGATGGCTTTTGACTTATAATACAGTTCATCTACCTGCTCATCTAAAACCCCAAACCACGCTTCTTTCAAGCGGTAAAATTGCTCTTGCGGGTGGCCTCCCCCTTCCAAGCCGGACCACATCATAATGTCGATTTCTACCGTGGTTCCTGCAACATCCGCAGGCAAAATCACTTCTTGGTGATTGGAATCTACCCCTTGGAACGGCGCTTTATTGACATAGAGAAGGGATTCAAATCCAGAGTTATTCCCTCCTCCCGTCCGTCCTAAATCAAGATATACAACGACCTTTTGGCCTGACCATGCTTCCGGTATCTCTAGTGTCGTGTTCAGCCAAATATACTTATCCCTTCCACACCAGTTATCGTTAACTCTCATCTTCTTATCGGTGTAAGAGGAAGGAAGGATCGTCTCCTCCCCTACCTCCGGCTCATATACATGGAAAAAATCAATGGTCTTCGTTTCGCGGTAGCGGTATCTATCAAGTTCGTTGACTCGATTCTGCAGCTTTTCGATCTTATAGAACACGCTTATCTACCTCCATCCTTTTTTGACGTTCCAATGGACTTCCTGGCACATAAACCCCAATTTCACTTAAAATAAACTCACTGAACATGGAATTAGCCCAAGCGAACCAGGAACGGGTAAAGTTCTCCGGTCTGTCCGCATCAAAACCTTCATGCATATAATATGTTGATCCATGCGTGGTTTTAAATAATTCTAAAATGCGGTCCTTCTCTTCTCTTTCCACCGCCGTCATTCCTTGAATCGCTAACGCGATATGCCAAATATAATGGTCTGGTGTGTGGGGACTACCGACTCCAGATGCCGTTTCTCCCTCATAATAATAAGGATTATGACGACTAAGAATAAACTCTCGCGTATTTAAATACGTTGGATCCGTCAGGGAAGAATATCCTAGATATGGCATCGAAAGTAAGCTTGGAACGTTTGCATCGTCCATCAGATTCACGTTTCCGTCTCCATCTGTTTCATACACATACATTTCCCCAAAGACAGGATGGTCGATTTTCCCGTACATTTCAATCCCGTCTTTTATTTCACGGGAAAGTTCCGTGACCTTGCCAGCTAGCTCTGTCTCTTCCATAGCCGTTAACATCTCTTTTGCGTAATCTAGTACGACGACCGCGAACATATTGGCAGGGACCAAGTAACCGTATAGACATGCGTCATCACTTGGACGGAAGCCAGACCATGTCATTCCCGTTTTGACAGAATAGCCACCTTTACCGTCTCGAAGCAAGGTATCTGACACACGGCAATCATCCCGTTCAAATAAATAAGGAGAATTCTCCTCGTGATTCTGCTCCACCTTCCAAACCTCATAAATGACCTCCAACACTTTCTTCAAGGTTTCATTTAAAATCGTGTTGTCTCCCGTTGCCTTCCAATACAAATAAGTCAATTGAATCGGATAGCATAAGGAGTCCACTTCGTATTTTCGTTCCCAAATCCACGGACTCATTTCTGTTCTGTCTTGCTGATGTCCTTTGTTGTTGGCCGTTCGATTAAAGGCGTTGGCGTAAGGGTCCTGCAGAATATACTTCCATTGCCGTTCGATCACTTGCTTGAGCATTGTCGCAATCTCTGGATCCTCCTCTGCTACGGTTAAATAAGGACGTACTTGTGCAGAGGAATCCCTTAACCACATGGCTGGGATATCACCGGTTATAACGAATGTCCCATCTTCATCTTCCTTTAACGTCGTTTCATACGTGTTAATAAAGCAATTTTCGAATAGCTTTTGTACTTCTGTATCGTTCGCATATACGTCTTTTACTCGATCAATGATCCTTTGTAAGGATGCTGGAATCTTTTTTTGCTCCGTTGTCATCTCGCATTTCTCCTTGTGTTGGTTTAGATAAAATAGTCGCGTTAATTTTCTATTAATAGGGTAAAGATTTCGTATGGTTTCACTTTTAGTTCCGCTGTGCCAGCTCCAACGGAATCTAGTTTTTCTTCTAAAATCGTAGATCGATAGATTGGCTTACCGGCTCCTACTTCAAATGAAAGCTGTACTGTTTCAGAAGTAGGATTAAACCAGCGAATAATCATTCCCGTTCCTTCAAGGGATGGTTTGCAAGCGGTAATCACAAGCTTTTCCCCTTCCCACGTAAAGAGCTCTTTCACTTCAGAAGCGTTCCCCTGCTTTTGCTTCGTTTGTATGACCGTCGATGCTAACGGATACTGATAGGCAGTTAAGTAAGCACGAGAGGTGAAGATGTCCTTTTGATGGGGAATCACCATAAATTCAGCCTCATTCTCCCCAAGGCATTGCGCTTCAGGGGTGTCAAATACTCCCCAGTCTCCCAGTTCACCAACAGACCTTAGTATTGTTACTGCGATCGTGTTATCATCCTTAATTTCGTATTCATGCAGTCCCTTTGCTGCAACCGTTAAGCCTTTTTCCGAATTATTTAAGCTCACAAACCGCTGCATATGATGGTCGAAAGATGGGTTGGTCCACTGACTTTCCGGTTGATTTGGACGTTCTACCACTTCATAAATACTGTCCGCATAGTGATGGGAGCTGCCCTCACCGATTGGGAATAAAACACGAAGACGGTGATCCTTTGCAAGGTTATTCATAGTAACCTTCACTTTCAACCCTTCCCCTGCCCTCTCGAGGGTCATCACAGATTGAATCATGATTTGTTCCATCTCTTTGCTTCTGCCCGCTTTCCGTTCTGGATGCCAAACGAGGTTTTCCCTTTCCTCTTTTAAGCGTTCGTCAGCCTCCTTTGGAACGGAAAAATACGTTGTGACTTCAACCGAAGCAAGCTCGCTAGTATTTTCTAGTACTTTCACAGTTACGTTGCTGTTCTCGTTTGTAATGCTTTCACCATCACCGGAAGCTTTAAACATATACTCATTACCAATATCTCCGGTGTTCTCTAAGATCCCAAGTTGCTTATATTCGATGCCTGATCGTTTATCCACTAACGTATAAGAACCATTATCGTGAAGCTGTACAATGAGGTTTTCATTTTCTAATTTATTTCCGGCCGTATTCCAAATGCAACCTGCCTCTTCTTCCTTGTTTCCTTCTGCAGTTGGAACGAGGAAGCATCTTTCATACCCCACGGTATTGGAGGAATCGTACAAGAAAGTAACTTCCACTTCCCGGGCGTAATAAGGCCTTCTGAATCTATCTTGAGGAAGTTCATAGCCAAACTTCACACCTAAATCTTTCACCGACACCGGTACAATCGATTGATCGGCACGTTCTAGATGATAGGAAGGGAGTGATCCCCCTTTCAGCTTGTCAGGGATTTCCGCGAAAGGTATTTCATCAAAGTAGATTTTCTTCACCGCTACCTTCTTCTTGATCACTTCCTTTATCGGTGCTCCACCTGTTTGGAAGATAACTAATGGAATCGCGTCTTCCTTTTCATGGACCGTGTCGATGTTATCAGCAATCTCCCTCGCTTGCTCCTCTACGAACTTTAAGGCTCCCTTTTCCACCTTATCAAACCTGGTGGTCATTTCACGGTGCACAGAATCCACACTACAACCGCAAATGCTATCATGAGGATGATTTTCCATTAGAAGTTTCCAGTAAAACGCCGCGAAGTCCCGGTGTAGGTTTTTATCGGAAACGAGTAACCCTAACGGCTCCAACACTCGCTCCAGTAAAGTTTGACAACGATCATTTGCCTGCTTCAAATAAATTCTCGACGAGGCTGTATTCACAAGGGTTGACCACCCATCTGTTTTTTGATTTCGTAATTCTCCCCGTATCGTTTGCAAGTCTTCCGGTAGTTCTTGTTTTACTTCCTCAATATATTCCTGAAAACTAGAGTGTTTAAATTCCACATTCGGATATAGCTCATTTGCCACCTTGATCGCATCTGTAACATTTTTCTGTAAAGGCTGATGGTCACATCCATTCAAATAAAGGAGTTGAGAAGTGGAGGCGAATTTCTCCGACTCCTTCAACTTCTTCTCCCAATAGTTCTTCGCTTCATCCCGATCCTCCGGGATCTCGTTTCCGTTCGAATACCAATTGGCAAATAAAATACCCAGTACCGATGACCCATCAGGAGACTCCCACTTTAATTCGGAATACGGCGAAGAATAATCGTCTTGATGGAACACCTGATTATTAAAGCCTGTCGGTGTCACCCCTCTCCCAAACGCTGCCACATCGATCTTCGCCTGCTTTAGTAATTGGGGTGCCTGGCCGTAAATGCCAAATGTGTCCGGGTAGTAACCGAGATTTCCCTCTTGTCCAAACTCCTTCGTTGTTTGCATCCCATAAAGGAGATTTCTCACATTCGCTTCCGAGCTTGTTAAAAAAGCGTCCTGCAAAATATACCAAGGTCCGATGACCAATCTTCCCTCCCAAATATATTTCTTCACTTCCTCTTCCTTCTCAGGACGTACAGCGAGATAATCATCGACCATAATCGTTTGACCATCTAAATGAAAGCTATGAAAGTCAGGATCTTCCTCTAATTTTTCCAACAAATCATCAAATAACTTCACTAAGTAATAACGGTGTTCTTCTAATGACATATACCATTCCCGATCCCAATGGGAGTGGGATATAATATGTGCGGTTTTCTTTTGCATCATGATGTCCCTCCAACGATAGATTCTGACTTAGCCTGTATTTCCCGAAAACGATTCAAGGAGACTTTCATCACCCAATAGGATGGCATGACTCCGAGCGTAAACGGAATTAATCCAGGTATGTTGTAGATTAAATAACCGACTAAACCTAAGCCAATAGCAATAAGCAGATTTTGTTTAAAGCTTAGAAGCGTGAGAATAAATGGCTGTATTAAGTAATGCTTAAATGTTTGGTTAAAATGAACGTAATAGGAAAACAAGTAAAAGAAAGAGAACAAATAAACCAATGACATTACTACGAGTAACAGACTGCTAACTAAGGCAATCACTCCGTTCATTTGACTTACTAAATGAAGATCAAAGGCAAGGAATGCACCTATAGCGAAGTAAATCCAGCCTAACCCATTCACCTTCCAGAAATTTTGCCGATAATAATGGTGGTAATCCCGAAACAGCGGCTGGTCCAGCTCTCCCCGGAGCCATTTTCTTGTCATGGCAAACATCGCCGCGGTCGCCGGGAACACCCCTAACACGACACCCCCAAGTAAAATATGACTCAACCACAACCAATTTAATTGCATCATTCTCCATATCCAATAACTGGATTCGGTAAAGAAAGACCCTATATGATTAAACAATGGAAACACCCCTTCCGTATTTCTCCAACCAGACATGAGCGGCCCCGAATAACTGTGCATTGTCCAAGTTTTGACATACCGACACGTTCGGTCGTACTTTCGCAAACGGCTTCGCTTCAAACAAAACATCTAGATGGGCAGTTAATTCCTTCATAAAACTTTCTTGGCGGGTAATCCCTCCGCCGATGATTATCTTTTCTGGGTCAATGATGTACTGAATCGTAAAGACCCCCATAGCCAACGTTCGAAAAAAGAGAGCAACCGACTCATTCGCCTCCTTGTGTTCTTCTGCGTTTTCAAATACAAGGGGTCCCGTCCAATTCTCATAATAAGGAGCTGTCTGCCTTAATCGTCTCGTGAGAGCAGAGGAAGAACCGAGCTCACTCCAGGTATGGAATTCTTCGTTCGTGTTGGAAAAAAGCACATATCCGAATTCGCCACCATGTAAATTAACGCCTTTATGAAGTTTTCCATTCATAACGATGCTCCCCCCAATCCCCGTACCGCAAACAATACAGGCAAAGGTATCCATACCTTTAGCTGCCCCGTTCCACATTTCCCCAAGGGCAACACAATTGGCATCATTCTCCACCGTTGTTGGAAGCTGAAAGTAACGCTCCACTCTTTCCCGGATGTTCTCCTTATGAAGGAAGGGGACGGAACTGTATCCGAGTATCTTCCCCGATTCTGTGACACTCCCCGGGCAGCTGATAGCGATTCCTTGAATCCCGTAATGATTTTGATGTTTGTGATAATAAATTTCTACAAGGGAAAGGAATTGCGTCAATGTTTCAGGAGTGGGGTTCTGCTGTCTTTCCGTCAACTCCCCTTCCGTTGAAACTAATCCAAATTTTGTAAACGTACCACCGATGTCAATTGTCAATAAGCAATTCATTTCACTCACCACTTTGCGGAAGCTGATTTGTCTCCGCCACTTGTTTAAACCAATAGGCACTCTTTTTCTTCCTTCGAGCTTGTGTCTCTAAATCTAGTCGAAGCAAACCGTATCTATTTTTATATTCATTTAGCCAGGACCAATTATCGAGGAAGGTCCATACGTGGTAACCGTAACAATTAGACCCCTCCCCTATCCCCTTTAGAAGCCAGCGGAGATGATCTTCCATGAAGGTGATTCGATAGTCATCCTGAACTTCCCCGAACTCGTCCAGAAATGCCTCTTCCCCTTCCACTCCGATCCCATTTTCCGCAACATACCAAGGAATATTCCGATAGTTATCGCGAATGTTCAAGGCGATATCATACAACCCCTTCTCGTAAATCTCCCAGCCTCGATGGGGATTGATCCTTGCCTCTAGCCATTGGTATGATTGAAAATACTTGTCCAAACCTACCCCTGCTTTCTTATCTCCCCTCTGGACTCGTCTTGGTTGGTAATAATTCACTCCCAAAA
Source organism: Evansella vedderi (assembly GCF_030813435.1). Classification (GTDB taxonomy): domain Bacteria; phylum Bacillota; class Bacilli; order Bacillales; family Salisediminibacteriaceae; genus Evansella; species Evansella vedderi. The sequence goes on along the minus strand of NZ_JAUSUG010000013.1, from coordinate 30,084 downwards.
AGTCAACGGTATTTTCCTTAATCAACGCTATCTCTTCTTCTGTGTAGAGAACACTGATCGATTCTCTTTCTAAAAACTCCGTTATTTCCTCTGGATACTTGCCTAACACCACCGGATCTAAGAAGCTCCGATTAAAGAAAATATCAGCCCACTTCGCTGCTTCCCGATCTTCCTCCTGATCACTCTTCGGATAACTAGGTGTTAGATTCAAGATAATACCAATTCCTCCTGTTTGCTCAGATTCACGAAACGCACGAACGGCCTTCACATGGGCCAGGAGCGTAAAATAAGCCGCCTGTGTGGCCCGCCCCATATCATATACCGCAGGGAGATGCTTATCATTTAAGTAACCCATCTCAACAGGTACGATCGGTTCATTAAAGGTCACCCACGTATCCACGAGGTCACCGAAAGTTTCGAAAGCCACTTTGGCGTAATGGGCAAATTCCTCTACCGTATCCCGATTTTCCCATCCACCTTTCAAATGAAGGCGATACGGCATATCAAAGTGATATAAATTGGTGATCGGCTTGACACCATTGTTTCTTAATCTACTAAAAACATCTCGATAAAAGCTAACCGCTTCTGGATTGATGGTCTTGCCATCGGGCAAAAGCCGCGCCCATGAGATAGACGTCCGGAAAGAATTAAAGCCAATCTCCTTCATCGATTCAATATCTTCCTTATATTGTTCGTAAAAGTTTGAGGTTGTTTCTGGACCGATCTGTTGATAGAATTTTTCCGGCTCCGTCTTAAACCAGTAATCCCAAACTGTTTTCCCTTTTCCATACTTACTTCCTGCCCCTTCTAGTTGTGGTCCTGATGCGGCTGCCCCCCACAAAAACCCCTCTGGGAATCTATTGTTCACGCCATTAACCCCTTTCTATGGAGAAATCGTTTACATTCTCATACATTCATCATATAAAGAAAAAAAAAGACTTTAAATATAATTCACCCAAGTCCTTTAATAATCGCAGAAAAACTTTAAAATTGACATTAGGTTAATGGATCGATTCTTCTTTACCGAAAGGGAAAGGTATAACAGACGGCTATACTAAAATTTATAGGGGCACTGGTAAAGGGAGATAGCGCCCCTTTTCCAGTGCCCCTGGACAATTTACCTAATTCTAAAAATAAACTCCGAGAAAATAGACTTTGCCACTTTAATTTAGTAACTATTAGTGGGCAGAAAATCGCCTATTGCATCCCTTGCATTACTAGAATCCATATGCCTCTAATTCATAAATTCTTGCAGCCTGGTCTCCACCTTGTGTCGGTTGGTGAACCGTCAAGCGGACATACCTAGCTTCTGTTAATGGAATCGAATGCTCGCTTATGGCTAATGAATTATTTGTTACGAATACTGCATTTTCCCAAGCCACTCCATCCACGCTCGTTTCGATCGTAAATGACCGGGTATTGAATGCTGCGGGTTCTCCCCCAGCTTCTGCATGCTTTATTACAAACTGCGATAACTGATAGACGTCACCGAGGTCAACCTTGAGCCAGTGATTCAACCCAATCGCACACCATTTACTGTTGTTGGTCACTTTACCATCTACCGCATAACTTGGCCCCTCGTTTGGAGCACATTGTCCACTTGCTGTCGCCAGCTGATTTAAAGCAAGGTTTCTAATATCACTGGCATCTTCTAAAATAGTGATAATGTTTTCCCTAAAGACGATATCTTCTCCTTCACTATTTCTTGCAATTAATCGGACACTGTATGTCCCCTCTTCTTCATATACGACCGTTGGGTTCAGTTCGGTACTTGTAGAAGGCGTTGCACCTTCAAAGATCCACTCTACCTCCTCCGTAGCTTCTGAGGATCGGTTAAAGAATTGAATTTCACTTCCTGGTGCAGCAAAGGTTTGACTCACCGTAAAATCAGCCTTTGGTGTTGGATATGGCGGCCATTCAAATGTCCTAGTTGTACCAGCACTTCTAATGAAGTCATTGCTGACAGCAACTACTTCGATGGTAGTTGTACTTTCTTTTCCGTCTCTTCTTAACTCTGGAACAAAGAACACATTATTAGGAGTTGCACCTACGAACTCTTTTTCACCATTCTCAAGATTACGGTAAATTTCATAATGGCGCACTTCTCCTTTTCCTTCCCAAGACAAGGAAATATCCGCATATAACCCTTCATCAAACGTTTTGCTTAAATCCAGATTTTCAGGAACCTCAGGGACTACCTTATCTTGATTTTTACTGGTAACCTTCAGCTCTCCGACATTTAGCTGATAGTCATGGATCACTTCGTCACTCTCGAAAAATAAGGATAAAGTAGTAATCCTTTCCCCAGCAAATTTCTTCAGTTTTATCCTTTCTGTAACCCAACCATCATGGCTTTGTTTTCTAAGCTGGAAGAATTCAAACTCATCCTTGTCCCCATCAAAGCTTACTCCCACTTTCATATTTGGTTTCTTCGATGAAGATTTATAAGTAACGAAAATCTCTGTGTCTCTATCCACTTCTAAATTGGTTTTATATAGCTTTACATTGGTTGCATTTTCCGGTGATAACTCACCATACACTTTTAAGGAGCTTCCCCCAAAATAAGCTTCTTCCCAATCAAAATCAACGGCCAGTGCTTCCCCATCACTTTCTCGAATCCATCGCCAAGTAGGAAGAACATCCTGCAAGCTTCGGTTATTCCAAGACTGATCTGATTTCACTTCCCCGTCTATGGAGAAGAATTGCCCGCTCCCTGTGTTAAAATGTGTTACAAACGGTAATTCATTGATAACCGTCGCTTCAGTGAAATAATGGGCCATCCCTTTCCAATTGTCAGGATTATTCCCCGTTTTCGTAGGGTCTCCTGACTGTCCAACCCAAAACTCCTGTTCTTTTGCATAGAAATCTTGCATGTTATCCGTCACTTTAAATGCCCAGTCCGGTCGGTAAATTCCTAATGAGGTATGAGGCGCTTCCCCATCAGGAAACAAATTTGACCAATTTACATACGTATTGGTACCATTTGCTTCCACATCAATGCCTGAGTACAAATCATATGGACTTCTCCCTAGTTCTAACGCCTTTTCATGAGAGCTCTTCTGACTATTGTTCCACCACCAGAAGTTTAGGAACATACTATCAGCAACTCTAGTATCTTCATCTTGCAAAAACATTTTGTTATTGTCGTTCAAATAGTTTTGCCAGCGAATCGCTCCAGAGGAAATCATAGAATCGTACCACATGATATGCATTTCCTCTGGCTTATTATCTTGTAAATAAATGAGAAACTCTTGCATTTTTACCGCTGTCTCCGGAGTTCCCCCCTCCGTTTCTTGGTTGATAAACCACCCATCAAACCCGTAGTACTCCGCAACTTCCAACAGTTTGTCCGCAGCTGGAAAGGAACCATCCTCCCGTTGCGCCAACATTTGATCCACCCACTCCTCTTGACCACCATATACTTTAGGTGGGAAGAAGACGTTCCCCAAGATTGGTACACCATTTCGATGGGAGGCATCAATAACATCAGCACTAGGAGGGGTAATAATTCCCTCTCCCGCAGACCCTGCCCAATAGACCATTAAATCTACATATTGCCAGTAACTGAACGTATTGGCAAAAAACTCAGTCCCCCCCTGTGAAGGAACTCCACTCGTGCTGGAATTCAATGCAGATAGGGCTACCAGCTTTGCATCCGTTTGTTGTGTTTCGTTAACAGGAAATAACACTTCCCTCTCTGCCAATGGTACCGTACTACGGTTGTATTTAGCGTGGGGATCTGTCTCCGGACTCCATTCCAACAACGTTTCCGGATACCAGTAAGACGATTCAGGTTGATTAGCAAATACATTACCCGGAAGTAAAACAGTAACCATAACAATAAACACAGATAGAAAGATACCCATTCTTTGTTTCATAGTTTCCCTCCTAGTTTTAGATAAATTAGTCGTTCTTCTCTACATTTCCCTCTCCTTTTTTTGCAGCGGTAATTTATCACCTCCCAATACTCAACACCAATCTTATTTATGGAAGCCCGCAATAAATGAAACGCTTACAATATAATGGAAATAAATTCTAGGGCTTCTTCTTTATAAATATAGGTATGATCAGAAAATGAATCAATGGATTCGTGAGGACTGTTATGATTAGTCCATTAAATCTATAATTTTTACAGTAAAATAGGGGGGTGGTTCTATAAGGGGACAATCGGAAGTTTAGCACGAAAAAAGACACAGCTAGCGGATTTTATCTGCTCGTTGTGCCTTCATCTGTATCCCTAATGTAAGATCCGTTATTGCATGGACCTTAGAATTTTCCCTAACTGAGAGATACCCCAGTTGATTTCTTCAAAAGAAGCATAGCTATACGATAGACGAATATATTGATTCGCCTCATGTGCATATATGTTTCCAGGATTAAGGAGAATACCTTCGGCTAACGCTTTTTCAAATAAATGTTGGTTATGTAAAGGTCGAAATATTTTTACCCATATAAAAAAGCCCCCTTCCGGTACTGACCACGATGCTAATCCTTTCAAATGTTGTGATAAAGCTTTAACAGCTACATTTCTTCGGATTTTAAGTTGTTGTCTTACAAACGATAGATGAGATTCGTATAAACCACTGGATAACCATTCCAAAGCTACTCGTTGAGATAAAGAACTTGATCCATAATCTGTTTGCATCTTTAAATCAGATAGCCTCTCAATTACAGACTCCGGGCCCACTATCCAGCCTATTCGCAGACCGGGGGTTAATGTTTTCGATAAACTTCCGAGGTATAACACATTCCCATATCGGTCCCGTCCTTTTAGGGCTAAAGGCGGAGGATCATCTATCCACAGATCACCATACACATCATCTTCTATGATGGGGATCTGTTCTTTTTCACAAACGTGTAATAGTTCTTTCCGCCTCTCTTCGCCCAATGTAATTCCAGTTGGATTATGGAAAGTTGGAATGGTGTATAGAACTGTATTTCCTTTTCCTTCTTGATTATTTGATATTTCATTTACCAATAGACCCTCTCTATCCATTGGTAGACCACGAAGGTCCATCCCTGCTGACTGAAAAACGGAGAGAGAAAACACATAGGAAGGTCTTTCAAGAAATATTGTTGAACCTTTCCTTAATAGACCAATAGCTATAAGCTGCAGTGCCTGCAAAGCTCCTGATACAATTAAAATCGAGTCTGGAGATGTGAAAATTCCTTTCTTTTCTAAGTAACTACAAATGGCCTGCCGGAGTTGATAATTCCCCCTTGGTTCTTCGTAACTAAGAGGTGAAAGATCCCCGGTTACCTTTTTCATGATTTGCTTTAACTGTTTAGCAGGAAACATTTCAGGTGACAATTCACTTTTTCCTAGTTGGATGTGACCCTTTTTTGTTTCAATTTCATTGATATCCTTAACCATTTTCATACTTTGCTTATGAAAGCCAAGTGAAACATTTTCATTCCAATTTACTGGTTTCGATACACCCAAAAGTGTCCACGTATTATTTGTAACCATTGTCCCTTGCCCCATCTTAGATTCTAATAGCCCCTCGGCTTTTAGTTCTTCTAAAGCAGTTATTACTGTACTTCGATTCACCTCAAATAGACTGGCTAATTCCCGTTGGCTCGGAATTTTCATTCCTATTGACCATTCTCCTCTAGTAATTTTATCGGTTATAAAATTAACTATTTTTTTATATTTTGTGTTTCCCATAAGATAAGCTCCCTATTTTAGTATCTTATTTAAACTGGTTGGTTTTTATTTCTCTAACTGGTTGAAGACATTTTATCAGGGTATCTATAAAATTGGAAGTAGTAAAACAAAAAGAAATGAATTGGTTGGTTTTAAGAGAGGAGAATGGAGATTGAATGCAAAGGCTTTTTCAATGGCATTAATTACTATTATTATATGGGGATCTGCTTTTGCAGCTATTCGTGCTAGTTTGCAAGGGGGATATGATGCAGGTCATTTAGTACTCGTTCGTTATCTTATTGCCTCTGCAATATTCGTTCTTTTTGCTTTTTGCCCAGGGATTAAGTTTCGGTTACCACGTAAAGGTGATGTTATCCGAATCATAATGTTAGGCTGGATTGGAATTAGCGTGTACCATATTGGCGTTACCTTTGGTATGAAAACAATTTCTGCTGGAACAGCAGGGATGTTAATTGGTGCTGCACCGATTTTCACAGCAATCATTGCCGTGATGATTTTAAAAGAGCGTTTGAGTACTGTAGGCTGGTTAGGACTTGGAATAGGCTTCAGTGGTATTATCTGTATTAAATTAGGAGCAGCTGGTCCAAACCTGGATTTCTCTGTCGGGACCTTTTTTGTATTAATTTCTGCTTTAGCTACATCTTTCTTTTTTGTTTTTCAAAAGCAACTGTTAGCTCGTTATACGGCCCTGGAATTAACGGCATACCTCACTTGGGCTGGGACAATTCCATTTTTTATTTTTACTCCAGGCCTTTCCACTTCTCTTCAAAATGCTAGCATGGAAGCACATTTATCAGCATTATTTGTAGGTATTTTTCCTGCAGCAATCGCTTATGTTACATGGGCAATTGCTCTGTCTGCTGGTAAAGCTAGCTCAGTAACTAGCATGATGTACCTAGAGCCGGCCATTGCCGTTATCGTGGCATGGATTTGGCTTAGCGAATGGCCAACAACCCTTTCCCTGATCGGAGGCTTAATAGCCCTATCAGGTGTAATCATAATTAATGTTCTAGGGAAAAATACGCAAAATGAAACCCGAGAAGTTGCATAGATTGAATACTCTATTCCCTTCGCCCAACCGATCGCATTCATCATCTTATCAAACCAAAATGTCTAATAGTGGATTATGAACTTAATATAAGTCTCGACCGTTTGAATCACTTGTTTAAGGAAAAGAACGTTAATAATAAATAAAAAACGACGCAACTCCTCGCTTCCTACGAGAAACCACATCGTTATACACAATAGTTAAGTAATGTAAGTATTATGAATGATAAAAAATATGTAAGTGGTGGAGCGTATCGGATTCGAACCGACGACCCCCACACTGCCAGTGTGATGCGCTCCCACTGCGCCAACGCCCCACAAATATCTATTTGAAAAGCTTTTTTAAATATCTATGTGAAAGCTTCTACATTTATGAATTATAGCTACTTTGTGAACATTTATCAAGTCTTTTTCAAAGAATTATGTCGAAAATGTGAAAAAAATATTTTTTCATAATAAAAATTCATTATTTTCTAGAAAACGACAAACAATATATACCAAAATACACCAGCAACAATAGCTGTTACAAGTCCAGACCATACGTTTTCTTTAATAACTCTCTTATGCTTGACTGTATCAAAAATAACCCATCCAATAAAAATCGTAATCGCAAAAATGATTGCTTCAACCATGTCATACTCCCCTTCCATCCTTTCTATCATACCAAATCGGTGAATGAGATGCACCAGGTTTTGTACATACTGGAAATGAGATAGCTAAAAGGACTGATGTTATGTTTCGTTTCGAATTTATTGTCCAATCCTATAGTAAATTTCATGGGCTTCTAAGAATGACTGGAATCGTTCTTTTTTTCATTTTCCTTGTGGGGTATATCATTCATTTTATTGAGCCTGGGGCATTTCCTACGTTTTTTGATGGAGTCTGGTGGGCCATTGTCACCATTTCGACGGTTGGATACGGAGATTTTGTTCCTGAAAGTGTTATTGGAAGAATACTTGGAATGCTTTTAATTATATCTGGCATTGCCCTTTTTTCCTTTTTCATTTCAAATCTCGCCAGTTCTACCGTTTTAGCAAGGCAGGATCGAGAAAAAGGCGGGACTTCCTATCATAAATCGGGCCACTATATTATTGTAGGCTGGAATGAACGGAGTCAGCAGTTAATTAAAGAAATCAGAAAAATTAATAGTCACACAAAGTTAATATTAATTGACGAATCCTTACAAGAAAGACCTGAAGAATGTCCTAATGTTGTATTCGTAAAAGGGTCTCCAACAATAGATGAAACCTTCATCAGAGCTAATGCAAAAGAAGCTCACACAGTTATAATAACAGCTAACTTACACATAAATGAAAAGGTTGCAGATGCAAATTCTGTTTTAACACTTCTAACGGTAAAAGGGATTCAACCTGCAATCTATTCCATCGTGGAGCTAGTTACCCCTAATCAAATAAAAAATGCAGAACGGGCCGGTGCTGATGAAATAATCCAAAGCTCTAACTACTTAAGTTTGTTAATGATAAACGGAATTTTGTATCATGGAATGACGGATGTTATATCCCAAATGTTAAGGCATGAAAAACAAGATCAGTTATCCTTTGAACCCCTTCGTTCAGAATTGGTTAACGAGAGCTTTAAGAAAGCAATCGAAGAATGTCAAACGGAGGACCGTTTTTTAATTGGAATACGACGTGACAACGAGACTATTTTACATCCAAATAAAGGGTCCTCCTTATTAAAGGGTGATATACTGATTTTTTTCAATAGAATATAATATTATTGAGTAGGATTACTATCTCCTTCGTACAAAATCACTTGCTCCAGCTCCTCTATATAATCTTTCCCCGTTGCAATCCACTGAGATGGAATGATGGCATCGGGGTTTGCTGGTGCAGCAAATTGATTCACCCAAGGATTAGGATCTTCTTCATTATCGTGGTCATTTCCACCTTCATATTGATGGGATAATAAAAATGGGCGGCCTAACCTAACTTCTACCCCTTTTGTGTCTAATTCCCCATTTACAGCAGTAAATGGCAATCTAACAAACAGATAGCTTCCATCATCGTCAATCTTATAGTCAAAATATCCGTGATCATACTCCCAACCACCGCCTATAACATATCCTAGTGGCTTTAATTTATTTTCTAAATCAATGAGCTTATATTCACGGTTTTCCAATGGTGATGGCACCTCAAACATTGAAAATCCCTCCAATTTATTTCATTTCTTCTTTTATCTTGTCCTAAAGCATCTTCCCCTATGAAAAATTTAATGGTACAAATCGAGAATACTGAAAAGAGTGTTTTTCTTTTTCAGTTGCCTTTACATATTCACACCCATTTTTGTCCGAATCCATTAATGACTACACAATGTTAGGGGGAAATGAATATGTTGTATTGAGTTCTCCGTTGGGAAGGGAGGTTATGGAGCATGTCAGATTGTGTTAAACCAGCACCAGCACCGGGATTTGCAGCAGGGTTTGCTTTCATCCTTGTTGTGTTTATCCTATTAGTAATCATTGGTGCAGTAGCTTGGACAGGGTACGCTTGGTAGTTAGGCTAATCGACTGGGTGCCAAATAGTGGCGCCCTTTTCTATTTTTATTTCAAAGAAAATAATTGAAATTTTTGTCTATTTATTAAATAATGAAGAAAAGGGAGATGAGAAAATGGATATAAAAGTATTTGCAAACTTCCGTGATATTTGCGGTGGGAAAAAAGTAACTTTACATATAGAAGAAGGTCAATCCATTCATTCTGTGCTCGATGATTTAACTACAGAATTCCCCCCAATGAAAGAAGAATTATTTACTGATAAAAAAGAATTAAAACCAATGATTCATGTTTTTATAAATGGCCGAAATATCATTCATTTAGATGGTTTAGAAACTAAATTAAAGGTAACAGATGAAGTTGCCCTATTCCCACCAGTAGCAGGTGGTTGAGTGGTTAAAGAGAGATTAGAAATCAGGGGAATTTCTAGGAAAGATGTTTGTAAATATGTAGTAGAGCTTGGTGGGGTTCAGGTGAGTGATACTCTATTTAGAAGCAATGGCTGGAACTGCATTGTATCGGAGGAAGAGACATTTCATTTCCTTCAATCAGATGTCCCTAAAGTTTATGTAACGTTTGAAGCTAATGATCGTTATCGGTTAACTAGCATATTAGCATCATTTCGTAAGAAGACTTTTCGCGTTGGCGGGTAAAATGATTGACCATGGGAAAAAATCGAATCTATGCGCAAACAGCCTTATTAAAAAGTGCCCCACGACCACACCGGTCTTTGGGGCACCTCTAAAATCCTATCTAAGCTTCCACACCTTCTTCAATACCAAGCTCTCTTAATTTTTCCGCCGGTACTATACCATCTACCCAGCCTCGAACATTGTAGTACTCTTTTAACATTTCAGGTAAATGACTCACATGACCTTTAGAGTTTCCAGTGGCAGGTTCCTTAAGGAAACGCTCTGGTAAAGTGTCGTCCTTTCCAACAAAACCAGCTTTGTTATTAAAATATCGTTCAATATTATAGACACGCTCTCCAATAGTCATTATATCATCGCCAGTTAAGTTAATTCCAACGACGGCAGAATATTGTTCCGCGTATAAGTCAGCGTTTTCGGAGAAGGAGGAGAACTTACAAAGGTCTAAGGAGTCGGAAAATGCCAAAAGGTCTTGGAATATCTTTAAGAGCTCCCCTTTTCCTTCTACTGCTAATCGATCGGTTGGCTCAGGAATACCTGCTATTTCAGAGGCAACTGTATAACCCCTTAAGTGGCAAGCACCGCGGTTGCTCGTTGCATAACCTAAACCAATACCTTGAATTCCCCGAGGATCATAGGCAGGAATAGCTTGATTTTTAACAACCATTGCTAAACCTTTATCTCCAAAGAATTCTGCCGCTCGACCTGGACCATCAGCAAGGACATTACCAATCCCTTCTTCGCGGTTGACTATTTTTTCAATCCAGTTAATCATTGTATCCACATCGCCCCAATCAAGGCGGTCCTTCGTTAATCCTTTTTCGTAAGCTTCCATTGCTACAGAGAAGGCATTTCCTAGCTCGATCGTATCAATTCCATATTCGTTACAAAGGTCAATCATAAATGCAACTGCCTCTTTATTTGAAGTTCCACAGTTAGGACCTAGTGCCCAAGCTGATTCATATTCGAAACTCTCAACCTTTGTTTTGTATTTTCCGTCTTTCACCTCAACCTCTATCTTACAGGCTACCGGACAGGCATGACAGGTAGGGTCACCAACTAAAATTTCCTCCCGAACTGCTTCTCCACTAATCTCATCAGCAGTTTCAAAATGAGTCTCTTGTGAGTTTCTCGCAGGTAATGCACCAGATTCATTAATAATATTCATCAATACGTTTGTTCCATAGACAGAAAGTCCACCCTTTTTAGGAGCAGTTAAAGCTCCTTCTACTAATGCAGTTAGACCATTTTTAATGGCAGTTGGATATTTTTCTGGCTGCGCTGGCTCTGGCATATTTCCCTTTTGAGAAGCCTTAATAACAATCGCCTTAAGATTTTTTGAACCAGCAACGGCACCTGTACCACCACGGCCAGAAGCACGGTCGTCCTCATTCATCCAACCAGCGTAACGAACTCGGTTTTCACCCCCTGGTCCGATTGCCATGACACTTACATCTTTATCTCCATGTAAGTCTTGCAAAGCTTTAATCGTCCCACGGACACCTTTTCCCCAGAGACTGGAAGCATCACGCAATTCCACTTTTCCATCTTCTACATATAAATACACAGGTTTTTCACTAATCCCTTTAAAAATTAAGTTGTCGAAGCCCGCCCACTTTAATCTTGCTGCGGTCCAACCTCCCATATGGGAATCTGTTACTGTACCTGTTAACGGTGAACGGGTAACTGTGCATAAACGACCACTCATATGAATACGAGTACCTGTAAGGGGACCTGTCATAACTGCTAAAAGATTTTCTGCTGAAAAAGGATCTGCTTCATACACTTTGTTATCAACCATATATTTAACTCCAAGACCCCTTGCACCTACATACTTCCGCAAATTTTCCTCATTTAGCTTGCGATACTCCACTTTCCCTTCTGTTAAATCAATCCATGCTTCGTGATTTCTGTAACCTCCTAGTTCCACTTGAAACCCCTCCCTAATGGTAAAAAAATATTTATATAGTATTACATGATGAACTTTTCCTAAATATTTCGAAAATGCTCTTTCACTTGTAAAATATATCCTATAAACTAGTTTTAGAATCTCATATGTTAATAGCGTCGATATAGCTTTAAATAAAGCAAAGGAGCCGGTGAGAATGAATGTAAATGTAAATAAGTATTCCCGTCAAATATTATTTTGGCCTAATGGACAAGAAAGCCAACAGCTGCTTCAAAGTAAAACAGTAAGCATCATTGGGATCGGTGCATTAGGAACAGCTTTAGCTAACCATCTAGTCCGTGCAGGTATTGGCGAAATAAGGTTAATAGATCGTGATTTTGTGGAGGAAAGCAATCTTCAACGTCAAATGTTATTCGACGAAAAAGATGTGAACAGCAACAAGCCCAAAGCCATTGCTGCCAATGAAAAACTCTCCATTATCAATTCAGAAGTAAAGATTATTCCGATTGTTAATGATGTTAACAACGGAAATATAGAATCCTTAGTTAGTGGCTCCGATCTAATTTTAGACGGCACAGACAATATGGAAACTCGCTTTCTTATTAATGATGTGAGTATAAAACTCGGAATACCTTGGATCTATGCTGGTGTCGTTCATTCTAGGGCAATGACAGCAACCATCATCCCTGGGATTACTCCCTGCTTCGCCTGCTTATTTCCCAATGTCGGTTCAGGACATGGGGAAACGTGTGATACAGTTGGTGTACTAAGTACAGCTGTCCATATCATTGCATCCTATCAAGCTACCGAGGCTTTTAAGCTACTTATAGAGCATGAGACTTATAGACGGGAAGACATGGTTCAACTCGATATTTGGAAAAATGATTACGAAACATTTCCATTTCAATATTCCCTAAACCCTGATTGTCCTTGCTGTCGAAAAAAACAATTTGCATACTTAGATAATAAAACTTCAGATAAATTGGTTTCGTCCCTTTGTGGCCGCGATGCTATTCAAATAACACCCCTAGGGAATGAAGAGGAGAGCCTAGATTTAACTTATTTGAAAGATAAATGGTCAAAAATTGGCAAGGTGGAACAAACACCTTTTTTACTCAGATTAAATTATGAAGATTATCAAATATCCCTTTTTAAAACGGGCCGGATAATTATCAAAGGAACAACAGACACTGAGATAGCTAAGAGGTTGTATTCTACGTTGGTAGGCAATTAATTTTATGTAGAGTCTAGTTGTAGACGGATTGTGGATATTCTAAATAAAAATAGAAATATAAATTTACTTTAAACAAATATTACCATATTGAATGGGGTTTCACAATAATTACTTGAAACCTTTTTTGGAAAAGCTTGGAGAAGCGTAAGGTATCCCCCTGTAGCTTATCCAAGCCACATCATATATAACAAAAAAACAATCTTTTAGAAAACAGCCTAGTGTTAAAAGGAAGCTTAATGCTGAAACCCCAAAATGCTAAACGCAATTTTGGGGTTTCTCAAAATAAATTTATTTTTCGTTTAAACGAGCTTCTAGTTTCGCTTTTTCTTCCTCAAACCCTGGTTTGCCAAGCAAAGCAAACATATTTTTCTTGTATGCTTCTACTCCAGGTTGGTCGAACGGATTTACTCCTAGTAAGTAACCGCTGATGGCACATGCTTTTTCAAAGAAATACACTAAATACCCAAAATGATATTCGTTCATTTCCGGCACGTTGACAATTAAGTTAGGTACTCCACCATCTAAGTGTGCCAATAAAGTTCCTTCAAATGCTTTCTTATTAACAAAATCCATTGTTTTTCCAGCGAGATAATTTAACCCATCTAAATCGTTAGCTGCCTCTTCAATGGTAACCTCTTCCGCCACTTTCCCAACATTCAACACAGTTTCAAACAATTCACGACGTCCATCTTGTACATATTGCCCCATGGAGTGTAGGTCTGTAGAGAAATCAACGGATGCTGGGTAGATACCTTTTCCATCCTTCCCTTCACTTTCGCCATATAATTGCTTCCACCATTCTGATACAAAATGTAAAGAAGGCTCGTAGTTAACCATTAATTCGATCGTCTTACCTTTATTGTACAATGCATTTCGAACCGCAGCATATTGATACGCTTCATTTTCTGCTAAGTTTGGGTTACTGTATGCTTCACGCGCATCAGCTGCCCCTTGCATCATGGCGTCAATATCCAATCCACTAACAGCAATCGGCAACAGCCCAACAGCAGTTAATACAGAGAAACGTCCTCCCACATCATCCGGAATGACAAAGGACTCATAGCCTTCATCCGTTGCCAAGGTCTTTAAAGCACCTTTTTCCTTATCTGTAGTGGCATAAATACGATTCCTTGCTTCCTCAACACCGTACTTTTTCTCCAAATAATCACGGAAAATACGGAAAGCTATTGCAGGCTCTGTAGTAGTCCCTGATTTTGAAATAACATTAATGGATACATCTTTTCCTTCAATAACCTCTAATAAATGCTTAACATATGTAGAGCTTATGTTGTTTCCAACGAAGAACACTTGTGGTGTTTGGCGGCTTTCTTTATCTAACACGTTATAGAAGGAATGCTGTAATGCTTCAATAGCTGCACGTGCACCTAAATAAGAACCACCAATTCCAATAACTAACAAGATATCAGAGTCGGCTTTTATTTTTTCCGAGGCTTTTTTAATACGGGAAAATTCTTCCTTGTCATAATTTACAGGAAGGTCTACCCACCCAAGAAAATCGTTACCGGCTCCAGATCCGTTATGAAGAGCTTCATGGGCTGCAGTTACTAAACTACCCATATAATCAACTTCATGTTGTGAAATAAACGATGATGATTTTGAAAAATCAAATGTTAATTTATCAGACATTTTCTCTCCTCCAATTTATCTTACTACTTCCATAAATCCAACTTTATTAAATTAGAGCATAATAATCAAGCTATAAAAAAATGTAACCGCAGCCAAGTGCGAAATTTTTCATATTTATAAACTGGACCTTAAAATCGACAATACATCGGATTTTTCCAATGGATTGAAATTACCAAAAGATCCATTTACCATAGCTTTATCAGCCATCACCTCTAACTGACTATCGTCAATATTATAGTCAGCTAATCTGCTAGGAGCTCCTAATGAAGACCAAAACTGCTCGAGCTTTTGGATACCTTCTTCTGCAATGTCTCCATCTGTTTTACCAGAAGGATCGACACCCCATACACGGACTGCTAAATTAACGAGCTTTCTTTCTCCAAGGGTTTTGTTATGCCTCATCCATTGTGGAAAAATAATAGCTAATCCACCAGCATGGGGAATATCATACACCGCTGAAACGGCGTGCTCTATATTATGGGATGCCCAATCTCCCCTTACGCCCATTTGCAGCATGCCATTTAATGCAATGGTGCCTGAGTATAAAATAGTTTCACGAAGGTCTACATCTTCTAAATCCTCCACAAGCTTCGGTCCCGCTTCTATCACTGATTTCAAAACAGCCTCACACATATATTCTTGAAGATACGAATTCTCTTGAGGGTGAAAATATTGTTCAAACACGTGGGACATCATATCCACAATTCCGTAAACGGTGTGGTCCTTTGGTACTGTCACTGTATTTTGAGGATCCAATATAGAAAACTTTGGAAAAACAAGGGGACTGCCCCACCCATACTTTTCATGAGTTTCCCAATTTGTAATAACGGATCCGGAATTCATTTCTGACCCTGTTGCTGCTAAAGTTAAAATAGTTCCAAAAGGCAAAGCATCATTAACAGGGGACTTCTTTGTAACTAAATCCCATGCATCTCCATCATACTTCGCACCTGCGGCAATAGCCTTGGTACAATCAATAACACTTCCACCACCAACAGCTAGCAACACATCTATGTCTTCTTTTTTGCATATTTCTACACCTTTATGTACAGTAGTCAATCGTGGATTCGGTTCTACTCCAGGAAGTTCACTTACAATAAATCCTTCTTCCTTTAAAATCGAAGAAACTTCATCATATAATCCATTCCTTTTAATACTCCCTCCACCATAAACAAGGAGGACCTTTTCTCCAAACGGTTTCAGTTGTTTAGCTAGTTGTTGCTGTACTTGTTCTTGTCCAAATATTAGTCTTGTGGGATTTTGAAAGATAAACGAATCCAAATACAAACACTCCTTTTAGATAAAAGCATAATTTCTTACTAAGTATTTTTAGTCATGAAAAAACAATGAGCTTTCTGCACTTTCTTCCATTTTGTATTATCCCTCAGTTTTGGTGAAAAAACAAAGGATTTAAGAACTAATATAAAAAGTTTTTTTGTCATTTATGCATAATCGTAGGTTACTTTAATCATTCTAAGGTCAGGAGCATATTTTTCGCTTCTATTTGTGTCTTGATTCTACCCCTGATAAGGAGGTGAGGAGCGCATGAGCGGAATTCAACGAACAGCACTTACATTGGCTATCATCGGTGCAGTAAACTGGGGCTTAATCGGTTTCTTCCGTTTTGACCTTGTCGCTGCCATTTTCGGTGGTCAAGCAGCTGGATTTTCCCGTTTCATCTATGCCCTCGTAGGATTGGCAGGGTTGTATTGTATTTCAATTTTATTTAAACCCGATGAAGAGTTGGAGCGTAGTCCAGAGCCGCAACGTTAAAGAACTTCATATTAAAGTGGAAAAAAGAGGCAGCCCTATAAGCTGCCTCTTTTCGTTACCTTTTTTACTTATTTTTTAACACGCTTATTTAAATCAGCTTGGATTTCATTAGATTCCTTTAACCAAACCTTTAACTTTTCCTCAAGAGTGTTAAAGCCTTGTCCTTGATTACTTTGCTCTTGACGCTTCGAAGTATTGTTTCTTCTCGGGCGTTCCGTTTTGGCTGGACGCTCTGGCTGTTCAGGCTTAGGCTGTGTTTCACGGATAGATAAAGAAATTTTCCCAGTTTCTTCATCTACAGATAATACTTTAACCTTTACTTCATCCCCCACTTTTAAATGCTCATTAATATCTTTAACAAATCCATGTGCAATGTGTGAAATGTGTACTAAACCTTGTTTTTCGTCATCCAATGCTACGAATGCACCAAATGGTTTAATACCTGTTACTTTACCTTCTACAATACTTCCTACTTCATATTGACCTGACATGAAAACAACTCCTAACTAATTTTTAACTTGTTAATTATACCATAAGTTTTTTTTCATGACAAAAGAACATTCTTCTATCCTAAACATCAGCTGTATAGTGCCTTCAATTACTTGTTCTCATCCTTTGTAATATTCCCTCGGGAATAATCTTTTATCTTTATTTATGGAATGAATTATTTTCCTATCATGTATAAAAACAAAAATAAAGGAAACACTAGGATTGTATACAACCTAGTATTCCCCCTTTTTTAGCAAAGTGTCTCCCATAGATACTTTGCTTTTTTTATGAAACTTTATGGCTTTTTTTGAAAAGCTTGGAGAAGTGGAAGGCGGCGACTCCAGCGACGAGTAATTGCAGACGCAGGACGTGAGCTGCCCTTAGGCATAATTGGTCCGCCTGTAACGTATCCAAGCCTTACTATTTAGAAGCATGTTTCTGAATGAATTTGTTCATCCTGGTGATGGCTTCTTCCAGTTGTTCCATGGAGGTAGCATAGGAACAACGGATGTGCCCCTCCCCTCCGGAGCCGAAAACAGAACCAGGTACAACAGCAACCTTTTCCTCCATTAAAAGCTGTTCAGCAAACTCCTCAGAACTTAAACCAGTGGATACAATGGACGGGAAGGCATAGAAAGCCCCCCCTGGAAGGTGGCAGTCTAATCCGATTTCCCGTAATGATTTAACAAAGAAATTTCGACGCTGTCTATAACTTACTACCATTTCTTCCATTTCCTCTTGCCCGTTTATAATAGCCTCTAAAGCGGCATATTGAGCCATTGTGGAAGCACACATCATGGCATATTGATGAATTTTTAGCATTGCTTTTGCATAAGGCTCCGGTGCAGCAACATAGCCTAACCGCCATCCAGTCATAGCAAAAGCTTTGGAGAATCCGGAAATGAGAATCGTTCGTTCCCACATAGACTCAATTGCTGGAAAACTCACATGTTTGTTATCATAAGAAAGCTCTGCATAGATTTCATCAGAGATCACAAGTAAATCATGCTTTTTCACAACCTGTGCCACAGCCTCTAACTCATCCTTGCCCATTACTGCACCTGTAGGGTTATTCGGGAAAGAAATAAGTATAGCTTTTGTCTTCGGTGTAATTTTATCCTCAACGGAAGCTGCACTTACTTTAAATTCATAGTCAATAGAAGTAGGAACGGATATGGGAACTCCCCCAACCAAAGAAACTAACGGAGCGTACGATACAAAACAAGGTTCAACTATAAGAACCTCATCTCCAGGATTGATGATAGCTCGAAGTGCTAAATCAATTCCTTCACTTGCTCCAACAGTTATAACTACTTCATTTTCTGGATTATAATCAGTTTTAAATTTTTTTAAATAATTTGCAACTGCAATTCGTAGCTCTAAAATACCTGCATTAGCAGTATAGGAGGTAAAACCCCTTTCCAATGAGGCAATACTTGCTTCCCTTACGTTCCATGGGGTGGTGAAATCAGGCTCCCCGACCCCGAGGGAGATAACATCATCCATCGTTGAAGCCAGATCAAAAAACCTTCTAATTCCTGATGGTTTAATCCGTTGAACCGCGTTCGATAGTTTACCTATCGCTATTTTATTTTTATGGAAGCTTGTCATGGTGATACCACAATCCGATGATCTTCATCACGGTCCTCGAAAACGACTCCATCATGTTTATATTTTTTCAACTGAAAGTGGGTCGTTGTGGATAATACGGAATCCAATGTGGATAGCTTTTCAGATACAAAACGGGCGATTTCTGACATGGTTTTCCCTTCAATAACAACCGATAAATCGTACGTACCTGACATTAAATAAAGTGCTTTTACCTCCTTGAAACGATATATTCTCTCGGCAACCTCATTAAAGCCTACTCCCCGCTTAGGAGTGACCTTCACATCAATCATTGCAGTTACGGTTTCCGTTTCGTTAACCTTATTCCAATCAATAATGGCAGAGTAACCCAAAATAACTTTAGCTTTTTCTAATTTATGAATCATACCAACTACTTCCTCTGTAGAAACATCTAACATTTTAGATAATTTTTCTACAGATATTCTACCGTCTTTTTCTAAGAGCCTCAAAAGCTCCTTCTCTTTAGAATTCACGGACCCAGTCCCCTCCATTTTCACAAAAATTTACTATAATTCTTTTTAAAAACTTTAATGCTTTTATGTGCTATTGAGCTACAAATAATTATTGTTAATTTTACATGAAGTTTATAGAAAAAACAGTATTGATTTTATATTAATCAGAAATTTTTTAAAAGCACTTTATTAATGAGTATTATTTTTCCTTGTACTTCATGTAAACTGTTCTCCAATTTTTTATATAGCAAAAATGTATTGTCTTCACCACCTAATAATTTGAAATTTCTTTCTATTGTAAACGCTATTTACTATGATTTTTCATTCGGTTATAATAACATCATAACGATAGTGTATAAGGTAATAACTTTGCCATATCTTCCACACTTTTCTTAAAAAATAAACCTCAAGGAGTAATTTCCTTGAGGTCCTTTTTTTAAGCTAAGCGGAAAACAATTCCGTGTCCACCTTTTGGATACTCCCACTTAATGTTTTGGAATGGACAGCCGATTCGGCAGCTCCCACATTCATGACAGCCTTCGAAGCCTACAAACATCCGGTCGCCTTCCCATTTATACACGTCTGCAGGGCAAAAAATGGTACAGTCCTTATCTGGACATTTTGTTGCGCAAACATCATGATCTAAAACTGTAAGATGGGATTCTGTGTCACACCGAAAACGAACTAAATACTGTTTTTCTTCTAATGTAGTTGCCATCTTATTTCACCACCTTCCAAGCTCGATAAAGGTCTTTAGCCACTCCTAATTTTCCTCTTCCAGCGGTAAACGACTGCATGATCTTCTTTTGTTTATCCCATTTCGCCGTACCATCAACAGTAAACATCGTATTCATAGCCCGGTTTATAAGTGGAACATATTCTTCAAAATATTGTGGATGCTCTTCAAATGTATGGGTGGCATCTTTATATTTCTTCAAATCTTTTCCTATGAAACTATCATAAATACCAGTTCGGTACGAATCCAGTACTCTTTCTGAAAATTCTCCAAGTTCTTTCGCCTTCAAGATCGTTTCCGCTGCTAATTTACCTGAGTACATTGCCATGTTTGATCCTTCACGATGGATGGCATTAACTAATTGAGCAGCATCACCCGTCACGATGACACCATCTCCTACTAACTTAGGAATAGAATTGTATCCACCTTCAGGGATTAAGTGAGCTAAATACTCTAATGTTTCCGCTCCTTCAATATACGGTTGAATCATAGGATGATTTTTTACATATTCTAAAAGTTGATATGGCTTCATTTTCTTTTTAATCATAGAAGATAGCGTTGTGCCTACACCAATATTGATGCTGTCCTTATTCGTATATAGGAAAGCTGTACCAAGTGCCCCCTGCGTAGAATCTCCAAATATTTCTACGGAAACTCCTTGATCATCAGATACATTAAATCGTTCATTAATGGTTTTCTTAGGTAACTTCATTACTTCCATTACGGTTAAGGCTACTTCTTCCGGTTTCCATTCCTTGTGGAAACCAAGACTTTTCGCTAACAACGAGTTGACTCCATCAGCAAGAACAACTACATCTGCATATACATCTCCATCAGGACGGTCTGTACGGACACCAACAACTATTCCATCTTCAACGATACATTCTGTAACTACTGTTTCGTTAATGAGTGTTACACCCTGTTCTACCGCTTTACTAGCAAACCATTTATCAAACTTAGCACGGAGAACGGTGAAGTTATTGAAAGGTTCTCTTCCCCATTCCAGCCCTTTATAGCTCGTTGTCACCATAGACTCTTTATCAAGGAACCAGAAACGCTGTTCTACAACCGGTCTCTCTAAAGGAGCTTCCTTCCAAAATTCAGGAATAATTTCCTCCATCTGCTTACGGTATAATATTCCACCCATTACGTTTTTGGCACCAGGAAATTCTCCCCGCTCGATTAGAAGAACGTTTAAACCATTTTTTGCAGCAGTATAGGCACAGCTAGTGCCAGCAGGTCCTGCTCCTACAACGATGACATCAAATTTTTCAGGCATGTGCCACACCTCCCTTTTCCTTCTCCTTTACTGGTTCAACGTGCTGTAATGCTTTTTTAAATTCTTCTGTTAAGATAGGAACAATTTCAAAGGCATCAGCTACGATTCCATAGTGGGCAACATCAAATATAGGTGCCGCTGGATCTGTATTAATAGCAATAATTGTTTCAGAGTTCTCCATTCCTACTTTGTGCTGAATGGCACCGGAAATTCCGATGGCAAAATATACCTTCGGGGTAACTGTTAATCCCGTTTGCCCAACCTGGTGAGCGTGACTAATAAGTCCTGCTTCTACAATATCACGGCTGGCACCTACAGTAGCATTTAAAACATCAGCTAATTCCTCAATCATTTTCAATCCCTTTTCATCTTTTATCCCTTTTCCTCCTGCTACTATTATATCTGCATCCTCTAAGTTAACAGCCTTTTTTGTATCCCTTACAATCTCTAAAACTTTCGTACGAAGATCTTCTTCCTTTAAAGAAATAGTTTCTTCAATAATTTGTCCGGTACGTCCAACTTCTGGCTCTAACTTTTTCATAACCTTTGGACGTACGGTTGCCATTTGCGGTCGGTGTTTTTTACAGAGAATGGTGGCCATAATGTTACCACCAAAGGCAGGGCGACTTGCTTCTAACAGCCTTTTCTCTAAATCCACATCTAACATCGTTGTATCTGCAGTTAAACCTGTCATAACCTCAGTGGCTACGGCACTCGCTAAATCTTTACCATTGGATGTTGCACCATATAAGAATATTTCAGGTTTATATTTGCGAACAAGATCTCCAACCGCTATCATATATGTTTCAGATCGGTATTTTTCCAAAATTGGATCATCAATTACATACACCTTATCAGCACCATACTCAAAAATTCCTTTTGATAACCCCTTCACATTATGGCCCAATAAAATACCACAAAGATCCACTTCTAATTTATCTGCTAAATCTCTACCTGCTCCTAAAAGCTCGAGACCTACATCTACTAGATCACCATCTCTTTGTTCAATGAATACCCAAACCCCTCTATATTCATCCATGTTCATGCTTGCTCCCCACCTTTCACTTCAAAAAGCTCACGTTTTTGTAATAACATCGTTACAATTTCCGTAGCTTGCTTTTTGACATCTCCTTCAATCATCTGTGCACCTTCACTTTTCGCCGGTGGCCACATCTTTCCAACAATTGTCGGAGATCCTTTAAGACCTAATTGTTTAATGTCTACATCATCTAAATCATCGACGGTCCAAACAATCGGGTTGTATCGTGCGGCACGTAACATGTTTGGAAGTGGTGAATAGGCAACTTGGTTAATCTCCTTCTCTACTGTTAACAAACATGGGAGTGTTGATTGAATTAATTCATACCCATTTTCAATTTTTCTACGGACTTTCATTGTTTTTCCTTTAAGGTCCACCTCTTCAACTTTAATACAATTTGTTAGGGGAGGAATTCCCATCCGACGAGCAATACCAGGCCCCACCTGACCTGTATCCCCATCAATTGCATGCTTTCCACATAAAACTAAATCCACACCATCTTCCTTCATCATCTTATCAATCGCTTTGAACAAGGCATAACTTGTTGCTAAAGTGTCAGCACCAGCAAATCTTCTGTCAGAAATTAAATAGCCCTCGTCTGCACCAATTTCCACACACTTCTTTATGGCTTCCCTCGCTTGTGGAGGGCCCATTGATAAAACAGTTACTTTTCCCCCATGAACCTTCCTTAAACGAACGGCCTCTTCTACTGCATGTGCATCATAAGGATTTAATATAGCTGGTGCACTAGAACGGTCCAACGTATTCGTTTTTGGATTAACTTTAATGATCTTCGTATCAGGTACTTGCTTAATACAAACAAGAATGTTCATTTTCTCCCCACCTTCTATTCATTCTATAAAAATAGTAAGCTCAAAGTTTTTGAGACTACTTGACAAACACTTTAATAATCACTTTGTTCAATTATTCACGAACTAATGTACAAGTCCCCTATTTGTTCAGCAGTTCACGAAAGATGATAAATGAAAGGAACATCATTAACTTTTAGGATTATTGGTTATAAAATGCTATTTATAATACAAATAAATAAGTACAATTAAAATATGAGTGGATATGAAATAATATGGATGGTATTTAATGTATTGTAGCTCCCCCAAGTTGAATGTAAAAACTGAACCTCCTTTCAATACTTCTCCCGTCAGTAGTACATCAGGAATTGCCTTCTCCTTTTTAAACAGTTTACAGTAAAATATACGTGAAAGCGTTTCCTTATATTAGTTATATCAAAAATTCACAAGTCTAACAACAATAAATTATCAGTTTTTTTGAAAATACAGAATTTTTATACTTTTAACTATTACAATAGTGTTTATACTGGAAAACCTTGAGAATAAAGAAAA
This sequence comes from Evansella vedderi, assembly GCF_030813435.1. Classification (GTDB taxonomy): domain Bacteria; phylum Bacillota; class Bacilli; order Bacillales; family Salisediminibacteriaceae; genus Evansella; species Evansella vedderi. Next base: position 6,656 of record NZ_JAUSUG010000013.1, on the reverse strand, counting down.
CCTGTGAACAAATTTTTTTGTCACCGGATTTCTTTACACCTAATTAGGTCGTATGGATTGCTATCTCTTTTTGTTGGAAAACATAACTTTCCGTAACTACCATCGTGATAATAAGTAAGAAAGTTATACTTACAGACAGAAAGAACGCCTCTCCCCCGCTGCCAGTTTGAAAAAACATGTGGCTGTGACTAACTAACATGCTCGGAGACCAGCGCATAATCTCCGGTACAATACTACTTAATAAGCTTATGATAATAGTAACACCAAGGGATAAAAAGGCAACTGCTGCAGTGCTCTTCATTAAAGTACTAAAGAAAAGCACCAATGTCATCACAAAGATAATCCATAAACTAAAGGTAACTGCACCTTGTAAGACATAACTAAACGGAACACTTTCAATCAAAACATGAGTATAATAAAGGGCTAAACCAAAACCATAATACTGCTTCCAGTATTTCTCTCTCCAGCAACGGTCCCCATAAAGGCTAATACTAATACAAGAAAACCAATTTGACTAAATTGCCCTAACGTTTCTGCCAATACTTGCGGTCCAGTTGGTAAAGGGAATTCTAATAGACTCCCTTCCGGCAGGCCCCCGAAGTTTTTCAGAATATCAGGTAAATAGTACGAAGTTATTGGCTGCGTAACCCCTAAAAGAACAATGGTATCCAAACCCATTTAAAGTTTCTTAAAGACTCTTTCCATTCTTTAAGAAAAAGGACACTCCACTGGTTCATTCTTTCGTCACCTCCATAAAGAGGTCTTCTAACGTCGTTTTTACGACTTCGAAGTTAACAAGCTTCAATTTACGCAATCCATCATTTGATATTAGAAAATCCCTTGCTTCGTCTATATCCTTCACAGTTATGGTTAACTGATACTCATTACCATTCATATTTCGGATCCAATCCATTTTTTTTAAGGAATAACACCACTGATCCAACGGTTGTTCCGTTTCTAAATAGATAGTTGGTCGCTGGTATTTTTTTTGCAATTCCTTTAAATTACCTTCTACGATAACTTTTCCACCTTTAATAATAAAAATATCTTCACAAATCTCTTCTGCATCATGAAGAACATGGGTAGAAAACAGAATGGATGTTGTTTCTTTTAATTTTTCCATTAATTTCAAAACTTCACAAATTGTGCGGGACCGGGTCCCGTACAATTTTGTGAACTTTTAGGGAATACTAGTGACAAATCTTTTAACATTGAAACTATCTTTAAAAAAGGAGTTAACGTTTTATGAAAGGAATTATTGCTGTTTTCATACTTCTTCATGTTTTATCGTATTCCATTACACCTGATTTCAGCTGGTCTAAAACAAAATCAATGAGTGTAAATGACCCTATTGCAGTTTCAAATGTACATAATTTTGAGACTGCTAACAGAACAAGCTTTCAAAGTTCTCCGGTGATGAAAAGTCAATCCATCAAGACTCTAGCTGAACAATTGATTGGTATTCCATACAATACTAAAGGGAATTCACCTGAAAAAGGTTTCAATACGGCAACTTTGGTTCAATATCTTTATCGTGAAGGAGAAGGTATACTCCTTTCAAGGAAAGCTATTTTACAAAGGGAGCTTGGGGAAGTTGTTACATTAAAAAACTTACAGCTTGGGGATCTCCTTTTCTTTCAAATTGAAGATCGAGACTTATCAGCTATCTATCTGGAGAATGGAGAATTTATTGTGGCTACAAAAACAGGGGTGGCACTGAGAAACCTATTCGCTGACCCTTATTGGAAAAAACATTTTGTTGAAGCGAAACGCTTAACTCCATTAGAAAAGGAAAAACTGAACCCTTCCAGCTATATAAGTCATGACCATACTCCTATCCGAGAAGCCATAAGGGTTCTCCATCGCCCCTACTTATTAACAGGTAATACATTAGCTGCTTTTGATTGTTCCTTTTTAGTTCAACATACATATAAAAAAATGGACATTCATTTGCCAAGAATAACTTATAATCAATGGGAGGTTGGAAAGGATATCCCCTTAGAAGAAGCAATTCCAGGTGATGTCCTATATTTTTCAGGAACCTGGCAGGAAGGCATATCCCATACAGGGATTTATTTAGGGGATAACTTCTTCATCCATGCCAGCAGTGAAGAAGGAGAAACAACCATCTCTTATCTAGGTGAATATTGGAAAAAATATTTAACAGGGGTGAAACGCTTTAACCACCTTCAAGTAAACAGTGATAATACGAAAGTACAACGGGCATATGAACTATTAAATATATCTTATAAGGAGAACGGGGCTTCACCTGATGAAGGTTTTAACTATTCAGGGTTGATTCATTATATTTTTAAACATAAAGATAAAAAATTTCCAAGAACAGCTAAAGCACAGTGGGAATATGGGTCGCCTGTTCCAAAAGGAGAAGAAAAGGAAGGAGATGTTTTTTTCTTTCGCTCCAATAATGGTTCACTTCTTCCTGCCCTCTATATTGGACAAGATCGAATTATTGTAGTTAGAAAAGACAAGGGTGTTTCCATCGTTTATCCAGAGTTTAGTTACTATTGGACGAAGGACAGGCTCGCTGGTATCCGGCGTTACTAGTGATTTGTTAATGAAGTCTAAAAGTAAAAATTATCTTTTAAAGGCAAATTAGCCATAGACCTTCCTGTACATTCATCGTAAACTAGTAAAGTATTGCAAATATAGTTGGAGGTTTATTAAATGAAAAAATATTTATTTATCTTGTTAACCATTGCCCTGTTCGCAGTTACTGTTGCTTGTAACGATACTGCCCAAGAAGAAGGTATGAGTATTGAAGATATTCTAAACAATTCCGTGGATGCAATGGAAAACTTAACTAGTTATTCAATAGAAATGGATACTCAGCAATCAATGGGGATAACGGAAGAAGAAAGCTTTGACATTTCTTCACAACTAAGAATGGATTTGTTGCTTGAACCTATTACCTTTTATCAACTAACAACAATGGATATGGGGATAATGGGAGGCCTTTTGTCCTATGATTCTTATTATTCCGAAGAGCATGGCTTTTTTATGGAAGACCCATTTACAGAGAAATGGGGTAAATTTCCTGATACTCTTCTCGATAATTTTATTAATTTAACAGACGAACAAATAAATCCTGAAGAACAATTAAAAACTTTTTTAGAATATATTGATGAGCTTACCCTTACATCTGATGACAACCACTATATTATTAGCTTAAAGGGTGAGGGCATGGCCATGGAAGCTCTCGTAGATCAAATCATGGGAATGTCAGGAGAAACGATGAATGAAGTAATGGATCTAATGTCTGATGTTGAAATACATGCCCTTGATTATGAAATATTCATTGACAAAGAAACATTTTATCAAGTGGAAGCATTTGTTCATTTAGAAATGAGTATGGAGATTATTGGGGATCATGTTACTACAACCCAAAGCTCCCACATAATTATGAGTCGTTTTAATGAGTTAAATGATTTAACAATACCTGAGGATATTCTAGAAAATGCAGTAGAATTAACAGAAGAAGACATTTTCGGTGGATTTTAATTAAAGGTAGTTTTCGCAAATTTTGTTGCTTTTTAGAATACTTGGAGAAGTGAAAGGTGGCGACTCCAGCGGGAAAAGCAACAAAGGAAGCCAACACCAATTGGAAATATTGGATGTTGGCTTTGTTAATTCGTAATTGTTTTTTTAATTATAGGGATGGATTGGATACATGGCCTATGAAAATCACTGCACCAGTTTTATCCTCAATTATTCTAAATAAAAAGGGACGATTAATGGTCATTTGAAAATCTTCTTTAGGAGCACTTCCCCTTGTAATTTCTACTGACGTCGCTGCAGAAGCTTCTGTTCCTTTTTCATCCACTTCAATATACGTCTTGTGCTTTACCTCATTAATAAAAATATTAGGGGGGATTTCAGCAATGTTTGAAAAATCAGCAAGCTTAGGATCAAAAGCACTTGGCATTCCCATCTCTTTTAATACTTCATTAAGACTCATATCGTACTCAATAGAAAACTTCGGAAGAGCTATTATTCCAGACTGTTTTTCTATGGGAACTTTCCATTCCATTTCTCCACTCTTTAATACCTCTAGTATTTTAGAAACACTTTCCCCCTCCTTCGGTAATAACACATCCATAAACAATCGTTCATTACCATAAGGAAGTCGAACTAGTTCATATTTCTCCGTTTTGTGATAATATAATTCATCCCGTTTTGTCATTAAAGAAGTTGTTACCGTTTCACTACTGTCTCCAATATAAAATTCTTCATTACTAGTAAAGCCTTCATCAAAAGGAACTGACCAACTACCATTAAAATAAATAGCATTTAGAATATACAATATAGCATCGAGATCGATTTCATCCACCATCTCCTTAATCGTCCTATTTGTTTTATTAGAAACCCAGTCATTAATGGCTTTTGGAGTTGATAATTTATGGGCTGAGGCATCATAGCTGTTTTTAAGAACATCTATAAAGGGAGTACGAAAATTCGTGTTCCCATCCATCCAAATAGAATTAGCAACTTCAAAGGTAATATCAGTATCTAATCCTTTCAATACAATCCATAAAGCTTCATGTGACTCATGTACTTCTTCCTCTTTTACTTGGCTAAACGCCAATGTCTCTTTTATTTCTTTACGTGTTTCTCCGTCTGCTCCCGCTAAAATCATTGATAAAGCAGCAGATATGGAATAGGGACTAATTATTTGGTTTTCTTTTTCATTTAATAATTCATGAAGAATCCCTACCCCAAAAATATGCAATCCCTTAATTATTTCACTTTGAACAACTTCATTAGAAAATACAGTTCTATCCACTTCACCTATATTTTTATCGTCATTTTTATCCATTCCACACCCAACCAAAAGATTCCCTCCCCAAAATATAAATATCATACTATATACTATGAAAGTTAGCCCAGTTGTTCTGTCATTTATTAAAAAATATGTATTAATGTTACTCACCTCTTATAATACTCTTAATAAACTTTGATCATTGTAAAATATTTGACGAGTTAGAATGATAGAGGTTATACATGTGATTGGAAATGCTCAAGTGCTTATTGTAATCAATGGTTGGAAAGTTATTCTGAGGCAAGATACAAGCTTAGATGAAGCGTCTTTAGTTTCTTTTATAAATTACTATTTTATTTTTACAAACAAAAAAAGACCTGCAATTTACAAGTCTAATGAAAATGGTGAGCCATGAAGGACTCGAACCTTCGACCCTCTGATTAAAAGTCAGATGCTCTACCAACTGAGCTAATGGCTCCTAGCTTATTCAATTATTCCAGTAATAAAAATAAGTGGTGACCCGTACGGGATTCGAACCCGTGTTACCGCCGTGAAAGGGCGGTGTCTTAACCACTTGACCAACGGGCCAATTTCAATTTTTCATAGTTTAACTATAATATTAAACTCTGGCGGAGAAGGAGGGATTTGAACCCTCGCGCCGCTTACACGACCTACACCCTTAGCAGGGGCGCCTCTTCAGCCACTTGAGTACTTCTCCAAAATGGCTCCACAGGCAGGACTCGAACCTGCGACCGATCGGTTAACAGCCGATTGCTCTACCAACTGAGCTACTGTGGATCAACTATGGTGGGCCTGAGTGGACTCGAACCACCGACCTCACGCTTATCAGGCGTGCGCTCTAACCAGCTGAGCTACAGGCCCATGTATGAGTTTCATATATGGGTAAATAATGGAGCGGGTGATGAGAATCGAACTCACGACATCAGCTTGGAAGGCTGAGGTTTTACCACTAAACTACACCCGCACAATGTTTCTATATAAAATTTATAACTACATTCTTACTTTGTACCTTACATGTCTCTTCCTCTACTTGCTTTACTTCGTAGCGTATGCGTCGAGACAACTCGTTGCTTACTCAAGGTTGCTGTGCTCGTGGCTGAGGTTTTACCACTAAACTACACCCGCAGATTTATTTTAAAAATAGTATGGCGCGCCCGAGAGGAGTCGAACCCCTAACCTTTTGATCCGTAGTCAAACGCTCTATCCAATTGAGCTACGGGCGCATATGGAGCGGAAGACGAGATTCGAACTCGCGACCCCCACCTTGGCAAGGTGGTGTTCTACCACTGAACTACTCCCGCATAATGGCTGGGCTAGTAGGATTCGAACCTACGCATGACGGAATCAAAATCCGTTGCCTTACCGCTTGGCTATAGCCCAATTTTTTATGGGGCGGCTGATGGGAATCGAACCCACGAATGCCGGAACCACAATCCGGTGCGTTAACCACTTCGCCACAGCCGCCATGTAAAATATAATCATTTAATGGCAGGGGCAGTAGGAATCGAACCCACATCAAAGGTTTTGGAGACCTTCGTTTTACCATTAAACTATGCCCCTAAAAATGGTGGAGGGGGACGGATTCGAACCGCCGAACCCGGAGGGAGCGGATTTACAGTCCGCCGCGTTTAGCCACTTCGCTACCCCTCCACATTGAAAGAATAAATTTATATAGTTTAAAAAATGGCGGTCCCGACGGGAATCGAACCCGCGATCTCCTGCGTGACAGGCAGGCATGTTAACCGCTACACCACGGGACCACATATGGCGGAGGAAGAGGGATTCGAACCCCCGCGGGCTTTGACACCCCTGTCGGTTTTCAAGACCGATCCCTTCAGCCGGACTTGGGTATTCCTCC
>NZ_JAUSUG010000012.1 GCF_030813435.1 Evansella vedderi | reverse complement strand
CGGTAGATGGAGCGCCGTATGCTGGGAAACTAGCACGTACGGTGTGGAGCAGGGGAAAAGCTGGAGATGGCTTCAAAGGCTTACCTATTGCTAACACCCGTTAGTGGAAGAAGCACGTGTTTCCAGACCAAAAAAGGTTCAGATAATTTCTGAACCTTTTTCCTTTGCTAGTTGTTATGCAATTCGATTACCAAAACCTATGTTAGTTTGCATACTATTTATCGTGTTAAATTGCATTTTCTCCCTCTGAACCGAACCCGGTATGGACATAACTAATGTGTTTATGGAAATACGAACAATGTACTACCTTAGCGAAGTATATTTCCGAAGCGTTTTTTATATGCACCAACTATAATCTATATTTCTTCGATTTCTTATTGATAAAAACACTTTTGTCTCAGCCTCTTTTTAACGATTTGATAGTTTAAGAACATAAGAGCCGAACCTTTTCATCACTAAGCCATGAATCCAACCTTGGCTTAAAAGATAAACAAACCATGGGAGTGCAGGTTTGAAGTGTATTAGTGCTGTGTAAAGAAATTTTTTATCGGGGGAGACCACGAACCAAAATCTACCTAATGGTTTTTCCGAACTAGACTCCTTATTTAGGAAGCCCCCTTGTATAACGAATTCACAAATGTCCTTCTCTTTTATACTATCGTTTTTCTTTAAAACTAGTAGTGGGGGAGGTGCTCCCACAACACGAAAGGGAAATACTGAACCATAATCCTTAATGGTTATAACTTTTTTTGTAAACGTGTGTAACCATCGAAAATAAATACTAGCCCATTTTTCAGCAGAATAGTCTTTTGAAATAGGAATCTTTTGTATGGATGTCACCGATTTTAATGATTTGCCAGCTTTAGTCAGGTCTTCTTTTTGTTCGGTCCAAAACTCTGTATCTAATGGGAAACTTCCCTCAAGTGGAATAATGGACTTGTTTTTATATAAGGATAGGGTTTTCCTGTAGGTTAACGCCCCTTTCCAAAATAACAGGAGTAACAGTTCCCATAAATGTTTTTCCTTCCCTTGATGCAGTTGATCGTTAGAATAAAGTGGGTAGAAGATAATAATATGATCATAGGACATAAATAAATTACTTATAGAGTCCCAGCTAAATGGGGAGGACTCACTATCTCCTCCAGATGGTCCCAAATTAAACGGAACAAATGGTATTGATCTTAAATGTTTTGGTAATTGCGCATAAACAGCATTTCTATCTTTACTGCTGACGATAACTATTTTCTTCACGAAACGAATTCCTTTACTGTTTTTTGCTTAATATACCATGAATAAAAAAACAGGAAAAGTAAAGATCTGTTACTGCGTTAGGAAAGTGCAAGCTATTATTGTATAATGAAAATAATAAAAGGAATCGTTACGTATGGTATCGAATATTAAGAGAGGACGACTGAGGAATTTTTTTCGGGGGTGATGAATAAACATGAAAACATTCAAGTTATGTTCGTTAGCAATATTATTCGATAGTGAACAAGATCATCAAGAGCAATATGATAAGGCAAAGGAAATTCCCCTCATTGATGGTCTAATCATAAACAAAGAAGAAGCGCATAAAAATTGGTTATTAGATGCCGTAGTGACAGAAGAATGGAAATCCTTTTTCGATGAGTACTTACAATCAAAGCGTCAATTCATGGCAGAAGTGACTATCACGAAAAAAACGAATGACCCTGCAACCTTGGTTTGTCAGGTCCAGGCAGTACAAAGCCTAAAGAAACATTTAAGTGTGCACATAGAGGGAATTCTTGTAGTGAAAAAGGATGACCTATCCGACATGCTGTTAAAAAATCTCCTCAGTGAAGGGTATACGGGGGATGAATTATTTCAAGAGTTTAAACGCAGAAAAAAGGATCGTGGCCAAGCCATTCAAGGTATCCTAACCAACGCCTACAACCAAGTAAAACAAAAGGGATATTATGATTCCGAATCTTCTTAATGAGTTTAAACGTCTTCTATTATGCAATAGGGGACGTTTTTTACTGTATAAATAAAGGATAGAACTTCCGAGAGGGGATCCATAATGAAAACAGAGAAAGAGAAAGTTACTATTGTAACCTATCAACCGAAGCTGGCGAAGGCTGTTGCAGACATGTGGAATAAAAGCCGTGAAGGCTGGGGAGGCCATTCAGAAGTTCGGACGGAAGAACAAGTACTATCCCAAGAGGAAAATTCCACGAATAGGAAGACGTACATTGCATTGGAAGGGGAAGAGGCAATCGGATATTGCGGGTTATCCCAGTACCGTGAGGATGTGGGCGCTCTGTACATACCTTTACTCAATGTGAGAACGGATTATCATGGGAAAAAAATAGGGAAAAAGCTTGTATTGACGGCTTTGGAAGAAACAATAAAGGAAGGGTGGCCTAGGTTGGATTTAAACACATGGCCAGGGAATACGAAGGCAGTTCCTTTATATAAAAAGTGTGGCTTCTTTTGGGAAAATCGAGATGATTCCGTTCATTTGATGAATTTTCTTCCAACAGTCTTAACCGCTCCGTTATTGGAGGATTTCTTTCAAATGGCAGATTGGTATCGTGATAGCGTCCGTGAAATTAAGGTGGAACCTGATGGGAGAAAACAAAATGATTTTGAGATTTATGAGTACTGTTGGAAAAAGGATGCTCGGTTTTTAAATGTAGCCATTGAGAAGACAAGTCGTGGGATTTGCGCTTTAGAAAACGAGGAATTTACACTTCGCATGGAACTGGATCAACATAAATTGGTATTTGGTAAATCCTATCCCGTTCGGTTCTTGGTTGAAAACCATACAAATAAAGCCATATCTATTTCTATCAAAGGGGAAGCTCACCGCAATATTCAATTTGATTTTGCTGCTTCTACTAGGGTGTCAGAAGCGAAGTGGATAGAGGGGAGCTTTTATATTGATCCAACCCATGATGAACAGGGTAGTAGAAAAACGCACCCTTCGGTAACAGCTGTTGTTACCGTTAATGGGAAGGCAATTACCTTAAAGACTGGTATTTTACCTATGGCACCAGTAAAATGCCGAGGGAAATTAGATGGTATGTTCAGCCCATTACATGTTAAACAAACGGCATATGTTGAGCTGGAAAATAACTGTCCTTCTCCAGTGAAAATGAAGTTTCAGCTTCCTGCCAAGGAAAATGTACGGTTTGAGCAGCTTCATTGGGAGGTGCCATTGAGTGAGAAGGAGAAATACACACTGTCTATTCCTTATATTCTTGAACAGAGCGCTTTTTTTGATGAGGAGCTTGAAATAGAGGTTCAGCTTGAAAATGGAGAGGTAATAACCTATCATCAACGGCTTAGTTTTCCATTTAACGCTATTGGGAGTAAAATTTACGGAGAATGCCACGAGTATTATCATTTATTCAGCGGGATGACCCACATTGCCTTGAAGAAGGAAAATAACGGCCTTTTATATGAACGGGGACGATTAAATAAAAGTGATTACTGGCTTTTTTACCCGAAGCTTGGGAAACCTTTCTCAGAAGAGTATTCCATCATGAAGCCGGATAATGTTTCCTTTTACGAGGATCGTAATAAGGTAGGCATGAAGCTAACGTATCCTTCCCATGACTTCCCCGGGGCAGTTCTCCATCGAATAATTGAGCTTTCAGGGGAAGGATTAATGAGTCAACATTATGTGATCGAAAATACGGGGAAAACCTCTTATGCCGATGTACATTTGAACTTTCAACTTTCCTTTCCCCTGGCAAATACGTACTTGCCATATGGGGAAGAGGTAGTGTTTAGTGAAGGCACGTATAATCATGAAGTAGGAGTTTGGGAGGAGAAAAAACTTTCGGAAGGCTGGCTGTTTTCAAATACCGACGGAAAAAATGCTGCTTTAGTTTGGAACAAGGAGATCCCTATTCACTTTTTACATTGGCACATCCAGTTTTTCGAGGAGAAATGGGAAACGTTGTCTCCAAATACATCCGTCCAGTCGGAGAAGGTTTGGTTTGGTCAAAATGTATTTTCTACAGTAGAAGAGGTTCGTGCCTTTTCATTAGGAGTTAATCAAACGGTAAAGCACTCGCCAGTAAGTACTTTAACCTTTGAATCGAAGGATGGCTCCTTTATTGGAGAAAAGGAAGGAATTGTTTCCTTTAAGTCTAATGTGACCCGTGGGGCGGAGGTGGATCTTGCCGTCACAGTGGATGATACACACGTGAAGTCCTTCATACAGGATCATTCCGAGGAAATCCCCGAGTGGGACGTTACCATTCCTTTGGAGGAAGGAAAAACAATTACAGAAGTAAAATTGCAAGGCTCCCTTTCTTCACAGGTTATTGATAAGAAGGCCCTTGTTTTTCAAACGACCGGTGAGAAGATAAAGGAGGAAGTGCTAGAGGTGGATGGCCACCAGTCCTTTGAGGTGAACAATGGTTTATTCACTTTTAAAGCGGCACCTAGTTTTTATCCGGGGATCTATTCCTTAGGGGATAAGGAAGCGGAGTGGTTGGATTCCTCCTTTCCAACGGCCAAACCCAAATCATGGTGGAATCCATGGGTTGGTGGAATGAACTACGGTTTGGAGAAATTGATTGAGAGGAAGATGATCGACCTTCCGTCAGAAGCACAATTTGTCAAGGTCACAGACCAATTTCAAAGGGAATGGACAGGAATTCAAATTACCACAACCGTTACGGACCATGAGACATACGGTGGCTTAGTGTACCATCAATATGCCGTCACGCAGCCTGGATTACCAGTGCTGGCTCTTTTCTCCTCTATTGACCAAGGGACCGGGTTCCATTTTTATGGAGTGGTGGAGCATATTATGTTTAATCTGTCTCCCGGAGAATCGTTAGGTGATTTGGGAGTATTGGTAGAAGGGAACGAAACGAATTATTACCGACACCATCAACACGAAACGAACCTATATCAATTAGAAGGCGGTATTTTTGAACGCAAAGGTGTCAAAAATAAATTACACTTCATTCCTAATAGACAAACAGTGGATATGGAAGTTTACATGAACCAAGACGTCATTTTATGCGCTACCGATGAATTACACCATACGAAAGCAGGAGACCTAGAAGTATCGGAACCACATCTCTTCGTATTATCAGAGAAAACCTATCCACTAGAAAAATTCAAGGAACTCCAATCCTTGCGATTTAATACTGGCAATTAAAATAATTATTAATTTTTTAACTAGGTCGATTGGACGGGAAGGCACGAGTATCCTGAACCGAAAATCAACAACAAAGTTTAACAGAGCCCCCATGGAAACGAAAATTGCCTCCATGGACAACGGAAATTTTAGTCTGCATTGGAATGAGCGAAGGTCCACGACACTCCTGCGGAAGAACGAGCAAGCCAAGACCACACAGGGCAAAGCCCGTGGGGGCTTGACAGGTCGTCCGCGGAAAGGGAGTGGACCGTAGCGAATGACAACCAGATTCGAAAAAAAAGAAAGGAAGGATAAGGGTGAAAATAATTGATGCCCACATTCATTTATCACATATAGATTCCTTTCACCATACAGCCAAAAACCTCTCCCATCTCGATTATTCTATTCGTGGGCTAAAAAAGGAAATGGAAGAAAACAATGTGGTACTTTGTATTGGTATGGGAGTAAGGGAAATTGAAGGGGGAGAAGGGTTTCCTGACTCCCAGCCTTCTACTCCTATGGGATTGGATATGCTGCAAAAACCGCAAAAGGATATTGTCTATTGTGCAGGAGTAAATCCCTACCGTTTAGGAAAACAAGAGCTTTCCAATTTGGAGAAGGCGCTGTTACAGCCTGATGTTGTGGGGATCAAGATATATTTAGGGTACTACCCTTATTATGCATACGATAAAGTGTATGAGCCCGTTTATGAGTTAGCGAAGGCGTACAAAGTACCGGTTGTGTTTCACACTGGTGATACTTACTCGGAGCGGGGGCTTCTGAAGTATGCCCACCCCCTGACCTTAGATGAGGTGGCCGTTCGCCACCGGGATGTAAAGTTTGTTATGGCCCATTTTGGTGATCCATGGATGCTTGACGGGGCAGAAGTCGTTTACAAAAATAGCAATATGTTTGCTGATTTATCAGGATTGATCGTTGGAGATGGCAAGGAAGTCAATAGGATTATGAATACGCCTCACTTTTTTAATCATATGAAGCATGCTATTGCCTTCTGTGATCATTACGATAAATTTATCTTTGGTACCGATTGGCCTTTAGTACAAATGGAGCCGTACATTAACTTTGTAAAAACGTATATGCCCCCCTCAAGCTGGGAGGACGTCTTTTACAACACGGCGTTGCGTGTCTTTCCAAAAATAAAAAGCCGGATAGCTGAGCTCTAATGGGAGCATAGCTATCTCTAATCCGCCTTTGCGCCAGTGAACAGCTTTGCTATTTGCTGGCTTACCTGGTTCTTTAAATGGGCATTTAAATACTTTGCTGTAAGTACATAGCCTCGAAAGAAGATTGTATACTCGGAGAATGTATCATCATGCTCATTTAATTGTACCTTTAAACCGAGCTTCTTCATATTTGCCTTAATGCTGTAAAGCTCTTTACTTAGGTGACCAAGGGTTTGCTCTAAAAGACGGATGTACGGGTCTTTCAGTTTCATTGGAGACTGGGCAATTTTAGACAAATCCTTTTCCAAAACCTTACGGGCCAACTCAAATAAGATGTATGACTCACTTAAACGCTCTTCTTCCACAGTGAGTTTGGCCATGGACGTCACTCCTTTTCAGTTTCCTTAAGGTGAGAATAAAATCGAACACTAGTTCTGTTTATTATATTACTCCTTTCCGGAAAATAGTCAAGAAAAAACAAAAAAATTCGGGGACCCGGTCCCCGAACTTTTTGTGAACATTCCCTTAGCTTCCTATTAGGCGTGGGAACATAATGTTATTTTCTAAGTGAACATGCTGGAACATATCCGATTCTAATTCCTCTAATCGTTTAAACGTCATTTTATAGGTTGTACAAGCACCGGGTGGTAATGTAAAATCAGAAGTGACTTCACGAATGCGTTTCAGAAGGGAGCCCGCTTCTTCGTGTTCCGCTTCCAGTTCATCAATACGGCTGATAGCAAGGTCACGGTCTAGCTGTCCTTCCCTTTCTTCGTATTGAAGAATGGCAGGGAAGACGACTTGCTCTTCCTTGATCATATGCTGCTCTAGCTCTATCTTTAAATCATGGTATAGACGATGGAGCTCAGCAAGTTCTGGATGGGCTTGACCATGAACTCGGAAAATTTTTGTTACATAAAAGCTAAGGTCAGGAAGTTCTTCCGCTAGATAGCCATGGTGGCGTTGCACGATATGGGAAATAAGGTCAGAATAAGGCGCTTGTGTCCAGTCTTGCTGATCTAAAGATTTCGATTCTAAGGATTGATTGTAAAGGGTTTGAAGACGCTCCAGGAATGTATCTTCATCAAGTCCCTTTTCATCAAGGGCCTCATGAATAGGGCGGTTTCCACCGCAGCAGAAGTCGATTTTATATTGCTTGAATAATTCGTCAGAACGTGGTACTTGTATGACAATATCCCGTACCTTCGTTTCACGAGTAAAAACTGAATTCATCATAATTCCTCCTTATGCTAAGTTATCTCTATCATAAGAGAAGAAGCGCAGCTTGTCGGTGATATGGCTCACAGCAGGAGGAATTGAAAAAAACAAAATGTATAGGAGTAGAGAAGAAATGAAAAGATGGATGATTTTTTTAATTATGTGCTTTAGTTTTATGATGCTAGTTGGTTGTGGAGAGGGAACAAACGAAGATGAGGCTCAAGGATCTACGGAAATTGAATTGGAGCCTGCTGAAGAAGAGGAAGCAGCTGAGGAAGAAGAAGCTGAAAGGGAGCCAACAGAACGGGAGATTGCTCCGGAAGAATATCCGCAGTTTAAGGATGAAGTCGCAGCAAATGAAGTAGAAGCAGTAATCCATACTAATATGGGGGAAATTCGCATCAAGCTTTTCCCAGAATATGCACCTTTGGCAGTAGAGAACTTTATTGGTTTAAGTGAAGAAGGCTATTATGATGACGTTATTTTTCACCGCGTCATAAATAACTTTATGATTCAAGGGGGAGACCCAACAGGTACGGGTACCGGTGGAGAAAGTTATTTTGGAGAGCCCTTTGAAGATGAGTTTACGACAGCATTAGCCCATTTTCGTGGAGCCCTTGCTATGGCGAACCCAGGACGTCCAGATTCTAATACAAGTCAGTTTTACATTGTTCAAGCAGACAATGCTCAATTGAGTATGGATTGGTTTCAAATGGCAGCAGAACATGAGATTACTTTCCCTGAAGAAACAATGGAAAGATATTTAGAGGTTGGTGGAACACCACACTTAGACTTTGGTCATACCGTATTTGGTCATGTTATTGAAGGCATGGATGTAGTAGACGCCATCGCCCAAGTGGAAACAGCAGCGGCTGATAAGCCAGTGGACGATGTGGTTATTGAGTCTATAGAAATTATCGAGTAATAAATAAAAATTCAAGCGCATATGTGCTTGAATTTTTATTTATTTAAGAACTAAATTACCTAAAAGTTAGGTTGGTGGCGATTAAAGAGAATGATCGCACCGTGGATAAGGGTAACGGATTATTCATTTCTATTCGGACCCTTTTTTGTGGGAACAATTTGGATCTTCCATCTTACCTATAAATTCGGCTTTTATGTATATATGCTTTCTAATATGATCTTAGATGGATTTTTCGCATTTGTCGTCCTACCTTTACTAGAAAAAATAAAGGTTGTTAAGCTAGAAAAAATATCAAGGTCTGGAATTTGCGGCTTAATGCTTTTCATAGCAATCCTTATATACCCTTATCAGAAGTGGCTAGAAAGTGAAGGGATCAGCTTTAAAAAATCTTCTCGGTAATTAATAAAATAGAGGGGCTCAACAGGTATTGTTGAGCCCCCTTTTTTCTTGATTTAGGAAATTATATTTTTCACTCTTGTAGAAAAGTTATTTATTATTAATCACGTATAGCTTCAGCGCCTTCTCGCTCGAGGTTAAATGATCTGCCCGATTAAAAGTAAAAAGCACTTTTTATCGGGGCAGATGCATTTGCTGGTCGCTCGTGGACAAGGCGCTTGCGCTTTTGTTCGTCTATCTTTTCTTTTTATCAATGGAAGATTTAACATCCACTTCTTCGGAAAATTCCGTTCCAAACTGCGGTCTTAGTGAATATGCCTCTGTGTTTTCCTGTTCCCTATTTGTAATTTTTGAAATATAGAAGGCGTGATACAATGCTTCTACAAAGGTAACAAATATGGCTGTAAAAAAGGCATTTATGGCATTTGTTGTTGGTGTGGTCGCCACAAACATGGCCATAAAGAGCCAAACAGCTGCTGTAAAAAAGGCAAAATCCATGATAGAAGCAACTAAATTTCCAAAGCGTGGATAAATAAACAGATCTCCAAGGAGGTAAGCTGGAATAGTCAGCACTAATGTCGTTGTGAGGATAACCGAAACCGGCACCTCAAATAACGTCAAGGTAGACAATAAAACAATCGCTACCATCCCAAACTTTATGGCAAAAGCCTTCAAGTGTTTCATATCTATGCTCCTTTTGGTTATAGTTATCTTTAGCATGTCACTTAGAAAAAAGAAATATGACTGTTTTTTTTTTAGCATAGGACCAGACTCAAGAATTAGAAAAAGCATTTATCAGCTTATGGACTGGATAAATGCTTAAAAGAAATTATGATTGTGGGGAAGGGTCTGCATTCTTTTCAAGGACATGGTTGGCAATATAAATATGGTAGATGTATTCAATCACACCGATCATGATGGCTGCAAAAATAGCAACGGCAAAAGACACTCCAATACCGTAAAAAAGTGGGCCGATGAGCCAAATAACGATAGCTGTTAAGCCCAAATCCGCAGCGGTAGCAACAATATTGTTAGAAAATCGCAAAATTCCAATATCCCCTAATACATAGCTTAACGCTACAATCACGACGGAAAGTCCAATGGTAGGTAAAAATGGGTAATTGTAAAATCCAGAGAGAACAATTAAAAGAATAAACGTAACAGCTGCTAATTTTATGCTTAATGCTGCAATATGTTTCACAAAATCACCTCCCTAAAGTACAAAATCCTCTAATCTTGTACCGTTAACATTCCCAGTTGGAATGTCTAACATTCCTTAAAAAGAGAGGGAAGATTTAGGGAGAACTAATTATATCATACACCTAGGAATAGATTTCCAATAAATTTCACTTTAATATTGTTGAATGGTACAAAAAAACAACGCTAGTATTGGAGCTAGCGTTGTTTATGATATTAATTTAAATCTGTAACTGCACCTTTAGAAGCACATGATACAAGTCTTGCATACTTATTGAGAATTCCTCTGGAGTATCGAAGTGGCGGTTGCTTCCAGTCCTTTAATCGGGCTGCCATTTCTTCCTCTGTAAGGTCAACGGTAATCTCTTGTGTTTCACTGTCGATGGTAATGAGGTCCCCGTTTTCAAGTAGGGCAATTGGTCCTCCTACTTGTGCTTCTGGACAGACGTGACCTACTACTAACCCGTGAGTTCCTCCAGAGAATCGACCATCGGTAATTAATGCGACACTTTCCCCTAATCCTTTCCCGACAATGATCGCCGTGATGGAAAGCATCTCTGACATTCCCGGTCCACCTTTTGGTCCTGCATAACGGATAACAACAACATCACCGGCTACAATTTCATTGTTTAACACAGCTTTCGTTGCCTCCGATTCAGAATCGAACACTTTGGCAGGACCAGTAATCTTCTTAATTTTAAGTCCGCACATTTTGGCAATTCCACCGTCTGGAGCTAGGTTACCACGTAACACGACCAGTGGCCCGTCGGAGCGGAAAGGATTGTCTAGTGGACGGATAATTTCTTGTCCTTCTTTTAATGGCTCCTGTTCTGCTAAGTTTTCTGCTAGTGTTTTACCCGTAACAGTTAAACAATCACCATGGAGTAATCCCGCTTCAAGTAAAACTTTCATGACGGCAGATACTCCTCCAACTCGATGAAGGTCACTCATAACAAAACGTCCACTTGGTTTTAAGTCAGCAATATGCGGCACCTTCTTACGGATTCTTTCAAAGTCATCTAAGGAAAGGTCCACATCTACCGAATGGGCGATTGCCAGGAGGTGAAGGAAAGCATTTGTAGATCCGCCAAGAGCCATAACAACGGTGATGGCATTTTCAAAGGCCTCTTTCGTCATAATGTCCTTCGGATAAATTCCTTTACGTAAAAGTTCTACTACTGCTTCTCCTGCTCGCTCGCAATCATCTAGCTTTTCGTCAGTTTCTGCTGGGTGGGAAGCACTACCTGGTAAACTCATTCCCATGGCTTCAATGGCAGAAGCCATCGTATTGGCCGTATACATTCCGCCGCAGGACCCAGCTCCTGGACAAGCATTACATTCAATATCCTTTAATCCATCGTGATCCACTTTTCCAGCATTGAATTGTCCCACTGCTTCAAAAACAGATACAATATCAATATCTTTTCCTTCTCTTGATTTTCCTGGGGCAATCGTTCCACCGTATACAAAAACGGCAGGGAGGTTTAAGCGTCCAATGGCAATCATACATCCAGGCATATTTTTGTCACATCCGCCAATGGCCACAACACCGTCAAGGCGTTCTGCCCCTACAACCGTTTCAATGGAATCGGCGATGACTTCACGACTCGGCAAAGAATAACGCATTCCTTCATGTCCCATAGAAATACCGTCGGAAACCGTAATGGTGTTAAAAATTAGGGGAGCCCCGCCACCATTTTTCGCTCCGTCCTTTGCCCTAATTGCCAGCTTGTCTATGTGTACATTACAAGGAGTTACCTCGCTCCACGTACTGGCTACACCAATCATTGGCTTCTTGAAATCCTCATCTGTAAATCCTACTGCCCGAAGCATAGCACGGTTCGGGGAACGATTTTCGCCTTCACTAATATCAATGCTGCGAATTCTTAAGTCTTTTTTATTTTCACTCATTATTTCGTCTCCTTTTAACAATAAGCTTTTTTTCTAATAATAATGATAATTCTATATTATGAAAATTTTTTTGTAAAGATATTTTATTAATTTAATAGAGTAAATTTTTTTTAAAAAGTGGAAACTTGATTGAATTCATTGAATTCCTTAAGATGAAAATAGTAAAAAAACAGGTGGGTGAAATTATGGAAGAGTGTAATGAATTACAATATTTACAACATAATAATTTTGAGACAGCAACCTTTGGAATGGGATGATTTTGGGGGCCAGATGCTCAGTTTGGGCATTTACCTGGAGTAATAAGAACTCGTGTTGGCTATGCCGGAGGAACGACAACGGATCCAACGTATCGTCAAATGGGAGATCACACAGAAACGATTCAAATTGATTTTTTACCAGAGACAATGTCTTATAGTGAGCTTTTAGAGATTTTTTGGAAAAACCACAATCCACGTATTGGCAGTTATAAAGGCAGGCAATATTTATCGCTCCTCTTATTCCATAACCATAAACAATTACAGGCTGCGTATGAAAGGAAAGACATGATAGAAAAAGAACGAGACATCACGATAGAAACAGAAGTTTCTCCTTACACTAATTTTACCTTAGCAGAAGAACGCCACCAAAAGTATTATTTAAAAAGGTATCCCCATGCAATGGAGAAACTAAAGGAACTTTATCCTGATGATCATTCATTTGTAAATTCAACTGTTATAGCTCGACTAAATGGTTTTGTAAAAGGTTACGGATCACTGTCAAAAATCAAGGAAGAAATAGGAAGTTGGGGCTTAAGTAAAGAAAGGAACACTAGACTAATGTCAACAATAGATAGCATCCGTTGGTAGTGGTCCAAAGGGGAGTGATAGGTATGGGGAGAAAGGTGAAATACGAGCTAGCTACATTCGCGGGAGGACATTTCTGGCATATGGTGGAACCTTTTGAAAGGAAGGGTGTATTGCAAGTTATGTCAGGATATACAGGCGGGCAGGAGGTCCCCCTCAACCATAAAGAGGCTTGCTCTGGTGAGACAAGTCATTATTTAGGGGTGCAAATCACTTTCGATCCTGAAGCTATCACCTATCATGAGTTGCTAGAAATATATTGGCGACAAATTGACCCTACAGATGGGGAAGGACAATTTACTGATCGGGGCAGTTGTTATAAAACAGCCATCTTTTATCATAACCATCAGCAAAAAAAGGATGCAATGGTAACGAAAAAAGCACTGGAGAAAATAGGGCCTTTTGAGCGTCCCTTAGTAACAGAAGTTCTACCTTTTATTTCCTTTTATCCTGCTAAGGAATTTCATCAGTATTTTTATAAGAAAAATGAGTTTCGCTATAAGCTTCACAGGCTTAGGTCCGGCCGAGATGATTTTTTGAAAAAGATGTGGGTGAATAAGGAGCTGGAGCAAAAATTAACACCTATACAGTATAGGGTAACACAGTTTGGTGTAACGGAAGCTCCATATGATAATGAGTATTGGAATAATAGGAGAGAAGGGATTTATGTAGATGTAGTTTCTGGAGAACCCCTATTTTCTTCTAAAGATCAATATGATGCTGGCTGTGGTTGGCCGAGCTTTACAAAGCCGATAAAGGCTAGTTATGTGAGAGAAGAAATGGATGTTTCTCATGATAAGTTGAGAACAGAGGTACGGAGCAGGAAGGCTGATTCCCATTTAGGACATGTATTTGAAGATGGACCGGTGGAAAAAGGCGGGTTAAGATATTGTATTAATTCAGCTGCTCTGAAGTTTATACCTATGGACCAGTTGGATAGAGAAGGGTATGGGAAATATTTACATTTGTTTAAAAGGTAAGATTCTAGTATTTTTCAAAGGGAAATTGATATAATGGCAGAGTCGTTTTAAGTTTAGATTAAGTTATGGATTTCTGATGCCCGATAAGGAGCAGAGCTGTGGTGGAAGGTCGCCATGAAGGGTTCATGAAGCCCGAAACAAAGAAAAGCAGCAACAAAAGGTCACCATAAGATTTTAAAAATAAATTATATTAAGGATTAATAAATAAGGGGTATTAACAACTATGAAACTCATATCTTGGAATGTTAATGGCATTCGTGCATGTGTGAAGAAAGGATTTTTAGATTTTTTTCAAGACATCAATGCAGATATTTTTTGCATTCAAGAAACGAAGCTGCAAGAAGGTCAAATTGAACTGGAATTAGAGGGATATCATCAATATTGGAATTACGCTGAAAGAAAAGGGTATTCTGGTACTGCTATTTTCTCAAAGGTAGAACCTCAATCCGTTCAATATGGTATTGATATGGAAGAGCATGATTCAGAAGGACGTGTTATTACTTTAGAGTTTGATAGGTTTTACTTGATTACTGTTTATACGCCAAACTCAAAAAGGGATTTATCGAGACTGGAGTATCGTCTAACGTGGGAAGATGATTTTAAAAACTATATTCATAAACTAGAGGAGAGTAAGCCTGTAGTTGTTTGTGGCGATTTGAATGTTGCCCACCAAGAGATCGACCTTAAGAACCATAAAACGAACGTAGGTAACTCTGGTTTTACAGATGAAGAGAGGGCTAAAATGAGCTCTTTACTAGAATCTGGTTATATCGATTCCTATCGACATCTTTATCCCAATCAAGAAGATGTGTACAGCTGGTGGTCTTATATGAACAAAGTTCGGGAAAGAAATATTGGCTGGAGAATTGATTATTTTCTTGTTTCTAAAAAAATGAAAGAAAGTATCCATGAAGCAGAAGTGCACGGACATATTTTAGGCAGTGACCATTGTCCTGTTGGATTAGAATTAAAGCTATAGTATATAGAAAGAAAAGCGAGACTGGGACATAACTAAAGTGTTTAGATGAAAATACGAACAATGTATTATCGTAGCGGAGGAAATATACGTAGACTCCTCGAAAATGTTAGCACATTTTCTTCGTGTGTGGGCAATCTCAAGGATGTGTAATCAGTGTCCTGCGGGAGCAAAGGCAAAGGTGAGACCACACGTGCGTAAGCACGAGGGGGCTCACCAGCCGCCCGCGGAAAGGGAAGTATATTTCCGAAGCGATTTATATGCTTCGTTCGGAATTCTCATTGACAAAACGCTTTTATCCCAGCCTCGTTTTTTTATGAAGAATTTGGAAAAGATGTTAAACTAGGATAGTGAATCTTAAATCAATCATTAATCGTAACTCAAAAATAAAACATTATGGAGGTTGAATATATGGCCGTGGATATGCTATACCAAATAATGGCTTTTTTCCCTAATTATTTTAACGTACTTCCGAAAGAAGTCTCCCTCTTCAAGCGTGTGAAGGGCGTAGCCCAACGGTAAGGGGGAGATGAATTTCGGTTGGGCGATAGCCCAATGACTTTTTCTTTTGTCTTTTTTCTCGTCGTGATATAATCAGTCTTATAAAGATTAAGGATTGATATAACCATGAAATTAGATAGTAATAACCATTCAGTATTCTTGATGTATTATCACCTTGTGTTGGTTGTAAAATATCGTAGAAAGGTCATTGATGACACAATTTCAAACTATGCAAAAGACAAGTTTGTGTCCTTGAGTGAAAAATACAATATTACATTAGTCGAGTGGAACCATGATATTGACCATGTACATATTCTTTTCAAAGCGCAACCTAACAGTGAATTATCAAAATTCATCAACGCATACAAAAGTGCGAGTTCAAGACTCGTCAAAAAAGAGTTTCCTCTCGTTCGTAAAAAGTTGTGGAAAGAAATGTTTTGGTCACGAAGTTTTTGCTTGTTGACCACAGGTGGTTCACCTATTGAAGTAGTGAAGCAGTATATTGAAAAGCAAGGGAAAAAGTGAGGTGATTTGATATGGCTAAACAAAATAAAGCGTATAAATTCAGGGTTTATCCAACAGATGAACAGGCTTTGATGATACGCAAAACTTTCGGGTGTGTTCGTTTTGTCTACAACAAAATGTTAGCAGAGCGAAAGGAAACATACGAAAACCTAAAAGATGAGAAAGAAGCGCTGAAAAATGTAAAACATCCTACTCCTGCTAAATATAAAAAGGAGTTTGTGTGGCTAAAAGAAGTGGACTCTTTAGCGTTGGCGAATGCGCAATTAAACTTAGATAAGGCTTATAAGGCCTTCTTCAAAGGAAATGCCAAGTTTCCAAAATTCAAAAGTAAACGACACAGACAAAGTTACACAACGAATGTAGTAAATGGAAACATTCAGTTGTTGGATGGTCATATCAAATTACCTAAACTTAAAACGGTTAAAATCAAACAGCATAGAGAAATCCCTTCGGAATACAAAATCAAATCTTGTACCTTATCTATGACTTCATCAGGAAAATACTATATTTCTATTCTCACAGAGTATGAGAAGGAAATTGAAAGCAAAGAAATTGAAAAAGTTGTTGGTTTAGATTTTGCGATGGATGGATTATTTGTAGATAGTGAGACAGGTAAGAAAGCCAATTACCCACGGTTCTATCGACAAATGCTTGATAAATTAGCAATCGAACAACGTAAACTTTCTCGTAAAAAGAAGGGTTCTTCGAATTGGAATAAACAGCGTATTCGAGTAGCTAAAATTCAAGAGAAAGTCGCAAATCAACGTAAGAACTTTCTTCACCATAAATCAAAGGAGTTAGTGTCTAACTTTGACGCTGTTGTGATTGAAGATTTAGACATGAAAGGTATGTCACAAGCTCTAAAGTTGGGCAAAAGTGTCTCCGATAATGGTTGGGGAATGTTCACTTCTTTCTTACAGTACAAACTAAAAGAACAAGGGAAACAACTTATCAAAATAGATAAATGGTTTCCATCTACAAAAACCTGTTCGAAATGTGGTTCAGTAAAAGAAATCAAATTATCAGAACGTACTTATCAATGTACTTGTGGACTAAACCTTGATAGAGATTATAATTCAGCACTCAATATCAAAAAAGAAGGCATTCGCTTATTAGTAACTGCCTAAAGGCAATAAAAACTCTTGGAACAAGAGGGTTAGCTTGGTCAATTTCGTCAGCTACCAAAAGTGGCGATTACCCAAGAAGCCCCCACTTCAAGCAACCCGCAAGGGTGGTAAGTGGTGGGAGTAGTTCACTAACACTACTTTTTTCTTCTATCATTGGCATCTGGTTATATAAAAAGTTCAAGAATAAATGGATAGGTTTAGCAGCAGCTTTTTTTGCTAACTCCCTTTTTTTATTTCTCTCCATAGAAATGGTTTATATGACAGGTGTACCTAGGGATATAAAGAAAATGGAATTAGTGGCACTTTTACCTTTGGTCGTGCCAATTTATACTTGTTTAAATTTTTATTTGTTAGAGTATGTAAGATTCAAAGAACTTATATCTAAATAATGTAATGAGCTTGAAGCAATTAAAGAACGAGATGGGACAAGAAAAGCTTCCAAATGCGTTACAACCCATGCCTTAGCAACGCGAAGATCACTCCCCGCCACGATCTCGCGTTATAGAAGAAGACGTAGGAAGTCCCAT
This sequence comes from Evansella vedderi, assembly GCF_030813435.1. Taxonomy (GTDB): domain Bacteria; phylum Bacillota; class Bacilli; order Bacillales; family Salisediminibacteriaceae; genus Evansella; species Evansella vedderi. The sequence goes on along the minus strand of NZ_JAUSUG010000012.1, from coordinate 158,126 downwards.
TGGCTTCCACTTCAATAACATCATAATCCATAAAAAAAGGTGACTTCCGGCGCATTACGCTCCTAAGTCACCCTTTTCATAATTAAAAATGATATTCAATGTCTTCTTCATATTTAGTTAATAATTGATCTTCAAAATTAGCAATTGCGGCAGCCACTTCCTCATCGGATTTTCCAGCAAAGCCAATTTCGTGATCTAAATGATTATTTACAATTAACCTCGTTCGTAAATAATCTTTCCAAACTGTCTCAATATATTCCATTGGTTCTAAGTTGTTTAACTCACTTTTTTCTGTGATAAAGGCAACGGCTTCCTCATCAAATTCATACAGTTGTAATGTTTGGTCCACTAAAACCATTAAATCATATTCGTCATAACTTGTACCAGCAGCATCTGCTTCTACTAAAACAATTTCATGAAATAGAACACTTTTAGCGACCTCGTGAATATCTTGATCCGGATAAAGAGAAGCGTTTTGAACATCAAACTCCGTAATTGTTTTATCTTGGAATGTTATTAGGACATCACTATCATTACCTGCTTCACTCATATTCTCGTCATTGCAAGCAGCTACTAAAAGTAAAAATATAATAAGAAAAGCAGTAGCTAACATTTTTTTCATATGGGGAATCCTCCAATACTTTAGTAGATATAACATTTCTATTGTAGCATAACTTCTAGTAAGGATAAATGAAAGGTAGGCTACTAGTTAAATAAGCCATCAAAATAATTGGTTGAGAAATTGTAACATATGGTGGATCCTAAACGTCTTATAAATTACAATCTAATCTTCTTTTAGAACATCTCCTTCACTTCAATTACAAAAAGGGGGTAACTTCGTGACTTTTAAGAAAAGCCTTTCCGTTGTTGTTGCTATATTATTTTTCCTTATCTTATATTTATGGTATTGGGGGCTAAATCCAGCAAGCGAACTAAAAACCAGTAATATTACGGAAGTGGGAGTCTATTCGTTAATGTTTCCTTCAAAAACTTTGTGGGATATAGGTTTTAATCCAGGAGATTGTATTGCACCAGAGGGAGATTTTTCTCCTGAACAAAATTGTATTTTTATAGGAAAAGCGAACGATCAAATTGCAGAAGCTCTACACTCTAATGGGCGCTCTTACTACTTCCTTGGAGAGCCAGAATGGGATCATGCCCTATATACGTTAGTCATCCATTTAGAGGATGGGTCGGGCTTTAGTCTCATTATTGGGGATCTTCATGAAATGGAAAAGGGGAAATTTACCGGAAAAAAATATACGAATGATCAAATTTATAAAGAGGATAAAATGAGGTTTATTTATCATAATCCTCAATTGGGAAAGGCGTTAAAGGAATTGATGTCAAATGAATAATCGTTGTTCCTCCATTTGGAAATAAAATCTAATCAAAGAAAAGGCCCTTCCGGATACTTTAAGTATATATAAATTAACATCTACAAACATTTTTAACAGATGTTACTGGAGGGCAAAATAGAAATGAACAATAAACTAACTGCATCGGAAAAGGGTTATTTATGGACTACTTTCATGGTTGATAGTATGGCGGTTTGCTGCCTAAAATATTTTTTGGATAAGTGTGAAGACAATGAAATCAAGGACATAATTACATTTGCACTTGAATTATCTATTCAACATATGGACTCAGTGAAAGAAATTTTTACGAAAGAAAATCATCCAATACCAATTGGTTTTACGGCCGTTAACTTCCTTAGAAATATCTAATATGTTCTTTAATCTACAGACTATTGAAGTGGTTAAGACGTTGTTGATTGTTTTTTCACTAAGTGGCAAAGTCAAAAGAAGTCCAAAATTACCTTACTCGTGGGAAAGAAATAAGCTTAAAAATGTCTCAACAGTTTCGTAAGATTCTCGACGAATATGATTTGTCCAACGCTACACACCATGGTATACGTTAGTGACAGATACGAAAGTGTCTCCCTTTTCAGGTAAACTTCTTATGTTTCATGGGGGATTGTTGACTGGAGTAGGGATAGAGCAATACGGATTTAGTCTTGCTACTGCCATGAGAAGGGATATAGGTGCGAAGTACAGTCAGTTAATCACCGAAATGCTAGGCTACTCCGATGATGGGGTAAACTTAATGATAAAAAATAATTGGCTGGAGCAGCCACCAATGATAGAAATAATAAGATAAATGCCTTTTGACTATTAAAATGAGTAAACGTATTCATCAATTCCATAAAATAAAATTGGTACAATATGTTTAAAAAAGATTCTGCTGGGTACTATAAATATGCAAGCTTAATTTGAAGGACAAGCTTAATACAATTATTTGCAACATTCAAGGAGGAACAGAAGTGGAACAAGGTAAAGTAAAATGGTTTAACAGTGAGAAAGGCTTTGGATTTATTGAACGTGATGGTGGAGACGATGTGTTTGTTCACTTTTCAGCAATTGAAGGTGAAGGATATAAATCTCTAGACGAAGGTCAAGAAGTTACCTTTGACATTGAAGATGGCCAAAGAGGCCCTCAAGCTACTAACGTACGTAAAGTATAATCCAATATAAAACGCCACAACAGACCTATCATGTGAGAACTATTCACATGATAGGTCTGTTTTTATTATGCAAGGCTCTGTTAAGGATAATGTTGATTTTTTAGACTTTTGATTTGAGGGGAAGATCCGAGACTGTCTCTTCCTCTGCAAGCTTAGCTTTGTAGTGTATCCGTCGAGACAAATCGACGTTATTTCGAAGAAGCAATGTCCACGGAATCAGATAAATAGCCTTATGCAAAGAGAGGAACATAAAATATGTATTATCTTATAAAGAAGGTATAAGGATCCTAGCTGGAGAATAGTTCAATATGGATATAAAAGGTATTTTTTTGTAATCTTTCAAAAGAAGTACGTTATGGACGAAAGGAATGAGGAGAAATTGCTATGAACGATTCAATAGGAGTAAAGTTTGTTTATACCGTTTTTTTCACAGGTCTATTTTTATTTGCTGGTTTCGTTGCTATTATTTATGCTTCCTTTACTAGTGCTAATCGTTTTTTAATCCCTATTATTATCATTACTGCTCTAGGCTGTATTCTCTTTTTTATACTTGCAGTATTTAATATCCTGAGCAAGAAACCCCTTCGAATAAGCAGCATAAGTTTTTTCAGCATATGTATTTTAAGCTTTCTGAGTATATGGATGTATGAATCCTATCAAGAAAGCCTCGTTATGGTTGAGGAAGGGGAGGTTAATTTATACGAATATCAGCCGTTTCGTGAAGGGACAAAAGCGGTGTCTCTCGAAGAAGAATCCACATTAAAAATAGAAAATGATCTTCCAATCTTAGATGGTGCAACGGCACTTTATCCAGTTTATTCTGCCTTTGCTAGAGCTGTATATCCAGAAAAGGATTACGACCCTTATTGGGAAGGCTCTAGTGAAGTTCTCGCCACTAAAACTAACCAAGCCTACACAAATTTAATTAATGGCAGAGTCGATATTATTTTTGCAGCGGGGCCTTCAAACCGACAGCTCCAAATGGCGGAAGCGAGGGGAGTGGAGCTGGAATTAACACCAATTGGCCGTGAAGCATTTGTGTTTTTTGTCAATGCTAGAAACCCGGTAGAGGGGCTGACCATCGAACAAATTCAAGGGATCTATTCTGGAGAGATTACAAATTGGAGTGAGGTCGGTGGAAATAATGAAGCAATCAGGGCCTTCCAACGACCAGACGACAGCGGGAGTCAAACAGCATTGGAAAACTTAATGGGAGATATTCCTTTAATGGAAGCACCTACTGAGGATGTTGTGGGAGGAATGGGAGGTATTATTAATCAAACATCTAACTATCGTAATCATAGAAATGCCATTGGTTATTCCTTCCGCTATTACTCCACAGAAATGGTTCAAAATGGAGAAATTAAACATCTAGAGGTGGAAGGCGTTTTCCCAGATAAGGAATCCATTCGCAACGGTCAATATCCTATTGCAGCAGAATTCTATGTCATAACAGCAGGAACAGAGAACCCCCATGTAGAGGAATTAATCGAATGGATCCTATCAGACCAAGGTCAATATATTATAGAAAAAACAGGTTACGTTCCTATAAATTAAAAATTATAGGTAGACCTCCAATAGGAATTTTGCACCATGGAGAATGAAAATTTTAGTCTGCATTGGAATGAGCGAAGGTCCACGACACTCCTGCGGAAGAACGAGCAAGCCAAGACCACACAGGGCAAAGCACGTGGGGGCTTGACAGGTCGTCCGCGGAAAGGGAGTGGACCGTAGTGGATGACAACCAGATTCGAATTCTCAGAGTAGACCTCCATGCAAGTTAAAATTTGCACCATGGAATATGAAAAGTGCCGGCAATGGCTCCGCTCGCCGCGCGGTTGCTCCTGCGGTTACTCGTCGCAAAAAAGATAGCTATGAAAACCCACTCCTAGCTACCTTTGTAAAGATTGCGGCCAAGGATAAGTAAGTGTAATAGAAGACGTAAGAATGAACCTCTGCCTAACTCATGCATACACTAGATGGGAAAGGAGGAGGTTTTTTGTTTTCTTTATACCCCCCTAATTTTAATGTTTACAGTAATCGTCCATACATTATTATCCGACCTAAACCTAATACATTTTCATATATTCATGTTTTTTTAGATGAGCTAAAACTGAAAACATTTGGTACGGATGATGATATTTATTTACGTAAGGATAAGCTTCCAAAAGGAGCACATATCCTACGTTTAATTGGTGAGAACAAGATTACCCAATATGAGGAAGAAACCTTTTACTCTATTGACGTGGCTAGGGAGAAGTTAGTGAGGGAGCCCCAAAAACATGATTATAAGACTGGAGATATTATTGTTGCAAGTGACAATAAAAAAGGAATCCCTGACGGTTACATGGGTCATTCTGCACTAATTATCGATGAAAAATATATGTTAGAATCGGACTATAGCGCCGATAGCATTGCCATAAATTCCATCAATAGCTTTTTTAAGGATCATGAGTGGTATGCCCTTTACCGTCCGCTTGATGAAAAAATGGGACAACAGGCGGTGGAGTGGGGGTTATCTTATTACGAAAAATATCAAGAAAATTTGAAAAAAGGCATTAATCGTCCGGTATTTTCTTTTATTCCCTCCAGTATGAAAGACCTGTGGAACGCCATCTATTGTTCAAAACTTATTTGGGTTTGCTATTATTACGGTGCAAATTACAAATTCGAACATGATGGTTTATGGTTTTCCCCACAAAATTTAGATGAGCAGCTAAAGAAAGATAAGAACTTTACACTTATTTATGAACATCCAGATCATTCCTTTAAAATTAAATTTTGATAAGTGTTAGGCTGCACCTGGATGGTAGTCTATTTTATTTTTGTTACATTATGGTAAAACTGAAAACTTGCTATAAGGATGAAACCTTTTTGTTCTTTATACGTAAAAATAGAAAAGGGACAAAAGGGAGAGATTAGATGGAGGATAAATGGGTAAAGAAAATGCTTGATGAAAGATATTACGCTGGATTTTCTCAGCGAGTCATTGCATTTTTTTATGATATGTTCTCGTTACTTGTGGTCCTTTGCTTAGTTGGTAGTGTTTCAACCTGGTGGGTCGTTTCTAGAAGTAATGCTCCGGATGATGCTACGTTAACACAGTTAATGGATTATATTTATGAATATGAATTTCATTTAGTAATCATAAATACTGTAGTATTGAGCCTTACAGCTATCGTGTTCCACTTTATTTTGCCAGCCTTTAAACGTCAAACCATTGGAATGAAAATGGTAGGGTTATATTTATTAGACGAAAACGCAAACGAAATAACAAAGGGACAATATTTGAAAAGGGAGTTGCTCAAGCTTGTCCTGTTCCCAACATTATTTATGTTGTTAATTGGTAAAGGAAAAAGACCATTGTATGATCGAATGACAGGTGTCTATTTATTAGAATAGTATGAAGAAGAGAAGCTGTTTCATTGTGACGGCTTCTTTTTTGTGCAGAAAAAAACAGAGACCTAAAAAGGGAGGTCTCTGCTCTTTATGTACAACATTCCAATTAATCGCGGAAACAATAATAAATCATGATAATTATTGTTGCGAAAGCTAAAATAACAAAGGGTCCTTCCATAAGAGATGCACCACCGTTATCTGCCCCTGCAGCTAATGCTGTAGAAATTGGTGTGACCAGAAGTAAAAGTAAAATTAGTGATGCAGATAAGAAACGTTTAAGCATATTTATAAATCCCCCTATTCTTCCTTTCAGTCATACATATTTTATTATAGATTGCTTTTAAGAAACAAGCAACATTTGTAAGAAAACGTAGATAAGAGATATGATTTCAATTTTAAATGGCTTACTTTCCAAAAATAATTACTCCTTAAGCTACCCAAAACTTCCATTAGTATTAATAATATAAATGGTTTCTATTGAACATAATAAGGGAGAACTTAATTGTGAAAAAGGTAACATATATTTTTTAAAGAACAATGTAATTATTCAATGACAAGAGACATATACTGTTATATAATAATAAAAAACATAAGTCGTTGTAATTATCACAGTAATACTGTTAGTAACATAATTATGTTATTAATAGTGGTGAATGTAGTTGTATTTTTAAACAAACATTCACATAATGTTCATTTTGTCATAGGATAGTTCGTTGTTTTGATGGTGTTGTTATACTACAATAAGAGTGTAAAATGAACTTTAAGGGATGGAGGGAATTTACGATGATCATGTCCAGTACTGAGTTCTTTAGAAATTTACCACCAAAAGAATGTGCAAAATGCGGGGAACGAATTGAAGAAATGGCTGATTGCTATTCTCACCACTGTGAGAATTGCGAAGGGGAAATCCGTTAAAAGAATGTACCCGCTTTCTGTATAACAGAAGGCGGGTATTTTTTGCTTAAATATGTAAAACTGAAATTTTTTAAAAAGAAAAGGTGCCTTTAAATGTATTATAGAGGGTTCATGAAACAGGTAAAGGAAGGGGCTAGAGACTTCCCCGTCTTATAATTCCAGTTCGAAACGGATAAGCCCACTATGGGTAGCTTTCTCATAGTGGGCAATGTAGTGAATTTTTGCAGTTGAGTAATTAAGCTCTAACTAAACCTAGCATATTTTCCATATCTTCTTGGGCATTTCCAATGAGCTGCAGGTTAAAGGTTTCTTGTAGGTGATGCAAAACACCTTCAGAAATAAATTCTGGTGGCTTCGGTCCAATACGAATATCTTTAATTCCTAAGCTGAATAATCCAAGGAGGATAGCTACTGCTTTTTGCTCAAACCAAGATAAAACAATGCTTACTGGCAATTCGTTAACTTCACAGTCAAATGCATCAGCAAGGGCCATGGCAATCTTTACTGTTGAACCAGAGTTATTACATTGTCCAAGATCAATATATCTTGGAATATCAGTGCCAGGAACCTTACCATAGTCCACATCATTGAATCGGAACTTTCCACAGGAAGTAGTTAAAATAACTGTTTCTGGAGGGAGAGATGTTGCTAACTCCCGATAATATTCTCCACCCTTTCCTGGTGCATCACAGCCCGCTATTACAAAGAAACGCTTAATCTTCCCAGCTTTAACAGCATCAATTATTTCAGGAGCAATTCCAAGGACCGTTTCATGATGGAAACCGGTAGTTAACTTTTCCTCAGATTCCATATTAGCTTCTGGAAGCTCTAAGGCACGATTGATAAGAGGGGTGAAATCATCATTTACGATTTTGGCTACACCCTCAAGACCTGCGATTTCATAAGAGAAGAATCGATCAGCATAGGAACCTTTAATAGGCATAACACAGTTCGTGGTTGCTAAAATAGCCCCTGGAAACTTCTCAAATAGCCGTCGTTGATCGAACCAAGCTTTACCGATATTACCTTTCAAGTGAGAATATTTCTTTAGATGTGGATATCCGTGTGCAGGTAACATTTCTGAGTGAGTGTAAATATTAATACCTTTTCCTTTGGTTTGCTTTAATAGCTCTTCTAAGGCAAAAAGGTTGTGACCAGTGACAACAATGGCTTTACCTTCTACTTTATTTTGGCTGATTTCAATAGGCTCTGGAATACCCAAACGATCTGTATGGGCTTTATCTAAGAGATCCATTACGCGTACGGTTGCTTCCCCAACCTTTAACGCCATTTCCACATGCTCTTGCATGTTAAAATTTGAGTTTGTTAAGGTTAGATAGAGTGCTTCTTGAGTAATCTTTTCAACTTCAGGGTCCGTGTAGCCCAATTGTCTTGCATGAGTAGCATAGGCTGCAACTCCCTTTAAACCGAAGATAATAGTATCTTGAAGGCTTGCAATGTCAGGAGCCTTACCACATACTCCCATAATTGTACATCCCCCAGTAGGTGTTTGTTCGCATTGGTGACAAAACATATTCATTTATGAAATCCTCCTATAAAATGGTTAAATAAGATTGTTCAATCGTAAACTAATTTATATATGTATATAATACAGTGTAAATATATCGTTGACGGTGAAAAAAATCACAAAATCGAGGCTTCACAAAACCGTCATAAATAAGGAATTTTGTATAACTTTCTAAAAGATTGTGAATTGAAACAGAATCTATGAATACATAAAACACACTTCAGTCGACTCCCCGAGTGAAGGCTGTTTTCGTAAACGCTATTGCTTTTTTTATAGCTTGGAGAGGAAGAAGGGGGTGACTCCAGCGTCGCAAAGCTTCCGCCTGTAAGAGATTCAAGCCATGTACTTTTCAGATTAACTTTTTCAGTGACCTCGGGATATAATGGGAAAAGATAGTTATTCCGTGATGTCTATGAAAAGGGGAGATGGAAGGAATGATTGTGAGGGAACAAAATGGGGAATATATGTTGATTGAGCAGCACGACCATGCTCTTATATCCGGTATTCTAGCAAAGGAATGGAATGAGGAATTATTTATAGGAGAGGGGAGAAGGTGTTCTGTTGAATTAGCAATAGAACAACATGATGCCTGCTGGAAAGAGCTTGATAAAAATATTGTTTTTGTAGCAGGAGAACCGGCTTCTTTTACAGATTATCCGTTGAAGGATAAGATTGCCGCTTATCGAAGAGGTATTGAGGAAATGATACTTGTGAACCCATATGCAGCCCTTTTGATAAGCCTTCATTATAGTAGTTTTTTCCGTGGGAAGTTGGATGAGGCTGGAGTAATATTTAAACAGGAGGAGCTGGATCGACAAAATCATTTATATAAATTCCTTTCCGTAAAGGAAGAGGAGGTTCACTTTCAATTTGATTTACTGCAGCTCTGTGACAATTTATCCTTATATCTTTGTATGAATGAATGGGGGAGCTCAAAAGAAAAGGAATATCCTTGGTTTAAAAATGGATTCCCTCAGCAGCTAGCACCAGTTGGTAATAATAATTTCTACACCAAATGGATAGGGGAGGATAAGGTTGGGATCACTCCTTATCCATTCAAAGGGCCGAATGTAGAAGTGACTATTCCATATAAAACGATAGAAAAAGGAAATGTAAGTGAGAAGGATTTTCAAAATAAATATAATAGAGAAAATAAACAATACCATTCTATTGCATTTGTACCTATGGAATAAAGGGAAAGTAGGCTTGGAGCGTCGACCTCTCCAAGCCTTTTTCCATAAAGCCCGTAACACTATTAGATAAATGGTGTTTCGTGCTTCACTTTTAACTTTTTCCAACGACGTTCCACTTCGTTTTCAAAGTCAGCTAACACATGTTTATTCTCTTCTTTCAACAGATGCTTCGTTTTACCCATATACTTTAACCATTCTGTTAACTCAATACGCTTGTTTTTCGCTTCAGGGTTATACGTGATACTAGTTTCTCCTTGCTCAATTTCATATAGTGGGAAGAAGCAAGAATCTACAGCTGCCTGCATGATTTTTTCACCATCACGGTCGTCGGACTTCCAGTTTAACGGACAAGTGATCAATATTTTACCGTATACTAATCCAACGTTTTGTGCATACCATTGAGCTTTTGCAGCCTTTTTAATTAAATCTTGAGGGAAAGCTTCTGTTCCAGTAAATACATAAGGAATGTTTGTTGCTGCCATAATTTGCGCCGTATCCTTATGATGGAAAGCTTTACCTGGCTTATTTTTACCAACGGTTGTCGTACTTGTCATATGACCGATAGGGGTAGAGTAAGACATCTGAGAACCTGTATTCATGTACCCTTCGTTATCATATTCCAAGATGATCATTTTATGGTTACGTAAAGCAGTACCTATGGCTGATCCCATACCAATATCCATTCCGCCGTCACCCGTTACCATAACAAAGGTAAAATCATCGTCGATATCCACTTCACCTCGGCGCTTCATTTCCATAAAGGCTTCTACAGCACCGGACAAGGTGGCAGGGCCATTTTGGAAGAGGTTGTGAATGAATGACTGTTTATGAGAAGTGTACGGATAAGCACTTGTTACCACGTACCCACACCCAGTTTGGAATAGAATGACACAGTCGCCTTCAATTCCCTTAAAGAATAACTCCAACCCAGGGAAGATTCCGCAGCCAGGACAAGCGCCATGACCAGATGCGAAACGCTTCGGCTTCGTGGTTAATTGACGTAATGGAGGTATGCGCACCTTCAACTTTCCAGATTCTTCATCTTCCGTCACTTTAATGAGACCAGTTTTATATGTGTCACCTGTCATTGGTTTAATAACTTGCTCTAAACGCTTTTCTGGCTCCCCTGGCGTTTTCCCATAATAGTCGAAAGGCTTCAATGCGTAGCCAAGTTCGGCAGCATCTATTGCCATTTGGAAAAACTTTTCTGCGTCGTCTGCATAGAAATCTTTTCCGCCTAAACCAAAAACTCTGCTTAATACAATGGTTTTGTTATCCTTATCATCTTGCAGGGCAGATTTTACTTCATGTGTTAAGTTTGCACCATTTCCACCGTACGAATCAGCGCGCTCTCCAACGAGTACAGCTTTCACATTTTTCAATGCGTTACGAATCTCCTCAGCAGGGAAAGGGCGAATAATATTTGGGCTGATGACACCAGCCTTAATACCTTTAGCACGTAAACGGTCTACAACATCCTTTGATGATTCTGCAGCTGAGTTTAGTAAGAACAAAGCTATCTCAGCATCCTCCATACCATATAAATCCAGCACCTCGTATTTACGGCCAGATAACTCTTCGTACTCAGCACTGATTTCTTTATATACATCATAAGCACGATACAACGCTTCCGATTGTTGGAAACTATTATTTAGTAAATCGTCCCCGTTCATATGAGCACCGATTGTAACAGGGTTATTTTTATCTGTAGCAATTGGGTATCCTTTAGGTGTCTCACCTACAAAGGCTTGCACATCCTTGCGTTCTTTAAAATAGTTTACTTTACGTTTTTGATGGGATGTGTAAAAACCATCATAAGCAACGATAACAGGTAAGCGAACATCTTCATGTTCTGATAGTTTCAAAGCCATAATGTTCATATCATATACGGCTTGAGGTGTCCGTGCCGTTAAAATAACCCAACCCGTATTTAAACCATAATAAAGGTCCGAGTGGTCACCACGAATATCTAATGGACCACTGACGGCACGAGTGACAAGATTCATAACCATTGGAAAACGTAGTCCAGATTGAACGGGAAGTTGTTCGATCATATAAAGGAAGCCATTAGCACTTGTAGCATTAAATACACGGGCCCCGGTCGTTGCAGCACCGAAGCAAATTCCGGCGGAACCGTGTTCTCCGTCTGCAGCAACTAGTTCAATATCATGTAATCCTTTCGATTTCATTAAGTCCAAATATTGTGCTACTTCTGTCGATGGTGTTATAGGGAAGTAACCCATTAAGTGATAATTTATTTGAGCCGCAGCAGTTGCTGCCATTTCGTTACCAGATTCAAAGGTAGTAATCTGTTCTGCAGAACCTGTTTTCTTATTCTCTAATTGATTTTCTAAAGTTGCCATTATTGAACACCTCCTGTTACAAGTGAGAAGCTATGCTTTACTTGATGTTTGTCAGCGTAACCAAGTGCCTCTTCCATATCCTTTAGTGCATCCGTTGGACAGGCATCCACACATTTGAGGCATCCTTTACAATATTGATAATCAATTCCTTTAAGAAACATTTGCTTACGGCCTCGTTTGTCTTCTCCCTCTTCCCATACAAAACAGTAGTCTGGGCATACCGTATCACAGGCTGCGCAATGAATACATTCTTCTGCAGCGTAGGAAGGGAGGAAGCCTTGACGGGAACCACTTAAATCCTTTTGAATGCTATTTGCTTGTGCTGTTATAATACCGCCCATTACTTGCGTCTCATATCCAAGTCTAGGCTGAAATCTAGTAAACTCCTTACTTTTAGCTCCAGGAGGAACTTCATAGGTTTTAAAGGCAACCTCATTGTAACCCCGTTCAAATGTGCGGATATTTGGTTCCACTAGATGAGGATACTTCTTTTCGAAAGTGCGGCGAATAACACTTTTCATTTCCTCTGGATCTAAGAAATCAAGAATACGGTAAAGTGCCCCAAGCATAGCTGTATTAACTTTTGTTTTTTCTTCATTAGCAATCTTCAATGCATCCACAATCGCTAGCGTTCCATAATCCAGTTTTAAATCTTCCTTTACGACGTCAAAATCACGCTTCGTATTTACTAGAACAATACCATCTGCGTTTAAACCGCTTACAACGTCAATCATTTTATAAAGTGCTTCATGAAACACTCCTATAACATGCGGTTGCTCAATTGGCGAGTGATCGCGAATTTCTGTTTCTGCATCACAGAAGCGTACAAATGATTTAACAGGTGAACCCTTTTTCTCTGAACCATAGGAAGAGAAATTGGAACCGTTTAATCCTAATCCGAGTACACCGGCTTCTGCTAACATTTTTCCTGCTAAGTTAGCTCCTAATCCGCCTATCGACTCTAAGCGAATTTCAAAAAAGCCAAGCTCGTTCTTTTTTGGTAAAATAGACATTTAATATCCCCCTCGAAAAAAATGAGATAACTCCCTATTAGCATTATAGAAAATACAAAAAGGGAATGAAGTGATTTTCCTCACATATTCACAAAACGTTAACAAATATTTATTAATACACTTTTTTCACTAAGAGGAAACCTCTTGATTTTTGTGGATTTAATTACTATCTTTAATGTAATACAGATTTGTGCATTGTATAACACAGGTTGATACAGTGATTGGTTACATAAAAGGGGTCTTAATTTGATTGTATAATCATACAAAAAAGGAGTGATTAGGAATGGAAAGTAAAATTGTTGAAAATGCAGAGTTGTGGGTAAAGGAGTTGTTTGTAGAGGACTCTACAGGGCATGATTGGTTTCATACAGACCGTGTCAGGAAGAATGCATTGTATATAGCTAAAAAGGAAGGGGCTAATTTATTCGTTTGTGAACTGGCGGCATTACTCCATGATGTAGCTGATGAAAAATTTAATACTAGTGAGGAAAAAGGGATGGATAAAGTTAAGGATTGGTTGGAGGAACAGGGAGTTTCCCCATCCATTTCAGAACAGATTATGTCATCTATCAAAACTGTTTCCTTTAAAGGAGGAAATAATACGGAACCAACTTCATTAGAGGGGAAGGTTGTTCAAGATGCTGATAGGTTGGATGCAATCGGTGCTATCGGAATAGCACGATGCTTTATGTATGCTGGTGCCCATGGCGATGCCATGCATCTTTCTGATATAGAACCCCGTGAAAAAATGACAAAGGAGCAATACCGAGAAAAAGGGGCAGCAATCAATCATTTTTATGAAAAACTGTTTAAGCTCAAAGATTTAATGAAAACGGAGACGGGAATACAACTGGCCCATGAAAGAAATCAATTCATGGAAAACTACGTAACACAGTTTTTAAACGAATGGAATGGAATTTGAAAAAGATAGCTATAAACCCCTCTCCAGTTTTAATGTATGGAAAGGGGTTTATTAAAGCTATTATACTTTGATGTTGATTTCGCTTCAGCCTCCTCGTTCCTGCGGGGTCTTCAGTCGTTGCTTTCCCCGCAGGAGTCTTGCCCCCTTCCGCTTCAATCAACTGCTGTTTTAAAATAAACACATTCCTTTAAAAGAGTCTATTAAAACTAAAATCTTTTCGCACCTAGGTATCTTCTTTCCCAATACGTTTCATTTAAATATGAAATCTGTGTTCCAGATGAGCCTGTATGAATAAAGGCACCGTCCCCTAAATAGATTCCTGCGTGAGATGGGCCCGGCTTATACGTTTCGAAAAAAACTAAGTCCCCTCTTTTAGGAGAAGAAACGGAACTTGAAGCATTCCAAATATCGGCTACTGTTCTAGGCAATTCCTTTCCTGCGTGCCTGTAAACATAAACTAAAAATCCGCTGCAGTCAAAACCTGCTGGTGTTGTACCTCCCCATAGATACGAGGAACCAATGAGTTCCTGTGCTCTTGAAATAATTTTTTCGACAGTAGAAGAGGAAGTTGAGCTTTCTTGTCCTTCAACGGAAGCACTTGTACTAGTGGTAGTAGCTGCAGACGTGCTAGTACTTTGCTGTACTTGTTGCCGATTCTCTGCTATTTTCTTCAGATCATTTGACCTTAAAAAGGTGAATACTTGATTACCTGCTAGACCGTCTACTGTTAAGTTTTGTTCCCGTTGAAGCATTCTGACTGCTTGTTGTGTGCTGCTCCCATATATTCCGTCAAATACACCTTCGAAATAACCGGCTTTATTTAAAAGCTCCTGTAATTCTATAATTTCTTCATGTACGTCACCGTATTTATAGTAACTTCGATCATCTATGTCGTTATCTTTCTTTTGTATACCATCCGTGCTATTTTGATTTGTAAAAACAGTAGTCTCACTGTTTTCGTCAGGAAAAAAAACATTTGACCCTTGATCATATTGAGCAAACGTAATATCTGAGGTTACAACCTGTTTTGTTCCTACTAAATGAGTAATTGTCTCATTTCCAACAATCCCGTCAATCATTAATCCATGATCCTTTTGATAAAGTCGCACAGCATTTTTTGTCTTGGTATTATATACACCATCTACATCATGAATAAAATAGCCTATTTCCTTCAAAAGTCGTTGGATTGTCTCCACCTTTGGACCTTCATCACCCACATTTAAAAGGGTGTCTTCTGGCCAGACACTCCTCATCTCCCTTATTTCTGAGGCAAGGTTAAATTCTTCAGAGTCACCCCTTTCCTCAGAAACTAATCTAAGTGGAGGAAAGTCATCAAGTGAGTCAATTTTTTTGTTAAAGGTTATATTTCTTTCAGTGTGTGCAGATGCAGTTAAAGTTTTGCTGCTTGATTCACTGGTCCTATTCCATTGTTCTCTTGCATTTTGAAGAGGATGGATTGGGTTTATTCTATGCTGGTTTATTGTCTCTACTGGAGCATTTGATGTGAGAGGTTTACGAATTTCTGTGTTTTTTTCCTGTTGTCCTTCATGGTGGAGCTGACCAGTAAGAATTGGTGCTAGAGCTGCGCCTGCTACGACAGATGTAAATATTACTGTACCCTTATGGTCTTTCAAGTTGAACTTAGACATTTAAAAATAACCTCCCGTTTCTTCTCTTACTAAAGCCTTGATAAATGTCTGCTGAAATTATTTTATGTTTTTCAATAATAATTAGAACAAATAGGGTAAGTGGATTGGAAAAAACAAAAAAAGGGAAGAATGACCTAGTAAGGAAATTTAATAGAAAGGATGAGAGCATGTCAGTAACAGAAGTGAAGGTTTTAACAGTCATTGAGGATGAATTTGAAGATTTAGAGCTTTGGTATCCCCACTATCGATTACAAGAAACAGGAGCCATCTGTCACTTTGCTGCAAAAGATGCGAACAAAATTTATACAGGTAAATATGGAGTGCCATGTAAGCCTGATTACAGTTTTCAGCAAATTAACATTGAAGAATATGATGCTTTATTAATTCCCGGCGGATGGGCGCCAGATAAATTGAGAAGATACGATGAAGTGTTGAGTATGGTTAACTATATGGATCAGCAGCAAAAATTGATAGGTCAAATTTGTCATGCTGGATGGGTGTTAATATCTGCAAATATTGTACAAGGTCGTAAAGTGACTAGTACTCCTGGTATCAAGGACGATATGGAAAATGCTGGAGCAATTTGGCATAATGAAGAAGTTGTTGTGGATGGACATATTGTCTCCAGCCGAAGACCACCAGACTTACCAGCCTATGGTAAAACACTTGCAGAAAAGCTTGGCCATTTGACAAAATAGACACAACGGAAACTAACCTATACTTAGATAAATAGGACAGGATGATTTAAAAGAGAAAGATTACGTCGTAAGACATCTTATTTTTAATATAATCTCTATTTTCGCATAGATTTGTTGCTTTTCATTAACTCGAAGGAATGAATGGCGGTGACTCCACCGACGAAGGAGGCTTCATAAAACAGCTACCTGTTGTCTCGACGTATGTGCTACAAAGGGATGCTCGTAGAGGAAGAGACAGGAATACATCTGAAGACCCTGGAGGGTGGGTTTCCCGAGGAGACGGAAGCGTTGCAACCAGGACATGGGCTGCCTTTAGGCGTGATTGGTCCGCCTGTAGCGTATCCAAGTCGCATTATATTCTCCTAAACAGCAATAAGCCTTAAAAGAAGCAATGGGGAAGGAAGAGTGAAATCTATTATGCTTGCTGAGGAATATAATTGGATTTCTCAAATAAAAGAATCAGATATTGTTCTTTCTGAATGTAATCCTCATTATAAGAGTGAGGCGTTGCAGAAATATTTAGCCTTTTATCACCTTTCTGTAGATAAAATAGAGGATTACCGCTGTGGCTTTATCCTTGTAAAAGGGAAACGTCAATTTCTTCAATGCTTCCTAAAGGATAATCCAAAAGGAACTGTTTATTTAGTACATGGATACCTAGACCATAGTGGTGGGTTGAGTAGAACGATTAATGTATTACTTCAAGAAAACTTCCAAGTTATCGTCTTAGATTTACCTGGGCATGGTTTTTCTGAGGGAGAAAAGGGTATGATTTCTAGCTTTGATGATTATATTGATGCTATCTGTAAAGGATATGAGACTATTTTAAGTATTCTTGGTGATGTGAAAATTATCGGTTTAGGCCATAGTACTGGTGCAGCCCTATTATTTCACGCTTGTGCCGAACAGAAAATCAAGCTTGAAAGGCTATTATTAGTTGCACCTCTATATTATCCCTTTCAGTGGAATTTATTTAGGGGCCTGTTGCTCCTTTCGGGTAAAGTTTTACCTCAACAAAAAAGAGCCTTTAAAAAGAACTCTGATGATCTTGTGTATCGTCAGTTTGTTAAACACGACCCCCTTCAAGTAAAAGTGTTAAAAGCAAATTGGATCCGGGCATTGCAGCATTGGCAAAATGAATTTACCCATTGTCCTTACACTACAGTGCCCGTTTATATATTACAGGGGACAAAGGATACTACAGTAGATTGGAGGAAAAATCTCCATTTCTATAAACGAAAATCTCGAAACTTTCAGGTAGCCCTTTTTGAAGGGGCCAGACATCAGCTTTTGAACGAACGGTTTGAAATCAGAGAACTAGTACATGGGAGAATTAAGTCATTTTTAAATGACTTGACCACTGGAGCAGAGCCCAAAAGCTAATGGATAGAAACATCATTACTATTCCTCCAATGAAAAATGGCGTACTAACGGAGGTGGATGTTGCCCCTGATAGGAGGGATCCGAAGACTACTCCTAATGAGAAAGAGGCATAGAAAATTCCAAAGGCTTTTCCTCGGTCCGCTTCAGATGAAATGTCAACAACAATTCGGTTCATGGATGGAAAGACAAAGGAAAATCCAATTCCATATACAATCATTACTGCCACCATTAAAGGTAAACTATTGACCACTGTTAAGCATAAAAGGGCGAAGCTTATTAACGATAATCCCCCTAAAATAAAGCGCTGTGGGATAAATTTATCAAATATATTATTAATAGGCGTAAGGAATATAATTAATGCAACGATCCCGAAACTACTAAGGAGCATCCCTGTAATGGCGGAGCTTAAGTATAGGCTCTGCACCTTTAAGGGAAGAGCATGTGCAAGAATACCCATGCTGAACATTAATGCAAAAGCCCCGTTAATGGCTTGAAACATAGTGGGATTTCTTAATAATAGAAACAGGTCCCTTATATCTACCTTTTCCTTTTGTTCTTTTAGTGGAACAGTCTCCTTCAAGCCTAGCATTACGCCTATGAAGGCAGCAAAAAATAAAAAGGCAACTAAATAGAAAACTATATCAATGGTATATCTAGCAGAGATGATTCCACCTATAGCTGGGCCAATGATTGCTGCTATTCCGATTGATGCACCAGAGAAAGCCATCCTTTTTCCCCTTCCCTTTTCCGGAGATAAATCCCCTAAATAAGCAAAGGCGGCAGGGATCAACGCCCCTCCAGCAAGTCCATGGATGAATCGAATAAGAAATAATCCCCACCCTGAACTTACAGCAGGATAGAGTAGAAGTATAATTGTAACGAGCCCCATGCCAACTAGGAGGAGCTTTTTTCTTCCATAACGATCGATTAAGTGACCGCAAAAGGCATTTCCGATCATGTTTGTTAAGGAATATACGGCAACAATCATCCCAGTTAAAAATGCTGAGGCACCAAGTTGTTGAGCATAAGGTGAGATGATAGGCAACTGAATGAAAGTATCTAAAAAGACTACGATAATTATGGCATATAAAAAGAAAAGCATCTTATTCCACCCTTTAAATTCCCATGTTTTTTATATCAATAATATACCTGAACTTTACAATTACACCAAGTGATAGTCAAAATGGGACATTATGATAGAATAAAGAAAAGTAATTAATAAAGAAGGTGATCCCATGAATCGTATTTATTTAGATTATAATGCCAGTACACCCATCGATCCGGAAGTTATTAAGGTAATGACCCCATTATTAGAAAGTAATTTTGGTAATCCATCTACTTCCCATTGGGCTGCAAAAAATGCAAAGGAGATCCTAAATCAAGCAAGGTCCCAAGTTGCTGCACTGTTATCAGCAAAAAATGACGAAATAATTTTCACAAGCGGTGGAAGTGAATCGAATAATCATGCCATAAAGGGTGTTTATTATGCTTTAAGGAATAAGGGAAAGCATATTATTACATCATCCATAGAACACCCTGCAGTTAAGAATCCTCTCCGTTTTTTAGAAGGGGAGGGAGCAAAGGTAACGTATCTTCCTGTAGACTCAACGGGAAGAGTACATCCTGCCCAGGTAGAAGCGGCCATCACAAAGGAAACGATCCTTATATCAATTATGCATTCTAATAATGAGGTAGGTACCCTTCAACCAATTAAGGAAATTGCAGCAATTGCTAAGAGAAATGACATCCTTATCCATACTGATGCTTCCCAATCCATTGGGAAAGTACCCGTTTCTGTAAAAGACTTAAATGTGGATTTACTAACTATAGCTGGGCATAAGCTATATGCACCTAAAGGATTTGGGGCGTTATTTATTCGTGAAAATACCCCAATTGAAACTTTTATTCATGGTGCTGGCCATGAAGGGGGTAGAAGGGCTGGAACAGAAAATATCTTCCTTGCAGCAGGACTTGGTAAAGCATGTGAACTGGCGAAAAAAGATGCTGAAGAAAATAAGATTGAGCCTTTAAGAAACTATTTTTGGAAGGAGTTATCCTCCCATTATGGCAGTAATATTGTCCTAAATGGGGAAATAGGCTCCATTTTACCCAATACGTTAAATGTAAGTTTCAAAGGCTATATTGGACAAGACGTATTGGAGCAAATTCCTGAAATAGCTGCATCAACAGGAGCAGCCTGCCATTCTGGAAAGGTCCAATTATCGGAAGTTTTGGAAGCGATGGGTGTCACAAAGGACATGGGAAAAGGGACGATTCGTTTTAGTCTTGGCAGATACACTACAAAAGAAGAAATAGATCAAACATTAGCATTATTAAAAGACAGAATACCAAAATTATAATGAAAAGTACTAAGAACAGTGGTCTGTCCTTAGCACTTTTTTCATGGTTTAGGAAATTATATTTTTCACTCTTGTAGAAAAGTTTATTTATTATTAATCACGTCTAGCTTCAGCGCCTACTCGCTCGAGGTCAAATGATCTGCCCGATTAAAAGTAAAAAGCACTTTTTATCGGGCAGATGCATTTGCTGGTCGCTCGTGGACAAGGCGCTTGCGCTTTTGTTCCTAGCTTGCTAGTACTTTTTGTTCTGCTGTTTTTTGTTCCTGTTGAATTTTCTTAATATCTGAGCGAACTAACAAGGTTATGCCCAAAGCCAGTACAAATAGGCTTCCAAATACATAAAGCATACTTTGGTAGCTGCCTGTTGTTTCCCTTACCCATGCCGTAAGGATAGGACCAACAAGACCTGCAGCAGCCCATGCGGTTAGCATATAACCGTGAATAGCACTTAACTGCTTGGTACCGAAAAGGTCTCCAATATAAGCGGGTATAGATGCAAAACCACCACCATAGCATGTCATAACCAAGAATAAAATAACTTGGAAGAGTAGAACATGGGATATACTTGGTAATGTAAAGTAGGCTACAATTTGAATGATAAAGAATGCCATATAGGTGTTTGTTCGTCCGATATAATCAGAAAAGGATGCCCATGCAATACGTCCTATCCCGTTAAATACTCCTATAAGCCCAACCATTGTTGCTGCTGCAGCTGTATTTAAACCGACTGTTTCCTGTGCGAGGGGAGAAGCCACGGAAATAATGGCTATTCCGCATGTAATATTAATAAAGAGCATTCCCCACAAATACCAGAATCGTTTTGTTTTAATGGCTTCATTTGCTGTTAATTGTGCGAGATCTTGTTTAACCTTTTGCGTATTATTCCCTTTAGCTTTGAATCCCTTTGGTACCCACCCCTTTTCCGGTGGAGCTAAATATTGGGCAGAGCTGATAATGATAACGAAATAGGAGAGTCCTAAAATATAAAAGGTATTCATGAGACCTACGGAACTAATAAGCATATTAATAATAGGACTGCTAACCATGGAAGCGAAGCCGAATCCCATAATGGCTAATCCTGTTGCTAATCCCCTTCTATCTGGAAACCATTTAACTAACGTTGAAACTGGTGTAATATAACCAACTCCCAACCCAATTCCTCCAAATACACCATAAAACAAATAAAGTAAGTAAATGTTTTCCAACAAAACCGCTAAGCCCGAACCAAATATTCCAATTCCGAAGAAACATGCAGAAAGGATTCCTGCTTTTCTGGGGCCGTACTTTTCAACAAAATGACCTAAAAAAGCTGCTGAAAGACCGAGAAATAAAATAGCTATACTAAAGGTAAGCTGAACATCTGTTAAGCTCCAACCAAATTGCTCTATGATAGGAGTGGTATAAACGCTCCAAGCATAAACAGAACCAATGGATATATGAATACCTACTGCTGAAAGGGCAATAAGCCAGCGATTTTTTGTTTTATTCATTTTTATTCTCCTTATCTCACCAAAGTGGGAAATTAATCTAATAGCTATTAGTTCTCAATTACATTGTACACTATTTCACAAACTTACCCCTTCAAAAATAAGGAGTTTTTATGAACAACCAAAATGAAAGGAGAAGTAACAGTCTTGAGAAAGGACTATGAAGGATGGAACAGGTAAGGGGATATGGAAAAGGCTTACCTGTTTCATAAGTCGTTCATGAAACAGGTAAGGGAATAAAGAAAAGCTTACCTGTTCCATAAGTCGTTCATAAAACAGGTAAGGGAAGAAGAGAAAAGCTTACCCGTCTCATAAGGCGTTTATAAAACAGATAAGGGAAGAAAAGAAAGGCTTACCTGTCTCATAAGTCGTTCATGTTACAGGTAAGGGAAGAAGAGAAAAGCTTACCCGTCTCATAAGGCCAGTTATGAAACAGGTAAGGAAAGAAAAAAAGGCTTACCTGTTCCATAAGTCGTTCATGAAACAGGTAAGGGAAGAAAAGAAAAGCTTACCTGTCTCATAAGGCCAGTTATGAAACAGGTAAGGAAAGAAAAAAAGGCTTACCCGTCTCATAAGTCGTTCATGGAACAGGTAAGGGAAGATGAGAAAGGCTTACCTGTCTCATAAGGCGTTCATGAAACAGGTAAGGGAAGATGAGAAAGGCTTATCTGTCTCATAAGTCTTAATTACTGGCAGTAAAAATAAAAGACACCTCATTTATAATGAATTTAGGTGTCTTTTAGTATAAAATATTAACTTTAAGCTCTCGTAATAGAACTTAATAGTATCAAAAGGAGTTGATTTCTTTTTGCACTCCTGAAATTATGTAAAACAATGCTCCCACTCTGTCGTTACTCTAAGTGTCTTAAAACCCGCTCTCGCAGGTGGGCATTCGCACCAAACCTTCCAATGTCCCCTAGCAATCAAGGCCTATTGTCTAGTTCAGATTATAAAATTCCCTAAAAAACAACATCGGTTTAAGACATCCTGAGTTGACGATCATCGCAGGATTAATCGAACATCTTATATGTTTAATATAACATCAAATACACGTAAAAAACAAAAGTAACTATTGGTAATAAAGGTAAATGGATTCAGTTGACTGTATATCCAAAAACAGAATGGACAAAGGGGAAAACAGGAAAATAAAAGGTCATCATTTACTTATTGGAAGGTACCCAAAGGAACCATATACCTTTATAGTTACCTTCCTTTTTTCGTTATTTTTTGTTTTTCTTGTTCTCTGTTTCGCCAGTTTCGTTACCACTTGTATACTCATAATTTGCTTTAATATTACTGTCTTTTGCTTTTCCCCTTGTAACTTTGTATTGTTTCATACTACGATATGGCATTCTTTTTTACCCCTTTCTATGATTGATTACCTCTAATTTCCCAAACCTGTACACTTCTCATTCATTTCTCTAATGATTTTGGATCATACTATAGATATTCATTTTTAGAAAGGGGATTGTTTAAATGGAAAAATGGAATGAAGAAGGGGTACCAAATTTAAATTTAACCTCTGCAGATGTAAAAGCATCGAAGCTTGTTTCGAAAAAGGATGTAAAGGACCATGAATTTTCTGAAGAGCTATCTGATGGGGGAGAAAGGAATGAGGCGATAGAAGATCAGATTCAAGGGGGTATTTTGAGAGGAGATGACGATTAACCTCCTTTAAAGGGTGTCTTAAAAAAGTTATGAACTTTTTGAGGCATCTTTTGTTTATTTACATGTTTCCCTTTATTTATTGAAAAAATGAAAGGAAACGATGATGGGGGTTAATTAAATGGTTGAAATAGAAAGCTTATGGCTTATTTATATCATGCTTATATTGGCAAGCTACCGCTTTACTCATCTTATTGTATTTGATAAGATAACCGAGTTTATTCGAAACCCATTTATGAAAGAAGAGACAATAACAGATAGTAATGGTAAAACAAAAAAGAAAAGAGTGCCGAAGTCGAAGTTCGGCTATTTATTAAATTGTTACTGGTGTACAGGAGTTTGGAGCGCCATTATTTTAGGTGCAGGGTACCTGTTATTTCCGAAAATTTTTATTCCTATCATTTTTATTTTTTCTATAGCTGGTGCTCAAGCTATCCTTGAAACCTTTGTGGGAGTTGGAACCAAAGCAATAGCCCTCTTAGATCGTTATGCCGATAAGTTAAAATAATGCACATTCATGTATAAAAACCCCAAGTTTACAAATTATATATTCGATTAAAATATAGGGTAAAAAATTTAGGAGGTTTTTTCATGAAGAATAATATAAGACTTGGCTCACGAATTCTTTTCGTCAGCTTATTTGTACTTATATTTTCAACCCAATCCATTTTTACGGATACTGTAAGTGCGTATGAAAATGTACCAACAGCAGGAGTAGCTATTAACGGTAAAATGGTTGATGGGATTGACCCAATCAAAATTGGTGGAGACTACTTTGTTCCACTCACACATCTAGCTAGAATACTTGGTTATAACCATATACAATTTGAAAAGCAAACGAAAACATATGAATTAACGGATGGTTCCACAGTTGTCAGAACAACAATGGGGGGAACCAGGGCTAGAAGAGGGGATGAATTTATCAATATAAATCCCCCGCGATGGATAAATGAAACTGGATACGTACCGCTTGATGCGGCAGGTGCTTTGTTTAATGCAAATATTTATTTTAAACCGGAAAATGGATCCATCCAAATTGAAAAGCCTGCAAGCAAGTACCTTGTACAACATGGAGATTCTTTATGGCGTATAGCAGAAGCCCATCATACGACCGTTGATGCTTTAAGGAGAGTTAATGAGTTAGGGTCAAATGTTATTTATCCTGGACAGTATTTAAAGCTCCCGCCAAGAGAGCAAATGAAAGAAACGGAGCCGGCTAAGGAGCATCGACCAGTAGAAGAAAACAATCCCGCTCCAGCAGCAGATGTTAGAAACAGTATCATTGCGGAAGCTCAAAAATATATCGGTGCAGGCTATAAATTTGGGGCAACATTAGACGAAGCACCAAATTTATTCGATTGCTCCTCGTATACAATGCACGTATTTGCACAGAACGGTATTCAGTTGCCACGTACTTCACGAGAGCAAGCAGCCTTAGGAACAACCGTTTCATTAGATAACTTACTTCCTGGAGATTTAGTTTTCTTTAGTACTCCTGATCTGTACTCCGATGGAAGAGTTGGTCATTTAGGTATTTATATGGGTAACGGAGATATGATTCACGCATCCTCCTCTAGGGGAGTTCATATATCCGAGAACTTCATGAGTATTGGTTATTGGCAGGAGAATTACCTATTCTCCAAGCGTGTAATTGATTAAACAAAAAGGATGTGTCCCACCGGACGCATCCTTTTTTATTAATGTTGTTTTCTATAAGTGTTGTTTTTTAAGAATAAATTTAGCTTGGATACGCTACAGGCGGATCAATTAAGCCTAAGGGCAGCCCACGTCCTGCGTCTGCGATTACTCGACGCAAACTAATCAAGGAAGCGTCTCAGGTCCCGCTTGTGGGCAACGACGTAATGTCGCCATCCTGGCTCCCGCGGGCAACGCTTCAGTCTCCTCGGGCCATGTCTCTTCCTCTATGAGTATCGCTTTGGAGCGGATCCAAGAGTCATCGTAAACGAATACGCTCCGAGACAACTCGTAGCTTACTCGTGAAGTAAACGCTCGTCGCTGGAGTCGCTGCCTTCCACTTCTCCAAGCTTTCTAAAAAAGCAACTGAGTATACAACAAGCCTATATTAAAGAGGATTTAATGCTGTTGTTTTATCGATATGGATGAACGCGTTGTAGCGTTTGGATATTTGAGACGGGACATAATTACCTAAATATTCTCTGTCTGGGTCATATAGCATCTGGTGATTTTACTTCTTCTAAGCATTCAATTATCTTCTCCATGGATTCCCATAAACTATAAACATCTATACCGTAAAAACCAATTTTATCTTTCGACATACTCATGTCATTAAAATCCTTTAACCAATCCACAAGGGAGCAAACTTCTTTGTTATACCACATCCACTGTGGCCAGCGTTTAAAACTATTTAAAGGATCTTTAGCATTTGTAAACTCATTTGTATACTCCTTTATAAAACGATTAACTTCATAACATGATGGCCAATCTCCTTCAACGGCAATAAAATTAAAGCCCTTTTCTTGGATCAACCATTTGGAAATCTCTGCCCGTAACGTATAAAATTCAGAAGTACCATGTGTTGATTCTCCCAATAGAACATACTTTGATTTACTTGCCCGTTCAAGTAGTAAATGTAGGTCCTTTATCTTATTAAAGGCAACAGAATTGGTTTCGATTGATTTAATTTTTGTTTCAATATGAAGCATTGATTGCAGCCCCTTTTCGTATTTTTTTAGTATCACCTTTATCAAAAAACTATTTACGAAAATATGTGGATTAGTCTCACTTTCTTCGAGTATTTTATCGTCTAGTTTTAGAATTATTAGAAGTTATGACAAAAAATATAGAAGTTAATGGTACTATCATTAGATTCGGCAGGGGAAGTTTAGTAGAATTATAATTAGTAAATAGAAATAATTCTAAATTAAGAAAGGTATTATAGTATGAAGATTAAAACGAAGCTTTATTTGGGATTTATTGCGATCATTTGTTTATTAATGTTTTTTGGTACAAGTGTTTTATACATATTTAATCAACAAAGGGACAACATCTCTGAGGTTGTAACGGAAAATTATGAACGGGTCCGACTGGCTAATGAAATTAAATACATAACAGAAGCAACTGCTACAAATATAAGAGAAGTTTTATTAGCTGCTCCCGGTGAAGTTTCAGAAGATCAAATACAATTGATTCGAGATTATCGGAGGGAGGCAACGGTAGCAATTGATGCGTTGCAATATACAGCAAAAGAAGATACCTTGATTTTGGTTTCCTCTATCCGTTTGTTGAATTCTGAATACGATAGCAGGATAGAATTTATTTTAGACCAATCACACGGCCTTACTTTTTCTGGCTTGAATGAATTTTCACCACAAGAGAGAGAAGTAGTTGAACTAAATAACGAAATTAGACAGGCACTTATCACTGAGATTGACGCCTTTACTTTAGCAGAAGAGGAAAGTATGGATTTGGCACTTTTAGAATCAGAACAAACTTACCAGAATGCTATTTCTATATTTACGACTTTAGCTGTCATAAGCATCCTCTTTGTTATAGGAATATCTCTTAGTGTTACAAGAAGTATTAATCGAAGTATTAATAAAGTACGTAGTGTAATGACAACAATAGGGGATCACACCACAGGGAAGTTGCCTAGAATTGATGTTAGAAGAAAAGATGAAATTGGGGATATTGCCAAGGCTTATAATCATATGGCTGCATCCCTTGAGCAGATTACGGAAAAGGAAAAGCAGCTGAATGACTCTTTGATTTCTGATAATTGGATCAAAACAGAATATGCAAAAATAGCTGATTCCTTACAGGGGGTTCAGGAATTAAAGCGGTTTGAAGAGCTCTTCCTTGAGAATATTGCCCCCACTGTAAAGGCTGTATTTGGTGTCTTTTACTTAAAGGAAGAGGGAAATATATTGCGAAAACAAGCTAGTTATGCAACGGAAGATGAAGTGATTGGGGAAGAGACAATTAAGCTTGGACAAGGTCTTGTTGGACAATGCGCTGCTAATAATAAAGTTATGCACTTAGAAAACCTTCCTTCTGATTATATAGCTACAACCTCTGGATTAGGAAAAGCTCAACCTACTTCCCTCATCCTATTACCTATTGAATTTGACAGGGGTGTTATTGGTGTTTTAGAGCTAGCAAAATTTGAACCTTTTACTCCTTTACAAGTAGAATTATTAGAACAAATCTCTCAGTCCATTGGAGTCAGTATCAATCAAATTTTAAATCATATTAAAATCAGTGATTTGTTGGCAGAATCTCAAATGACTACAGAGGAACTGCAATCCCAGTCGGAGGAGCTGCAGCAGCAACAGGAAGAATTGAAGTCCATTAATGAGAAACTCCATGAACAATATAAGAAATCAGATGAAAAGACGAAGGAATTAGAGCAAATAAAACTTGATTTAGAAGAGAAGAACAGAAATATTGAATTAAGCTCGAAGTATAAGTCGGAGTTTCTGGCTAATATGAGTCATGAGTTGAGGACGCCCCTTAACAGTATTTTAATTTTATCTCAGCTCTTACATGAAAATGAGAAGGGTAACTTAACAAAAGATCAAGTAGAGCATGCAGAAACTATTTATACATCCGGAAAGGATTTATTAGAGCTAATTAATGATATCTTAGATTTATCTAAAATAGAGTCTGGGAAAATAGATGTTTACGCTGAGGAAGTGGAAATCAAGGATGTTAAAGCTTTCGTTAAACGTCAATTTTCCCCTATTGCAAAGCAAAAGGGACTAGACTTTAATATTTCCATTCATCCAGGGACCCCTAGATCCGTACTAACGGATGATCAAAGATTAAAACAAATTTTAAAAAATCTCCTTTCCAATGCCTTCAAATTTACCACCGTTGGCAGTGTAGAATTTTTTGTGAAAAGGGAAGAGATGGGTTCCGACTCCAACTTAGTTTTTTCCGTCAAGGATACTGGTATTGGCATCTCTAATGAGAAGCAGCTGGCAATTTTTGAAGCCTTTTATCAAGGGGATGGAACGACTACAAGAAAATACGGTGGTACAGGACTAGGATTATCCATTAGCCGTGAATTAGCACAACTACTAGGTGGTAGTATTGAGGTACAAAGTAAAGAAGGGGAAGGGTCTACCTTTACTTTATATTTACCTAATAGTTGTGAAAATACGGATGATCTATTTATTGATTTTGGAAAAGCAGCTGTTACGAATGAGTCAGAAATAACGAATGAAGAAAGTCTTTCACGAGAAGAACCGGAACAAGAAAAGGCACAGCAAGTTGATTTTGAAAAAATAAAGTCCAATAAACCACTTGAGAATAAACGTGTCCTTATTGTTGACGATGACATGCGGAATGTCTTTGCCTTAACTACAGTTTTGGAAAATCACCAGATGAAGGTGCTCTTTGCAGAAAATGGGAAAGAAGCTATTGAAATGCTGGAGGAGTACCAAGACATTGATATTGTTCTCATGGATATTATGATGCCAATAATGGATGGATATGAGGCAATGAAAGAAATCAGAAAGAAAGAATGCTTCAAGGAGTTACCGATCATTGCCTTAACTGCTAAAGCTATGAAGCATGATAAAGCAAAATGTATCGAAGCGGGAGCATCAGATTATATTAGTAAACCAGTAGATAAGGAGCAGCTACTTTCACTAATGAAGGTTTGGGTTTACCAGTTAGAAGGTGTTTAAAATCAATAATGCACGGAAAGATTCGAAACAAATACAAAATGAAATCGAAAAATTAGAGGTTGAGTTATTTTTAGAGGGGCTTTACCAGCATTATGGCTTCGACTTTAGAAATTACGCCTATTCTTCTTTGAAGAGAAGGCTTTCTCTTCGGGCGAATTTGGAAAATGTAAAATCTATTTCAGAACTTCAGGGAAAAGTTTTTAGGGAACCAGAGATAATGAAAAGGCTGTTAAATGACCTTTCCATAAATGTTACGGAAATGTATCGTGATCCAAGCTTTTTTAAGGCTTTCCGAACAGAGGTGGTTCCCCACCTTCGTTCGGAGCCGTCTATTCGTATCTGGCATGCTGGTTGTTCCTCAGGGGAGGAAGTTTATTCCATGGCCATTCTCCTTCATGAGGAGGGGTTACTTGAGAAATCACAAATTTATGCCACCGATATGAATGAAACAATATTAGAAAAAGCTATAGATGGTGAAATAAGCATTAGGCACATGAAAAGCTATACGAAAAATTATCAGCAAAGTGGTGGGGAGAAGGAATTTTCAGAATACTACACTGTTAATGATGATTATGTTTCAATCAAACCTTTTTTAAAGGAAAATATAGTGTTTGCCCATCATAATCTTGTAACAGATCATTCCTTTAATGAGTTTCATGTCATTGTATGTAGAAATGTATTTATTTATTTTAATGCTGAGCTTAAAAACCGAGTCTATCATTTGTTTAATGAAAGTTTAAGTGACAACGGTTTTTTATGCTTCGGGAATAAAGAAACAATCACAGATAGGGATGCCCTTACATTTTTTAAAGAGGTAGATCCAATAGAGAAGATTTATCGAAAGGAAAGCTTTAAGAAATCTTAAAAGATAAGAGGGTAATATAGATGGATAATGCAGATAAGGTAAATATTTTAATTGTAGACGACAGACGTGAGAATTTAATAGCGTTACAAGCTGTTTTAGATTCAGAAAAATACGAGCTCATCTTTGCACACTCCGGGGAAGAGGCTTTGAAATATGTATTACAATATGAATTTGCTGTCATTCTAATGGATGTTCAAATGCCTGGTTTAAGTGGTTTTGAGACAGCTGAAATTATTAAAGAAAGGGAAAGCTCTAAGCATATCCCAATTATTTTTATTACTGCCATAAGTAAAGCTAATGAGCATGTGAATAACGGTTATTCAAAAGGCGCAGTTGATTATATTTTTAAACCATTTAACCCTAATGTGTTAAAAAGCAAGGTTGCGGTATTTGTAGATATTTTTGAAAAACAAAAAGAAATAGAGGGCAAGCATAAAAAACTCCAAGAGGAAACGAAGGAACTTAATGAAAAATATAAAAATCTGGAACATATTATTGATGCAAAAACGAAGAAGCTTGTGGAAACAAACGAAGAATTGAAGTTGTCTCAGGAGCAGTTTAAAAAGGTGTTTCAATTTAGTCCTAATTTGATGGCCATTCGTTCTTTAGAAACAAGGAAATACATAATTGTAAATAAAAGTTGGACAGAATTTACCGGTTATTCGATGGATGATTTACATGGATTAAATGAACAAACAATTGAAATTAAGCCAACTACAAAGGGATTTATTAGCCTAAATCATACTCCACTTGATTTAACGGATGGATTGTTTAATGAGAAAATTAAGTATAAGACAAAATCAAATGATATTAGGGAAGGGCTTCTTTCTACAGAAACTTCCATTATTAATGGTGAGAAATGTATAATAAGTGCCATTACCGATGTTACCGAAAAACAAAAATTAGAAAAACAAATTGCCCGTTTAGAACGTTTAAACCTTGTTGGGGAAATGGCAGCGGGGATTGCTCACGAAATAAGAAACCCAATGACAACCGTATTAGGTTTTTTACAGCTTACTAAAAATGATGAAAATCAGTCCACAACTACGAAGGATTATATTAATTTAATGATCGATGAGCTTAATCGGGCAAATTCAATTATTACGGAATATTTATCTTTAGCAAAGGACAAGGCTACGGACAAAAATTTATTAAACTTAAACAGTGTCATTAATGCCCTTTATCCGTTGTTACAGGCCGAAGCATTAATGGGAAATAAAAATGTGGTTCTTGATCTAAATGGCTGTCCAGAAATTTACATAGATGAAAAAGAAATAAGACAACTTATCTTAAACATTGGAATAAATGGTTTAGAAGCCATGTCTGAAACAGGAAAATTGACCATAAGAACCTATTGTGAGGAAGAGGAAGTGGTTCTGCAAATTAAAGATGAGGGTCATGGAATTAAAAAAGAATTAATTGAAAATATCGGCACACCTTTCTTTACAACCAAAGACGAAGGAACTGGCTTGGGACTTGCCATTTGCTTTAGTATAGCCTCCCGTCATGGAGCAGAAATAGATATAGACTCTTGTAAAAGTGGGACGAGTTTTTATATTCGTTTTCCTTTAAAATCCTTTATTAAATCACCACTTAATCTATTTGAACAGCATTAGTTTCTTTAGAAAGGGGTCTTCTAATGGGGAAAATACTAATAGCGGATAGGGATAATACAGAAAGGATTGGAATTCGTTGGTTCATTGAATCGTACCATCTGCCATTTAAAACTATTTTTGATGCAAAAAATATGGAGGAATTCCTTTCTATTGTTGAAAAGGAAAAGCCCGAAGTTGTTTACCTTGAATTAGAAATGATACCGAAGCAGCAATTGGAGAAGGTAATACAATTGATGAGAATGTATGTCCAAAAGGTGATTTGTATTACAACGGAACCTGTTTTTGAAAGGGCATTGCAAGCTATTGAACTTGAAGCTATTTCATTGTTTGTAAAACCTGTTTCTCCTGATACGTTAAAGCCTGTTTTCTATCGGGCAGCAAAGGAAAGTCAGTCGAAGGAAAAAAGTTTCCCAATGATATCAAAAATAAATGAATTTTCCTATCACTCCCTTTTTATAAAACAACCTTTAGAAAAAGAGTGTCCAAGTTTTGCATTATTAAAATCGGAAAACACCTTCTATAATAAAAGCCTTTATTATTGGCTTCAGGAATATTATTTTCCATTCCCGGTCACTTGTTTTGCCCTAAGTAACATGATTGCTTGTATATTGGAAGTCCCGAAGGAGCATGAGGTTTCTGTGCTGCAGGAAGAATTTCAACGGATAACGGAAAGATGGCAGACCCAAAGACAGGGGAGGTTAAGCATAGCGATCCACCCAAGTACAATACCAGCATCTAGCTTACATGAAATATATTTACGCTCTAAAGAAACGTTAAAAATGGAATTCTTTAAAGGAAACCAGCAGTTGCACTGGGTTGATGAAAAACCCCCTTTTATTCAAGTAGACCCCTTTTTAAACCCGGAGGAGCAAAGATTATGGGTATCAAAGATGGAAGAAAGGGATAAAGAGAGTATTAAAAAATGGCTTTATCACACATTTACACAATTTCCAAAGGGTTACCCAAATCCTGATTTAATGAGGATTAAACTAACCAGCATTCTAGCACAGTTGCGGAGGTTTATGTATACGTACAAGCTTCATAAAGAGGAGGAAGTAGAAAGGAAATATCACGATGTTTTTCAAACGATAATCTATGAACCCGTGTTATTCAGTATCGTCCAAGAAGTATTGTTATTCGCCATTGAATTGGTGGATTATGCCGAAGAGCAGCAAAGCAAACATGTTTTTGATGTGGTAGAAAGGGGATTACAATACATTGAAAATAATTTTCGCAGACACGATATTTCCTTAGAAGATGTTGCTCATGCAGTTGACCGTAGCGCTGGCTATTTTAGTACAATTTTATCAAGAAAAAAGGGGAAAACGTTTCGTCAAGTGTTGAATGAGTATCGAATGAAACATTCTAAAAAATTATTGCTCGAATCTAGCATGACGATTCAGGAAATCGCTCATCAAATTGGTTATAAGGATGCCAATTACTTCAGCAGATTATTCAAAGAGATGGAAGGGGTTACTCCAAGAGTTTATCGTCGCCAAAAAACAGGAATTATTTAATATTTCGTTAAATATAAGCTGGAAAATATAAAATAAATCCAGTTATGTTGGGTTTATTATGCATTTAATCTTATATAAATCCTATTTTTAAATATTCTGTAATCTATAAATCCCATTCCTTGGTTATTACAATGTAATTGTAGACTAAAGGGGAGGGATTTTTTATGCTTTTAGATCTTAAGAACATTAAAGCGCCAACCGGTAGAGAATTAAATACACAGGGTTGGGTACAAGAAGCAGCTTTAAGGATGCTATTAAATAATTTAGACGCTGAGGTAGCGGAGCATCCGGAACAACTCGTTGTTTATGGGGGAATTGGTAAAGCTGCCCGGAATAAAGAAAGCTTTGAAAGAATTGTAGAAACGTTGAAAAATTTAAATAATGATGAAACCCTGTTAGTACAATCTGGGAAACCTGTTGCCGTGTTTCGAACCCACACAGATGCCCCAAGGGTATTAATTGCCAATTCAAATTTAGTTCCAGCATGGGCTAATTGGGAGCATTTCCAAGAATTAGACAGAAAAGGGTTAATGATGTATGGGCAAATGACAGCGGGAAGCTGGATTTATATTGCAAGTCAAGGTATTGTCCAAGGAACGTATGAAACATTTGCTGAATGTGCTCGGCAGCATTTTGGTGGAAGCCTAGAAGGAACCATTACATTAACTGCAGGATTAGGTGGGATGGGCGGAGCTCAGCCATTATCTGTTACGATGAATGGTGGAGTTGTTATTGCTATTGAAGTGGATGAAACGAGAATTCACCGCCGTATTGATACGAAATACTGTCATGTCTACGTTCGCGATTTAGATGAAGCTATCAAACTCGCTTTAAATTCAAAAGCAGAAAAGAAAGCGTTATCAATTGGACTGTTAGGGAATGCTTCTGAATTGCTGCCAAAAATGATTGGT
Source organism: Evansella vedderi (assembly GCF_030813435.1). Classification (GTDB taxonomy): domain Bacteria; phylum Bacillota; class Bacilli; order Bacillales; family Salisediminibacteriaceae; genus Evansella; species Evansella vedderi. The sequence continues at coordinate 124,446 of NZ_JAUSUG010000012.1, read as the reverse complement.
AAAGGATTTATACCAGATATTTTAACGGATCAAACATCTGCACATGATCCACTTAACGGATATATTCCAGCAGGTATGTCGCTGCAAGAAGCAAAGGAAATGAGAAATAGGGAACCGGAAAAATTAACCCAATTGGCAAAGGAGAGTATTGCAGTACATGTGAAGGCCATGCTGGAAATGCAGAAATCAGGTGCTGTCACCTTTGATTACGGGAACAACATTCGTCAAGTAGCAAAGGATATGGGGGTTTCTAGTGCCTTTGATTTTCCTGGGTTTGTTCCTGCTTATATTCGCCCTCAATTTTGTGAAGGAAAAGGTCCATTCCGTTGGGTAGCCTTATCTGGTGACCCGGAAGATATTTATAAAACAGATAAAGCCATCTTACGGGAGTTTAAGGATAACGAAGGTCTTTGCCGTTGGATTAAAATGGCTCAAGAGCAAATTTCCTTTCAAGGACTACCTGCTAGAATTTGCTGGTTAGGATACGGGGAAAGGGCCCGCTTTGGGAAAATTTTAAATGATATGGTCCGTACAGGAGAGTTAAAGGCACCGATTGTCATTGGGCGGGATCATCTGGATTCAGGGTCCGTTGCTTCCCCGAACCGTGAAACAGAAGCCATGAAGGACGGCAGTGATGCAGTTGCCGATTGGCCAATTTTAAATGCATTAATTAACTCTGTTGGTGGAGCAAGCTGGGTTTCAGTCCACCATGGGGGAGGGGTTGGTATGGGTTACTCCTTACATGCTGGAATGGTCATTGTGGCCGACGGGACAGATGAGGCGGAAAGACGTTTAGAACGTGTGTTAACAACGGACCCTGGAATGGGTGTCGTTCGCCATGCCGATGCGGGCTATGATTTAGCCATTGAAACAGCTCGTAAAAAAGGGATTCATATGCCAATGCTCCAAAAGGAAGAGTAATTGGTTATACCGTTTAATAGAGTTTATTTAATATTATGGAAAGCTGACGATAGAAAATGGAGGCGAATTACGTGGTAGGAAAAAATAGCAAACCCCTTTTCATTCGAAAAGCAAATCAATTAGTAACTTTAAAGGGTAGTTCAGATGCTCCCTTAACAAGGGAAAAAATGAATGAATTGTCCATTATCGAAGAAGGTTCCGTTTGGGTGGAAGACGGTAAAATAGCTGCTGTTGGTCCCGATGAAGAGTTGATTGAGAAGTATGGGGAGAAATTAGAAGAAGCTCATGTGGTGGATGCTACAGGTAGATTAGTAACTCCAGGCTTAGTGGATCCCCATACTCACTTAGTTTTTGCTGGGAGTCGTGAAAATGAATTTAATATGCGCTTAAATGGTGCAAGCTACATGGAGATCATGAATGCAGGCGGGGGCATTCACAGCACCACGAGGTCAACTCGGGAAGCAAGTCCAGAGGTTTTGTATAAAGAGAGTTTTGGCCGTTTAGATAAGTTTCTCCTCCATGGGGTTACAGCAATGGAAGCTAAAAGCGGCTATGGATTAGATCTTGAAAACGAATTGAAGCAGTTATATACAGCGAAGGAATTAAATAATGATCATCCAATTGACATTGTTTTAACCTTTATGGGTGCCCATGCGATACCTATGAATTTTAAAGAAAATCCCGATGAATTTGTAGATTTAGTTGTGTCAGAAATGATACCGAAAGTAGCAGAACTAGGTCTTGCAGAATTTAACGATGTATTTTGTGAAAAAGGAGTTTTTACACCTGAACAATCGGAGAAGATTCTAGAAGCTGGGAAAAAATTTGGTTTGTTGCCAAAAATCCATGCTGATGAAATTGAGCCATATAAAGGGGCAGAAGTTGCGGCAAAGGTTGGTGCAGTTTCTGCGGATCATTTGTTAAAGGTTTCAGATGCAGGTATGGAAGCAATGGCAGAGGCAGGAGTAGTAGGTGTATTGTTACCTGGAACGGCATTTTTCCTAATGGCTGAGTTCGCAAATGGAAGGAAAATGATTGATGCAGGTGTTCCAGTTGCCTTGTCCACTGATCGTAACCCAGGCTCCAGTCCAACAGAATCTTTACCTCTGATCATGCAGTTAGGTTGTTTAAATATGGGGATGACACCAGCAGAGGTACTGACAGCTGCTACCATAAATGCCGCCCATGCCATCAAGCGAGGAAATGAAATTGGCAGCATAGAGGTTGGAAAAAAAGGAGATTTTGTTATTTGGGATGCCCCGAATTATTCCTATATTCAGTATCATTATGGTGTGAATTTAATAGGATCCGTGATTAAGGATGGGAAGGTTGTCGTGGAGTCTGGGCGGATTGTTCGTTAGAGATGCTAGATGCAGGATGTAATTATTGTGGTAGAAATATTAATGTTGAACATGGTATTTGTTGAAACGCGAAAACAGAGGAATAGGAAGAGTTCGCGTTTCAATACGGGACTAGACTACAAGAAAGCTAATAGAAAAGGTAGCGAATGTAATACTGCATACCATATTAGCTTTGGATGAACAACTGTAGAATGAAAGGAGTGTCATCGATGAAACAGTTATTTGTGGCTGATTTTGTTTATACAAATGATCGTTTTCAAAAAAACTATGCTGTTTTTGTGGAAGAAGGTGTTATTAAGGACGTTGGCCCAAAACGAAAACTGCAAGAAAGATACAATGGAGTGGAGGAAGTAGATTGGTCTGGCAAAGCAATCATTCCTGGAACGATTAATGCTCACAATCATTCCTTTCAAAGTTTACTAAGGGGCATTGCAGTGGATCGGCCTTTTTTAGAATGGCGAGATGAAGCCCTTTACAAATATACACCATTATTCGATGAAGAGGCGATTTATACAGGGGCATTATTTGCCTTTGGGGAAATGCTTAAGTATGGTGCCACATCAGTGAGTGACTTTTTCTACGTCCATAATAACGGAACTTCAACGGATGAAGCGGTCATTCAAGCAGCTAAGGATTTAGGGATTCGACTCGTTTTTGCAAGGACGATGTATGATTGGGACGGGGCTCCAATTAGCTACCGCGAAACAGTGGAGGAGGCAGTAGCGAGAACTCGTCAACTAGCCGTTAAATACCAAGGAGATCCGATGGTTTCCGTTCAACCTGCTCCCCATAGTCCACATGCTGCATCACCTGAAATGATAAAGGCTGGGCATCGTCTAGCGAAGGTATTGAATACGCCATTCCATATTCATGTAGCAGAAGAGCAATTTGAGGTGGAGGAGACGTTAGAAAAATACGGATTAAGACCTGTGCATTATTTGGATTCCTTAGGAGTCGTTGATGAAAGCATGATCGCTATCCATTTAGTTTGGCTTGAGGAATCAGAAATCCGCTTACTAGGAGATAAAAAAGCAGGATTAGCCTACTGCCCATCCAGTAATATGTTCTTATCTGATGGAATTACTAGAATTCCTGATTTGTATAAATCGGGAGTAAGAATCTCGTTAGGTTCCGATGGGGCATGCAGTAATAACCGAATCAGCGTTTTAGAAGAAATGAGGATGTGTTCCTTATTGCAAAAAGTCGCAACCTTAGATGGTACTTGTATTCATGCAAAACAAGTGTTTGATATGGGGACAAAAATGGGGGCTGAATTATTACAATTAAAAGCAGGAGAAATAAGAGAGGGGTTGAAAGGGGATTTTGTTTCCTTGAAATTAGATGACCTTTCCCTTTCCCCGAAGAAAGAGTTGTTTGCTAATGTTGTTTATTCTTTACAGCCAACCGCTATAAAAGATGTAATAGTGGATGGGAAAACAATAGTGAAAGATGGAGAATTACAAACAGTAAATGAGAAAACAATCATAGACAAAGTGGACCGTTTATTTGAGAAATGGGAGGGGAAGGTGTAATAGGATTTAGGAAGAGATAGCTAATTATGATAGTTATCTCTCTCATTATATAATTATTTATCAGAAAATTAGAAAAAAATAGAAAGGAGGATCTTATATTTGTAAATCTTAAATCTAATGAAGGGGATGATTTAATATGGAAAAGGTTAGTCAAGTAAACAATCAAGAAGTTGTTGTGAAGAAGCCAAATTATAATCTTGCTATGTTCCGGTTCTTCTTGTTCAGTGCTATTGGTATCTTTATGTTTTTCATTCCTATAACGTATAATGAACGAAGCTCTATTACATTAGACCATATCGTTACAGCTATTCGGAATGGACTCCCATCTGTATTGCCTTATTATGCCCTAGGGGTGATTGCTCTTGGTGCAGCCTATCCATTCGTTGCAAAAACATGGAATAAAGACAAAGTGAACATGACTTTGTCTGGATTAAAGGTTCTTGGTTTAATCGTAACGATTATGCTTGTGTTTGGATTTGGGCCGGCTTGGTTATTCGATCCAAGTATGGGGCCATTCTTACTTAATTCATTAGTCACACCAGTCGGATTACTTGTTCCTATTGGTGCCGTTTTTCTAGCCTTACTAGTAAGCTATGGACTTCTTGAATTTATTGGAGTTCTCATGCAGCCAATTATGAGACCCGTTTGGAAAACTCCTGGACGATCTGCCATTGATGCAGTAGCTTCCTTTGTGGGAAGTTATTCTATTGGACTTTTAATAACAAATCGAGTTTTTAAAGAAGGGAAGTATTCAGTAAAAGAAGCTACGATTATTGCAACGGGTTTCTCTACAGTTTCTGCTACCTTTATGATCGTTGTAGCGAATACATTAGGATTAATGGAAATGTGGAATACGTATTTCTGGACCACATTGTTTGTTACTTTCCTTGTGACGGCAATTACTGTTCGAATTTGGCCATTAAATAAAGTTAGTGAGGAATATTACGAAGGTCAAGAGCCTGTAGAAGAGGAAGTAACGGGAAATCGCTTTAAAGCTGCTTGGGAAAAGGGTTTGGAGCGTGCACAATCTGCCCCTAGCTTATTTACTAGTATAAAAGTAAATTTGAAAGATGGTTTTATTATGACAATGGCCATTTTACCTTCCATCATGTCTGTAGGTTTAATTGGTCTTGTATTATCTGAATATACACCATTGTTTGATATTTTAGGTTACTTATTTTATCCATTCACGGCACTTGTACAGTTGCCTGAGCCTTTATTAGCAGGGAAAGCCGCTGCTATATCCATTGTAGAAATGTTTTTACCAGCAGTTCTAGCAGCAGATGCCCCTTTAGTTACTAGATTTGTTGTTGGTATTATTTGCGTATCATCCGTCTTGTTTTTCTCTGCTGTAATCCCATGTATTCTTTCAACTGAGATTCCAGTAAGCATTCCTAAACTTATTGTCATATGGTTTGAAAGGGTTGTACTATCCATCTTAATCGGTGCACCATTAGCCTATTTACTTCTTTAATAAAAGCTCTATTAAAGGATAGTGTTGATTTTTTTAACACTGTTGATTTGAGAGGAAGATACGAGACTCCTGCGGGAAAAGCAAGAGGCCACTGAAAAAGGGCGTTTTTTGAGCCCACTGAAAAAGATCGCTTTTTATCTTTTTCAGTGGGCTTGAAGCAATGAGCGGAGCCGTTGCAATGTTTCGAAGCCTGATATGAGTGGGTTTCTCATATCAGGCTCGCAACGCGCGGAGCCATTGCCACTGTTTATATTGACTTTTTCAGTGGCCTCCGTTTTTTCCCTTTTTCAGTGGCCTCGAAGCAATCAACGAAGCCGTTGCAAGTTTTTAAAGCCTGCTATGAGTGGTTTTTTCATAGCAGGCGCGCAACGCGCGGAGCGATTGCTATTTTCTCAGCGAAAAATATATGACTTTTTCTGTGGCCGCGAAAAGCGAGTATCTGAAGCGAAACTCAACATCAAAGTTTAACAGACCTTAATAAAAGAAGGCTGTTTTCGGAAACTTTTTAAAAAAGCTTAGAGTAGCGAAAGGCGGCCACTCCTAAATAAAGTACTCCATTCTTTTCTTAGAGTGGGGTACTTCCTTTTAATCTAGTTTAATGGTTTCCACCTCCAGCAGATGAATTCCGCTTACGGTTTCGCTTATTAATCATATTAACCCCCATCACCATAGCAATGACTTCTTCATTACTTAAATCTTGTGACTCGTTAGCTAGCTGGTAAACTGGTGATTCAAAAAATCCATTGATCTTCTTAAAAAGGGCAACTTTGTCACCTTCCTCGTTAAATATTTCATACTCCCTCGAAAATGCTTCAGACTCAATGGTAAAAATTCCACATCCTTTAGCTTCGTACTCATATTTCTTTGTAAAAAAGGAAAATCTCTGCCTTAATAGCCCAAGTTCCATCTCTAATCCATCAGTAATAACCCACTTTCCAGAAAAAAATGGGAAGTAACCCTTAGAAACGACTTTTTGTTCCTTATCTAGTACATCTACACTTGATGTAAAGGCACTTTTTAAATCTAATGAACCGATTCGTTGTTTGTTTCCATTAAAAATTTCCGTTATGCCTGCTGAAAAAAAATTATCTTTAAAATAAATTTTTGATTCTGCCATTTTATCCTCTCCCTTCTAAAAATACCCTACATGTAATACGAGATTTTCCTAAAAAAGTTTCAAGTTGAAAAATATTGTCTTCAAACAATGAATAATTGAAAAGTTTTAAATAAAAATAATAAGGATTTTTACAAAAGGAGATGAATCTATGAAGAAGGTTTTATTTAAATTAATGGCAGTATTCCTTTTGATGTGCTTTTTCTCAGCACAATTAGGTACTACGGAAGCACATGCAAAAATGATCGAACCTCAGTGGTGGTGGGGGAAAGAGAAAAACGAAGAACGACAAAATGAAGAGCTTCCTGATCCTGAAGGAGGTCCAGAACAAACGGAACGTATTAGAAACCCTGTGTCTAATATCGTTCTACAACAGAGGTTTCCAAATATCGTAGTATTACGGGGACAAGCAGATGATAACCGTGTTGCTCTCACCTTTGATGATGGTCCAGATCCACGTTTCACACCACAAGTGTTAGACGTATTAGCTGAATATAACGTACCAGCAACATTTTTTATCATGGGAGCTAGGGCTGAGAAACATCCAAATATTGTTTCGCGAGCAGTGGAAGAAGGGCATGTAGTCGGGAACCATACATATTGGCACCCCAATTTAATGGAACAAGATTTAGCAACCCTTGAAAGGGAAATTACGCAGACGGAGGATACCCTAGCTGAAATTGTTGGTTACCGTACAAGTTTATTCCGGGCGCCATATGGGTTTCTTGATGATGAGCGGGTAGAAAGAATTGGAGAACTTGGATATACAGTAGTTGGATGGTCAGTAGACTCATTAGATTGGCGAGAGTATCCACCAGAAGAAACAGCATATAACGTTTTAAGTAATACTCAACCAGGCTCTATTATTTTAATGCATGATGGTGCTGAATGGGATGGGGATCGAACAGGGACCATTGAGTCTTTGCATCAAATTATCCCAACCTTACAAGCCCAAGGAATAGAATTTGTAACAGTACCTGAATTACTTAACATTCCTTATCAAAAATAAATTATAAAAAGGGTGACTCAAGATGTTTTTTTAAACTTCTGAGTCATCCTCTTTTCTTACATTATTGTTCTTTATAAAGAACAATAATGGATACAAAGGTGACTATTTTGTAATGAAATGAACATGGAGGAATATATTCACCATAAAAGAGAGTTTTTTAATAATATTGGGGGAGAAGATGGGGGAATAATGAGAACAGTAGTAAATGACCATAAAAAATTAGTTTTTTACATTGGGATATTCAGCATGGTAATTTTATTGGGAGGGTTATCTGCTATTTTATTTTTTCAGGAGCATGAGCCCGCATTAAGTACTGTTAATGATAAAATAGCTTATGATAAACAAATGAGAAATTATAGCCTCCCTATAAAAAGTGAGATTTCGTGGAACAGAGGACACGACCCTATCAGAATTACATTTGTCGGGGATTTAATGATGGACTGGTCTGTAAAGGAAACAATGGATACTAAGGGAGTAGATTATCCATTTCTATACGTAAAGGAGGATTTACATAAGGCGCATATAGCAGTGGCAAATTTGGAAACAGCTGTCACAACAAGAGATTCAAGCTATAAGGATACGAATCAACGATACAATTTCAAATCAAAGCCTGAGCATCTTCAAGGATTAGTTAATGCAGGTTTTGATTTAGTGTCATTAGCAAATAATCATGCACTTGATTATGGGGAAGAAGGTCTTATGGATTCCATGGAGGCATTGAAATACTATGGGTTGGACTACATAGGAGCAGGCAAAACCCTAGAGGAAGCTTTTCAATCACAAACATATAAAATCTATGGTAAGAAAATAAATATTATGGCCGCAACTAGATTTGTTCCAGCTGCTGAATGGTATACATTTCATTCTAATACAAAAGCTGGGGTTGCAGGAGCTTATGACTTAGATTTATTAATAGATCAAGTTAAAAAGCAAAAAGAAGGATGCGATTATTTAATCTTATACATACATTGGGGAATAGAAAGAACCGATAGACCAGCCCAATATCAAAAATATTACGTAGAGAAATTAGTGGAAGCGGGAGTGGATGCCATTATAGGCCATCATCCGCACTGGTTACAGGGATTTGAATATTTTGAAGGAGTACCCGTTGCTTACTCTTTAGGAAATTTTTTATTTCCTGATTACGTAACTGGAAATACAGCAGAAACAGGACTTCTCACTTTAACGATACATGAAAGTAAAATGACAATGGGATTTAAACCATATTATATTTATAAAGACCAAATTACCCCATTGTCAAAAGAAGAGGAAAATAGAATTTTAAAGAAACTAGAGAATATTTCATTTGATGTAAAAATAGAAGGTTATGAAATTATTCATCAAAGATAACGGAATTTTATTTTAGGAATCTAGTTTAGGTTTAATCGGTAGGGTGATAGTAAATGTAGTACCTTCATTTATTTGACTCTCTACCGTAATTTTACCTTTATGGTGATTTTTAATGATATTATTTGTTACCATGATCCCTAGTCCCGTGCCATTTTCTTTCGTTGTATGGAAGGGTTCACCAAGTTTTTCTAAGATACATGGTGGTATCCCCGTTCCTTCATCAATGATTTGTATGACAACTTCTTCCCCTTGCTTAATTAAGTTAATCGTGATAGTACCGCCTTTTTCCATGGCTTCAATAGCATTTTTAATTAAATTAATAAAAACCTGTTTAAGCTGATATTCTATACAGAATATTTCTATAGGCTTCGTTTCTATATTTGTTTTTAAATGGATGCTATTCATAACCGCTTGAGGTTCCATTAATAAAATAACTTGCTTAATAAGGTCTTGTATCGTTACATATGTATAAAGGGTTTTCTGAGGTTTAGAAAAGGTTAATAACTCTTTGATAATGGACTCGATCCTGTCTATCTCTAAATCCATAATTTCAAAATAGTCGTTGTTCAATTCCTTACTCGATTTAATTAGCTGTAAAAAACCTTTAAGGGAGGTCATTGGGTTTCGAATTTCATGGGCAACCCCCGCTGCCATTTGTCCCATTAACGATAGCTTTTCCCATTGCAATAATATTTCTTCTGTTTTTTTCTGTTCCGTCATATCTCGAAATGTAATAACAGTTCCAACAAATTGACCGTCTTCCCTCATAGGTTTTACCGTATATTCCACAGGGAAGTTCGAGCCATCTTTTCTCCAAAAAATATCATCCTTCACAAATAAACTTTCACCGCTATTTAAGGCGTGATAAACAGGGCAATCGTGGACAGGCACATTTACACCATCAGCGTTTGTATGGTGAATAAGATCATGGAGGTTATGTTGTTCAAAATCTTCCATTTTAAATCCAGTTAATTCTTCCGCTGCTTTGTTCCAAAATATCACATTTGCTTCTAAGTCAATCCCATAAATTCCCTCTGCTACAGAGTCTAATATTAGCTGATTTATTTGAGTTAACGTTTCTTTGTTGTTTAGTTTATCGAATAGTTTCATAGATTGGAATCAACCTTTACCTCTTTTTTTTTTCTAATTATATAGTATTATGTTAGAAAAGTCGAAAGGACTGTTAGACCCAGGAAAAAGGATTATTTATAACTTTAACTACTAAAGGGGACGATGGGTGCTTTTCTTTTTCAGCCAAAACATATAGTTTATTTAAACCCACTGTCATAACCAAAACTTATTAAATAATAAAACTAATGAGTATTTTACTTAAGGTTGTGTGTGCGGTAATGTAATTCTTAAAGACAATTATTAGGAGGGAATAGAACATGGAATACTCTTTTAATAAGATCGACCATGTACAACTGGCCGCACCAGAGGGTTCGGAAAATACAGCACGGGATTTCTTTTCTAGAATTTTAGGTTTTAAAGAAATTGACAAACCGGAACAATTGAGGAAACGTGGTGGTGTTTGGTTTTGTTCTGGTACTATTCAAATCCACATTGGAGTTGAAGAACCTTTTTCTCCTGCCAAAAAGGCCCATCCAGCCCTTGAAGTCACTAATATCGAGGCTTTAAAGACCCATTTACGGAAAAATCAAGTGGAATTTAAGGAAGATAATAAACTCCCAAACGTAAATAGAATGTATATTCATGATCCATTTGGAAATCGAATAGAAATATTAGAATGGAGAAAATAAAAAGAATCATCCAAAATTGGATATTAGTTAGAGTGGGTTAAATTTATAGAATATAGCAACTTAATATTTTTATTGTAATATAGTAATAGATTTGCTAAAATCTATTTCGGTTTGACAATTTAAATGATAAGTAGCCTCATCATAGCAGGTGAGGTAGAGGCGCAATGCTAATAAGTAAAAAAATGAGAGTTTGGACGACTGTGATCATTTTTGAAAGGGAGCTTTGCCGAAGCATGTGGAATGTCCATAACCACTTAGCTGGGGCTGTATTGAATAAGTGCAGCACTGTCATTATGGGAGACCGTAGTGGAGAGCTACTTAAAGCATGTGATGGGAAGATCATGAACTTGATTGTATTCAGGTGATAAAGGATATTCCTTTATCGCCTTTTTCCTTTGCATAAAAGATTGTCGGACATAGAGGCAGTTCCCGTATAACAGAATAATTGGCTGTTTCTAAATGATTGTGGCTTTATATAATTTGTCGCTCGAATTCGTTACAGGCGGATCAATTACGCCTAAGGGAAGCCCACGTTCTTTGGGAAACGGCGTAATGTCGCCATCCTGGCTCCCGCGGGCAACGCTAGAGTCGCCGCCTTTCATTCCTTCGAGTTAAAAAACAACAATCTTTGTGAAATAGGCAAAAAAATTTTTGAGGAGGAAGAGATAGATGGATCACGGTATTTTATCTTTAGTTCCGCCAATTTTGGCTTTATTATTAGTGATTTTAACGAGACGTGTGTTACTTTCCTTAGGTGTGGGGATTATTGTTGGTTCCTTAATGGTTAACCAATCGTCTGATCAAATGATTAATGACACCATTGCCCAAATTCTTTCCATCGTATCCGGTATTTTTATTGAAGATGGATGGGTGAACACATGGTATTTTTACATCTTATTATTCCTATTACTTCTAGGAATGATCGCTGCATTAATTACGATAACAGGGGGAAGCAGAGCATTTGGGGAGTGGGCCTTAAGTAAAGTAAAAACAAGGATTGGGGCTCAATTTGTTTCTGCTTTAATTGGTATTCTCATATTCATAGATGATTATTTTAGCAGCTTAACGGCAGGTAATGTGAGCAGACCATTCACAGACCGTCACCGAGTATCCCGTGCAAAGCTTGCTTATAATGTGGACTCAACTGCCGCTGCAATGTGTGTACTTGTTCCTTTATCAAGCTGGGGAGCATATATTATCACGATTATCGGTGATATTTTAGCAGATACGAGCACGTCCTACTCTGCTTTTCAAGCCTTTATGCTTATAGCTCCAATGAACTTTTACGCTGTTTTCGCTATTTTAATGGTATTTGCTGTAGCATACTTCAAGCTTGACATTGGTTTAATGCGTACTCACGAGCTTCGTGCCATTCAAACAGGTGAGCTAGTGGATACTTCAAAAGGAGCTGTACCAGGTGAGAGTGAAGAGGTAACACCAGTTGTTCAAGGTCGTGTAAGTGATCTTGTTTGGCCAATTATTACATTAGTTATTTCCACCGTGTTCTTTATGATCTTTACTGGTATTAAAGGAACAGATGGACAAGCCAGTCTTTTAGCAGTATTTGAAAATACAGATGTTGCAGGTTCGTTATTGTATGGGGGATTAATTACGTTAGGAGTTACGATCTTCTTTGCCTTCATGCGTAAGGTACCAGTATATGATTTAGGAATTGGATTATGGGCTGGTATCAAATCCATGCTGCCTGCGATTTATATTTTAATCTTTGCATGGACAATCGGATCTATTATTGGCGAACTTGGAACAGGAGAATACTTGGCTTATGTAATTGAAAATAGTAATATTTCCCTTGGACTATTGCCTGTTATTCTGTTTATAACAGCTGGCTTTATGGCGTTCTCCACAGGAACATCATGGGGAACATTTGGTATTATGCTTCCAATTGCCGGACAAATTGCAATAGCTACGGATATAAGCTTATTACTGCCTGTTTTAGCAGCAGTACTAGCAGGCTCCATTTTCGGTGACCACTGCTCTCCAATTTCTGATACAACGATTCTGTCTTCAACGGGAGCAGGAAGTCACCATATTGATCACGTTTTAACTCAGTTACCATATGCACTTATCATTGGTGCCATCGCTTCTATTGGTTTCTTCGTTCTTGGATTCACAGGAAACTTATTATTAGCTTTCCTTGGAGCGATTACTTTGTTCATGGGCGTAATTTTACTACTAAAACTTATCGTTAAAAATATATACGGTGGTCCAGTTGGAAAATAAACTGAAATGCTGTCTCTAAAATAGAGGCAGCTTTTTTGTTAGAAGTATAATGGTTTTCCTTTTAATAAGTGTTACTACTGGAAAAACTAATTGAAAACCGTTCGAAAGGGGTAAGGACGATGCCGCAAAAGAGTAATACCAATATAGAGGAAGAGGTCAAAGAGTTAATCGAAGGAGAAAAGGAAGATGAGGTTACTAAGCTAAATCGCTTATTAGCGACTGTTTTAAATTACCTTTCAGACGACGAAGTAGAGGAGATAGATATTGAGTCCCTACTTGATAATACGGAAGGGCTACGAGAATGGTGGGATGAATATCGTGAAAACAATAGAAAAGAGATTGAAGAAGAAATTATTAAATCCTTAGGGAATTTATCTTGGGAAGAGTTAGAAGGGATTCGAGATAAAATCAAAGAATTAGAAAAATGAATGGTATTCTACAACATTTTGGGTGAGTAGAACTAATTTACATATGTATTTAGAGTCTCTCTATTTTAGGAGCGCGATTGAAGCAGAAATCCAGCCAATCACGTTCCTATAGCCCTTCTATAAACACGTTTAAAGTAAAGTAGCCTTGAATATTGTATTATTTTATTTTTAAATAAAGGAATTCTTATATATATTTATAGAATAAGTTATGAAACAAAAAATCCTTGGGAGTTTCCTCACGGATAAAGGCTATTGACATAAAAAAGGGGTGCACCTATTGGTACTGACATTTTTAATTAATAACCTAGTCATTATTGGGTTTATGTATATTCGTTTCATTCTTAATAAAATGATGAAGAAAAATAGTTTCTTATTAAATTCCGCTTTTTTTGGGATTATGTCAACTTTTGTTATCATGATACCCTTTAAATATAATAATTTAATCTTTGATTTAAGGGCAGTTCCCATTATCTTTGCTACATATTGTTACGGGTGGAAGGTAGGTTTAATTGCAACAATTCTTCCAATACTATACCGGTATCTTTTCATAGGTGATCTTAGTACATTCAACATAATTATAACAATAACCCTACATTTCATTATTCCAATTGCTGTGTCCCATTATTTTCATAAGAAAGACAGTATTAACGAACATACATTTTTAAAAACGAAGTCATTACTTTTAATAGCTGTTATTTATTTTATTATTTATTTAGTTTTAGGTATTATGGTTCAAATTGTCCCCATTCCATTATTGATTAATATTTCATTGAGTTTACTAGTGTTTACTTTAATCTCCTTGCTGGTAGTTTCCTATATGAGAAATGAGGATATTAAGAGTTCCATTTTACAATTAAAAATGGTGAAATCGGAGAAAATGGAGGTAGTTAGTCATCTCGCTGCATCCATATCCCATGAAGTGAGAAATCCCCTTACAGTTGTTAAAGGTTTTCTACAATTATTAAAAAAGGATTGCCCTGATCCGAAACAAAAGGAATATATAGAAATATCTATTCAAGAAATCGATAGGGCAAATGACATTATTATCAATTATTTAACCTTTGCAAAACCAGCACCGGAAAATATAAAAGTGCTGAATATTGAAGAAGAGCTTAAACGGGCGATATCCATTATTGAACCAATGGCAAATATGAATTCCATTCAACTTAATACAAAAATTGACACACATTATATTCAAGGAGAATCGCAGGTGCTTCAACAAAGCCTCTTAAATATTTTAAAAAACAGTATTGAGGCAATGCCTAATGGAGGAAGTTTATATATAGAAACGAAAAGAGAGCAAGGTAGACTTAGTATAAAAATAGAAGACAGCGGCAAAGGTATGAGCCAAGCTCAGTTATCTCGTTTAGGTGAGCCTTATTATACAACAAAAGAGGAAGGTACTGGACTCGGGATGCTAACGGCAATTCGAATTATTGAATCGTTCAAAGGAAAAGTGGAAGTGACTAGTACTCTTAAAAAAGGAACTACATTTAATATATACCTCCCTCTATTTATAGGGGGGAATGAAGAGGCAGCCGTAACAAACGAGTAATTAATTTTTTTATTGCTAAAATGATGGGTAAACTAATTGTGTATAGCGCATTCCATTTATAGAAATGAATGATGTCATCATTTCTAAGAATAGGCTTTAATTTACAATTAGGAAGTGGTACAAATGCAATCATATTTAGAGGAGGACCGCCATTCTGTAGATTATAACTGGCTAATCCAATCAAAGAGTCCATATTTAAAACTACTTCAAACGAATCCAGTGAACTGGATGGAGTGGTCAGAGGAGGCGTTTGAAAAGGCAAGAAGGGAAGGGAAAGGAGTTTTTCTATCTGTGGGCTATAGCGATTGCCAGAGGTGTAACGAAATGGATCGTGAAAGCTTTGAGGACGAGGAAGTGGCAGTGTTATTAAACAAGTCTTTCGTTTCCATTAAATTGGATCGAGAAGAACACCCAGATATTGATTCCATTTATTGGACTAAATCCAAAGCTATAACCGGTCAAAGTGGTTACCCCCTAAGTATATTTTTAACACCAGAAAAGGTACCGTATTATTTTTGGTATTATACTCCAAAGAGTGGAGAGGCTGGAAAAGCTGATTTTAAAGAAATTATAAAAAAAGCCAATTCCCTTTATAGAGAAAACTCCAATAACATCTGAAAAGGGAGAAATTATTTTAAAAGAGGCTGGGACAAAAGTATTTTTACTTATAAGAAATCCGAACAAACTAGATGTAGGTGCAATCTACCCGCTTCGGAAATATACTTCGCTTTCCGCGGGCGGCTGGTGAGCCTCCTCGTGCTAACGCACTGTGGGGTCTCACCTTTGCCTAATATGGTTTTGCTTGTATATGCTCCAGTCGGACGCGTTCCGCGGGCAACGCTTCAGCCTCCCTCCACTTCTCCAAGTCGTCTATAAATCAACGAAGTTTAAACTTGTGCTGCGTTGCGATAATAGGAGGCGAGTACTTCCATGCCTTTGTCAAAGCTCTCCAATGGGAAGCTCTCATTTGGAGAATGGAGGTTATCTTCCGGTGTACCGAACCCTAATAAGACTACAGGTATTTGGAAAAGCTGATCGATTAATTCAACTACAGGAATGGAGCCACCTAGTCGAACGAAAACGGCTTCTTTTCCAAAGGCTTCAGAATAACTGGTAGAAGCTTTTTTCAGTAGTGGGTGAGATGGATCCATTTTATATGCCTTTGCAGATAATGGGTAACGATGAATATCCAATTTTACTCCTTTAGGAGCTACTTTTTCTAAGTGATCTACCATTAACTGCTGAATTACATCTGGATCTTGCCCAGGTACAAGTCGGCAGGTAATTTTGGCAGTAGCAGTAGATGGGATGATTGTTTTTGTTCCCTCACCTTGATAGCCGCTGTACATTCCGTTAATTTCAAGTGTTGGTCGAGCCATTGTATGTTCTTTAGCTGTATATCCCTTTTCCGGTGTAGTTTCAGGGATGCCAATGGTTTGTGTGTAATTCTCCCCAGGGGATTCATTCATGAGCCGACGTTCTTCCTCTTGTAGTTCTTCCACACCATCGTAAAAACCAGGTACTGTCACCTGCTCCTCTTCATTTTTTAAGGAAGCAATCATGTGACATAACGCCATGGCCGGATTTTTTGCTGCCCCTCCATAAATACCGGAATGTAAATCGCGGTTCGGACCGGTTACAGTAAACTCTAAACCTGTAAAACCTTTCAGGCCGTATAAAATGGTCGGTTGACCAGCTTCCACCATTCCTGAATCGGATATTACAGCAAAATCCGCTTGAAACTTTTCCTTTTGTTGTTGAAGTACTTCACCTAAATGCTTACTACCAATTTCCTCTTCTCCTTCGATGCATACTTTCACATTGATTGGCAGTCGGCCTTCGGTTTTCATATATGCTTCAAAAACAGCTAAATTCATAAAAACTTGCCCCTTATCATCGCTTGCACCACGGGCAAATATTTTATCGTTACGGATCGCTGCTTTAAATGGGTCACTTTCCCAAAGTTCTAAAGGATCAGCTGGCTGGACATCATAATGTCCGTAAAAAAGAACGGTTGGAGCCCCTTCCGCCTCTAGCCATTCCCCGTAAACGAGGGGGTGTCCTGGCGTTTTCTGCAATTCTACCTTATTAAATCCAATTTCTTTTAAATAATCCACAACAAAATTACCTGCTTTCAAGACATCCTCGTTATGGGAACTATCCGTACTAA
The DNA here is from genome assembly GCF_030813435.1 of Evansella vedderi. Classification (GTDB taxonomy): domain Bacteria; phylum Bacillota; class Bacilli; order Bacillales; family Salisediminibacteriaceae; genus Evansella; species Evansella vedderi. The sequence goes on along the minus strand of NZ_JAUSUG010000012.1, from coordinate 107,531 downwards.
TGCTTGGAATAGATAAAAACTCCGATAGTTTCCCTAGTAAATGTTCCCGATTTTCCTTTAAATAGTTGATAACTTGATCTGACATATGTATTTCCTCCCTTTTCCTACTATTGTGCCACAATTTACTAAATAATAGCAGTAAAATACTCCAATATCGCTTATTAAATTACCATAATAATATTATGTAAACTATGTACAAATCTCCTTAACTTTCCCTTTGTCAGCCAAACGTATATTCGATATAATAGAAACATTGGAGGCGATCGATTATGTTTGGTAAAAAATCATTAACTGAACTAATATCCCAGTTAAAATCTGACCCCAATGTGACCCATTGGCATGAAATAGAGGAGCAGCCTGCATCTATTGTTCCATACCCGAAAAACATGGATAATCGTATTAAGACTGCACTCGGGAAAAGGGAAATCCATGGGCTTTATACCCATCAGAGTAGTGCCTTTGAAGCCGTATTAAATAACGAGAACATTGTAGCAGTTACCCCAACTGCTTCAGGGAAAACATTTTGTTACAACCTCCCTGTCATTCAACGGCATATTAACCGTCCCAATTCACGGGCCTTATATATTTTTCCAACGAAAGCATTAGCACAGGACCAAAAGAGTGAAATTAATGAATTTATCGATGATATGGATGTAAACATAAATAGCTATACATATGACGGAGATACACCTGCGAATATAAGGCAAGTTGTCCGCAAGGCAGGGCACATTGTTATTACCAACCCAGATATGCTGCATTCATCCGTGCTTCCTCACCATACGAAATGGATTTCACTCTTTGAGAACTTAGAAACAGTGGTCATCGATGAGCTCCACACGTATAGAGGGGTATTCGGCTCACATGTGGCCAATGTTATAAGAAGACTGAAGCGTATATGTAAGTATTATGGGAGCAACCCTACTTTTATTTGTACATCAGCAACTATTGCCAATCCATTGGAGCTTACGGAAGAGTTAATTGGGGAAAAAGCTAGATTAATAGATAATAATGGAGCACCGAAAGGGAAGAAGCATTTTGTTCTTTATAACCCTCCTATTGTAAACAAGCAGTTGAACGTTCGAAAATCATCCACGAAAGTGGTTAACGAAATTGCTGCAACATTCCTTAAAGAAAAGATTCAAACGATTGTTTTCTCAAGGAGCCGGGTCAGTGTGGAAATCATTTTAAGCCACCTTCAAGAGCTCGTTAAAAAGGATCTTAACCGAAAATCCATCAGAGGCTACCGTGGCGGTTATCTTCCTAACCAACGGCGTGAAATCGAACGAAACCTTAGAAATGGAGAAACGATAGGGGTAGTAAGTACGAATGCACTGGAACTTGGTGTAGATATTGGACAATTACAAGTTTGCGTCATGAATGGTTATCCTGGTTCCATAGCCTCTAGCTGGCAGCAGGCAGGTAGGGCAGGAAGAAGGATGGACGAGTCTATCGTTATTATGGTCGCCAATTCCAACCCCCTGGATCAATATCTATTCCAGCATCCGGAGTTTTTCTTCGAAGGCTCTCCTGAAACAGCAAGATTAAATAAGGACAACCTCATCATCCTTGTTGATCATCTAAAATGTGCAGCTTATGAACTTCCCTTCGAGAGGGGAGAAACCTTTGACGGTACGGAAATAGAGGAAATTCTTTACTATCTAGCAGAAGAGAGGGTTCTCCATGAGCAAAGGAATAAATGGTATTGGATGAACGATGCCTTTCCAGCACATAATATTAGTCTTCGCTCGGCGGCACAGGAAAATGTGATAATTATAGACCAATCTCATGTGGAAAAGCATCGTGTCATTGGAGAAATGGATACCTTCAGCGCTATGACCCTCCTCCACGATGAAGCCATTTATTTACACGAAGGGGTTCAATATCAGGTAGAGTATTTAGATTGGGATGAAAAGAAGGCGTATGTTAGGGAAGTGGATGTAGAATATTTTACCGACGCCAATCTCGCTGTGCAACTTAAAGTACTAGATATTGATAAGGAAAAACAGCTAGGTACAAGTTTATTGGAGTATGGAGACATGATGGTAACGGCAATGGCTACTATTTTTAAGAAGCTAAAGCTAGAAACCTTTGAAAATATCGGTTCAGGACCAATTCATCTTCCTGAACAAGAACTGCATACGAACGGTATCGCTTTATCCTTCTCTTCAGATGAAATAACGAATATGAGGGAAGATGTAGTGGAACAAATGCTTATGGGATTAGCCCATGTATTGCAGCACGTTGCTTGTGTACGGGTCATGTGTGATAAAAATGACCTGCATGCTGTTCCTGAAGTAAAGGCGATTCATTCGGAAAAGCCTACTGTATTTTTGTACGACCGTTATCCAGGAGGAATTGGACTAAGTGATACTGTTTATAAGCAAATCGATGTGATTTTACATGATGCAATTGATTTCATTGACCGATGCACATGTTCGGAAGGCTGTCCTTCCTGTATTGGAATCGCGGGTGCCTACTCCGATTTCGAAAGGGAAGTCTCTGTGAAAAAAATTATTTTGTCGTCACTAAACTCTATTATTAAACATAAAGCTACGACGTTGTAAGGTGGGTTAAATCTAATGAATATTAAAACAAAGTTGAATCGAATGAAAGGTCACCTACAATTAGATAAGGGCTTAAAGGAAACAAAGTTTTCTAATCAACAACAAGCTCCCGAGGTTGAGGAAACGGTTGCGGATGATGAACTCACATTAAAATGGAGCCAACTAGGGTTCAAACCTTATGTTTATGAGGATCAATTGTCTTATGAAAAACGTTATACCGTACCCTTTGATCGAATGGGGAAAACAAATTTACAAAAAGAGCTTTTTGAGGTAAAGGAATTATGGAAGAAGTCAGATCTTGATCACCCTTTATCTTCTAAAGAAGTTCCGTTAAATCGAATGCTTTTCTTTGATACGGAAACAACTGGATTATCTTCTGGAGCAGGGAATTCCATTTTCCTTATTGGTTATGCAAGGATAGTAGAAGAAGGGGTTGAAATTACTCAACACATATTAAAGGACCCCTCATCAGAAGCTGCATTTTTGTATCGATTTCTCTTAGATTTTCAAGAGGACGATTACCTTGTTAGTTATAATGGAAAGGCCTTTGATTGGCCGCAAGTGAAAACAAGGCATACCTTTGTAAGAAATCAAGTTCCAAGACTCCCTTCCTTTGGCCATATTGATTTACTTCATGCAGCACGGAGACTTTGGAAGCATGAGCTCCCTTCCTGCCGTTTATCCATTGTGGAAAAGGAGAAGTTAGGGATAAATAGGGGGCTTGACACTCCAGGAAGTATGGCGCCCATTCTTTATTTCGATTATATCCACGATAAGGACCCCAATCATTTAAAAGGGATAATCGAACATAACGATCAGGACGTTCGTTCTTTAGTGTCTTTATATGTCATCTTAACGAAACGCTTATTTTTTTCAGAAGGTGTTAAAATGTCTACTATGGAGCATGTGCAAATCGGAAATTGGTTTGAACAAACAAAGGCAATTAACATGGCGAAAGATCATTATATAAAAGCTATTGATAACGGAGGGAACGGGAGAGAGGAAGCATACTTCAAATTAGCTGTTCTTGAAAAAAAGGATAACAATGTGATGGTAGCAAAAGAACTTTTTCTAAAGTGCATATCTGTGGGTACATTGCCAAAAATAGAAGCAATGATCGAGCTTGCTAAAATAGCAGAACACCATGAGAAGGATTTAGAGGCTGCCTATGAGATTAGCAGAAAAGCGATGGGGAATCTAAAGAAGTCGGCAAGATTGACAGCTTCTTCTAAGCGTATTGTACAAGATGTTGAAAAACGACTTCTTCGATTAGAGAAAAAAATGATGAAATAGTGGGATAGGAAAAGAAGAGTTTCTCTTTATGTAATTGAGAAACTCCAATTCCTTTTACTCTGCAGGCCTTGGTCCTGCATCCAATCCAGTTGTAGCAACAGTCTGTTTCGGGTCTACAGTGACATCCTCATTCACCCGAACTTGGCAGGATAAACGATAGCCTTCCTCCACACCTTTCTTTGAGAAGGCTTCCTTTTCAATCTCTGTTAATGGGCCAAAATCACCATCAATTACCTTCACGCGACATGTTGTACATTTTGCTTTACCGCCGCATCGGTGTAAAATATCCACACCATTATCTTCTAAAGCTAAAACTAATTTTGTTCCTTCTTCCACTTCAAATTGATCCCATCCAGGGACAGTCACTTTTACCATGAATACTCACTCCTTTACTTTAATTTTATTTCCCATAAACCCAGGAATATAAACCTTATGTATTTCCCAGGTAAGCGCAAAATAAGGGTTTTTTCGAGGTTTTGTAACGGTTTTCAGAAAATTCAATGTATTTAAATGTGGTTTTTTGGCGAAACATGATAAAATTTTGAAAAAGGAAACAATTCACATCTTGAAAATTTAAGAAAACCTTTTTAAACTAATATTGATATAATGCTGTTAAGAATAGAAAGGGAGAGGATAATGCCGAAATTATTTTTAATATTATTCTTTGTAGTAATCAGTTTTACCTTTTATACTTTTCAATAAAAACTGATTTATATAGATAATTTATACTATAAAATCATTTTCTTGTCTATATGACTTTCCTCCAAACTATGGTAGTCCATCAACTTTTTTAAAATTTAGGGACAAAATTAGGTCATCTCACTAGTACGTGAAAGGCTAATTTAACATAGTTTGTTATTGAATAAAAAATAAAGGAGGAAATTAATTATGTTTGGACCAAGACGACAAGTGAATTTACCCCCTAGATATACGCCAACAAGGCATGCTGTAACGCAAACTGATACTGATTATGTTGTTCCTGTTGTACACCCTAGCCATACTACACACGTTCACAGACACAACTGGAAGTATTTCCACAACTTCCCGCATACAGAGGCTCACGTTCACAAAACAACTTGCCAGGAGTTCATTTGCCCTCCTGCACATGGACCGCGTCCTGGATTTAGAGGCTTCTAATAAAGTTTACGGACCAGTTTTTACTGGTCCCTTTTCCATTTCCGTGTATAATAATAATGGAACAATAAAAGGTGGAGGTGAAGGATCTTGTATCAAGTAATTGCGGTTACGGGCTACAAACCACATGAATTAGGTATTTTTAACGAAAAACATGATCATCTTCCCTTTTTAAAATATGCCATAAAAAGAAAACTGCAGCAATTAATGGAGTCTTACGATATCCAGTGGATAATCACTAGCGGCCAACCTGGTGTAGAGTTATGGGCTGCGGAGGCGGCATTGGAATTGAAAAGGGATTTTCCACAGTTACAGCTTGCAACATTTGCACCTTTTTATAATCAAGAAGAGCGCTGGAGTGATCCCATAAAAGAATTGTATTTGCAAATTTGGAGTAAAAGTGATTACACCGACTATATAACAAAGCGGGAGTATTCTGATCCTTCTCAGCTTAAACTGAAGAACCAATTTATTATCGATAAAAGTAATGCATTTCTTGTTCTTTTTGATGAATATACGGAAGGGTCTCCTACATATTATTTATCGTATGCTAGAAAAAAGGCGGAGGCGGTGGATTATCCTATTATCTATTTAACTCCAGATGAGATTGAAGAAGTTATACGAGATTTGCAGCAGGAAGATAGTTGGAATTGACATTTTGTTGGCTTTTTGAAAAAATATAAACAATGATCATAAGGATTAATAGAGGTGAATGTTGTGGCGCAAAAACGAATTTCCCGTTTAACTCAAAAAGATATATTAGAGAAAGATTTTAAGACAGGCCTACGTGGATACAGCCAAGAGGAAGTGGATCAGTTTTTAGATCAAATTATTAAGGATTATGATGCATTTGAACATCGTATTGACTGGCTGGAAAAGGAAGTGGAGCGCCTTAAGAAAGAAGCGGTTACTCTTACGGAGCATTCCAAAAGGCAGCAACCACAGCAGCAAACAGGCAATACGAACTATGATATATTAAGAAGGCTGTCCAATTTAGAGAAGCACGTATTTGGCAGCAAACTGCACGAATGAAAGAAAAATAGATTAATACTGGTAGAAAGTTAAAGTGTTGGAAACCAGCCACAATTACAAAGGAGAAATAGCTATTGATAGAAGTATACATTGATGGGGGGAGTGCAGGTGACCCTGGCCCCTCTGGTGCTGGTGTATTTATTAATAATAATGGTTCATTAATTAGAAAGGCGATTCCCTTACCAGCAATGTCGAATCATGAGGCAGAGTTTCATGCACTCCTTGAGGCATTAGCTATTTGCAAGGAGCAACAGTTTCGAATTATATCTGTTCGCACTGATTCACAAATTTTAAATAGTGCATTAGAAAAGGAATACGCAAAAAAAGAACAATTTCGAGTATTGTTGGAGAAAGCTCTCCACATGATGGAAAAGGATTTCGATTATGTTTTTGTTAAATGGATACCAAGTAAACAAAACAAAGAAGCGGATCAATTAGCTAAAAAAGCTATAAGACTTTCAATGGAAAAATTTAACGATTGATCTTATGTTATACTACGTGTTACAATTACATTTGTCGCTTAAAGACAACCATTTATGTTTGAGTAATCGCTGCAACTTTGTTGTAGAGGAAAGTCCATGCTCGCACAGTCTGAGATGACTGTAGTGTTCGTGCCTAGCGAAGTCATAAGCTAGGGTAGCCTGGTTTTTACTGGGCTAACGGCAGGGAAAACACCTAAGTGCCGCTTTTAGTTGCATATGGTGTGAATACCTTGAAAGTGCCACAGTGACGGAGTCTGTCTAGAAATGGGCAGGGTGGAACGAGGTAAACCCCACGAGCGAGAAACCCAAAATTAGGTAGGGGCATCCCCAAGAAGGAACTAAACGGAATGGGGAACAGACAGCTTTGTCTGTAGACAGATGATTACTGCTTCTTGTACGAGGGGTGACACCCGCTTGCAGTACGGAAGTACAGAACATGGCTTACAAAACATGAATGGCGTCAAGAAAACTATAAAATTATGAATAACTCCACAATCATATAGATTGTGGAGTTTTTATTTAGTGTTTCGTATCCGTATTAAATGCAAAGGAGTAGGGGAACAAGAAACGCAATCCTTTGGAAAGTACAGGATTTGAATTATCAGTGTAGAACCTCCTCCATACAAGTGAAATTTTGCACCATGGAGAATGAAAATTTTAGTCTGTATTGGAATGAGCGAAGGTCCACGACACTCCTGCGGAAGAACGAGCAAGCCAAGACCACACAGGGCAAAGCCCGTGGGGGCTTGACAGGTCGTCCGCGGAAAGGGAGTGGACCGTAGGGAATGACAACCAGATTTATAATTTCAGGGTAGACCTCGACACAAGTAAAAATTTGCCCCATGGATTATGAAAAGTGCCGGCAATGGCTCCGCTCGCCACACGGTATCTATGAGAAGAGCGCTCATAGATACCTTTGTAAAAATTGCGGCGGCTTCGCTCATTGCTTCTGTGGCACAAAAGATAAAGTGCGATCTTTTGTGCCACCTATTTTCAGGGTAGCATCTTCGGTTAATTTGTATTAGAAAAACAAAAAGCCTCACGTATATGTTCATGAAATGACAACAATAATGAATGGTAATACATAAATAAAAATCATTGAACTCTTAAGATATATAGGACATACTAGTAAACGGAAAGGGTGAGTTACATGGAATCAGTTACGTTAATTGCAACGGCTGCGATGGGCTTAGAATCGATTGTAGCGGATGAAGTACGAGGACTAGGGTATACAGATGTGAAAGTAGAGAACGGAAAGGTTATTTTTGAAGCGGACCCTTCAGGGATTGCCCGTGCTAATTTATGGCTTCGGACAGCGGATCGCGTAAAGCTCCTTGTGGGGGAATTTGAAGCTCGAAGTTTTGAAGAATTATTTGAACAAACAAAAGCATTACCTTGGTCTGAATACATATCTAAAGATGCGGAATTCCCCGTCATTGGGAAATCAGTTAAATCAACATTATACAGTGTACCTGATTGTCAAGCTATTGTGAAAAAGGCTGTGGTGGAGAGTTTAAAGGAAAGCTACCATATTGAATGGTTTGACGAAAATGGGCCTTTGCAGCGAATTGAGGTCGCTATTCTTAAAGACGTGGTGTCCTTAACCATTGATACAAGTGGTACGGGGTTACATAAAAGGGGCTACCGCTATTTACATAATGAAGCACCATTAAAAGAAACGTTAGCAGCTGCTTTAATTAAATTGACAAATTGGAATCCAGATAAACCATTTGTGGACCCATTTTGCGGTTCTGGAACCTTACCGATTGAGGCAGCCTTAATTGGGCAAAACATTGCACCGGGTGTAAATCGAGAGTTTGCCTTTGAAAAATGGGCATGGTATAGAGAAGATTGGTATAACCTTGCCCTTCAGGAAGCTGAAGATTTAGCAAAATACGATCAACCATTAAATATAATAGGGTCAGATATAGACCATAAAATGATTGAATTGGCTTCCCATAATGCGACAGAAGCAGGATTCCCTGATCAAATAAAGTATAAACAGATGCAGGTTAAGGATTTTACAACGAAAGAAGAGTATGGAGTCGTTGTTGGAAATCCACCTTATGGTGAAAGAATGAAGGAGCGCCCTTATGTGGAAAACCTATACCGTGAAATGGGGCGAACTTTTCTTCCGTTAGAAACATGGTCTGTGTATATTATTACTTCTTATGAGAACTTTGAAAAAGTTTATGGTGCAAAAGCAACGAAGAAAAGAAAATTATATAATGGAAATATTCGAACGGACTTTTACCAGTATTGGGGTAAACGCCCTCCTAAAAATAATAAGAAATAATTTATTAAACTCATCACATTCTGTGGTGAGTTTTTTTATGAATCGGAAATTATATCTTATTCTGAATAGGATAACTGTGTACGAATATTTGTCTAGCTTCAGCGCCTACTCCCTCGAGGTCAAATGTTCTGAATTAATTGGTAAAGCTCAATATTTTTATGACCAAAATGTATGGAATTACTCCATATGCAAATAGTAAGCATATGAAAATGAGGGACTTCAAACATTCAGATGGAAAAACGTCTAGAAGCCTGTAAAAGAGGGGTTCAGCAATGAAAAAAATTGAGGTTAAAAATCTGACGAAAGTATTCGGTTCTCATCCAAAAAAAGGTGCAGATTTGTTAAAAGCAGGGAAGTCGAAAGACGAAATTCTTCGTGAAACGGGGATGACCGTTGGTGTCAATCGAGCAACCTTTGATGTAAACGAAGGAGAATTTTTTGTTATTATGGGCCTTTCCGGAAGTGGTAAGTCAACGTTAATTCGACTAATTAATCGCCTAATTGAGCCTACGGATGGTGTTATTAACATTGATGGTAAAGATATTTCTAAGATGAATAAAGAAGACCTGCTAACTGTACGCAGGAAAAAGTTAGGGATGGTATTTCAGAAATTTGCCCTCCTACCCCATCGTACCATTCAGCAAAATGTTGAGTTTGGTCTAGAAATACAGGGGATAGATCCTAATAAAAGAGCGGAGAGTGCTAAGAAAGCAATCGAGGCAGTAGGGCTAGGCGGTTATGAAGCCAGTTATCCCGATCAGCTAAGTGGTGGAATGCAGCAACGGGTTGGACTAGCACGTGCCTTAGCTTCAGACACAGATATTTTACTTATGGATGAAGCCTTTAGTGCTTTAGATCCTTTAATTCGAAAAGACATGCAAGATGAACTCCTGACCCTTCAGGAAGAGTGGAAGAAAACGATTATATTTATTACTCATGATTTAGATGAAGCCCTTAAACTGGGAGACCGAATTGCCATCATGAAAGATGGGGTAATAGTTCAAATTGGAACATCAGAAGAAATTATGCGTAACCCAGCTAATGAGTATGTCTCCAATTTCGTAGAAGATGTTGACCGTTCTAAGGTATTGGTTGCTGAAAATGTGATGATCAAACCTGATGTTGTAACTACATTTAAAGATGGTCCTCGGGTAGCTGTTCGGCGTATGCAAGATAAAGGGATTTCCAGTATTTTTGTAGTGGAAAAGGGTGGGAAGTTGAAGGGGCTTTTAACTATTGATGATGCTGTGGAAGCAATAAATAAAAATAAATGGGTGGAAGACGTTCTCATAAATGATTTCCATCATACAAGTCCTGATACGCCCCTTACTGATTTAATAGGTATTGCTGCTGAAACTAAATACCCGATTGCTGTTGTAAGAAATGAAAAGCTAGTTGGAATTATTGTCCGTGTTTCCATATTGTCAGGTCTTGTATTAGGAAAAGGAGAATATACGGATCCCGAAAGTGATGAGGAAACATTGTCAGCCGATCATTCACCAATTGAAGCAGGGGGTGACCAAGCGTGAATTATTTTTACTTACCACTTGAAGAATGGACAAATAACTTTGTTGATTTTTGGTTAATTCCAACTTTAGGAGGATTTTTTGATGCATTAAGTGTTCCTATAGCATTGATATTAGATTGGGTGGTTTATTTACTGTTATTACTTCCACCTGAACTATTCACCATTATCTTAATCGCTTTAGCTTGGAAATTTGCTGGTCGGGGCGTAGCTATATTTACACTCGTGGGTTTATTATATTTAGGCTCTGTAGACTTATGGGTTGATGGAATGCAAACATTATCCATTGTTATTGTTGCAACATTGTTATCGATACTTATAGGGATACCTATAGGGATTTGGAGTGCGAAATCCAATGGGGTAAATCAAGTTGTACGACCGATTCTTGACTTTATGCAAACACTACCTAGTTTCGTCTATTTGATACCCGCCATATTGTTATTTGGACTTGGTGGAGTTCCAGCCGTTATATCCACCTTTGTGTTTGCTACACCTCCATGTGTCCGTCTAACTACGTTAGGTATTAAACAAGTTCCAGAGGATGTAGTAGAAGCGGCGCGGGCTTTTGGCGCTACTTCTTGGCAAATGCTTGCTAAAGTTCAATTTCCTTTAGCTATCCCTACAATGATGGCTGGGATTAACCAAACAATTATGCTTGCCTTATCTATGGCAGTTATTGCTTCTATGATAGGAGCACCAGGGTTAGGCAATATTGTGTTAGCAGGAATTTCAAGGGTAAACGTTGGTCTAGGATTAATTGGTGGTTTAGGTATTGTAGTTATTGCGATTATATTAGATCGCATTACTCAAGGATTAAACCCGAAGAATTCTTAAAACTAAAAATTTGAAAGGAGAATACATTTAAATGAAAAAACGCATTAGCTTCTTTTTTTCAATCATTTTGTTAATTGGTATCGTTGCATGCGGCCCGCCAACCGATGGCGGTGGAACGACCGATACAACAGATGGGGATGTAAATCGGGATATTACTATTACGATGGGATTAACGAACTGGACATCAACCATTCCTCCAACCTATATTGCGAAAGAAATTCTAGAAGATTTAGGATATACGGTTGAATTACAACCTGCAGATCCAGGGATGGTATTTACAGGACTTCACCGTGGGGATATAGATGTGTTTATGGATGCATGGCTCCCTGATATGCATGCGAATTTTATGGAGCGTTATGGTGAAAATATTGATGATGTGGCAGTGAGTTATACGGAAGGAGAAATGGGATGGGTAATTCCTGACTATGTAGACGAAAGTATTCAAACAGTCAGTGATATAAGAGGAAACGAGCACCTGTTTGACAATCAAATTTTTGGGATTGAAGAAGGTGCTGGTATGACCGATTCTGGTCGAGCAATGATTGAGGCGTATGATTTAGATCTCACATATGTTGCCTCCAGTGAACCTGGGATGCTTACGGAAGCAAGAAGACATATTTCTAATGAGGAACCAGTTTTATTTTTAGGTTGGAGACCACACCCTATGTTTGCGGATTGGGACTTACGTGTTCTAGAAGAAGATGAAGAAGAGTTTCACCCAACATCACAAGTACACATCTTAACAACAAGCGGATTGGATGAAAGGGCACCTGAAGTATATAATTTCTTCTCTAACTGGAGTATCCCTATTAATGATGTAGAAGAAATGATTGTTAAATATGATGAAGGTATGAGTGAAGAAGAGCTTGCCCGTGAATGGATTGAAGAGAATCAGGACAGAGTACAAGAGATGTTAGGTGGCACAAGTTAAAGTTTGTTATAGCTTAAAGAAACGATGAACATTAACAACAGTTTTTAGGAGGTTATTTTATGTCTGAACCATTTGATGATATCCACCAAATTGAAATGGCTATTAAAGCAGCACAGAAAACAGTTGGAAATGCGACAATGAATATGGATCCTGAACAATTAGAAACTGCCACCAAGGCGCTTGAAGATGCTAAAGCACAGTTAAATATGGCAACGCAGCATCAATTGGATCCTGACTTTGTTCAGTACTCATCCGATTTAATCGAAAAATTAGAACATCAAATCAGCGAAGCGAAAGAATAAAAAAAGAGGTTACTCATAGGAAGTTAAGTCTTTCTGCGAGTAACCTTTTTTAATTACGATGTTAGCTCTAGTTGATTAGAAATCCTACTCATTAAAGCAGCCATTTGAGCTCTATTAATAATATTCGATCCCCCAAATGTATTAGGAGTGAGTCCACCGAAAATTCGGTGATGTGTTGTAGCGATAATGTCGTTTGTTGCCCAATGTCCTTCCCTCACATCACGGAAAGGATTATTCATTTCCGATGTTCGATTTAGTTCTAATGCTCGAGCAAGAATGACAGCCATCTGTTCCCGTGTCATAGGTGTTTCCGGAGAAAATGTAGTCGTTGTTGTACCACGCATCAGATTGTGCTGGTGAATAATTTCCATTTCATTTTTTGCCCAATGGTTAATGTCCACAAATGGGGAGGGGTTATTGGATAACCTTCTTAAACCAAGGGCTCTCACTAGTACTACAGCTCCTTGTGCACGAGTAAGGTTCTGTTCAGGTGAGAAGTTATCATTTCCAGTACCTCTCATCCACCCAAAGTTATTTACCCTTAAAATATCATGTAATGCCCAATGTCCTCTAATGTCTCTAAAATACTTTGGTGCTTGTACTAAACCATAGCCAAACCAGGAATCTCTTCCAATAGTTCCTAAGTCCATAACTTCTCTTTGCAATTTATTTCGGATAGCCCGTGCATTTAAATGTGGGAATCCCTCTTTAATTAATGCTAATACACCACTTACGTACGGGGCAGCAGCGCTTGTACCGTTGGCAGTAGTGAATTGATGATTAAGGGTTGTGCTGTAAATATTACTCCCTGGAGCACTAATCTCCACAGTGGGTCCGGTGGAAGAGAAAGGTGCACGATTATTGTTTTGATCTGTTGCAGCAACAGCAATAGTGGAAGGGTACTTAGCAGGGTAGGCCGTCGTATCACCGGACCCTTCACGCGTACCAAAATTACCTGCAGAAGCAACAACTAATATATTATTTTCATATGCTTTATCAACCGCATTCTTTAAAGCAAAAGAATCCCGTTCCATTCCTAAGCTTAAGTTGATAATGTCCATTTTATTAGCAATGGACCAATCAATGGCTGCGATAGTGTCTGATAAAAAACCACTTCCATTTTGATGTAAAGTTTTTAAGGCATAAATGGACGCCTCAGGTGCAATCCCTAGTAATCCATGACTTAATGCATTGGCACCAATAATTCCCGCTACATGGGTACCATGACCATTGTCGTCAACATAGGAAGTTGTATAATTAACAAAGGAAGCTCCTCCTGCAATGGACAATGAAAAATGGGGGAAGATGCCACTATCAATGACAGCTATCTTTACCCCTTTCCCCGTCAAACCTCCATTATGTGCTCGGTAGGTCCGGACCCTATCGTAACCCCAGTTTACCTCCTCAATAACCACTAGTTGATCTGGTTCTATAGATAGAACTTTCGGATGTTCGCGAATTCTATTTATTAAATGTTCTGGAAGGTAGGCAGAAACCATTTTTACCGTTTCCGCTTCATTAATAATCACTCCGTTATACTGCTCAATAACAGCCTTGTCCCATCTGGAGTCAGCTTCGAAAACAATGATATATCGTCTATATTCGTCGGGAATATTATATTCCGCTTTAACAATTTCGTCGAGAGTTTCCTCGGCTAAATTCTCTCCTTCCTCTTCTACATCCTCTACTTCCTCCTGAACAGTATCCCCTTTTCTCTCATACTCATCTGGTTCATTCTCTTCCATATCTTCTTCTATTTCTTCAAGGGGACTCTCTTCTTCTAATTGCTGGGCTTCAAAATTATTATCTTGATTTTCCCTAAAACAGGATGTTAAGACAATCATAATAAGGAGGAGTAAGAAGATTGCTCTAATGCGTTTCATTTCACCACCACCAAACCCCTCTACTTATAGTTTTCAAATTCAGCAGCCATCCGATGCATTAGTGCTGCCATTTGTGCACGTGTAGATCTGCTTCTTGGTCTAAAAGTTCCATCCTCAAATCCAGAAAGATATCCCTTTTGTTGAATAGCTAAAATAGAGCCATAGGACCAGTCATTTGGCGAAATATCTGGAAATGGGCTTCTAGAGGGCCTATTGAAGTCAAATTTAAAAATATTTTGTAATATGGCTGCTAACTGCTCTCTTGTTAAAGGATCCTCTGGACCGAATCGATTGTTTCCAATACCACTTACAATCCCATGGGCTCTGGCTATTTCAATTTCTCTCCTTGCCCAATGATCTCTAGTGTCGGTAAAGACGTTGGATTGAGAAGTGGAGTCAGTAAGCCCCAGAGCCCTAACTAAAATGACGGCTCCTTGTGCCCTCGTTAAATCCATTGCCGGAGAAAAAGTAGTGGAGCTTGTACCACCCATCCAACCACGATTGGCTACAGCCATAATATTGCTTGCACCCCAATGATTATGCGGTACGTCTGTAAAGTACCTTCCGTTTAACCATAACGTATAATAATTCCAAGTGTCCGGTGTTTCATGTGTTAAGGCCCAGGAGCCCGTTCCTTTAATACCGTACTTTGGGATCAATTGTAGTTTTGCCTTTATGGACCGTTCATTTTCATACCAAATCACGTACTCTCCTCGGGTTAATTTTGTCGTACCTAAGAAAGCTTCCTGTCCTGAGGGAATGGTGAACGTGGCATAAGGTGTTTGGGATCGATTGTCAAAATGAACCCGACCATTAAATTGTCTTACTAACGGTGCTACCCTTCTACTGGATAATCCTTGACCCGTTATATTTCTCCCTTCTAATGTAGGGCCGTCTAACTTCCATATTCGTCCGTAAAATGGAAGGCCATTGACAATTTTGTTTTTAGGAACCCCTTCATTTATGGCAAATTGAAGGCTTCTTTCAAAGAAAGATAAACTGGAAACAGGTCCAATGGGACTATCGGGACTAGCCCATGATTCGTCATAAGCCATAATCATTAAATAATCGGCATGCTGGGCCATGCCTTTATAGTCGTAAAATCCATGCCAACCGGTAGTCCAACCATTCGGATTCCCAGCCACAGCCACAGATACTTCCTTATGCTTAGGGATATATTGCCTTAAAAGTCGAATAAGATCCGTATGTTCATCACGATAATTTCGTGTAACTCCAGAATGATTTCCTGACCTAGGAACACCTTCAATATCCACATTTACCCCATCTAAATTATATCTTTCAATAGCGGCAGCTATATCCCTTGCTAACTTATCCCTTTTTTCCAAACCATTGACCCCTGCAGTTATATCCCAATGATTCGCAAGGAATGGGACGACTTTTTTTCCTCGACGGTGCATCTCATTAATAAAGGAAGTATTGATTCTCCATTCTATAATTTCTAAATCTCCATTTTTATTAATGTCAAAATAATTTGGGGAAGCAACATACAAACTTCCTTTAGTATCATCTACTTGCTGAATATACGTACTGGGGTTTCCGAAAAAGATATAAGACATATTGAACTTTTCTGTTTGTGCTGAAAACTGGTATGCTCCTATTGTCAAAAACGCGATAAAAATCACAATGAGACTTGTTTTTCTTAATAATTTCATAGTAAACCTTCCTTGTTGTTCTTATTGTGACTTATTCAATAAAAGATAGTTTAAGTGTGTAGCTGTTGTCTGTCCGGACCACTTCGAACACTTGATTATTTATTTCTAATGGTTTTGTAACCACGTTTGAGAGGTCAGCATTAGCCCCAATATGGAAGTCATTTAAAATCATATCTACCTCATGGGTTTCTAAAGAGTTGTTCATCATCAGCAGTAGCTGCCACCAACTTGTAACCATGGAAAACCTGTGTTGATCAGTGTTTCCTTTACCTATGATTTCTATCTGATAAGCTTGTTCTGGCGATGAAACGTAAACTCTTAAAAGGGAATGATTTAAATCTGTTTCGTAGTATTGATCGTTTTCTGTTTCTGTAAAAGTAAAGGTGGATATGTAATTCTCAAAAGTAAAAGAATCGGATATGGCATTCCAGCGCCCTATAAATTCATCGGTTGTAAAAGGAATGTTAACAAATTCAACCGGTGTTTCTTCGTCTAACTCTTCTAACTCTGTTTCAACATCTTCCTCCGTTTCTTTTTCTATATCATCCTTAACATTCTCATCGAGTTTTTCTTCTTCCTTTTCATCTTCAGGTGAAGGAGGGGTATCTTGTTCTTGAGTTGGCACTTCTTCTAAATCAGCCACTTCACCTGTATTGATCTCCTCTGTCGAATTGCCATTTCTATCATTTGTCTCTAATCCACGGAAGTCGTCTTGAGTGTTTTGTTGTTGACAGGAAATAAGTAGGAAACAAATGGCTATAATGATTGCAATAAATCGCGGCCTCATATTTTCACTCCCGAAATTATTTTAATCTATGTCTTTTATAGTGTTCTATTTACAGTAAAAAATTACTACTATCTAAGATTATATATAAAGAAAGTTTTTACTCTGTATTTATTTTATCTCCAACAGCAATTTCATAAGTGGAGATAGTTCCTATTGGAAGCTCTAAACAGGAAACGGCATTTTTTACAGGGAAGATTACCGTCCAAGGTTTTACGTTAGGGACTACTCTAATGACTTGATATTCCTTGTCCAAGAAGACCACATCAATCGAAATAAACATAAAAAACATATGAATGGAATTACAAGGCTTCAAAAGTAAACCTTCATTCATTAAAGGTGCTTTTCTAAACATTAATCCAAGGAATCTTTTTCCAAATGAATTTGCTATTTGAATAGAAATTGGCGTTTTTACTACCTTTTCTCTTTTTGTAATTTCCATATTGTTAACATTCCTTCCTTTTTATCCATTAACTCCCTGTAGTTTTACATTTGAGGGGGTGATATTATTCTTCTTGTGAGGCGATTACGAAAAACAAAATAAATTCTTTCGCAATTATATTTACTTTTTTAACACAGTAATCGACGATCAAAAAATATAAAAAAGGGTGGATATAATAGATGAAAAATTTATTTACGAAATTAGTACGCGGTGAAGAAGGTCAAGGGATGACAGAATACGGATTAATCCTAGGATTAATCGCAGTAGTAGCCGTGGGAGCACTTGCTTTACTTGGTGACGAAGTAAAAGCTATTTTTGATAACATTACAGGATCATTTACAAACCCTAAAGGTAATTAATCTAAATAAATAAAAACAGAATAAATATTCGAATCAAGCTCTTCTTTTCATCTATGCCATGAGAAGTAGAGCTTATTTTTTGATAAAAATGGTGGAACTGTTAAACGATAAGTGTACTAGTAATCAACAAAGGGGAGTGGTTGGATGATAAATGTGGTCCTTGCCATTGTTTTACTAATCAGTCTTATAACTGATTTAATGTATCGGAAAATTTATAATGTCATTACATTTCCAGCCATCCTTTTTGGACTTACTTATCATACATGGATAAATGGATGGGAAGGATTTTTATTTAGCGGAATTGGATTTGTTGTAGGAATGTTACTCCTTATTATTCCATTTGCATTAGGTGGTATGGGTGCAGGAGATGTGAAATTACTTGCAGCCATTGGCGCATTAACTGGGACAGGGTTTGTATTTGCTACCTTTTTATATACATGTATTGCTGGGGGAATTATGGCTTTACTTATCATCCTAATGAGAAAACGGTCTAAAGATTTAATCATGAGAATAAAAAATGCACTTACTTTTAAATCAATAAATCACATGGACGATAAAGAGCTTCACCATGCTTTCCCCTATGGAGTGGCCATATTTATCGGTACCCTTTGCGCCTATATACTGGGGGGATCGTAAATGAAATTTATAAGGTCGGAGAAAGGGCAAGGAACGGTGGAGCTTGCAATCTCCCTTGTTCTTCTCCTTATTTTACTTTTCGGTATTATTGACTTCGGACGAATATTTCACGCCAATTTAGCATTAAATCATGCTGGCCGCGAAGCGGCAAGGGTCATGAGTGTTGGGGGGCAGGATGCGGATATTGTAGCTATCGTTCGCAGTCAATCGGTAGGGCTTGACCCGTCTAAGATTTCCATAAACGTAACTCCTAGCGCTACAGAAAGAAGAAGGGGAACGAACGGTACCATCCATTTAACGTATAGTCTGCAAACATTTACACCATTTGCATCTTCAGTTTTACCTAATCCAATCGTTATTAATAATAAAACCGTAGCAAGGATTGAATAGACATGAAAAAACTGATAAAAAATGAACGAGGAGCAGTCATCGTTTTAGTTGCCTTTTACATGACAGTAGTAATAGGTTTACTAGCTTTAGTAGTGGATGCTGGTTCGTTATATTTAGAGAAATCAAGACTCCAAAAGGGAGTGGATCTTGCTGTACTTGCAGGGATGCAAAACCTGCCAGATCTACCAGAAAGGGCATTGTCTGCAGCTTCCAATGTAGCCCTTGCAAATGATTTAAAAGAAAATGAAGTGGCTTTTTCCATTAGAGAAAATGGAACCATTCTTGCTGCTACTGCAAAACGAAATGTTTCCTTTACCTTTGCGAGGGCGTTAGGATTTTCGGATCAAATAGTTACTGCTTCAGCAAAAGGACGTGTAGGTTCCTTAACTGGAGTAAAAGGAGCTTTACCTCTAGGGGCCTACGGTAATCAGATGTTTACATTTGGAGAACGGGTTACATTAAGGGTAGGTCCAGGAAGTCAAGAGGCTGGAACCTTTGGTGCTCTGGAGCTAAGTGGGGGCGGTGCCTCCGATTATGAAAGGGATTTAACGAGAGGTTTCGCAGGAGTCTTATCCATTGGTGATGTAATACTAACACGAAGTGGGACAGTGGCAAACCCAACCTTTCGAGCCATTGATGCAAGGAAAAAGGAATGTCCCTATCATAGAGCTGGTAAAACGCCAACTTATAAAGACCATCCTGACAACTGCCCCCTCGTTGGAATAATACCTATATTTAAAGAAATGGTACCAAATGATTTCAGCAGGGTACAAATAGTCGGGTTTGGATCCTTTTTTATCGAGGATGTTGGAAGGGCTAATGAAGGAGCACCCATTACAGGAAGATTTATTCGATATTCATTTTCTGGTGATTTCGCCCCAGAACTAAACCCTTATGGTGCCTATGCTTATAAATTAGTGGAGTAAAATTTGTTGTAAAGGAAGAAAATGATAATGAACATGAAAAAGGTTTCGGTCATTTCCATCATTTTTGGTGTCTTAACAGCGGCGTTATTGATGTTGTTTATTTCTAACGCTGAGGAAGAAATGGCTGATATGGATGAAGGTACCCTTTTAGAAGAAGAGGAAATAGAGGAAGAAGATCACTCGACCTTATTAGATATCTCAGAAGGTTATCGTGCCATATCCATAACAGTGGATGAAGTACAGGGAGTTTCTGGTTTTATACGACCTGGAGATTATGTAGATGTTATTTCTCACCTACCTACAGAAGCGGGAACACCAATGACACAAATTCTTTTACAAAATATTAGGGTTCTTTCTGTAGGAAGTCCTCAAACGGTTGTTGAAGAAGTTACTTCATATCGGACAGTCACTTTGGAAGTAACTCCTGTAGACGGTGCAACCTTGTCCCTTGCATCGGAAAACGGACTTGTTGTCTTCATTTTAAGGGGAGCTGATGATAACCATATCGGCCCTAATGAGAAGGTAAGGATTGAGCAGCTTCAAGAAGGGGAGTAGCCCAATATGAAACTAAAGTGGTACGTGTTGTCTGAAAATGAAAGCGTCATAGAACCATTGAAAGTAACCGTAAGGAAAATGGGGAGTTCATTAAAATATTTCTCTACTGAAAAAAACTTAAAAAAAGAATTAAATGCAAAAGAACCCTCTGTGATTTTTCTTCATGAAGGTTCTGATTACAATATTTATGATTTATGTGGCGAGATCACCTTCACTTTTCCCCATACTGCAATTATCTTAATCAGTACAGAAGTAGATTATAAAAGTGCCATGTATGTGGGAGCAGTGGACATTATTCAATCACAGTTAAAAGAAGACGAAAGGAATCAAGCTGCACAAAAAGCAATAAATGTCATTGAGTATAAGCTGGAGAAAGTACCAGTAGAACCGGAAGAAGTGGCAGACGGAAAAATCATTACTGTTTGCAGTACGAAGGGTGGCGTGGGGAAAACGACCATCAGTGTCAACTTAGCTGTTTCCTTAGCTAAGCAAAATTACAAAGTAGCAATTGTTGATTTAGATCTTCAGTTTGGGGATGTTTCCATTTCATTAGACATCCACCCGAAAAAAACAATTTATGATTGGATAAAAGAAGCTTATGAGGTGGGGCGTGAGGATGTTTCAAGCTTTATGACAAAGCATTCAACAGGCATTGAAATTATGCCTGCACCAACTCTTCCAGAATTTGCAGATATTGTTACTGGCGAAAGTGTTGCCTATTTATTAGAGAATTTACAAAGGAACTTCGACATTATCTTAGTGGATACTCCTCCAGCCTTAATAGAAACATCCCTTGTTGCTATTGAGCGGTCTGACACTATTTTACTTATTACATCTATGGATTTACCAACCATTAAGAATGGAAAGATCGCCATAGATACCCTTGAGTTATTAGGGTTAAAAGACAGAATTAAAGTTGTTTTAAATCGGGATACGCCAATGGATGATATGGACATTGATACGGTTGAAAAAATTCTTGGAATGAATATATATTCAAGAATTCCAAGTGATTATAAAGTGGTAGTTATCTCATTGAATCAAGGAAATCCCTTTGTATTAACACACCCTAAATCACATGTGGCTAGAGGAATTGAGCAATTGTCACTTAAGGTAACAGATAATGAAGAGGCCAATTCACGAAATAACAAGTTACTCAAACGTTTATTTAGTAGGAATAAATAAGTAAAGGGGAGGGTTTCATTGTCACTATTAAAACGCCTCAATGAAAAGAATATAACAGATCAAGATAAGAAACAAAGCTTTAACAAAAATGAGGGGAAAGTAATCCTTCCTTATCGTCAAGAATTACCCATATTTGTAAAACTTCATAAATACGTGATGGATGAATTAAATATAGGTGCTGATGTTTCTGATGAGAAACTAATGGAGGTTATTCCAGGGATTGCAGAACGCTTTTTTGAGAATGAAGGGGAACGGTTGACGTTCGAAGCAAAGCAGCAAGCAGTGAAACGTGTAATTGATGAACTAACTGGATATGGACCCATTACTTCCTTATTAAATGATAAAGATGTTTCGGAGGTCATGGTCAACGGTCCTTTTCAAATATATGTAGAAAAGAAAGGACAAATACTAAAAAGTGAAGCCCAATTTCGAGATAATGATCATGTGTTGCAGGTAATCGAGAAGATTGTTGCTCCCTTAGGACGAAGAATAGATGAAAGCAGCCCTATGGTAGATGCCCGTTTAGAGGATGGAAGCCGTGTAAATGCCATAATTCCTCCTTTATCCTTAGTAGGCCCAAGTCTTACCATTCGTAAGTTTCCTGAAAGCCGTCTAGGAATTGATGACCTGATCGGATTTGGTACTTTAAGTAAACAAATGGCCGAATTTTTAGATGGATGTGTTAAAGGTCGTTTAAATGTTTTTATTAGCGGAGGTACAGGTTCAGGGAAAACCACTTTACTAAATGTATTATCTAACTTTATTCCAATGAACGAGCGGATTATTACTATTGAGGATGCAGCGGAATTGCAGCTTGGACAGGATCATGTTGTTTCCTTAGAAACAAGGCCCCCGAATATCGAAGGAAAAGGTGAAATTACGATCAGGGATCTTGTGAGAAACTCGTTACGTATGCGACCGGACCGTGTCATTATCGGGGAAGTAAGAAGTGCTGAGGCATTGGATATGCTTCAAGCAATGAATACTGGACATGATGGATCCTTAGCTACAGGACATGCCAATACACCAAGGGATATGATTGCAAGATTAGAAACAATGGTATTAATGGCTGGTATTGATTTACCTTTACGTGCCATTCGAGATCAAATAGCAGGAGCGGTTGATTTAATTATTCAGCAATCAAGATTAAAGGATGGGAGCCGAAAAATTACCCATATAACGGAAGTTGTTGGAATGGAAGGAGAAACGATCGTCCTCCAAGATTTGTTCGTTTTTAAGCAAACGGGAATGGATGCTGATGGAAAAATTGAAGGGAAATTTGTGTCTACTGGTATTCGACCTTATTGTGCAGATAAACTAGAACGTTACGGTATTAAATTGCCTTCTGAATGGTTTGAAGGGGAGGGATAAAAAATGATCTTCGTTTATGCCATCCTTTTTACAACAGTATTTTTTGTTCTGCAATTACTATTTATGAAAAAGAAAAATCGTTATCAAAAACGAGTGGAAAAGTATTTACCCCGTACAGAAAGGACGACACAAACGGAGGCAGCATCAACAAAAATTCTAAAGGAAGACAGGAAGAAATTCTTAAAGGGTCTTATATTAATCATTTCTAAGCTATTTGTGGGAAGACATATGGCAATAAAATGGAAGGGGAAACTCGATCAGGCAAATATCCAAATGAAGGCTGAAGAATTTCTAGCTTGGCGTATACTTATTTGTGCAGGTGGAGTATTAATCGGTTTTCTATTGAACGCCCCATTAACGGCAATATTATTAGTGTTCGTTGCTTTTCTCTTTCCGGCAGCATATGTGGACCGCCGTATTAGATTACGATTAGTAATGTCTGAGAAACAATTGCCTCAAGCACTAGGGACAATGTCTTCTGCCATGAAGTCTGGTTTTAGCTTTATACAAGCAATGCAACTCGTAGGAAAGGAAATTCCTGATCCGATAGGTACTGAATTTAACCGAACAATCCGTCAAATTAATCTAGGCGTAACAATGGATGATTCCTTTAAGCAATTACTGGAAAGACTCCCTAATCAGGATATGGAATTGATGGTTAATGCAATTCTTATCCAGCGTACAACTGGAGGAAATTTAACGGACATTTTAGAAGTAATGCAAGAAACCCTTCGTGAAAGAGTCCGATTCCGTGAAGAACTAAAGGCATTAACGGCACAAGGAAAAATGTCTGCCCTAGTTATTTCCTTGCTACCCTTAGGGGTAGCAGTGTTATTAAATATAATGGATCCTACTTACTTCATTCCTATGCTGCAGCATCCATTAGGATGGGCTCTTATAATTGGTGGTATTTTTTCGGGGATTATGGGATGGGTCATGATTCAAAAGATTGTTAAAATTGAGGTGTGAAAAAATGTTATCACTCCTATTGTTCTTATCAGCTAGTATATTTTTTACTTTGTTAACAATGATTATCCTTTCTTCATTATTTAAGCGTAAATTACAGTTAGAAAAGAGGGTGAACGCTTTAGTAGTAAATTCAGATAATGAAGTGGAGAAGGATACACAGAAAGAAGAGGAAAAACAATTAAAAACACAAGAAAATAAATTATCATTATTTTTAATGAAATGGATACCGGAAGAAAGATATCAAGATCTTGATAAAAAACTAGGAAGTGCCG
This sequence comes from Evansella vedderi, assembly GCF_030813435.1. Lineage (GTDB taxonomy): Bacteria > Bacillota > Bacilli > Bacillales > Salisediminibacteriaceae > Evansella > Evansella vedderi. Next base: position 83,696 of record NZ_JAUSUG010000012.1, on the reverse strand, counting down.
GGCGCCCATTTCAAATGCAAGTACCAAATTTAATTTTTATCCAACTCATCTTAGGTATTGGGTTATTCTTGTTTGTGTTATTACTATATTTACCTAATGCAGAAAGGGCATTTAACGTTATCTTTTTCGCGATTGTATTGGGAGTGATAGGTGCATATTTCCCTATTTATTTTCTACAGTCAAAAAGGAAACAAAGGATGGCAGAAATTCAAAGAATGATGCCTGACTTTTTTGATATGCTTAATTTGTCTGTGGAAGCGGGACTGGGATTAGATGCTGCTTTAAAAAAGATTGCAAACCAAGTTAAAGGCCCCCTTTCTGAAGAATTTCTTCAAATGTTAGATGATGTAAAATTAGGTAAAACAAAAAAACAGGCAATGTATGATTTGAGAGATAGAGTACCGTTAGAGTCTTTTCAGTCAATGATTAACGCCATTATTCAAGCAGATTCCATGGGTATTGGTATGACAAAGGTACTACGGGCACAAACGGTAAGGATGCGGGAATCTATGCGCCAGGCATCTAAAGAACAAGCCATGAAAGCTCCTGTTAAAATGCTGTTACCGATGGTATTCTTTATTTTTCCAACACTTTTCATCGTACTACTTGGCCCTGTAGTTATAAGATTAATCACTGAACTGTTGTAAAATAACCATATTAACAATAGTAAAGGTAAAAATGTTAACAATTAAAGAAATCTGGTACTTTCCCCTTGTCTAATGGAAAACATGCAACGTATAATAGTAGTTACTAGGGGAGGTGAATACCATGAATTCACTATTAACAGATCGTTTAGGGAGACCTTTAAGGGATTTACGTATTTCAGTTACAGACCGCTGTAATTTCAGATGCAGGTATTGTATGCCTCCGGAAATTTTTGATAAAAACTTTCAGTTTTTACCCAAAACGGATGTTCTTAGCCTTGAGGAAATAGCATATCTCACAAAACTTTTTGTAAAGACTGCTGGTATTAAGAAATTGCGTATTACAGGTGGGGAACCTTTAATGCGTCAAAATTTACCCTACTTATTTTCTCTATTAAATGAGATTGATGGAATAGAAGATATAGCTATGACTACTAATGGTGCCCTTCTTCCAAAATACGCGAAGGAATTAAAGGAAAATGGATTAAACAGGGTTACCATAAGTATAGATAGTTTAAATGATGAAAAGTTTCGCTATATAAATGGTCGAAATATCGGTGTACAGAAGGTTTTAGATGGTATTGAAGCTGCAAAAGATGCAGGGTTACAAGTGAAATTAAACATGGTAGTAAAACGGGGAATGAATGAAGAAGATATTTTGCCTATGGCAAAGTTCTTTAAAGATAAAGATGTGATTTTACGTTATATTGAATATATGGACGTTGGAAATTCTAATGGCTGGAAGCTGGATCATGTCATTAGTAAAAAAGAAATTTTTTCTATCATCAATAAGGAACTACCTCTTGAACCGGTGGATGCGAACTACACTGGTGAAGTGGCAAATCGTTTCCGTTATAAGGATGGAGAAAATGAGATTGGTATTATTTCTTCCGTAACAGATGCCTTTTGCTCCACATGCTCTCGAGCCAGATTATCTGCTGATGGTAAATTAATTACCTGTTTATTTGCTTCTGGGGGGCATGATTTGCGTGATTACCTCCGCAATGGCGCAACAGAAGAGGAAATGATTCAACGAATTATTGATATCTGGTCAAACCGCCATGATCGTTATTCAGAGGAACGACTAAAAAACACCGATAAAAGACAAATAAAGAAAATTGAAATGTCCCATATAGGTGGGTGAGACTTAATAGGTCCGTTTTTACTTTTTAAGTCAGCCTCGAACTATTTGCGAAGCCGCCGCAATCTTAATAAAGCCCACTACGAGAGGTTTTCTCGTAGTGGGCGAGTAACGAGCGGAGCAAAAACCATTATTTTAGTACTACTTATAAGTTATCCTGTTTTTTTAATTTGGATTAGTAATGTTCTCAATTTTAGGATTAAGGAAAATCATCTGTCCCATGTCCTCATCATAATCGACTGTCATACCGTCAAAATACCAACTTTCTTCCTCTAAAAAACAAAAAATAATATCCTTTTGTATCATTGATATATAATCTAATTCCGGTTTTCCTCTCCTCACACCAACGGAGAATCCACCAGACCCAATTCCACCTACTCTTACAAAGAAAGTTAAATGATCCCCCTTTCGTAATCCCATTTCATTTATATATAACTGAACAGCTTTTGCTGAAATAGTAAAATCCATGGTCAACACCTCCTAAAAGTATCCTAATGGAAGCGCAGTAAAGATTCAACTGATTTAAACATTAAGGATTTCTTTTATTTGGGCTATTTTCATAAAGTTGTTTTTTTAAAAGTGTAGAGAAGCGGAAGGCGGCGACCCCATCGGGAAAAGCAATATTAAATATTACAACAATCATAATAAAACTACCTTATTTTTTACTGTATAATTTGGAATATAAAGGTATAATAGTAAATGGTTTGTTGAAAAAATAATAAATGCTGTTTTAATTTAGAAAGGGGCTTACTTATGGTTGAGCAACAGTTCAGGGAATACATAAAAACGATTAGTAATTATCAAGAGGCAATAGGCGTCTTAGGTTGGGATTTGCGAACCGGCGCGCCGAGAAAAGGTGTGGAACAACGCTCGGAGGTAATCGGTACATTATCATCAGAAGTATTTAAGATGAGTACATCGGATGAAATAAAAAATTTTATTAAGAAATTACGTGAAGAAAGCACTTGGTTTCAATTAGATGAGGTAACGAGAGGATCAGTCAAAGAGTGTGAAAAGGAACTGAAAAAACTAGAGAAAATTCCAGAAAAGGAATTTAAAGATTATGTTATTTTAACTTCAAATGCTGAATCTGCTTGGGAAGAAGCGAAGCATAACTCCGATTTCGCTTCCTTTCAACCTTATTTAGAAAAAATTGTAGATTTTAACCGAAAGTATGTGGAATGGGTAGGGTATGAAGGTAACAAATATAATGCCCTTCTAGACGATTACGAGCCAGGCTTAACGGTGGATATTATTGATGATGTATTTGGAAAGTTAAGGGAGGCTATTGTTCCCCTTGTTAAAGCCGTTACGGAATCACCTAATCAACCAAAAACAGATTTTCTTTTCGAACATTTTCCTACAAAAAATCAAGAAGCACTTAGCAAAGAAATATTGAAGAGTATGCAATACGATTTCGAAGCTGGGAGATTAGACACTGCTGTCCATCCATTTGCTACAGGGTTAAATCCTGGGGATGTTCGAGTAACAACAAAGTACGACGAGAAAGATTTCCGTACAGCTGTTTTTGGTACTATTCATGAAGGGGGACATGCTTTGTACGAGCAAAATATTGATAAAAAATATATTGGAACTCCTTTATGTGATGGTACATCCATGGGAATCCATGAATCCCAATCATTATTTTGGGAGAACTTTGTAGGGCGTAATAAAGCCTTTTGGGAGAAGCATTATGACAAATTGAAAGAGTATGCCACCGGTCAATTTGATGATGTGGATCTGGATACCTTTTATCGTGGTATAAACGTTGCTGGTCCATCCCTTATCCGTATCGAAGCGGATGAAATGACCTATTCCCTTCATATAATAGTTAGGTATGAACTAGAAAAAGCATTGATCAATGGAGAAATAGAGGTGAAGGATCTTCCAAAAGCATGGAACGATAAAATGGAAGAGCTTTTAGGAATTCGCCCTTCTAACGATGCGGAAGGTGTTTTACAGGATGTTCATTGGTCAGGGGGTTCCTTCGGTTACTTCCCTTCTTATGCACTTGGATATGTCTATGCAGCCCAACTGAAGAATGCTTTAGATAAGGATTTGCCTAATTATGATGATTTATTACGTGAAGGCAACTTAGCTCCTATTAAAGAATGGATGACAAAGCATGTTCATCAATTTGGAAAGAGTAAGGAACCATTAGAAATATTAAAGGATGTAACAGGGGAAGGAGTAAACCCTTCTTATTTAATTGATTATTTGCGTGAAAAATATAGTGAGGTTTATAAGTTATAGTTTTATTTAGAGGGTGAGCAGAAGGTATGGTTTTTTACCTTTTGTTCACCCTTTTATTATTCAAAAGGCTCTGTTAAAGATTATTGTTGACTTTTAACAGGGTTGATTGTAGTGAAAGGCGCGAGACTTCTGCGGGAAAAGCAAAAGGGCACTGAAAAAGTCATATATTTTTCACTGAGAAAATAGCAATCGCTCCGCGCGTTGCGCGCCTGCTATGAAAAAACCACTCATAGCAGGCTTTAAAAATCTTGCAACGACTTCGCTGATTGCTTCGAGGCCACTGAAAAAGGGAAAAACATTCTTTTTCAGTGGCCTCGAAAAGCAACTACTGAAGACCCCGCAGGGACGAGCGTTACTTCACGAATACGCTTCGAGTTGTCTCGACGGATGCAGCTCCAAAGCAGTGCAAGCAGAGGAAGAGACACAGTTTTTCCCGAGGAGGCTGAAGTGCTGTCCGCGGAAAGCGAGCATCCTGAAGTGAAAATCAACATCAAAGTTTAACAGAGCCATTAAAAAAAATAAAATAAATATAAAAACAAGTTTGGGGTTTGTTGAATAGTATAGTATTAATTAATTTCTTGATTCGATTTTAAAATGTAATACAAATTAAAAGAGGATATGAAGACGAGAAACTCGAATTGAACTAGACACAATCTTTTTAAAACCGGTTATGTAAGGGCTCACACGAGAAAAGGGGGATGACTGGTGTTTAAAAATATTTTGTTGGCTGCAGACGGTTCGACACATTCAAAAAGGGCAACGGAAAAGGCCTTATACTTGGCGAAACTGTCCGATGAATCTATAATTACATTGGTACACGTTGTTGACGATCTTCCTGCTAGGTCAGATGTATTGGATGGAACGATGTATTCTAGGATAACTATGCCTGATTATCAAAAGGAAAGAACCTATGAAATTGAAGAATGGATTAATAGGGAAGGTATTTCCCTTGAGGTGAAGCATGTATATGGTGAACCAGGTTCTTCTATCGTCCGGGAAGCGAATAATGGAGACTATGATTTAGTTGTAATAGGGAGCAGAGGATTAAACCCGTTTCAACAAATGGTACTTGGAAGTGTCAGTCATAAAGTAGCTAAACGGGTTAAATGTCCTATTCTTATTGTAAAATAAAAAATTGTTTAAAAACAAGAAAAATAGTGTAACCATAATAAAAAGCCAAAAAACCTTAAGGAGGATTTCGCTTTGGAAAATCCAACTCGAAAAGAAATCAAGGAAATATTAGATAATGCAAAGAAAATAGCCATTGTTGGTTTATCCGATAATCCCTATCGAACATCCTATCAAATTGGAGAAGCCCTTCAAGCATCAGGATATGAAATTATCCCAGTAAACCCTAATATCGACGAGGTTTTTGGCATAAAGGCACTTGCATCATTGAAGGAATTAAAGGAACCTGTAGACATAATCAATGTTTTTCGCAGGGAAGAATATTTAGCAGGTGTTGCTAGAGATGCGGCAGAGGTAGAGGCCGATGTATTTTGGTGTCAATTAGGCTTAGTTGACAAAGATGCTTATGAAGTTGCAAAAAATGCTGGAATGACCGTAATTATGGATCGGTGTATTAAGGTTGAACATGCTTTAACAAGGGGATAACTGAACAATTATCGCAACCGGAAAACATTCCGGTTGCGCTTATTTTTTGAAATTATATTTTAAGGATTCATTGACAAACTCACTAGTTATTCTTTAATGTAAATTACTAGGACGCACTTTTTAAAAGCTCTTTTCGTAGTTAATTGTTGAAATTCTATAACTCGAAGGAGTGAAAGGCGGTGACTCCAGTGGGAAAAGCAACGGCTGAAGACACCGCAGGGTGGGTTTCCCGAGGAGGCTGAAGCGTTGCCCGCGGAAAGCGTCCGCCTGTAACGGATTCGAGCTAAATTAAAGCTTATTTCAAAACAACAGTCTTTTAAAAATCAGCCTTTTTGAAAGTCTTTCATTTATTTTTACCATTATTTATCGAAAGACACGGATAGTTGTGTTATGTTATATATTAGTTTTAGGTTCTTCGGATCGAGAAAGGGGAAGAATTCATTGTCAATGAAACAAGCCTATGAATACAATGATGATTCAATACAAGTTTTAGAAGGTTTAGAAGCCGTTCGTAAACGGCCTGGTATGTATATAGGAAGCACGGATCACCGTGGTTTACATCATCTTGTCTTTGAAATTGTGGATAACTCTGTAGACGAAGCTCTAGCAGGCTACGGAAATGAAATTACCGTTACGATACATAAAGACGATAGTATAAGTGTAAAGGATAATGGCCGTGGATACCCTACGGGAATGCACAGTACTGGTAAGCCTACTCCGGAGGTTATCTTGACTGTACTACATGCTGGGGGCAAGTTCGGCCAAGGTGGTTATAAAACAAGTGGAGGACTCCATGGGGTTGGTGCTTCTGTAGTAAATGCCCTCTCAAAATGGTTGGAGGTTACAATACACCGTGATGGAACTATTTATAAACAACGCTTTGAAAATGGTGGGAAACCGGTAACAACTCTAGAAAAAATCGGCACAACGAGAAAAACAGGAACTACCGTCCATTTTAAACCGGATCCTACTATTTTTAGTACAACCACATACTCCTACGAAACGTTAGCAGAACGTCTGCGTGAAGCAGCGTTCCTATTAAAAGGTCTTAAAATTGAATTAATTGATACGAGACCAAATAGGGAAACAGACCGAGAAGTTTTTCAATTCGAAACAGGCCTAGAAGCCTTTGTGGAGTACTTAAATGAGGAAAAGGAAGCTCTTCACCCTGTTGTTTCCTTTCAAGGAACGCAGGATGAGATTGAAGTGGACTTTGCCTTTCAATATAACGATGCATTTACTGAAAATATGCTCTCCTTCGTTAACAATGTGAGAACAAAGGATGGGGGAACCCATGAATTAGGAGCAAAAACAGCCGTAACTCGAGTTGTTAATGAACACGCGAGAAAGCTGCAATTATTGAAGGATCGAGATAAGAACTTAGATGGAAACGATATCCGCGAAGGTTTTACAGCGATCGTATCTGTTCGTGTTCCAGAAAGTAAGCTTCAGTTTGAAGGGCAAACGAAAGGGAAACTAGGAACACCTGAAGCCCGTTCTGCGGTGGATGGGATTGTTTCGGAGAAATTAAGCTTCTTTTTAGAAGAAAATCCTGACTTAAGTAATTTATTAATTAGAAAAGCCATTAAAGCTGCGCAAGCACGGGAAGCTGCACGTAAGGCCCGTGAAGATGCTAGAAGTGGTAAAAAGAATAAACGAAAAGATGCCATGCTTAGTGGTAAGTTAACGCCGGCACAATCAAAAAATCCAAAACGTAATGAGCTCTATCTCGTTGAGGGTGACTCTGCAGGTGGATCTGCTAAGCAAGGAAGGGACCGTAAATTCCAAGCTGTCTTGCCACTCCGAGGTAAAGTAATTAATACTGAAAAGGCAAAGCTTGCAGATATCATGAAAAATGAAGAGATACGTACGATTATTTATGCTATTGGTGGCGATGTAGGTGCGGATTTCCACATTGATGATATTAACTACGATAAAATTATTATTATGACGGATGCCGATACAGATGGTGCCCATATTCAAGTGCTCTTATTAACTTTCTTCTATCGATATATGCGCCCGCTAGTCGAAGCAGGTAGAATTTATATTGCACTGCCGCCACTTTATAAAGTTAGTAAAGGAACGGGGAAAAAAGAGAAAGTGGAATATGCATGGGACGAGACTGGCTTGAAAGAAGCTATTAAAAAAGTGGGTAAAGGGTATACCATCCAGCGATATAAGGGTCTAGGTGAAATGGATGCTACACAATTATGGGAGACAACCATGAATCCGGAAACAAGAACACTTGTACGGGTTAAAATAGATGATATTGCAAGAGCGGAACGACGAGTAGCCACGTTAATGGGGGATAAAGTAGAACCTCGACGTAAATGGATTGAAAGAAATGTGGAATTTGGTTTAAATGAAGAAACGAATATACTAGAAAATGAAAATTTGTTAGTGACAGAGGAGGAATAGTCCTTGCAGGAGAAAGAACGTTATTTGGACCTGCCTCTGGAGGATGTCATTGGGGACAGGTTTGGACGATACAGTAAATATATTATTCAAGACAGGGCATTGCCGGATGCGCGGGACGGTCTAAAACCTGTTCAGCGCCGTATTTTATATGCCATGCATGTGGACAGAAATACGGCAGACAAGCCTTTCCGTAAGGCGGCTAAAACAGTAGGTAATGTAATTGGTAACTATCACCCACATGGTGATACTTCCGTATATGATGCTATGATACGTCAAAGCCAGGATTGGAAAATGCGCCACCTACTAGTGGAAATGCACGGTAATAATGGTTCTATTGATGGGGACCCACCAGCTGCAATGCGTTATACGGAAGCAAGGCTTTCTGCCATTGCTTCAGAACTACTATCTGATATTGATAAAAATACCGTTGATTTTATGCCTAACTTTGACGATTCACAGGAAGAGCCGGTAGTGTTACCTTCTCGTTTTCCGAACCTGCTTGTAAATGGTTCAACTGGGATCTCCAGTGGTTATGCGACAGATATTCCACCTCACCATTTAGGGGAAGTTATTGATGCCGCCATACACCAAATGGAAAATCCCGGATGTGAATTGGATGAGTTAATGAATTATATCAAAGGTCCAGATTTCCCAACAGGTGGAACTATTCAAGGAATAGAAGGCTTAAAGAAGGCCTATGAGACCGGGAAAGGAAAGATAGTCCTTCGGGGAAAAGCAGAAATTGAAGATCTTCGTGGTGGAAAACAACAAATTATTATTACGGAAATACCTTTTGAAGTAAACAAAGCAAATCTCGTGAAAAAAATGGACGAGTTGCGTATTGATAAAAAAGTAGATGGTATTGCGGAAGTACGGGATGAAACGGACCGTACAGGCTTAAGAATTGTCATTGAGTTAAAGAAGGATGCAGATGCACAAGGTATTCTCCATTTCTTATACAAGAATACGGACTTACAAATTTCCTATAACTTTAATATGGTGGCCATTTCTAACAAGACTCCAAAGCTAATGGGCTTAAAGTCCATGTTAGAATCCTATGTGAATCATCAAAAGGATGTTGTAACCCGCAGAACACAGCATGATTTATCGAAGGCTAGGGAACGTGCTCATATTGTGGAAGGATTAATTAAAGCTATTTCCATCCTTGATGAAGTAATCGCTACCATCCGCGCATCAAAGGATAAAAAAGATGCAAAGGATCGTTTGCAGGCAAGCTATGGTTTTACAGAAGCCCAAGCTGAAGCTATCGTAACGTTACAGCTTTACCGTTTAACGAATACAGATGTGACAATCCTTCAAGAAGAAGCGGACGAGCTGCAGAAGCTAATTGAAAAGCTCGAAGCTATTTTAGGAAGCGAAGCGAAGCTTGTTGGTGAAATTAAGCGAGAGCTGAAGGCTATTAAAAAGAAATATGCAGATGAGAGAAGAACAGTCATTGAGAAAGAAATTGAAGATCTTAAGATTAACCTAGAGGTAGTTATTCCTTCTGAAGATGTAATGGTTACTGTTACGAAGGAAGGGTATGTAAAACGTTCTAGTATGCGATCCTACGCAGCTTCCAACGGTGAACCGCCAGGAATGAAGGAAACGGACCGACTGTTATATTCTTTGGAGCTTAATACGACAGATACATTACTGTTATTTACGAAAAAAGGCTCTTATTTATTCCTACCTGTACACCAACTCCCAGAAATTCGTTGGAAGGACAGTGGCCAGCATGTAGCCAATATCATATCCATGGATAATGATGACCAGATCATTACCGCCATTCCTATAAAGGAATTTACGGAAGATAAATACTTGTTATTTGCAACCAAGCAAGGAATGATTAAACGTTCTGTATTGTCCGAATATAAGGCACAGCGTAATTCTAAAGCATTAATGGCAGTTAAACTGAAAAAAGATGATGAAGTAGTGTATGTAAGTTTAACAGATGGAAGACAAGATATTTTTGTGGCTACCCATTTAGGGTACGGTTTATGGTTCTTAGAAGACGATGTAAGTATTACTGGTCAGCGTACTGCTGGTGTTAAGGCAATTAACTTGAAAAAAGATGATTTCGTCGTTAGTTGTATGGCATTTAGTCCAACGGAGCAACCGAGGTTATTCCTAGTAACTCAACGTGCAGCCTATAAAAAAATGAAACTAACGGTGTTTGAAAAGTCCACTCGTGCAAAACGAGGGTTAGTGATGTTAAAGGAATTAAAACGATATCCACACCGCGTAGTCTCGCTGCTACCAGTGAAAAATAATGGTAAAGTATGGGTAAGAAGTGAGAAGGGAACATTAGAGTCAATAGATGTAAAGACTGTTCGTTCCAATGACCGTTATACAAATGGTTCCTTCCTGTTCGATACAACAGATGCCGGTGAAGTAGTGGAAGTATGGTATGAACCTGGTGAAATTGACGAAACGGAGCCAGAAGAAGATGGTGGTAATGATCAACAAGGTGCATCAGAAGATAATTCCGCAGACATTGATCATGATCCGGACACCCCATCATTATTTTAACTAAATATATCGTTCACAAAACGTTCACGGACCCGGTCCGCGAACGTTTTTATTTCGTAATAGGACAATGAGAGTCGCTCATATATTTAAGGTGGCTTTATTTTTTAAGGAGGAGTGATAATGAAGAATTTTACCCATAAAAAAACGTATCATCCTTACATCAGTCCCCTTGACCCTTGCCCACCTATTCGTACTAAGACTTATTCAACCCCACCACATCTTTATATGGGGTTTCAGCCGGAAAATTTAGAGCAATTTAATCCGAGGGAAGCTCTTCAAGCAGGAACCCTTTGGAAAGCATTTTACGATCCCTATTATGGACCTAAAGAAAAGGGGCGAGGTCCTAATGAGTAACAAACAGATGCCAAAAGAGTTTTATACGATGATGGAGGAGCTTCAGTCCATTGATTTTGTACTTGTTGATCTTACATTATACTTAGATACTCACCCAAATGATTATAAGGCAATTCAACAATTTAATGAGTTCTCTCAAGCTCGTCGACAATTAAAAAATCAATTTGAAGAAAGATTTGGGCCACTTCAGCAGTATGGTAACAGCTATAGTAACTATCCTTGGAATTGGAACGAATCACCTTGGCCTTGGCAGATATAGATACAAGAAGGGAGAGAGTTACTTTTGTGGATTTATGAAAAAAAACTACAATACCCAGTAAAAGTACGGGAATGTAATCCAAGGTTAGCGAAGTATTTGATTGAACAATATGGTGGGGCAGATGGAGAGCTTGCTGCAGCTTTAAGATACTTAAATCAGCGTTATACGATTCCTGATAAAGTTATAGGTTTGCTAACGGATATCGGTACAGAAGAATTTGCTCATTTAGAAATGATAGCTACAATGATTTATAAACTGACAAAGGATGCTACTCCCGAGCAATTGAAGGCGGCAGGTATTGAGGATCACTATGTAAATCATGACAATGCTTTATTTTATCAAAATGCTGCCGGGGTACCATTTACCGCGTCCTATATTCAAGCAAAAGGGGATCCTATTGCGGATTTATATGAGGATATTGCAGCAGAGGAAAAGGCACGGGCAACTTACCAATGGATTATTGATATGAGTGATGACCCAGATTTAAACGATGGCCTTCGTTTTCTCAGAGAAAGGGAAATTGTCCATTCCCAACGATTCCGCGAAGCTGTGGAATTACTCAAAGATGAGCGGGATAGAAAGAAAATATTTTAATTGAAAATCAAAAGTTCACGGAGATGGAGCCGTGAACTTTTTTATTTAAAAAAGCAAATCTGCATATCTTTTACTTTATTTACAATAATAAAACATAGAAAGGAAGTGACTGCATGTTTGGGAAGTTATTTAAGAAAAAGGAAAATAATCCTATTCAAAAGCTATCCTTTGAAAATTATTTGGCAACTGTAGTTGACATACATGCGGAACTTCCAAAATCAACGGTAACAGTCAAAGAACAAATGGACATCATTTTTTCTGATACCTCTGATTTCACAGAGAGAAAATTTCACTTGAAATCAGGACGTTCCGTTTATATATGTTATTTTTCAGCACTAATAAGTCAACCACAGCTAGAAGCTTCGGTGATTAAACCTTTAATTCAAAACGATGTTAATTTTAGAGATGCAGATGATTTAGGAAACATACTTTCCGTTACTAAATATGAACAGACAGTTAACTGGAAAGGTACCGTTGAAAATATATTAGACGGAAATATTGTTCTGCATATTGATCAGTTAAATCCTATTATCTTATTTTTAGCAGAGAAAACAGGGAGAAACCCAACAGACCCAACAACGGAATACCAGGTTTATGGTGCTAAATTTGGTTTTATTGAAGACAGTCGTAAAAATATAGGGATTATGCGGCAATTTATTAAGGACCCACGTTTAAAAAGCCGTGCCTATGATATTGGAGTTGTTAGTAAAAAACAAGCTGCGATCCTTTATTTGGAGCAATACTGTCAACCAGAAGTGGTGGAGCATCTAGATTCCCTATTAAATTCCTATAATAAAGAGCATTTACAATCGATTGGTCAACTTTCAAAGTATATTTCAAAGCATCCTAATTCCCTTTTCCCACAGGCAACTATGTCAGAACGACCGGACCTCGTTTCTTTTGCCTTGGTTCAAGGGAAAGTCGTTATATTTATAGACGGGTCTGCTTTTTGTGCCATAACACCAATCACATTTATGGATCTATTGGAAACAAGTGAAGATCACTTTTTCTTATCAAGGTGGAATCTTTTATTTATAAGGTTTCTGAGAATAGTCTCTATGTTTATTGGAACAATTTTGCCAGCTTTATATGTTTCCTTAGTTGCTTTTCAACCTGAACTCATACCTACAACTCTAACTATAAGTGTTGCCCAAGCGAGGGTACAAATTCCTTTACCGGCAACGGCGGAAGCCTTTTTAATGATGTTTGCCTTAGACGTATTAATCGAAGCAAGTTTACGTCTCCCGAGTTTTGTGGGACAAACCATTGGTATTGTTGGTGGTTTAGTTATTGGTACTGCAGCTGTTGAGGCAGGGCTGGTAAGTCACACAATGGTTATCGTTATTGCCTTTACGGCAGTGGCAACATTTACTTCACCATCGTGGGAATTTGTATCGACCTGGAGGATTATTCGTTATTTATTAGTCGCAATTGCTGCTATGTTAGGTCTTTATGGCCTTGTCTTGGCAGTTGGGTTTTTATTAGTCCACCTCTGCAAATTAGATTCCATGAATAAGCCATATATGTATCCGTTAGCTCCTTTTGACGGAAAGGAATTAAAAGCTTTCTTTTTTCCTAAACGGTAGGATTATTCAAGATTTTCAGATAGTCTAATACTACTGAAAAGGTTAAAAGTTAAATAGTTCAATCCAACTGAAAAAAATAAAAACTAACCTTTTTCAGTTGGATTGGGTAATCTAAGTGACATGTAAGGATGAATGAACATGAACATTCAGAGTCCGTATACAAGAATTGGGGGAGTGGAGCTCTTTACGTTTACGTATTGCTCTGCAGTAACGATTGGTTTCATTTTCCTTCCTTATATATCCTCGGAGGAAATACGCAGTGCATGGTTAAAGGTCATTGTGGCTGTCATTCCCTATTTACTTTTTATTTATTTATATAAAAAGGTCGTTACCAAACACAATGATCGAGATGTTTTACATTTATTTAAAGATATGACTTCGCCGTGGATTTACTACTTTGTTATAACCTATTTATTTGCAAGCACCATTTACAGTATCTTTTTTGGAACAAAAGGTTTGATCATTATTGTACAAACGTATTTAATGCAAGATACACCACAGTGGACCATAGGAATGTTTTTTCTCCTTGTAATTGGGTTATCAGCTTCCTATGGTATTCATGCCATAACTAGAATGATCGTGATTATTTTTTTTCATGAAATCATCCTTTTTATTAGTTTGGTTTTATTTATTTTCTCCGATGATTTTAAATGGATTAATATACCACCCTTTTTGACTGTAGATATAGGTACTTTTCTTGTGAGTTCTATATCGGAAGTGACACGATATGGAGGAATCATTGCTTTATTTGCTTATTTACCTTTTGTTGATAAAAAGGTAAAAGTTTTTAGACCAATTACATTAAGTGTTATTTTTATCATGTTCACGTATTTTCTCATTTGTTTAGTAACATTAGGGGTATTTGGCTTTGATCAAGCATTAACGATGCTGTCACCAGTAACGGCTCTGATGCAGACTACAACATCCCCGACGGGTTTATTTGAGCGGTTAGATTTATTTTTCCTTACCGTTTGGGTTATGTCCTTTTTCAAAATTGGATTAATATTTGTCTGGTTTTCTTCCATGCTATTAAAGGAAATAATTCCACTAAAAGTGAAAAACTATTGGGTACAGATTTGGATCATCATCACCATATCAACTTTGATAGTGATTAGTACCCCTAGTATCGTTAATTTAGATTGGAGACCTTATAACATAAACATGCTTTCCTATACCTTATTTGTGCCTGTTATGATGTTTTTGTACTTGTTAATTAGAAAGAAACAAGGAGTAGGGCAAAATGAAAACAAATCTCAGTAAACTACTCTTACTGTTCATTGTCATTTCTCTATTTGCTGGTTGTGGAACTTCTTCTAGGGAGATTGATCAAAGGACGATGATCCTTGCTATGGGTATAGATAAGGATGAAAATGGAGATTTTGTCGTTACTATTCAAGTACCGGTGATTACACCACAAGAGGGGGGAATGGGACTTAGTGCCGGTGAATTCGAAGTCATTACAGATAGGGGTAATTCCGTTTGGGATGCCATCGCGAATATTGAAGCTGTTACGCCTACAGTTTTATTTTTTGGTCATTTAAAGACAGTTTTAATTGGGGAAACATTAGCAAAAGAAGGATTGGATGAGATATTGGATCTTCTTGATCGACGTGCCCCTTTGGCAAACCAAATATATTTAGTGATCATAAGGGAAAAAACAGAAGTGGACGAATTTCTCGACCAAGAGTCCCGTCTAGTGATTCTCCCTGCCCTTTATTTAGACCGGTTCTTTAAAGCTGACCAAAAGCTTTCCCGTTCAGCTGAAGTAAAACTCTTTGAGTTCCGGCGTGATATTAATATGAAATCTAGGGCATCAACTATTCCATTTGCTTATATTAGAGAGAACAACATTGTCTTAGAGGATATGGCTGTTTTTAAGGAAGGAAAATTGGTAGGAGAGTTATTAGGAAAAGAAGCTGGTAAAGGTCATTTGCTAAAAGAAAAAATAGTAGAAAATATGAATTATACTTCTCAGGTAGAATTGGAAAAGGAGGAAGTGACTGTTTCTTCTAGGGTTACGTGTAGGCTGGATTACCACGTTAACAAAACAAATCCTGTTGAAATTGAAATGGAAATGCCATGTAAAGCGGAGATTGTCCATATGTCAAAGCAGGATATGGCTAAAAAGAAAGATCATATAGAAGCTTTCAGCAGTAAATTAGGAGAGGAAATAAAACAAGATACAGAAAAGGCAATTAATTCAATGAAAGAAATTAATGTGGAACCTTGGTTAATAGGGAACAGAATCTGGGTAAGGGATCCAAAATATTATGAGTCTTTAAACTGGGAAGAGTCAGGCTGGAGAGACTCTAAAATAAACATTAACATTGATGTAGAAATTGAGCAGACTGGGCAAAGGGGAATGTTAGATAAGAAGAAAATTGGGGAGTAGAAAGGAAAAAAACTTTTCCTTATTTAAAATCTCAAGATCACACATTAGTTTACAATATAATTATTATGTAAACTAATAACGGAAGAGAAAAAAGGGGGGAGCAACCAAAAAGTTTCTCCCTTATTATTTTATTTATTCTGTCGGTCCATATTTTTTACCGCTTGCTGTAGTTCACTATTTGTAAGATGGGTGTAAATCATTGTAGTTTGCACAGATGAATGGCCTAATTGCTTTCTAAGCTTTGGAATATCATTGTTTTCCATTTGATATCGAGTAGCAAAGGAATGACGTAATTTATGAACAGATAAAGCAGGTTTTCCGAATGCTTTCGCGTATTTTTCTACCAATTTTTCTACGGACCGGGCCGTTAACCTGCGAGTTGTTCCTTTTGGCCCCATAGGAGCAGCAACAAAAAGGGGTTTAAAAGTTTTATCCAACTCATAACGCTCGTTACGAATAGATAAGTATTCCTTTAAATCAAGCATTGCTTGTTCGCTGAAATAAACATATTGTTCTTTATTTCCTTTTCTTATCACCCTGGCTGTGAATTTCTTAAAATCTATATCATCTACATCTAAACGGACGACTTCAGATAAACGTAGCCCCGATCCAAGAATTAATGAAATAATGGCCGTATCCCGTTCGCGATTTTTCATATGAAAGTTAAGAATTTTTTTGTTATCACTGTTAATCACACCGTACTCATAGGCGATAAATTGCCTAAAGTTTTCATATTCATCACCACGAAGTATTTTACCTTCCATGCGATTTGCGAGGGTTTCTTGATCTTCCTTTACTTTATTTAACTCCATTTTTGCCATTACATTTCGTTTTAAATAGGGCTCGAGGGCAGAGGTTTCGGCAATATTTTGCAGATAGTTAAATAAAGATTTTAATGATGATAACTTTCGATTAACCGTAAGCTTTGAATTATTTAAGCGAAATTCTAGAAAGGAAAGGAAGTCTTCCACTTGTTGAACGGTTAAACGTTCCAGCAATTCTAGTGGGATGTCTTTTCGTTTTCCTTTAAAAATACCTTCTGCTAATATCCAATCAAAAAAGATGATATAATCATGACAATAATTAAGTAGCGATGCAGGTGAAAGCTTTCGTTTTCGTTTATCTATGTATTCCACAACATACCAGGGGAGACCTTTGGATTTTTCTTCAATGCGTTCGAAATATGCTGCACGCGTTTCATCACTCAAAACAATCAACCTCCTTAATTCTAATTATAATATTATACATTTACTTCGTCAAATTTATATTTTACGTAATAATGTTTATGTTGGTTTAAAGTAGTATTAAAAATATTTTTTTGTTATATATTAGTTTAATACAGTTTCCACCTCTTCTGGCTCTATATCCAAACTCCAAATTAACTATTTGGAGTTTGGATTTTCTCATTTGATTTAATTTATAGTTCCTGTTGATGTTATTCTTGGTTCTACATGAACTGTACTATTAAAAAACGAGTTTAGCTAAAAAGGTATGTCTGTAACCTTTAAGCCCAACTCGTATTCTCACTTCATTCTTTAAAATAGTTTAGTCTATGAAAGAATTCCTGCAAAAAGTCATAAAACAACTGTTCTGTAGGCAAGAGCACCCGTTCCATAGGAGTAATTACCCCGACTGTTCGGGTTACATTTGGTTCAATTAAGGGGAGTTTAACCGTTGAACGTGGTAAACTGTCCACTAATGTCACTTCTGGCATAAGAGTCACTCCTAAGCCAGCAGATACTAAGCCTTTTAAGGCATCAATATCGTCCCCTTCAAAAGCCACGTAGGGTTCGAAGCCTAGTTCTTTACAAGCGTTAACAACAATATCTCGGAAGACAAAGCCTTCTGGTAATAAAACAAACGGATCATCCTTAAGCTCTCGAAGCTTTAGCGTTTCCCGTTCTGCTAAGGGATGGTGCATCGGCAAAAGGGCAACAACATCTTCCGTAAACAAAATTTTCCTTTTAATCTTCTTTTCTTCCATCGGTACAGGTCCAATTAATGCCATGTTAAAATCCCCATTGATAACCCCATCTATTAGGTCATGGTATAGGGCCTGCTTCAATTGAAACTTTGCCTCAGGATAACGGTGTCGAAAGGCATAGATTGCTGTCGGTAATGTATAGGCTGCAAGACTAATGGGAAAAGCGATTCGTACCGTTCCCTTTTCTGGGTCTAAATATTCCGTTACCTCCCTTGTAGCGTCTTCGATAACATTCATGGCATGTTGGATACGTTCTAAAAAAATTTTTCCAATTGGCGTTAACTTAACCCTTCTCCCCTCTCGGATAAACAGGTCAACCCCTAACTCACTTTCCAGGTTAAAAATCTGCCTCGACACAGCTGATTGGGCCACATGAAGGGCATCTGCCGCTTCCGTTACGTGCTCCCTCTTAGCCACTTCAATAAAATATTTAATCTGTCTAATTTCCACAATTGTCCCCCCCTTTTTTCTTTTGATCTCAAAATGGCATTAAAACCATCGATTGTTGATATTGTTTAGATTATTTATTTGATTATAAAATATAAATGGAAGAAAATCTAACCTATTACAAAAGTTGAGTTTAATTTTTGTAATTTTAAATAAAATCACACTTTGGGAGGCTTTTGTACATGAAAACGATAGAAAGAGTGGAGAAATCTAATCAGGAGGTTGCACAGGAATATGTGCACCAAGTGTATGAAAATGTAAAAAAACGTAATGCAAATGAAAGTGAATTTCTACAAGCGGTTAAGGAAGTTTTTTATTCCTTGGTACCCGTTCTTGCCAAAAATCCTCACTATATTAAACAGGCAGTTCTAGAAAGAATAGTGGAGCCGGAAAGAATCATTTCCTTTCGAGTACCATGGGTGGACGATCAAGGAAATGTGAAAGTAAACCGAGGTTTCCGTGTACAATTTAACAGTGCTTTAGGTCCTTATAAGGGTGGATTGAGATTTCATCCCTCCGTTAACGGGAGCATTATTAAATTTCTAGGATTTGAGCAAATCTTTAAAAATGCGTTAACAGGTCAACCTATTGGTGGTGGAAAAGGTGGATCTGATTTCGATCCAAAAGGGAAATCGGATACAGAAATAATGAGATTTACCCAAAGCTTTATGTCTGAACTAGGGAAATACATCGGACCGGATGTTGACGTACCTGCCGGTGACATCGGAGTCGGTGCTCGTGAGATTGGATATATGTTCGGACAATATAAGAAAATGCGTGGTGGGTTTGAAGCGGGTGTATTAACAGGTAAAGGCATCGGTTACGGAGGAAGTCTTGCCCGAAAAGAAGCAACAGGATACGGAACAGTATACTTTGTGGAGGAAATGTTAAAAGATAAGGGCTTGAGTTTCCATGGCAGTACGGTTGTAGTTTCTGGATCTGGAAATGTTTCAATTTACGCCATTGAAAAAGCAATGGAGTTAGGTGCTAAAGTAGTGGCATGTAGTGATTCTGGCGGTTATGTCTTCGATAAAAATGGTATTAATCTTGATACAGTGAAGCGACTCAAGGAAGTGGAATATAAAAGAATTAGTGAATATGTGAAAGAGCACCCAGGGGCACATTACTTTGAAGATTGTTCAGGAATTTGGTCTATTCCATGTGATATTGCTCTTCCTTGTGCAACACAAAACGAAATCGACCATATGGCTGCAAAGATCCTTGTATCTAATGGTGTAAAAGCGATCGGTGAAGGTGCTAACATGCCTTCTACCTTGGAAGCTATCGATATTTTCTTAGAAAACGAAGTTTTATTTGCACCGGCAAAGGCGGCCAATGCAGGCGGTGTTTCTGTATCCGCTTTGGAAATGGCACAAAATAGTGCTAGGCTTTCTTGGACTTTTGAGGAAGTTGATCAGAAGCTTCAAGAAATCATGAAAAGTATCTATCGCGACAGCATAAAGGCTGCTGAAGAATACGATGTACCAGGAAATCTCGTTGTAGGATCTAATATTGCTGGATTCGTTAAAGTTGCTGATGCAATGGTTGCCCAAGGCGTAATTTGAGTATAGTACTCTGTAAGCAAAAATATGTACGCGAAAAGCTAGGATATGATTATATTTTCCTAGCTTTTTTTGTATTTACTATGTTTTTGTGCTTACTTTATTGGTGTTCATTTGCCGCTCCTCTATCTTCTTCTCTATTTCCTCTAATGCGATTTTATCATTAAGCAATTCTTGCTTATTTTCTTTAATTAATTCTTCGTAATTTAATTTTATCTTTTTCATTTATAGTCATCCTTTCATCACTTTCAAATTATTTTTAATTCAATGATAAATATAACACGTTAATATGAACAGAAGATGAACAGGTAGACATTAATATCTTTTGATATGGTGGAGCAAACTATATATGCATTACTGAAACGATGCAATAACATTTAATAACATTTTTAAAGGAGATCAGCAAGCTTATGAGACAATATGTTTTAAAGGCATGGGAAAACATTGACCCGATTTACGACAGAATAAGAAATTTTACTTCCATTGAAACAGAAGACAACATTTCTGTATTTAGGGTCCTTTTAACCCGATACCGTGGCCCAAAACATGAACTTGCTGACGGTAATATTATTTCAAAAGGAGATTATTTAGTGCGTATTCATCTTCACAATATACGTTTATTGCAGTATCTTCACCCTATTAAATCATCCTTGAAACGGACGTTTATGCTGTATGAAATGGTAAAAAATGCACTACCGAAGTTAGCAAAGTACATTCAGGATCATGAACTTAGTAATAAAATTAAGGGAATTTGCGGAGTAACAATGTTGAATAAAATTGTGGAAAGGCTAGGGTTTGAAATTAGACCTGTAACAAATCCTTTTTATCGCTTAATGAAATATTTTTCCCAATCCCCTATTCATTTTTTAGCCACAGGATCCATTGCTAATATTTTTGAGAAAAGAAAAGTAAGCTATTTGTTTATGTCGAAAAACCAACTCCTAGCTCTCCTCTAATAGAAATTACTTTTAAATAAAAAATACTGCCCCATGGAAGAGGCAGTATTTTTTATCAGCTGTTTATTTTCTCTTTTGCTGCTGTGAATGTATTTCTTAGAACACCAATTTCCTTAATTTCACATTCAATAGTATCACCTGCATTCACAAGCTCTGCACCAAGAGGGCTACCAGTTAATATGACATCTCCCTTATTGAGTGTCATAACATTGGATAAGTATGAAATCATTCTTCGTATGGGAACGATCATCAATTCTGTTGCACTATGCTGTTTTTTCTCCCCATTCAGCCTTGCCTCTACAACAACATTAAATGGGTCCAGCTCCGTTTCAATAACAGGTCCAAGTGGCGTAAAGGTATCAAAGGATTTTCCAACCATCCAATGTCCATCTTCCCTGAAAAATTGTGGAGCAGTTACATCATTTGCCACCGTGTAGCCAAATATATAATCAAGAACATCCTCTTCGTTTAAATTTTTTGCCTCTTTTCCAATGACAATAGCTAGCTCCGATTCAAACTTTACTTGATCGATGGCCTCAGGGATAACGATTTCCTCCTCCGGGCCTATTACGGAAGTAGTTGGTTTAAAGAAAAATACAGGAATCTCGGGCTGTGTTTCAGGTAAATCTTCCTTGCTCCCAACAAAGTTAGCACCAATTCCGATGATATGTTTCGGTTCTAATGGGGCTAGCAGCTGGACTTCATTCTTTAAAAAACTTTCCCCAGTGTAATTCCACTCCCCAAAAAAGTAACCTTCAATCACTTCCACGACATTTTCCTTTAACACACCTTGATAAGTATTTGAATCCTTAGTAAATCGAATAAATTTCATAAATAAAGCTCCTTTACCCTTTTTATCGTTTAACAATCTATATTACATATCAGCTGAGTTTTTTGCTAGGAACCTAAGAAGTTGAAGCCTTCAACTCTTTTTTCACCTCTGCACAGCGGCCAGGGGTAGGGAATAGTTTACCTGCATTCAACAGATTATCAGGGTTAAAGACCTCTCGAACATCTGTCTGTGCTACAATTTCTTCATCTGTAAACACAAAACGCATTTCTTCCCTTTTCTCAATCCCAACACCATGTTCTCCTGTTATGGTACCCCCTACATCAGCACATACCTTTAAACATGCACTCCCTGCTTCAATGGCCCTTTCTGTCTCCCCTGGAACTCTTGCATCAAAGAGGACCAACGGATGAAGGTTCCCATCCCCCGCATGGAAAATATTAGCTATTCGTAGGCCTGATTCTTCACTAATTTCATTTATTTTTTTTAACACTTCTGGTAAACGACTCCTTGGGATAACCCCATCCTGTACAAGATAATTTGGGGAAATAGCTCCCATAGCACCGAACCCTGTTTTTCTGTTAGCCCACCATCTAGCCCGCTCCCGTTCACTTTCCGCTACCTTTACCTCCCGGACATTCCTACTTTTACATACCTTGAGGATTTTACTGATTTGCTCCTCAATTCCGGAAGATATACCATCCACTTCTATTAATAATACGGCTGCAATGTCCCTTGGGTGTCCAACAGGAAAAGCTGCCGCTTCCACTGCTTCAATAGCTGTTTTGTCCATCATCTCTAAAGCAGCAGGAACAATACCAGTGGATATAATATCGGATACCGCTTGGCTTCCATCTTCCACTCGGTCAAAATAGGCAAGAACCGTTTGTTTATCCTCTGGATTTTTCAAGACACGAACGGTAATTTTAGTAACTATCCCTAATGTACCCTCTGATCCCGTTAGCAGTCCAAGTAAATCATATCCAGGGGAATCGGGAATACCGTCCTTTCCAATCTCAATTATCTCCCCGTTAGGCAGGACAAGCTCTAAACCTAGAATGTGATTTGTCGTAACTCCGTATTTAAGGCAGTGTGCCCCACCAGCATTCTCTGCTACATTCCCCCCAATGGTACAGGCGTATTGACTAGATGGATCTGGTGCATAATAGTATCCTTTATCGGCAATGGAATTTGTTAATTTCAAATTGACAAAACCAGGCTCTACAACAGCAATTCTATTTTCAAGATCAACACTTAGAAGCTTTTTCATTCTGGTTAAGCTAATCACCACCTCATTATTGAGAGGGATTGCCCCTCCGCTTAGACCCGTACCAGCTCCACGTGCAAGGAAGGGTAACATATTTTCATGACAGTATTTAACAATAGCTGCCACTTCTTCCGTATTTTTCGGAAAAACAACGGCCTTAGGAAGATGCCTTTCAATAGTGAAACCATCACAATCATAAGCAAGTAGATCCTCTTTATGATATAAAATCGGCTTCGGCCCTGAGAGGAGATTAGCTAAGCTTCGAATGTGCTTATCCTTGATTTTCAATCCTTTCATTGCCATTCGTTTTCCTCCTCCCTCTTCTTATCTTCCTTTTCATATGCCCAATTTAGGAGCTGGACTGTATGGACAACTCTTTGATTTCTCCCGTCCTTCTTTACTCCCATTGCCATTTGGAGCATACAGCCAGGGTTACCCATGGAGATCATTTCCACTTCCTCGGGAACATTTTCCATCTTGTTGTCTAAGACAGCTCCAGCCATCTCAGGATTTGTTAAATTATAAATTCCTGCACTTCCGCAGCAACGATCGGCGTTAGGCATGTGAACCATCTCCACCCCTGGGATATTAATGAGTAAATCCCTTGGTTCCTGGCGAACTCCTTGGCCATGGACTAAGTGACAAGCATCATGATACGTTATTTTTGTGTTTAACTCCGCCTTTGGGATTTCATAGCCCGTATCGTAGAGGTACTTTGAAATATCCTGCACTTTCTTTGAAAACTCAACCGCTTTTTCATGCCACTCAGGGTCTTCCCGGAACAATTCAGGATACTCCTTAAGCATAGCACCACATCCAGCTGCATTGGTAATCACAGTGTCAGCATCATGAAAGGCTTCCATATTTTGCTTGGCTAATTTTCTGCCCATTTCCCTGTCGCCAGCGTGAACATGTAAGGCACCACAGCATGTTTGTTCTTTTGGAATCGTTACATCATTTCCGTTCCGTGTAAGAACTTTTACAGTGGCATCGTTCACATCACCAAACATAACATCCATAATACAACCTGTTAACATAGCCACTTCACTTTTTGTTTCTGTTTTAGCTTTAATTACATCCTCGTGTTTATATTTCTTTCGAACCGATTGGGTTACCTTAGGCATAACCCCTTCCATTGCTACAAGATGATCCGGCATTATGTTAATCAGGCCTGTTTTTCTTACTGCTGTTTGCATGCCGCTCTTTTGGTAAAACTTCAGCAGTGTTCCTACTTTATTTAAACGCTCGTGGTGTGGGAATAAACCCTCCAGGAAAAATTTACTCATCATGCCCTTCCAGCCTGTCAGTGGCATAGCTTGACGAATTTGTCCCCGCGCTTCCTCAATAAGGGGACCTACTTCCACATCAGCTGGGCATGCAGTGGTACAAGCACGACAGTCTAAACAGGCAAAAACAGGGTCCATAAACTGCTCATTGAGGGACAGCTTCCCTTCCGCTACAGACTTAATCAAGTGAACCCGCCCCCTTGGGGAATGCTGCTCCTGACCGGTTACTTCATAAGTTGGACATGACTCTAAACATATACCACAGTGAACACAATCGGCCCATTTCTTTTCGTCGGGAGCATCTTTTTCAAAATAATTACTAAGTGACGATGTGGAACATGGAGTATCCTGTACTTGACTTTGAAGGATCTTCTCATCTATTTTCATGTTCATTTTTATATCCCCCCTACAAAACGTTGATTGTTAAGGGTCTTCTTAGGGTCAATTTTCTTTTTGATTCCCTCTAGCAGGAAGAAATAGCTCGGTTTCTCTCCCCAAACATCCATCTCTTTCCGCAGTGTTAGTGGCAGGTATTTAATTACGGAATTTCCACCTAGGTCCTTTACGAGATTTCTCAGATGAGTAAGGGCGGACTTAATATCCTGGGCAGCACCTTTTAGATGTACTTGACATAAACCATGTCCAAGTCCCCCGTGGGCAAACACCTCTAAATTATACATATCCTGTAAATGGACTGATTCTTTTATGACTTCTGGGATAGCCATATTCTTCACACCTATTTTCATAGAGGCTTCTGTTACTAATTTAGAGGGAGAATCAGTTCCCTTAGGGCCTATTTGGTAGAACTGCTGCCAAAATTCTCTGGAGTCGTCTTCTTGTAATATAGTTAATTGGGCTTCCGGATGTATTTTTTTTACATACTCCTCCTGATAATGAACAGAGCTTTCCACATCCTCAAAGCCAATGGCTAAGGTGTATGTACTTTGCCCCGTTAATTTTTCGGCTAACACAGGGTTAATTAACTCCAGTGTTACTGGTTCCAGCATTGTATCAAGTAAGCGTACGGCAAAGGACCGGATTTCCTCCATCCCCCCCTTCGGAAAAGATAATAGTAATAGACTTTCATACTCAGGGAGCGGACGGAGTTTCATCGTAATTTCAGTTAAAACCCCTAACGTCCCCATAGAGCCTATAAAAAGCTTATTCATATCGTATCCTGCAACGTTTTTTACCACTTTCCCACCAGAACGTATCACCGAACCGTTTGGGTAAACGGTCCTTAGTCCAATGACGACATCCCTGGCAGAACCATTGCGGAAACGCTTTGGACCACTGTCATTGACCGCAATAACGCCACCAATAGTCGCATTTTCTGGCCAAGCTGGGTCGAGAGGAATTTTTTGTTTGTGTTTTTGTAAATATCTTTGTAATTCTTCAAACTTCGTTCCTGATTTAACAGTGATGGTCATGTCCCCTACCGTGTGTTCCACAATTCCGTGATAGTTTTCAAGAGAAAGTAGAATATCTGCATCTTCAATAGTGCCCCCGAAACCTCGTTTAGTCCCCGTCCCAGTAACTGTAATAGTCATTCCGTTTTCGTTTGCGTATTTAACTACTGCTGCTATTTCTTCCTCTGTGGATGGCAATACCGTAATTTTCCCACCATTTCCTAATGGGTGAGGTTGCTCCTCCACTTTTCTTTCTATTATTTTCTCTTCTCCTATTACTGACTTCATTTCTGTCCCTAGAGCTTTGAGCATGGTATCCCCCCTATGAAATGATTAACCTTAGACCTTGCAAAAAATCAGAGTAAAGCTTTATTTAAACGCTTTTAATAAAAGAAACTAAGGGGCTTTCACTAGGTCTTTATTTTCTTCAAATCAATATTATTATAACATTAAGAATATTTCTAAAACCGTTTTAGATTAAAAAAATTACCAAATAATGATAGTTTTTATTTATGGGACCTATTCATTTATGGAATAGTAGATATTAACGTGTTACTGAAAAATAAAAAATCAGTGTCTTCGTCTATTTGACCTGTACACTGATTTATTAAATCGTTATTTAATTTTTTTCATAAAGCATTTTACCCCATTATGGTCAGTGGTCTCTTCAAAGCCAACTTTCGTTAAATACCTAATATGGGATTCTGATTCTGAATATGTAATGAAATCAGTGAAGCCTTTTTCGAGAAAAAATCCTTTACTATGTTCATAAATGTAATGACCAGTTTTAAAATCCCGATACTCTGGGATTACAAAATCCAATTCTACTTTAAGTGTTTTTTCATCGTATTTGGAAGCAAGAAATACCCCGGCTGGAACCATGTTTCTTAAAATAAAGAATCGTATTTCATACTGGCTAACATTGTATTTCGTTTTAAAACCGTATTTCTCCATTTCCTTTTTGTAATAGTCTACAAAATGATTAAAGTATTGTGGACTATTTTCAATAGATAAAATTTTAAAATACTCTTCCTTGGCACTGTAAATTTTCAAGAGATAGTATATGTTAATAAAAGCGATCCCCATGTTCATAAATCCAACAGGCAACGCCCCAATTAAAAATCCATAAATAGAAAAAATTGTGGAGCCCAGTAAATTAATCCACCTTAATTTAATAATAGAGCTCATTAATAAGGATATAAGTACAATAAGAGAGGCTAAATACCCTAACCATTCTAACCAATCGATAGTCAAACCAAAGAACCCCTTTCCGCTCACTTAAAAATAGACTATTTTTTAAAACGCTCGTAGCTGGAGTCGACACCTTACACTACTTCGAGTTATGCTCACTTTACTATTTTAGCCAAATCACCTCTTTTTTAGCGTATTCGTTTTCTGAATTACTTCTTATAGTGAAACCAAAGTTTATTATACACAAGTGTTAGGAATAACACCTTTATTAGGCATTTCCAATAATTGAACGTAGTGAAAATTAGTTAGGTGTTTATTCTATAAATGAGACATCTACACGTGTCTTAATTTTTGCAAAATCAGGGGGAAATACACATGTCTAAAAAAGACGGTGGAACAAAGCAAAAGCACAAAAAAAAGCCGAAACATAAAACAAGCAGCAGTGCAAACGGACAGAACAGTTATCACTAAGATTTGAAGGGTGTCTTAACGGTATATTTATAACCGTTGGGACACCCTCTTTAAATCATACAGAATCATTTTTATATTAGTATTGTCATATTCTATAACAAAAAAATTTTGTTAATACTTTATGAATTTCGTCCTATCTATTGCAAATGGAAAGTATCTTTGATAAGGTGGAAACAAAGTTCATATTCTTTACTTCAATAATTTTTGAAGTGAGGTTAGAGGTGCAAAGACCATAAGTACTCATCTTAAGGGGAATGAGCTCCTATGAGGGATGTGGAAAGGGGGATTTGCCGAAGCGGTAAACGACTCATGCGTTTACTGTTGGTTCTGTCATTGAATAAATGCTGAACTGTCATATAGTCTGATGTCATAAGGGCTATATGGAGGGCTATCTCACGCTGGAATGACTATGTTTAACATTCTCAGCAGCAACGATACCCTCGTTGTTGTTTTTTAATGGTTCAAGACATAGTTATCATGCGATTTAGCTCTATTCAAGAACTTAGGTCGCCAGCGTAATACAGGCGAACAAAATCCGTTGAATAGAGGTGTGTTGTAAATGAATTTTGGAAGATTATTAACCGCTATGGTAACCCCATTTGATCAAGATGGTGAAATTGATTTTCATGCAACAAAATCGTTAATTAATTATTTAATTGCTAATGGTACAGAAGGACTTGTTGTTGCTGGTACTACTGGTGAGTCCCCTACTTTAACAACAGAAGAGAAAACAGAGTTGTTTAAGTATGCGGTAGAGGTTGTTGACGGACGAATTCCTGTAATTGCTGGTACGGGAAGTAATAATACACGAGAGTCCATTAATTTAACGAAGATTGCTGCTGAAGCTGGTGTAGATGGAGTTATGCTTGTAACCCCTTATTACAATAAGCCTAATCAAGAAGGTATGTTTCAGCATTTCAAAGCAATTGCAGAGTCCACTGACCTTCCTATTATGCTTTATAATATTCCGGGACGCAGTGTAGTTAATTTACTACCGGAAACAGTAGTTCGCTTATCTGCGATTGAAAACATTGTTTGTATTAAAGAAGCGAGCGGTGATCTTGATGCCATGTCTTATATTATTGAGAACACATCCGATGACTTCTTATTATATAGCGGTGATGATAGCTTAACATTACCGATTCTGGCAATTGGCGGTCATGGTGTTGTTTCCGTTGCTGCTCATGTTATTGGAAATGAAATGCAGCAAATGATTAGAGCTCATCTAACTGGAGATCCTCAATTAGCGTCAGCCATCCATAGGGAGCTTCTGCCGATGATGAAAGCGTTGTTTATGGCCCCAAATCCAGTTCCAGTAAAGGAAGCACTAGAAATGGCCAGGGTAAATGTTGGATCTGTAAGATTACCTTTAGTGCCGTTAACTTTAGAAGAGCGAGAAGTATTATATTCGATTATTCAGCCCAAGATTTTACCTAGCGTAGTTTAATAAAGATTTATTTTAGAACTCCTCCAGACTTTGGTGGAGTTTTTTTATTACCTCTCCCCCCTTTCCATTTGTCCCAATTAACATTTTAAAGGTAACTCTTCAGAATCTTCAATAAAACAGGCTACATCACTATTACGAAAAATAAGATTGTACATATGTTATCTAGTAGAAAACGTATTTAGTCAATACGGAAAAATGCATGGCTGTGTGCCTATTTTAATAGGAACAAAATTCTTATGAAAAGGATGGATTTTATGTCTGTAGATTACTATTACAAGTTATGCCATGATCATATCGGGCAAGAGGTAGAGATTAGAGATCATCATGGAAAAGTTTATGTAGGTACCATTGAAAAAGTGGATCGTGAACATGTATATCTTCGCCAAGCCCCTGCACCGGGACCAGGACACAGTGGCCCAGGAGTGTTTTTCTTCCCACTGGCTGTTGGTGCACTTGTAGCTATTCCCCTAATAGGTATTGCTGGTTTCCGTAGAAGAAGACGTTTTTACTAAAAAAACTACGGGAGTGCATTCTAATGCCTAATACATTTACTACAAAAAATTTAATTTTTAGACCTTTAAACTTAGACGATAAATACGATATTTATCGTCTATTTTCTGATCCAAAAGTAGTCCAATTAGACCAAAGTGAACCAGTTAAGAGTATACAAGAAGTAGAAGAATTAATTCGGATTGCAGAACGTTCACAATATGACCCTCACAGTATCAATTGGGGAGCGGAATTAAAGGAGACGGGCCGGGTTATTGGGACTTGTGGTTTTAAAAACTGGGATAGATTATCCAATCATGCTGAAATCGGTGGTAATCTATCTAGTGAATTATGGGGAAAAGGATACGCTGCAGAGGGATTAATAGCCATCTTGGATTACGCCTTTAATAAAATGTTTTTAAATAAAATTTGTGCCTATACGAACAGTAGAAACGGAAACGCCATTGGAATTATGCGTAAATATGGGTTTCAGCAAGAAGGAAAGTTGCGGGAGCACCAGTTTTTAGATGGTGAGTATGTGGATGTGTTAGCGTATTCCTTATTGAAAAAGGAATACGAAGTAATGAAAAAATCACAAGACTAAGTCCCCCAAAAAAAACAGTAATTTGTGGAGGAGGTCCCCTAGCCTCCCTCCTCACACATGTGGACAAACCCCATAAAATTATTTATAAAATAAAATGTTTCACCAAAGATAATGATATTATTGTACAGAGAAAGGGTGATATTTTTGATTGCGGTAGTTTATGATTTAGAATTAGTAAAACGCTTCAGGAAAGGACAACTTAGTGAGATTGTGGAAATCGGAGCTTGCAAAGTGGACCTCAAAACAAATAAAATGGTGGATCAGCTCCAAATTTACACTCTTCCTAAAAGTGGACACATATCGAAAAGTACAAGGAAGTTTATTAAAATGACAGATGAGGATGTTAAAAAGGCAATACCCTTTCAACAAGGAATAAAAAAGTTTTCCCAGTGGCTTGGCAAGGGGGATTACTATCTCTGTTCTTGGGGAAAGGACGATAAGGTACATATTATCGATCAGTGTGTGCGTAACAAAATTAATTTAGATTGGTTTCAAAATTATAATGATATTCAGCCGCAAATAGGAAAAGCGTTAAATCAAGAAACTAAAGGACAACAGCTTGGGCTCAAAAATGCTTTAGGAATGGCGGGGATTGATCCCGTAGGAAAGGCACATAGAGGTATTGATGATACCATCAACACTGCGAGATTATTATTAAAGTATAAAGATCATGTCAAATTATATAAAAACAGTATTTCACAAAAAGAACTCAAACTCCTTGAAGCTAAACGAAGACGTAAAAGGTACCGAAAAGCTAGTCAACCAAAGATAAACAAACTTGGTCCCAAGCCTCCTAAGTCAAAACAACGGCCACTACCATAACTTCTTTATGGTAATGGCCTCCTTCCAGCGAATCCTTCTCGTTTTCCATGATAAAATGTAATTTCATCCTCCCCCTGTTTCCAGCAAAGAAGGACTTCTTCCCCGTCAAGAATAGCAGGGAAATCAAGTAACCCCATTTCTATACTCTTTAATTGCACCCCGTAATTTTCGATATTTTTTATATGTAATTTTCCTTGAAGTTCTAGGAACTCAAGCTTACTTTCTAAGCGAAAAATGTTATCCTCTTTTTGTTCTGTTGTAACGTTGATCTCTTTAATTTTCTTTAGCTGGACTAAAATATTTTTAAATTCCCATTGCAGCTCTTGCAATGAAAGAATTTCCTTTTCTAAAGTTGGGAGCAATTCATTTGCCTCTTTGATGGAAAAATATTTTTTGTCCATAAATGCCTCCCCTGCAGTTGAAAATTAAACGAACATTTAAAGAATGATGATTTTAAACTCTTTCTAATATAAAATTCTTATAGATGCTTATTAAAGATGTTATTTCCTTATCCCATGAATGATGCTCGGAAATATATTTTTTTCCATTAAAACTTAATGTTTCCCTTAAGTCCTTTTCTTTTATTAATGCTTCTGCAAAAGATAGAAACTCCACTGCTTTACTGTATATCAATCCCGTTTCTTTATGTTTCACTATACTACTGTTGCCATCATTGTTAGAAACTAAAACAGGAATGCCTAGTGCCATAGACTCAAGGAGTGCGGAAGATTGCCCTTCTGAAAAAGATGTATTTAAAATAACGTCACCTTGACTATAAATAGCTCCCATATCCTTATGGGCATAAGATCCAATGTATTGTACCCAATGGGAATGTTTATTCAGTAATTCCTGAACAACCTTCCCTTCTTCCTCTTCAATAATTGGGCCCACAATCCAAAGGCGAATGTTTTTATATTTCTCCTTTAAGGAGGCGAGCTGCTCAATGGCAAAAGGAACATTTTTCACTTTCCGAATTCCAGCAGGAAGAATAAATAGAAACGTCCCCGACTCTTTCCTTTTTAAACGATCGTTTAAAGAAAATGGGCTGACTCCTTGTGGAATAACAAAAATTTTCTCCTCCAAATGAGGTAACTCCTTTATAACCGTATCCTTTGCCCCTTTGCTAAAGACATGAATACCCTTTGCCCCATTTAACGATTGAATTACATTTTCCCTTTTTTCACTTTGAAACAAATCATGATTGAAATCCGTACCAGTAAGGGTCAATATATAAGGTTCCAACTGTTCCCCTCTGTTTTTCATAAAATGAAAAAAATGTGTGGCATGGAAGCCATGGTAAATATCTGCCTTGAGTGGTTTGCTATATGTATTTTTATCCGTTGAGGAAATAATCTCTGTTTCCATACCAGCCAATTCCAGTCCATGTGATATTCGTTCTACAGTTACTTTATTTCCTCTGGGCTGGTGATAAAATGGTGCTGCTAAAATAACTTTCATTATTTTAAATTCTCCCTTAAATAAGTAATCGTTAAAGCTCTCATATTATAACATTGTCCCATAAGGATTAGAAATGAACGGACTTATGGGTTACAAAACATACACTGTGATGGGTCTGCCTTCTCTTTACCGTGAGGGAATAGTTTTTCCTCTGTCTCTCCACATTTCCTACAAGTGTAAATATGGGAGCGGACTAGATCCGTAGGGAATCCGCAATCCATACATGGGAGCCCCTTCTTTTGGTCCGTTAGTTTAAAACCAGGGGTGGCACAGTTTGGGCAGACGTTGTTTATATTTTTTATGAGGTCATGGGTTGCCTTTTCAATTTGTTTCATTCTTGTTGGATTATACATGGCTCGCATATCCGCTTCAATAAATGCTTGGTTGAAGGGGAATTGGTTCAGCATAAGCCGGACCGCTTCTTTCAATCCCTTTTTTGTAGTTATTCCTTTGATTATTTCCTCTTCTTTTTCTGTTGTTTCACTGGAACGAACAACCATTCCATGTTCAGGAAAGCCCGCACCAACAGCAAACTCATAGGCTTCTTCAAAGCTGTTAATTCTACGATGACCGAAATTAGTTTCAAAGGATGTGGACTCACCCACAATTTCTAAATCATTTTCTAAGTCGATCAAAAGGACCAGTTCCACATTTACCGCGGCAATAGGTATTGCTGGATGAGGTCCGAAGCTCCCTTCACTGGAAAACCCTAATTTTTCTCCCGTTAATTGTAGACCCTCTTTTGCTTTTAATCTTGCTGCCTCTAATTGGTTACCCGTTCGAATCACTTCCCTAGTAAACGTTCCAAAATTGTCTGTATTAAGATTGGTAGGCACCATGAGTTTAATACCGAGCTCCCTCTCTAAAATAGGAGCTATTACCTTTTCCTTTTCATGCATTGTAGCTAAAACACCTGTTCTACCATGGAAGATAGTATGAATGACTTCCCTCATTTATAATCTTTCCTCTAAATTGCTACTAAGCTTGAATACCATAAGTCGTTCCCCTGTTTTTGTACTAATATCCGTATGAAAGCTCTTTACTTCCATTTCTGTAATGGAAAAAATAGTTTCCTTCAAGGTTGGTACACCAGTTTCCACTAAATCAGAACGGGTCTTTTTCACTGTGGCCTTCCCTTCCTTTGTTTGGCAAAGGGAATACTCTGCTGGTGTTAACACCCCTTGCAGTGTAACAATGACCATATCCCTTAATATATCCGTTTTTACCGAAACAGAACCACGCCCTAAGTAATCCTTTTCCCACTGTGTTAATGCCTTACTAATTTCTGCTTCAATAAATCCTTTTGATCTCTTCATCTGCTACTCCCCCATTAAAAATCGGTATATTTCACGATGAAATATACCGATAACTATTAACCTTTAAATGATTTTATCTGTTTGTTCCCCTAAAATCAATGGAATTAATTGTTTTTGTTGAAATCCATCTTAGGGAACAAATTGGGCGCTGATTTTGTTTTAGGTACGACAATTAATTTTGCCATAATGATCGCCAATAAACAAAACAGAGCAGATAAAATAAAGGCATGTGTAAATGGGATTAAATTGATAATGAATGGACCTGCAAAAGCAGATAATCCATATGCTTGGTACATTAACCCGTAATTACTTCCCATATTTTTCGTCCCGTAGTAATCGGCTGTTATCGTTGGGAATAGGGCTAGGAACCCTCCAAAGGAGAAACCAATGACAGAAACAGATAGGATGAACATTGGGTAGTTCATTGCTCCTGTACTCATATAAAACATGACGATTGCTGTTAAACCATAAATAATCATTAAGGTGTTCAATCGGCCAATACTGTCAGATAATCTTCCTAACAGGATCCTTCCCGCTGCGTTAAACAGGGCGATAATCATAACTGCACTTGCTGCCCTTTCAAGGCTTAATGAAGCCAGTTCAACCCCAATATCCACTGCATAGCTTATGACCAGTAAACCCGACATGGATCCAAATAAAAACATAAACCACAATAAGTAAAATTGATAGGAACTAAGCATTTCCTTGGTAGAGAATTGTTTACTTTCTTTAATAGCAATGTTGTTATTTCCTACTGTTTTTTCCAATTCAGCTGGTGGGTTAATCAATAACTGCGCACCTAATACTACTAATATTAAATAGATAAATCCAAGGTATAAAAAAGTGTTTGACACCCCTGCACTTTCAATTAAAAATCGGATAATCGGCTGGAATATAAGCCCCCCTAAGCCAAATCCCGCTACTGCAATTCCGCTGATCAAGCCCCTTTTATCTGGAAACCATTTTACACATGCGGATAATGGACAAACATAGGTCATTCCAATACCTGCACCACCAATAACCCCATAAAAGAAATAAAGCTGGAAAAGTGTTGTAGCCTGACTAGCTAAAATTAAGCCGACACCCAGCAACAGTCCACCGATGGTAGCAACCCATCTCGGCCCTATTCTATCTTGAAGACGCCCCGCAATGATGGTAAAGAAGGCAAAGGTAGCAATGGTAATGGAAAAGGTAATAACCACGTCCTCCCTGTTCCAGCCAAACTTATCTATAAGCGGTTGATTAAATAAGCTCCATGCATAAACGGCTCCTAAATTAATTTGAATGATAATGGCACCTAGTACAACTAACCAACGTTTCAATGTTATAACCTCCTGAGTATAATTCTAGAATTGGATAAAAGATGGAATGTAAGCGTTACACCAATAAAAAAGAGGCCAACGTGATAATATCTATCATCGTTGGCCTCTTCTGTACTCACAGTCTGTGTTTACATTAGCAACCTGCACTTTTAAGTTTTCTTTAAATGGTCTGTTATTTGATTTCAACTACCCCTGTCTTTATTTAACACTGGCGGAAGCTATCCTTCACAAACTCTAGTATTCTTGATAATTATAGTAGACTTCCCCATTAGAAGCAACTTAATTTTATTTTAAAAGAACATTATCATTTATTTTTTCAGCTTTAAATAGTGCTCCGGAAGTATATTTTGATGTGGACACAGGCGTTTCACCCATTTAAAATGTTTCCTTTCTTTAAGTTCCTCATAATTAAGGGGTGCCATTCTTAAACTCAATTGTGTCTTCAATAATCTGCAGGTGAACAGAAGCCCATGCCCTCTCACGAAAATGGATTATTACGGATAAAGAAACAGCAATAATATAGATACAGATTAAAATAATCCAAATGTAACTATCGTTTGCCAGCACATCTTGAATTTTCTTCCCGAAAATAAAGAACCCCCAAGGTATGGCAGTTACTAAAATAGGAATGACCCCTGAACCACTTTTCTCCTTCAAAATGCGAAACTTAATATTCTTTAAAGTGGATACATTTAAAGAAGAATAAAAGTCGCGAATCTCTCGGATTTCCTTTAATTCTCGAAGAAGTCGAGGGTCTTCCCCAGAATCTATCTGTCTTTTCAATTTTAGGTAAAATTTATGTGCATCGCCACGAAAAGAAAGCTTTTTATTCATAAAACCCTCCTTTTCCTTTAGGATGCAACGGGAAGGTTAAATTATGAAAAAATAACCGAAATTGGTCTGAAGCCGATTGGTTATACAATGCATATCTCGAGGCCACTGAAAAAGGATGTTTTTCCCTTTTTCAGTGGCCTCAAAAACACCCTCCGGTGACTTCATCTATATTCCTGTCTCTTCCTCTATTAGCATCGCTTGAAAGTGCATACGTCGAGACAACTCATAGCTGTTTCATGAAGCCTCGCTCGTCGCTGGAGTCGCCCCCTTCTGCTTCTCCAAGTATTCAATAATAAAACATATTTTTCAAAATAAATAATTTCAAATCATTATATTATGAACTCCTGTACCATAACTG
Organism: Evansella vedderi; assembly: GCF_030813435.1. Lineage (GTDB taxonomy): Bacteria > Bacillota > Bacilli > Bacillales > Salisediminibacteriaceae > Evansella > Evansella vedderi. Next base: position 47,896 of record NZ_JAUSUG010000012.1, on the reverse strand, counting down.
TTACAATAATTGTTAAATCATGATCATTATTTTTTTATAGAAAGAAGATGAAAGTATGTCTGACAAAATTGAGTTAACGAAAATTCCATATTCTGTCCTTGACCTTGCTCCAATAACTCAAGGGGGAACTGCTGCAGAATCATTCCAACATACCTTTGACCTGGCACAGCATGCGGAATCATTAGGCTATCATCGTTTTTGGCTTGCGGAGCATCATAACATGCCCGGGATTGCCAGCTCCGCTACTGCTGTTCTTATTGGACAAGTGGCAGCAAGAACTTCTACTATCCGTGTTGGTTCAGGGGGGATTATGCTACCGAACCATTCCCCATTAATTATTGCTGAGCAGTTCGGAACCTTAGAGTCCCTTTTTCCAAATCGTATTGATCTAGGATTAGGACGTGCACCTGGAACAGATCAGATAACAATGCGGGCAATACGCCGGGATCCTCATCTTACTGGAGATGATTTCCCAGAGCAATTAGCTGAGCTTCGAGGCTATTTCGATGCTACGATGAAAAAACAAGTGAGAGCGTTTCCTGGTGAAGGACTTGATATCCCTATCTGGCTCCTTGGTTCAAGTGGTTTTAGTGCTAGACTATCCGCCCAACTTGGACTACCTTTTGCCTTTGCCAGCCATTTTTCTCCTGAAAATACGCTACCTGCCCTGCAACTTTATTATGATTATTTCCAACCTTCGGAGTTACTGGATGAACCTTATGCCATGGTTGGTTTAAATATCATTGCTGCAGATACGGATGAAGAAGCTAAACGCCTATCCACCTCCATGCAGCAGCAGTTTCTAAATATGATTCGGAACCAACCGACCCAGTTGCTGCCCCCAGTGGATGACATGGATGACTTGTGCACCCCGTATGAAAAGTCTATTTTAGAAAAACAATTAGGTGGATCGATTATAGGAAGTCCCATTAATGTAAAAGAACAACTTGAGGTATTCTTGACCAAAACGCAGGCTAAGGAAATTATGATCAATGGGCAAATTTACGACCATCAAGCACGCCTTCGATCCTTTGAAATCATTTCGGATATTATGAAAGAAAAGTAGAATAGAGGGTGTAGCAAAAGGTATGGTTTCAACCTTTAGCTACACCCTCCAACACTTATGGGACAGCGTCATACTCTAACTTATCTGTTCTTCGTCTTCACTTAATTCCTCTTCTAATAGCGTTCGTTTATTTATTACTTCCGTAAGATCATTCTTCTTTACCATATAGTAAAGATGTTGAATTGGCATGGAACCTCGTCCTTTACTGCCGTTTAATATGAATTGAACACTTTTATCCCCCACACTAACAATCCTTAAGGATTCAGCGGAAAAGTAGCTTTCTTTAATACGCTGGGAAATGGTGTATTCGTTTCCTACTTGAATTTCTCTAGCCATTTGGAATACTCCTTCAACTATATTTTTAGATAGTATTCCTCATTTTTCACATTACATACTTCTTCTTTAATTGGATCCCTTTTCCAATCACTTTTTTATAAAAAATGCACGGAATTCAGCTTTTTACTGAATTCCGTGCACTAGTTAAGGCCATTTTAATCATTAGTCATCCATTTCGATGGAGATGATTTTTCCCGTGTATGCATCGATTTCTATTTCTGCTTCACCCTTGGATGTTTTCATTTCGATTTCATAAATAAGGCGTCCATTACTGCTATCTAATTCAATTTCTTTAATGGTTCCAGAAACTTGTTCTTGGGCAATTCTTTTCGCCTCTACAACTCCGATCAATAGTGATGTATCTATACTTAAATTGATCCCCGTTTTTGACTTTGAGTCCATGGAGAAGGAAATGACGTCACCTGTAATTGCATTGATTTCTAATGTTGCTTCCCCTTGGTCTGTCTTCATCTCAATTTCGTAATAGACAATGCCATCATCACTTTCCAATTCAATCTCTATGATAACTCCATTTACCTTTGATAATGCAACTTGCTTAGCGGCCTCAATTCCAATATACTTACTAGAATTGGAGCTGCCCTCCGATGTACCAGAAGACTCGTTACTGGTTTCAGAGGAATCATTACTGTTTTTTGACGAAGACTTACTTTTCTTGCCTCCAGTACTTTCCTTAGAATCTGAAGCTTCTTGGGATTCATTAATAGTAGCACTGTGACCTTCAGCACTTGTGGATGTCTTGCTTTCACTTTCGTAAGAAGCTTTTTGTTTCACATCATCAGAAGTAGCTGAGCTCTTTTCCTCTGTAGACTCTTTTATAGTTTCCTTTTTGCCGTCACTTGTTTCCTCTTCGGCCAAATGACCATCTCCAGACCTCACCTCTAGAATGGTTCCAGTTCTTGCATCTACTTTAATTTCGTAGGAGCCTTTATCCGTTAAAACAGTTGCTAAGTAGATCATTGCCCCTTGTTCATAGGTTAGTTCTAAATTGTCAATTTCACCGGGATAACGTTCACTAATAATCTCTGAAATTTCCTGAGTCGATAATGGATCATTTTCGGGATTAGCAAAAATTTGACTAAATCCTAATCCAAATGCAGCAATTATAATTGAGCTAACCAGTACGGCAATCCATGTTTTATTTTTCATTTGATCGCGCTCCTTCCTTTATTGTGCTCAATTATAGTTTAGAACACGATAATTAAAAGAATCTGAGAATAAGATTAAAATTTGATGAGAAAATTAATCATCCTTAATGTAAGGTAAGGATACGGTAAAAACGGTACCCATTCCTACTTCACTTTGCACTTCCATCGTACCACTGTGGGATTTTACAATAGTATCTGCAATGGCTAACCCAAGACCGGTACCGCCTGTTTCACGACTTCTTACACTATCTACTCTGTAAAAACGATCAAAAACCTTATCTAATTTATCCTTTGGAATACCTATCCCTTGATCTTCTACTGAGACATAGGCCTTATTTATCTTAGTACCAACGATAACGAATATTTCTGAACTGCTGTACTTAATGGCGTTATCAATTAAAATACGGAGAACTTGCTCCAATTTTTTTTCTTCACCTATAATGAAAGTGTTAGGATTTTTAATCGTGACGTTAATTTTCCGATTATACGTTTTTCCCATCGTAAGACACACTTCTTCACACATGGAGGCTAAATCTATCTTACAATAATTAGTAGTCAGTGCCGTGTGATCCTGAGCCAAGGCCAACATTTGCCCCGTCATCTCTCTCATTCTTTTTGATTCAGAGAGGATCGCATCGATGGATTCTTCTAAAACTTTTGGATCCTTTGATCCCCAGCGTTTTAACATATTAGCATTACTTTCAATGACCGTTAATGGTGTTTTTAATTCATGTGATGCGTCAGAAACGAATTGTTGTTTCTTATCCATGGTTTCTTTCAACAAGTCGGACATGTTATTAAAAGTTGTGGCCATCTCATACAATTCATCCTTCGATTCATTCTCTAAATCTATTTTCTTTAAGGTCCCCTTTTGTTGGATTTCCTGCATGGTGTTAACCATTAGCTGAATCGGCTTTAAAATTAATTTACTTAACAACGTTCCTCCTATGAGGGCCGGAATCAAGATGAATACTGACACGATCCATAAAACAATCCTAAGGAGCTGTAACACTTCTTGCATAGGCTGAAGACTTTCCGTTACTTCTAAGGTAACAATCGACCCATCTTCCCAAATGAGGGGAAAATAGGAGACGGCAACTTTTTCTCCGTTCTCCCGTTCAAACATTGTAGTTAATTGACCTGTTAGATATTCTATTGGAAGGTTTACAAGTTCCGGACGCTGAGTCACTACAATATTCGTTTCTCCATGCTCGTTTATGATCCGAATCATTCCATTGGAAGGGCTATAGTTTCTAAGCATTCTCGCGGATGGGGGGGTTGGTCCGGAGACAGCTGCAGTATGAATAATGGAAGCAATATTTTCTGTTTGTCTTTCCAACTGGTCTAACTCGTTATCTATTAAAAGGTTGGAAAACCCGTAGAATACCGCTGTATTTAATATCAAAATGATTACTAGTAGTAAAGTCAAGGAGAAAACTTGAATTTTCGTGCGGATTCTCATAGGGTCGGCTCCTTCAAAATATATCCCACTCCCCTTACAGTATGAATCAAAGAATCTGGAAATTTGTCATCAATCTTTTTTCGTAAATAACGAATATAAACATCCACTACATTGGTGTCTCCAACGTAATTATATCCCCAAACGGAATTTAGTATTTGTTCCCTATCTAAAACTTGATTTTTGTTTTTGGTTAAAAAAAGGAGAAGATCATATTCCCGTTTTGTTAATTCTAATTCCTGTCCTGATCTTTTTACAAGACGTAAGTCATCATCTATCGTTAAGTCAGCCACCTGTAAAGAATGGCTTTTCGGTTGCTGGAGTTGCTGAGTGCGTAAACAAGACCGTATCCGGGCAAGTAATTCTTCAATTTGAAAGGGTTTGGTTATGTAATCGTTTGCCCCTTGATCCAGTCCACTTACTTTGTCAGGGACAGAGTCTCTTGCAGTAAGCAAAATAACAGGAGTAATTTGGTCAGTAGCACGAATCCGGCGCAGTACTTCCATTCCGTTTAGCTCCGGAATCATAATATCTAGTAAAATTAAGTCCCAATTTTTTTCCCGTGCCAAGGAAAGACCACTCGTACCGTCCCCCACAGTCTCCACTTTGTAACCTTCATATTCTAGCTCTAAGCGTATTACCCGTGCTATATTTGCTTCGTCCTCGATAATTAAAATGGAGTATTTCGATTCCATGCAAATTCCTCCTTTTTCTACATAAAGCTTACAATGAAATTGGTAGCTTGCCAATGATAAATAAAACATCCCCCTTCAACGCTGAAGAGAGGATGCTGCTTTTAGTAATTTTTAAAGATTAGGGATACGTTATGTCCTCCAAATCCGAAGGAATTGGATAAGCTCATGGTCACATCGGTTACGAGTGCTGTATTTGGAACGTAATTTAAATCCATCCCATCATCAGGAGTCTCGTAATTGATCGTTGGTGGTACGATTCCCTCCTTAATTGCTAACAGGGAGAATATGGCTTCTACGGCTCCTGCTGCCCCTAATAAATGCCCAGTCATTGATTTCGTAGAGCTTACAGATAGTTCGTATGCATGGTTCCCAAATACCTTTTTAATGGCTTGTGTTTCATAAAGGTCATTATAATGAGTGGAGGTGCCATGGGCATTAATATAATTTACCTGTTCAGGGTTGGCGCCAGCATCCTCAAGGGCTAATTTCATTGCCCTTTGCCCCCCTTCCCCATTAGGTGCAGGAGTAGTGATGTGGTGAGCATCTCCTGTTGCTCCGTACCCCACTAACTCTCCATATATTTTTGCTCCTCGAGATAGGGCGTGATCTAGCTCTTCTAGAATAACAACTCCAGATCCCTCAGCAATAACAAATCCGTCCCGATTTTTATCAAAAGGTCTACTTGCCGTTCGGGGATCAGGATTTGTGGAAAGGGCCGTCATGTTGGAAAAACCTGCAATGGTCATTTCCGTAATGGACGCCTCTGACCCACCTGCAATCATCATATCAGCGTGGCCATTTTGTACCACTCGAAAGGCATCCCCGATAGAATTGGCCCCGGAAGCACAAGCCGTTACGGAACAATTGTTAATACCTTTCGCCCCAGTTTCAATAGATACTCTTCCTGAAGCCATATCCGGAATAAACATTGGAATAATAAAAGGACTGACACGCTTCGGGCCTTTCTTTAAAAACTTTTTGTGCTGCTCTTCGAATTCGTCCAAGCCGCCAATGCCTGAACCAATCCAAACACCAACCCTCTCCGCGTCCACGTTATCTCCAATATGTATATCCCCGTCCTTCAGTGCCATTTTACTAGCTGCAATAGCAAAATGAGTAAATCGGGCCATTCTCCTTGCCTCTTTAAAATCAATAAATTCTTTCGGGTCAAACTCCTTCACTTCTGCTGCAACTTTTACATTGAAATTCTCCGTATCAAACTTTGTTAAAGGTGCAACTCCTGAAACTCCATTCTTGATGTTTTCCCAAGTGGAGTTAATGTCATTACCTAATGGTGTAACTCCACCAATTCCCGTAACAACTACCCGCTTCTTCATGATCCTTCTCTCCTTTTCCCCTATATTTTGAGGGAATTTCTTTTGTTTTAGGCTCTGTTATAGATTGAAGACCCCGCAGGGACGAGCGTTACTTCACGAATACGCTTCGAGTTGTCTCGACGGATGCAGCTCCAAAGCAGTGCTAGCAGAGGAAGAGACACAGTTTTTCCCGAGGAGTCTGAAGTGTTGCCCGCGGAAAGCGAGCGTCCTGAAGCGAAAATCAACATCAAAGTTTAACAGAGCCTTGTTTTTAAAAAAACTATTACTAGGTAATATAATCAAGTATCTAATTCTATTCTACATTAAATCTAAAAAAATAGTAAAAATTATTACTACAAGTTTGTTAAGTTTATGGATCACTAGAATATAATATTACTTGTCCATTTATTTTATGCATAGAAAGGTGTGTCAAAGGTCTCATAGTTGACCGATGACACACCGTCCCCATCAAAGGCTATTACACAGCTGTTCCTAATGCTGCTGCACCAATGATTACTAACAGGATGAAGATTACTAATACAAACGCAAATCCTCCAATTCCACGATGTGCAGGGTATGCAGGAGCTGCATAAACTGGAGCTGCTGCAGGATATCCATAACCATAACCGTATGCTGACATGAGTAAAACCTCCTTGAATAGATTAATTAAAGGTAAGGTTAAACCTTCTACACGTACTTTATGCGATATAAGAAAATATGTATGGGGATTCGACTAAGTTTCCCAAAATTAGGCACTTGCCCCCAGGCCCTAATGTTGTATTTTCTTTACTTCGAACTTGTTACAAGTAAGGTTTTTACAAAGGCTCCATATGATCTCCTTCATTTCTTCGTTATCAGCATATTTAGGGTATACCCTTTTATCTTTAAATTGTTTTATATCTTCTATGAAGCTGGTGCCATATTCGGAGACTTTGACAATTTGCCCGTATTCGTTAATAAGTTTTCCGGTTATATTTCTAAATTTATCAGAGGTACAAATTTCATAATAAATATTTGCCATCGATTCTGGTGATGTTGCAAATGGGTGTTGCATCCAAGCTAACACTCGGAAAAAGGGACTTAGTTTTTTTATTGTCTCCTTGGACAGTTTAACGGCTGGTATTTGAATAGCATTGACTTGGATGCCAGCCTCCTTAAATTCCTCCGCAAATTTAAAAGTGAGCATTAACAATGCCATTTTGGAGTCTCCATACCGCTTGTATACATTATAAGGTTGACTGTCCTTATATTCCCCATGTAAATTATCTAATTCCAATTTTCTTTTTGTATCAAAAAAATGACGAATATTCGTGGTGCACGCATGGAGGATACGAGGGTCTTCCGATTTTGCCAGATGCTCCCTCATTAAGTTGGTCATTAGATAAGGACCAAATGTGTTCGTTGCAAAGGTTAACTCAATATTGTCTTTACTCAATTGATAGACCTTTTCCCCGTGGTTAAGGTAAGCAGCATTATGAATAAGGATATCTAATTTATCAAATTTGTTCCAAAATTGACTACAAAATTCACGGATAGAAGCAAAGGAAGAAACATCTAGCTCCATAAGCTCCACTTTCTCATTTTTTGTAACCTCTACAATTTGTTTTTGTACCTCCCTGCTTATTTCTAAATTACGGCAAGCCATAATAACATGATAGCCCTCTTCTGCGAATTTAGTTGCCGCTGCTCTGCCGATCCCGGAATTAGCCCCTGTAATTATGACAATTCTGTTGTTCAAACTTTATTCCCCCTTTTTTTCGTTCCTGCGTTGATAACGAGAATAGACAGCCCACGATTTTTTGGAATCGTTTTATGTTGATCTAATGCTATACTGCTGGATATGTTACAGTCAATCCATTTTTGATGAAAAATTCATACATTTTTGTGGAGAGGGTGTGTATTTGACTCAGGTACATGTGTCACAAATAACCTGTACCATGAATAGGATGAGGTGTACGAAACTATTTAGCTAATGAACTCATTTCAATCTTTATATGATCGATAGAAAGAGGGATGAACGATACGATTGTAAAGGAGGTTCACCTAATGGCTAAATATAAGAGAAAAAGAATTGTTGTTGATGCTGTTCGGATTACAAGGCCAATAACCATTGAAACCTCTAAAGGGACCATGAAAGGTAACCCCGGGGATTTTCTCATAACCGATAAAAACGGGGAACAATACCCGTGTGAATCGGAGTTGTTTTACGAAATGTATGAACCAGTAAAGGGGTATGTTAATGTGAAGTCCTTTATGGGAAAATCATGGCGGAAACTAAAGCAAAAAATAAAAGAAAATGAACCCAAACCGCGAAAATTAAAGAACCCAACAGAGGAATAGAGGCTGGGACAAAAGCGTTTTGTCAATAAGAATTCCGAACGAAGCATATAAATCGCTTCGGAAATATACTTCCCTTTCCGCGGGCGGCTGGTGAGCCCCCTCGTGCTTACGCACGTGTGGTCTCACCTTTACCTTTGCTAAGCCCACTGAAAAAGATAAAAAGCGATCTTTTTTCAGTGGGCTCGCCTTTGCTCCCGCAGGACACTGATTACACATCCTTGAGATTGCCCACGCACGAAGAAAATGTGCTAACATTTTCGAGGAGTCTACGTATATTTCCTCCGCTACAATAAAACAATATTCGTATTTTCATCTAAACACTTTAGTAATGTCCCAACTCATTTTTCTAACATAAGTTAACATAATATTATTATAGTAAACTCCCTTTACTTCATTTATCTTTATTTACTTTCTATTCCCCTAAATCATGGTTTCTACTAATAGGGTTATCTTTGTAGGTAATCCAATCACTCCAGCTTCCTGCATACAGCTTCGGTCTTAGATCAATCTCATGGAAAGCTAGAATATTGGCACATGCTGTTACCCCTGAACCACAATAAACGATCAGTTCCTTGTTGCTTAATTCCTTATATTTTTTTAGCGACTCTTTTTGCTCTTCTTTTAGAAGCCAAATACCATTTTCCCCCAACCTATTTTGCCAATCCTCATTAATAGCACCAGGAATATGACCCGCGACAGGGTCAACCGTTTCCATTATTCCTAAATACCTCTCTTCTGCCCTAGAATCAATAAGGACAACATTTGAATTGGAAGTCTTTTCCTTTACCTCTTCCATGGAAGCGAGCATTTGTTGTTGAACGTCTGGAGTAAAGCTAGTTGGTATCAGTTTCGGTTGTACCGTAGAGATTGGATACCCCTTTTCTTTCCAATGTGTAAAGCCTTCGTTTAATATATAGACTTTTTCATGCCCTAAATACTTCAACATCCACCAAAGTCGGGCTGCCATTGCTCCTCCTTGGTCATCATAGGCAATGACCTTTTTGTCATTGGAGATTCCAGCTTGTTCGAAGATATGTACCATTTTTTCTACTGTTGGAAGAGGGTGCCTGCCACCATGCTCCGATATGGGAGCAGAAAGGTCCTTCTCTAAATCCATATAAATAGCCCCCGGTATATGCTCCTTCTTGTATGCTTCAACACCTATTGTCGACTGACCAAGCTGAAAACGACAATCGGCAATAATAATGTTTGTGTCGTCGAGTTTTTCTTTTAGCCACTCGGATGTGACGATATTTTTATAACTCATTCCATACGCCCCCTTCACCTTTTAATAACTTACTCTTCCCTAAAAAAATCAAAATACCTTCTTAATTCACTAAATAGGTATTAGGAACCTTTTTAAACAACTGTTTAAAAAGTTGGATTTCTACACAATCATTCAATTCTTTTGCAAAATGTTTGTGTTTTTGTTCGATTATGCGCTTGCCCGGAAAATATCAGTATTTCTCACTGCGAAATGACAAAGCACAAAAAATAGGCGGTCCATTCAACCGCCTATTTACAACCATCTATTCACGTAATTTTACTGCCCTTGCCCTAAGGAATACCCTAACTGATCGTTAAACTTATAGAGGTTTTCCGTTTTAATGCAGTCAAGCCCAGCGTCTTCTATACGCCCTAATAAATTCAAAATATCACGATTAGAGGCTTCCATATTCCCATCATTTAAATTGAAACGGCAGCGCCAGTGATCCGTTGTGAACGTTTCTGGGAATCCTCCTGGATAAACCTTTACACCGCGATTCGTAATTATGGCAAGCTTGAATTCTGGTCCTGCTGCAGCCTCTAACTTAGCACCTAGCTCATCTGGAGACAATTCATTGTTAAATAAGAACACGTCTACCCCATCTAGTTGTCTTACTACATCTGCCTTCGGGCGATCTACTACAGATGGAGCCATCGGAGAAACTGTTTCTTCAATTTTCTCTTCCACTCCGTAGCTCACTGGTTCCATTGTTGTTGGCTTTTGGCCAAGTCGATCCATCACAGCTTCCGCAAATTCCATTGTACCAACAGATGCTCCACCTTTAGCAATATCTCCAGTGAAGATGCCATCCTCTAATGTTTTTAGCCAAGCATTATGGATCTTTGCTGCAATTTCTGGCTGACCGATGTGTACAAGCATCATAATTGCCCCGTTAATTAAGCCAGATGGGTTAGCAATGCCCTTCCCTGCAATATCAGGTGCACTTCCATGGATTGCTTCAAACATGGCACATTGGTCACCAATGTTCGCAGATCCTGCAAGACCCACACTTCCTGTGATTTGAGCTGCCACGTCAGATGCAATATCTCCATATAAATTCGGCATTACAACTACATCAAAATCCTGTGGTGTATCAGCTATCTTTGCAATACCGATATCAATAATCCAGTGCTCTTTTTCAATGTCTGGGTACTCTTCTGCAATCTCATTAAATACTTTATGAAAAAGTCCGTCAGTTAGCTTCATGATGTTATCTTTCGAGAAGCAAGTTACCTTCTTACGATTGTTTTTACGTGCATATTCAAAAGCATAGCGAATTATTTTTTCAGAACCAGGTCGCGTTATTAATTTCAAGCATTGAACAACCTCTGGAGTTTGTTGGTGCTCAATTCCTGCATAAAGGTCCTCTTCATTTTCACGAACAATCACTAAGTCCATATTAGGATGTTTTGTTTTAATAAATTGTTCATAAGAAATGTTTGGTCTCACATTTGCATATAATCCTAAAGACTTTCGTATTGTAACATTTAAGCTCTTGTAACCTCCCCCTTGAGGAGTAGTTATTGGTGCTTTCAAAAATACTTTTGTACGTCTTAAAGATTCCCATGCATCATCTGGTATCCCTGTAGAATGTCCTTCTAAGTACAACTTTTCACCAATGTCAATGAACTCAGGTTCAATCATAGCACCTGCTCGATCTAAAATTTTAAGTGTAGCATCCATGATTTCCGGACCAATGCCGTCTCCCATAGCTACAGTAATTGGCTGTTTTTTTGTCATTGTATCTTTGCCCCTTTCAATATGCTTTATGTATGATCACTTGAAAAAAGTGATATTATCACTATATCAAGTTGGTTTTCCATCTATTATGTTATTTCATTATAACTAATTATGTCAATTATTCAGAAAAGAGTGAAAAATCACTGTTACTTTTATGGGAACTCTTTAATTAAAATCTAACTGACCAGTTAACATTCCTAAAAATTCTTTTTAGTAATATAATGAACTTAGTTAATCATGAATCTTCCTATAGTATTTCAAAAAGGAGAGAAAATATTGTATTGGCAGATAATCATTTTAGCTGTTGCCTCAAATATCGATGATCTTGGAGCTGGATTCTCATTAGGTTTAAAAGGACGTCTTCCCTGGAGAGTTATTTGGATTATTTCCATTTTATCTGGACTTACCATGGCAATTGGTATACTTCTTGGGGGACAACTTTCATTTTTATTACCTAGTAACGTCCCACATTACATTGCGACTTTTATCTTTATTTGTATTGGTTTATGGTTTATTTTTCAAGGCTATAAGGGAAAGGAAGAAGAAGAAGCGAAGAAGAGTTCCGGCCAGCAAATTGGTTGGAAGACTGCATTTATTCTTGGGATAGCCCTTGGTATCGACTCTGTTGCAGCAGGGATTTCAGGCGGTTTATCTGGGTTTCCCATATTACTTACAAGCATACTGGCATGGTTTACAAGCTTCCTTTTCCTATGGGTGGGTTCTCATTTTGGCAGTCTTGTGAGTATTAAGTTTATAAGAGACTTTGCGGACTTTTTTTCCGGTATATTGTTCTTACTCCTTGCTGCCGCCATCTTTTGGTTTTAGGCCAAACATAAAAGGAGCTTAGGCATTTTGTTAGCTCCTTTTCCATTTTGTTATCATAAAGCAAAAAAATGAGTAAATAATTTTACTCATTTTTTTGAAATCAATCATATGGAAGAAATTAACGTCAATGAAGTTACTTCTTCTTCTTACCATCTATCATTTTTGCAATTTTGTTCATATCGATAGCTTGAGGATTTTGTGTAATTGTCTTTACTAATTGATCCTCTGTTTCCTTTGGAACTTTTTTATTAGCTAGCTTTCCCACTTCTTGTATAATGCCCCTTACGGTTTTCTCATCCTTAAAGTTCGCTCCTTGAATAGAGTTAGCTAATTTAAAAAGCTCCTGCATGTTTACCCCAGATTTTTTTTCAATGTTCTTAAAGAGATTGTCTTTACTCACAATAAACCTCCTCCCTAGCATTTAAAAAATCTCAATTTTACAAAAGAAACCATCAAAATTGTCTAGTTTGTTTGTTTCAAAAAAACTTAAAGTGGTCTTTCGTAATAATTAGCTTATGCAGTATGAAGGCTGTTGGTTGGGCTTTAATAGTAGGTTATGTACAGTTAATAAAAATGTGCTTTAGTGAAAATGAAAACTTAATTTGAATACGTTGTACTATTTTCATACAAACCAAATTTAACAAATACATACATAAACTATATCCAACTGGAAAAAATAATTTATGGAGGTGTATACTGTGACAAACCCTTATTTATGTCCAAATTGCAAAACAAATCGTTCTCGTTTTAACATTATTGAACAAGTAGCAACCCCTGTAAAAATGGATCCGCAATCTGGTGAAATCATTGATAAATTTACAAATGAAAATTTAGATCCCTTCCACACCCCTTATAAAGGACCTTCCCTTAAAGTCCAATGCGGTTCTTGTGGTCTAGTAGAAGATGAACGATCATTTGTTAAATTTGCAGAACATAATCAGCGACAATAATTCAATTTTTAATATAAGAAAAAAATTGATGTGAAAATGTTTAGGCCAAATCTTCAGCATGATTTGGTCTTTTATTTGTTTTTAAATGTTCTTTTCGCAAGGCTCTTTTCTAAAAAATTGTTGTTTTCTACAAATATTATTTAGCTTGGATACGCTACAGGCGTAATGTCACCCCCTGGTTCACCGCGGGCAATGCCTCAGTAAACCGCCCTCCGGGGTCTTCGTCTATTGCTTTTCCCGCGGGGGTCATCGCCTTTTGCTACTCCAAGCTTTGTTAAAAAGCAACAAAGTTTGCAAAAACAGTATTTTTAAACATTGAAACTTTTTATTCTGTAATCCGTATATAAGAAATAGGTCCAATAATCATAATTTTTAATTGGGAGTGTTTTAATGAAGAATTTTTTGAAGTACTTTATGTGGACGATGCTTATTGGGATTATTTTGTATTATGGATTCAAAATTGAACTTAATTTGCAGGAAATGGCTAGGTCCACTTTTAGGTTGTTTCCATTAGTAGTATTTGGTACTCTTTTTCCTTTATTTTTAGGGATGATACTTCGTTTACCACAATTTATTAATGAAATTAGAGAAAAAAAACGCTGGAAGTTTAACTGGGCAAAATTTATAGCAATTGGTTTACCTGCATTGTATATTACCATTATTCCCCTATTCTTTTTCACATCATTTGGCCATTCCTTACCATTAACAATGGAAGTTGCACAAGTGACAAATCCAAGTATAACAACTATTTCTGGTATAATATCCGGCTATATCCTTCTAGACTGTATGAAGGAATAAAGGAAATTTAAATTAGCGGAAAAACATAATAAAAGCTGCCCCTTAAATTAATAGGTAGTGTCCAGTAATTTAAGGGGCAGTTTATTTTTGCTATAAGACCTTCGATAGGAATGCCTGGGTTCTTTCATGTTGAGGGTTATCAAAAATGTCTTGAGGACTCCCTTCTTCTACAATATATCCCCCATCCATAAAGATTACTCGATCCGCTACTTCACGGGCGAACCCCATTTCATGAGTTACAATAACCATGGTCATCCCTTCTTTAGCTAAATCCTTCATTACGGCTAGTACATCCCCAACCATTTCAGGGTCTAATGCAGACGTGGGTTCATCAAACAGCATGATACTAGGCTCCATTGCTAAAGCCCTTGCAATGGCAGCACGTTGTTTTTGCCCCCCAGATAAGTTATCTGGATAAACAGCAGCTTTATCTGTTAACCCTACCTTTTCAAGGAGCTGCATAGCAAAGTCCTTCGCATCCTCTACAGACTTTCCTTTTAAGCGAATGGGGGCAGCTGTTATATTTTCTAGCACAGTCATATGAGGGAAAAGATTAAATTGCTGGAACACCATCCCTAATTTTTGACGCATTTTATTAATATTATTTTTTGGGTCTGTAATATCGTTACCTTCTATATAGATGGAACCTCCAGTAGGTTCCTCTAATCGATTGATACATCTTAAAAAAGTACTTTTCCCTGAACCAGATGGTCCTATAACACAGACAACCTCTTGAGGTTTAACTTCAACGTTCATATCTTTTAAGACTTCTAATTCTCCAAATGATTTTTTTAAGTTTTTAATTTTTATCATGAAACATCTAATCTCCTTTCAAGCCAACGGGAGAACATCGTTAGTATATAAATGATAATGAAGTATAATACTCCTACTGCAAATAAAATCTGAAACGCACGAAAGTTCATAGCGTAGATGGATTGCCCAGCAAAGGTCAATTCGGCTATGCCGATTACGGAAAGGAGGGACGTATCTTTAATACTTACAATAAACTGATTAACAAAGGCAGGAATCATTCTACGTACTGCTTGTGGTAAAATAATAATTCGCATTGTTTCCGCATAAGAGAATCCTAATGTTCTACCAGCTTCCATCTGTCCTTTATCTATGGAATTAATACCAGCACGGAATATTTCTACTAAATAAGCCCCGGCGTTAATACTAATTGCTATTATACCAGCAGTAAGGGCACTCATGGTAATACCTGTAACTGAAGGTAATCCAAAATAAATAAATAATATTTGTACAAGGATAGGTGTTCCCCTAATGATATCTACATAAATTGTAGCGATGGCTCTTAGTAACTTATTTCTAGTAATACTGCAAATACCTAATACTAGACCTATTATTAAGGCTATAATCAGTGATATAACAGTAATGACAACTGTCCAATACAACCCTTTTAGGAGCGTAGGCAGTGCATCTATGATGATATTTATCGATTCGATGGTACTTCCTCCTCTTTTTTTCTAAAAAAAGGTGAGACCCCTTTGAGATCACACCTTTCTTTAATGAAATCTTATTCACCAAAGTATCTGTCGTAAATTTCGTCATACTTTCCACTTTCGTGTAAGTATGCAAGACCAGCATTCATTTTGTCTAACAATCCATCAGCTTGCTTAGAAACTGCAATACCGTAGTTTTCACCAGTAAGTCTGTCACCAACAATACGAACATCTGATTCGTCACCGTCTAATGCAATCTTATAGGCAACACTTGGATAGTCATTTATCATTGCGTCTGCATTTCCTGAAGCTAGCTCCATGTACATCGTTGCATCTTCTTGAAGTACAGTAACGTCACCGCCATATTGTTCCGCCAATTCTCTTGCTTTCTCTAGACCGGATGTTCCTTGTTTAGCAACAAATTGAGCTCCTTCAAGATCATCCATACTATTAATATCACTATCGGCTGCAACTACGAGCGATAGTCCAGACTCGAAATAGTGATCACTGAAGTCAACAACTTCTGCACGATCATCACGGATGGTAATGGCAGAAACAGCCGCATCCATTTGGTTGGCTTGTAATGCTGGGATAATACCATCAAATCTCATAATCTCCCAGTTAACTATTAAGTTTTGATTTTCCGCGATAGCTTCAATAATATCTACATCAAATCCTGTTAATTCTCCATCAACAATATACTCAAATGGTGGATAGTCTTGTACAACAGCAACGCTGATTTCTTGAGCCTCACCATCTGCTCCTGTATCATCTGCACCGCATGCACTGACAACGAGTAGCAGAACAACTGCTAATAGAGCGAAAGTGATGTTTTTAATACTTTTTAATTTTAAAATATTCAAAATTTCATCCCCCTTAGAATTTTGGTTTCCTATGAAAAGGAAACTTTATGAACACTGATATAGTTACTATACCTATTAGAAAAAAATCCCACAAATGGTGTATAAACAGATATATAAGTATCATTTTGGATAAATTGTAGTAAGGGATATTTAGGTAGCCGAAAATAAAGTTTTCCTCTATGATCATTTGGAATACTCCTTAATTCAAATTAATCGCCATAATACGACAAAAAAGGCGTTACCCAGCAAAGGTTATATTCTCCTTTTGCTAGATACGCCTCTTAACTAATCCCGATTAATGTTTTTTCCGTAATAAATTTCATCCATCTCCAGCTTTAATCTGTCTGTAATCTCCTTCTCTTCTTCCTTTGATAATTTATCTTTTTTATACCCAAATAAATAATTGTTAATGTCAAAGTTCCTTATTTTACATTTCGTGTGAAATATATTTTCTTGATAAATGTTCACATCAATCATATCGAATTGGCTCTTTACTTCTTCCGGTATGTAATTTTGAATGGAGTTAATCTCATGATCGATGAAAAGCTTGTGTCCATTTTTATCACGGGTAAACCCTCGAACTCGGTAATCCATTGTCATAATGTCCGTATCGAAGGATTGAATCATGTAGTTTAATGCCTTCAAAGGAGAAATTTCACCGCAAGTTGCCACATCAATATCTGCACGAAATGTACTTATTCCTTCGTCGGGATGATACTCAGGATACGTGTGGACCGTAATATGACTTTTATCAAGCCCCATAACAACAGCTTCAGGTAATGGTCCTGGAGATTCTTCGAATTGTTCTGTTGGTACCTCCACGACAGGTCCTTCCGAAACTAACATGGTTACACTTGCCCCTTGGGGAACATAGTCCTGTTTTGCGATGTTTAATACATGGGCTCCAATAATGTCCGCTACATTTTCTAAAATTTTTGTTAAACGGTCTGCGCTGTATACTTCATCAATATAGGCAATGTAAGCTTCTCTTTCCTCTTTTGTCTTTGTATAACAAATATCGTACATATTAAAGCTTAGTGATTTCGTAAGGTTGTTAAATTCATGTAATTCAATACGTTGCTCTGGTGTTAATTTCACGCCAATTTCCCCTTTTATTCGAAATTCATTTCACTTACACTCCGAGTTGTTCATAGTTGTCTATTTTTTATAGTACCCATACTTAAAGATAAAAAACATGATTTCCACAAGGGAAAAGCTGATTGGATGGTAAATCCTTTAAGGATTAATCATTGATGTTATTGAAATAATAACTACTGTAACAAAGATATTCATCCTTGTTACAGGTCTTACTTTCCAAATAAACGGGGGTTATGCAGTGGCACATAAGGAGAGAGATTTCATTAATAATGACACGGAAAAGCAGACGAGTGAAATCAACAACCCAGATATTAGCCTTGGAAATATGGACTCAGAATTCGCCTACGAAGTACATGCAGAGGATCTAGCAAAACGAAGCGTACGTAACATCAGAAACAATCAAGAATTAAACACAGACAACTTCTAAAAATGATTATTGAAATGTCGTGAAGCAATGGTTCCTTTTTAAAGGAAATCATTGCTTTTTTTATAATTTTAAAAGATTGCTCCTGTGCCACTTCGTTTGCTCGTCGCAGATGATTAGTGCTCCTGTGCCACTTCGTTTGCTCGTCGCAGATGATTAGTGCTCCTGTACCACTTCGTTTGCTCGTCGGACGAAGACTAACTGTTGTTAATTTGGCTTGGATACACTACAGGCGGCGACTCCAAGCTTTTCAAAGACAAAAATATTTGTGAAACAGCTTAGTGATCTAGGGCCATTTATTCAAAATAATTCCAAACACAAAAGTATATAGACAAGTTTTCCAAATGAGTACATACCCTTATAGTAGACAGAAAAAAATAAGGTGATGGAATGGCCGAACTACTGAAAGTCTTTCTCATTAGTTTTGTAAGTGATTTAGATAATATTATCGTTTATGTATCCATTTTAAAAAGATATGCCTCTTCTTTTTTAGTTGTATTAGTCATAACAGCAATTTTAACGATTAACAGAACATTCTCTGTTTCCCTAATCCATTATTTATATACGATTCCGTGGGTGGAATTTTCCATTGGAGTAATTTTGTTAATCATTGCCTTTAAAATGGCCTCGAAACAAACGGAGTTTGTTTCCAGTAAGCGAATTTCTAGCTTACCAAAAGTACTCTTCACTATTATTGCCTTAGATTTAGTTTTAAGCATTGATAACGTATTAATTGTGTCCGAACTATCGAGAACACCCGCTATTATTTATGGAGGGATCGGACTAAGCTTATTTCTTCTTTTTATGTTTTCATCATATGTTTTCCAATTTGTTAAGTTTTTTCCATGGGCATTTGTTGTAGTAGCAGCATTTATCGGTTATACTGCAATGGAAAACATGATTAAAAACAACCCTGTGTACAACCTGCTATTAGGGAATTTTAAAAACATGGAAGAATTAATTCCTTTGTTTTCCAAGGGGATGGCGATAATTATCCTTATTTATGGTTTATATCATTCCTTTAAAAATGATCGAATTTACATTATCAAATAATAAATGTCAGGGAGATCTTTGCCGATTCCCTGACATTTTAAAATCATTTTAGTTTCGATAATAGTTAAACCATGCCACAAGTCGTTCAAATCGATCTATTTGGTGTATTGGCCGGGAAAGACCGTGAAATTCATCTGGATAGCGGATCATAATGGCTTCTTTCCCTAATCTTTTTAATGCAATGTAAAATTCCTCTGTTTGTGAAGGGGCAACCCTTAAGTCATTTTCCCCGTGCATGAGCATAACGGGTGTAGTTACCTTCTCCACATGTCCTATAGCTGAATGACGAATAAGATGTTCCCCATCCTTCCACGGTGTACCTCCATACTCATATTCATCGGCCATTGTAATATCGGAAGTTCCGTAACCACTCAGCATATTTGTTACACTAGCTCCAGCACAAATGGCTTTAAACCGATCCGTTTGAGTGGAGATCCAGCAGGACATGTATCCTCCATAAGACCAGCCGTGGACAAACATATTATTTGTATCGATAAATCCTTTTGAAATAACTGTATCTACACCGGCCATAATATCTTTGTAGTCCAGATCTCCCCAGTTTTTATCAATAGAACAGGCAAAATTTTGACCATATGCCTCACTTCCCCTTGGGTTAGTAAACAATACAACATATCCTTGTGTGCTAAAAATTTGTGCAGTGAACATAAACCCTGGTCCGTAGGAAGCGTGTGGACCGCCATGAATAAGTAAAACAAGAGGATATTTTTTATTTTGGTCAAACTCGCTTGGATAAACGATCCACCCGTCGATTTTTTGGTTACCTTCACTTTTGTAAGTGAATTTTTCCCAAGGGCCTATTTGAATATTATTCATTAGATCAGCATTTACATTTGTTAGCTGTATTTCCCCCTTTTCACCATTATGTAGAAATAGTTCAGGAGGTTGTACAGGACTGGTTGCAGAATAAATAATAATTTCATCTCCTGCCTGGATACTAGCTATAGACCGATGTTCATTTGTTAAATAAGGTTTTACCTGAAAGTCCTTTGTAGAAGCTTCATATATTTGCCCCGCTCCCCTGTCATTAACTAAAAATAATAATCTATCCTTTTGCCAAACTTTTGCATTTCCTCCACGAATACCAACATCGGAACCGGAACCGCCCAATGGACGGTCTAGCTCTGCCATTAAATTAAGAGCGTTTTTTACCGTTAAAGGGGAGAGATTACCATTTTGCTTAAGTTCATTTATATATTTTTCCACATTAATGACCCATAAGTGGGTAGTTGTTGACTCTCCTGCTTTGTTGTCATGCCCCCCAAAGACTACAAACCTTCCGCATGTTGACCAGTTTGGGCTTTGTGTTGGTCCTGGCGCCTCATAAAGAAGGTGAGCATTACCACTTTTGACTTCAAAAAGCCATAAATCAACGCTTTTGTCGTAGTCTGCAGTTGTTGTTCTGCGAGAGCTTACAACTAAATAATTCCCACATGGTGATAATGTAGGGCCGCTATGGTCGAAATCACCACCAGTAATTTGCCGCCCTTGCTCCTTCCAGTTGGAATCAGGCTGACTTGGGACGTCGGTAATAAAGATTTGACTTCTTACATTTCCAAAATAACCTTGTCCATCAAAGCGATAACTAAATCGAGTGATTACCTTCACTTCATTTTTCTTTTTATCCTTATCCTTGTCTATTTCATCTTTACTTTTATGTAAATTATCAGCGATTTCCTTCAGACGTTTCGTGTCCTTTTCAGGTGCCCCTGGATAAGGTGTCCATTGGGAATCTTCGTGACTAAATACTTGAGCAGAATAGATTATTTTATCCCCATTAGGTGACCAAATAAGAGGAGGTGCTACCGCTTCCTTTGTTTTTAAACACCAAGGTTCTCCTCCATCTAAGGGGAGAATATAGATTTGATTCTTTTCTGTCCTCGTGGAAACAAAGGCTATCTTTTTTCCGTCTGGAGAAAAAATAGGTCCTTTATCCTTTCCAGAAAAAGTTAACTGTTTTGTATCATGACTATTTAAATCTTTCATATAAATATTTGTTAAAAATTTATCCTCTTTCTTGTCCACATGCTGGACTACATAAACTATGTTAGAGCCATCTGGTGAAATTTGGACCTCACCGACACCTTTAAAGCTATATAAATCTTCCGTTTGGAAATTTCTCATCTGTAAAAGACCCCCTTATTTTAAAATAGTGATGCTCTTTTCATTCTTCGTGTGTAACGACAGTTTTATTATATAGTTTCGTCATACTGAAGAGAAATAAAATCCCCTTAGAAAGGGGATTTTCGGTTGGTTCTTAGTAAGCGAAAACATGATTGCCAATCGTTGTAGAAACGGTTCTACTTCTTACCCATTGATCATTTGTTTTCGCTGGATTATAAAAAAACAGGGAGCCATTTGTTGGGTCTTCTCCTGACATGGCTCGTCTAGCCGCTTCCATTTGCATGTCAGTTGGGTTTGCATTGTGTATGGAACCGGTTCCTGCAGGTGTAAATTGATAGTGACCGTGACTCTTTTCAAAGATAACATCTCTAACTGTATTAGGAAAAAGATTGCTTTTCACCCTATTCAAGATTACAGCACCAACGGCTATTTGACCTTGCAAGCTTTCTCCCCTTGCTTCTGCATAAATCATCCTTGCTAGCCATAATAATTCTTCCTGGTTAACGGACGTTTCTACAGCTGGAGAAGAGGAACGGTCCCCTGTTGTTGTACCTCCCCTAGGGATGACTAAAGTTTGTCCAATTCGAAGAAAGTCAGATGTTAAATTGTTTGCCGTTTTAATGGCATTGACAGTAGTTCCGTTTCTAGCAGCAATCCCAGACAACGTGTCCCCAGAAACAACGGTGTATGTTTGTGTCGGAGCACTTGTTTGAGTAGAGCTAGTATTTGTAGGAGCAGTTGATGTAGATCCACCTGGAATGACTAAAGTTTGTCCGATTCGCAGGAAATCTGATGTTAAATTATTGGCTGTTTTAATGGCATTGACAGTTGTTCCATTTCTAGCAGCAATCCCAGACAACGTATCCCCAGAAACAACGGTGTATGTTTGTGTCGGAGCACTTGTTTGAGTAGGTGTAGAAGTTGGACTTGTGCTTCCCCCATTTGGAATTGTTAATGTCTGTCCTATTCTTAAGAAATCGGAAGTTAAATTGTTCGTTCTCATTATGACATCTACAGTTGTTCCATATCTTGAAGCAATTCCAGATAAAGTATCGCCCCCAACAACTGTATAAGTAACGGTAGAAGGTATGGCCGCAGTTACTGTTCCATTTGGAATCGTCAAGATCTGACCTATGCGAAGAAAGTCAGATGTTAAATTATTGGTTGATTTGATAGCTTGAACGGTTGTTCCATAACGCTTGGCAATATGGGATAACGTATCTCCAGCCTTAACTGTATATGTTTCTTGCGCTTCTACTTTGTCTGGTGTTGCAGCAGCTGCTGTACTTGGTTTTATTGGTGCGAAGGCCAAAGTAGTGAGGAGCATAGCCCCACCTACAATTTTTATTACGTTTATTTTCGTATTAGGAAAATTTTTTCGTACATATTTTTGTGCTTCCTCTTCAATGGTTGAAGAGGATTGCTTTCTTCTAACTCCTAACTCTGACGAAAATTCCTCTGAGTATCTATTTAAGTAAAGGGTAATTTCAAACTCTCCATTGCTGTTCTGATGAATTTTATGATGAGTAAAAAGCATTTTGTTTCAACCTCCTCTGCTTTTACTATTCCCGAAACTAATTTTTTTAGAAAAAAAGAATAGGAATACTTCAATGTAAGGTGGTTGAGAGCCATCAAAATCCATTAATTACTTACATAACGGTTTTTTCTACAACAAAAAATAATCCTTGAAAGGAGATGACTTTCACCATGGGAAGAGCTAGAAAGCAAAAAGCAAGGGATAAAAATAAACAAACACTGCCGCAAACACCAAGAAAAGATATTGCCACGACTAACGAAGATTTAGAAGTTGCAAAAGAAGTGGACGATCTATATGAGTTAAAGGCAAGACCAGGCTATTCTCCAACAAAAGTAATACGTAAAGACGAAAAGAAATAGTATCATGTACAAAACGCTAAGATTAAGTTGAATATCTTAGCGTTTTCATATTTACTGTAGTTACAGTGGCAAACATAGTATTTGAAGTTTTCCCAAGACCTTCTTATACTGAATTTAAAGGTGGTGTAGCGATAATGGAAATTACAGCTGATGCTGCAAGTTTTTTACTACAGTTAATGGAAAGACAAAACAAAGGAGCAATTAGGATTGGATATAACGAAAATAGTATGTGAGGGAAGTCGAAATTTAAATTAACTCTGGATGAGTTAAAGGAAGAGCGTTCCATTGAAGTTGCTGGGTTACCTGTAAATTTTGGGTGTGATGCTGCACAACACCTTCATCGACTTAAGATTACATATGAAAATGGGAGGCTTTCCCTCATTGATAACGGAGACAAAGGAGAGTAATACGGATGAGCGAGCATTATGAAGTTGGACAAATCGTAACAGGGATTTATAAAACGGGAAAATATATTGGTGAAATTACGGAAATAAAACCGGAGAGGTATGTTGTGAAGGTTCTGGCCGTTCTAAAGCATCCTCAGCAAGGGGATCTTCATCAGGCGAAAAGTGCCCATGTTCCTTTCTTCCATGAGAGAAGGGCGTTAGCCTATCGCGAAAAGACAAATATCCCAAACGTATACGTGAAGTCATATGATGGGGACATTCCAGAGTACAAAGAATCATTGCGAATTGCCGTGGATGAGCAAAAGGAAGCTTTAGAAAAGGATGGAAGTGAATGGGCAGCGAAGTCGTTAGAAATACTCCAATCACTTGAAAAGGACTATTTTAAGTCTTAGTAAGAGGAGCGGGGGTCTCTCATAAGGTTAAAACCATACCTTTTGAGAGACCTTCTTTTATTTCCCCTTAAACCATTGCTTTCTGTTTGCTGTACTTAATAGTTGCTTGCGCACCTGCCAATCGTGCTAATGGAACTCGGAATGGAGAACAACTGACATAATCTAACCCCGTTCTATAGCAGAATTCTATGGAGCTTTTTTCTCCTCCATGTTCTCCACAAATTCCTGTTTTTATTGTAGGGTTGGTTCCTCTTCCTAATTTAACTCCCATTTCCACAAGCTTCCCTACCCCATTTTGATCCAGTACGGAAAACGGGTTGTCAGGAAGAATGTTATGCTCTACGTAAGATTGAAGGAACTTTCCTTCTGCATCATCCCGACTGAAACCAAAGGTTGTTTGTGTTAAATCATTAGTTCCGAAAGAGAAGAAATCCGCTTCCATTGCAATATCATCTGCTGTTAAAGCAGCACGTGGTAATTCAATCATTGTTCCAACGGTATACTTTAATTTTTTCCCCGTCTCCTCCATTACTTCAACAGCTGTATCTACCACTAGCTGACGCATTTGTTTAAGTTCATTGACATGACCTACAAGTGGGATCATGATTTCCGGTTGTACGTTTAGGCCCTTATCTGTCAGATGTGCTGCTGCATAAAAAATAGCCTTTACTTGCATAGTGTATATTTCAGGGTAGATGATCCCAAGACGGCAGCCACGATGACCGAGCATTGGATTAAACTCTTCTAATTGCTGTACTTTTCGTAATAACGCTTCCTTTTTCTTTAGTTCTTCCCCATTACCTCTTATTAATTGTAGTTTTGTAACCTGAACAATAAGTTCTTCCTTGTCTGGCAAAAACTCGTGCAATGGAGGGTCTAAAAGACGAATCGTTACCGGATAACCTTGCATCCCTTCAAGAATACCGATAAAATCCTGCTTCTGCATTGGAAGAAGCTGAACTAAAGCTTTCATTCTCCCATCATAAGAATCGGCTAATATCATTTCTTGTACAATCGGAATTCTTTCAGGATCCATAAACATATGTTCTGTTCGGCACAAACCTATGCCCTCTGCTCCAAATTCACGGGATTTTTGCGCATCTTCAGGGTTATCTGCATTAGCCCGAACCCCAAGTTCCCTTTCCTCATCGGCCCATAATAATAATTGCTGGAACTCCTTTGACAAGGTTGGCTCAATCATAGGGACTTCTCCAAGCATTATGTCTCCAGTGGCACCATCAATTGTTATGGTATCTAAATAGTTTACAACTATTTCACCCACTCTAAATTCCCTATTCTTTGTATTTATTTTGATTCCCTCACAACCACAGATACATGCCTTCCCCATCCCTCTTGCAACTACCGCCGCGTGGCTAGTCATACCGCCCCGACTCGTAACGACCGCTTCGGAGGCAATAATTCCATGAATATCGTCTGGAGTGGTTTCCGGACGAACAAGGATAACCTTTTTTCCTTCTTTACTTAAGTATTCCGCTTCATCTGCATCAAATACCACTTGCCCCGTTGCTGCTCCAGGAGAAGCAGGCAATCCTTTTACTAGTAACCTTCTTTCATAAGTATCATCAATTCTTCGGTGAAGAAGCTGGTTCAATTGATCTGGGTCAACACGTAGGATGGCATCCCTTTTGTTGATAATACCCTCTGTAACCATTTCTACTGCGATCCGTATAGCGGCTTCCGCAGTACGTTTTCCCGTTCTTGTTTGTAAGATATACAGTTGTCCCCTTTCCACAGTAAATTCAATATCCTGCATATCCTTATAGTGCTTTTCCAGTCGTTGGCATGTTTGTACGAACTGCTTATAAACCTCAGGCATTTTTTCTTGAAGGGTGGAGATAGGATTCGGTGTTCGGATTCCTGCCACAACATCTTCACCTTGAGCATTGATGAGATACTCCCCGTAAAGCTCCCGTTTACCAGTGGATGGATCTCGTGTAAAGGCAACACCTGTTCCTGAATCATCTCCCATATTTCCAAAAACCATGCTTTGGATGTTAACGGCAGTACCTAAATGATCAGGAATTTTATTTAAGCGACGATAGATGATTGCCCGTTGGTTATTCCATGAATCGAATACTGCTTGGATGGCTAAAAATAATTGTTCCCGCGGATCATCAGGAAATGCTTTTTTCGAATGTTTCTTTACAATGGCTTTATAGGCTCCAATTATTTTTTTCCAGTCCTCAGCGGTTAATTGTGGGTCAGAGCTATAGTTATGCTGCTCATGATATTTTTCCAAGTGCTGCTCGAAGAAAAAAGCATCCACTCCTAAGACAACGTCGGAAAACATTTGAATAAAACGGCGGTAGGAATCATAAGCAAATCTTGGGTTAGCTGTTAATTGGGCAATACCTTCCACTGTTTCATCATTTAGCCCTAAATTTAACACCGTATCCATCATCCCTGGCATGGAAAAAACGGAACCGCTTCGAACAGAAACAAGGAGCGGGTTACTAGGATCTCCTAGTTTCTTCCCCGTTCTTTCCTCTAGAATTTGAAGAGATTCTTCTATTTGCGTACGAATGGAAGCAATAATTTCTTTGCCAGATTCATAGTACGATTTGCATGCATCAGTAGATATGGTAAACCCGTATGGAACAGGGAGTCCAATCCTTGTCATTTCTCCAAGGTTGGCCCCCTTTCCACCTAATATCTCCTTCGTACTTGTTTTCCTATCATCAAACATAAACACAAATTTCCCCATTAGTCGGCTCTCCTTTCTATTTTCAAATCCTCTATAATATAATTCGCTGACTCTTCAATAGCTTTATTGGAAACGTTTATTATAGGGCATCCAATCTGTTTCATCATTTTATTTGCGTAATCTAACTCCTCTAAAATTCTCTCTAACCTTGCATAATTCGTTTGTGCCATGAGCCCTAAGGATTTCAGTCTTTCCTTTCGGATCTCATTTAGCTTTTCAGGCGTGATCACCAGGCCGACACAACGAAATCTTGGAATTTTAAATAATTCTTCCGGTGGTGTAACCTCTGGTACTAAAGGTATATTGGCTACCTTATAACCTTTATGGGCTAAATACATTGACAAGGGCGTTTTTGAAGTTCTAGATACCCCTATTAATACTAGATCAGCTTTCAAAACACCGTGGGGATCCCTTGCGTCGTCATATTTTACGGCGAATTCAATAGCTTCTACCTTTCGAAAGTAATCATGGTCCAGTTTTCGTATTAGTCCTGGCTGTTTACTAGGGGGTTTTTTAAATGTTTCAATAAAGGCGTTCATCAGTGGGTTAAGTAGATCCACTGCGATTATGCTTTCATCAGCTGCTCTTTGATCCATATAATCTTTTAATTTGTCAATAACAATCGTGTACGCAATGATAGAATGATTGTTCTTTGCTTGAAAAATGACATCTTCAATGTCTTCCACCGTTTCCACATACGGTGTTCGCCTAATTTCGATTCCTCCCCCATTAAATTGGCTTGCCACTGCTTTCACTACAAGCTCTGCTGTCTCTCCAATAGAATCTGAAACTACATACACTAATTTATTTTCCAAAAAAATAACGCACACCCCCTATATCTATTAAAAAGTCCATAGTTTAGTTAAGTATGTAAATATCTTGGTGACTAGTACTTTAACGAACATATTATAACCTTCCAACCAAAATATGACATACTATATTCATTAATAGTATATCATATTAATTGTGAAAATGTTACTTTATTTTGTTAAAATTTTAATCTGACATAGAGAAATTTTTTTATGCGAAAAAACACCTACATTGTAATAAATGCAGGTGTTTTGTCTTCTTTATCCATGTGTAATTCGTTGATTTCTTTTTGCTAATTCCACTCTTTCCAGTACCTGTTCTTCTGATAAACCATGCTCCTCCACATAGCGGTTTCTTGGATGAACACGGCATTCGTGGCAGCATGACCGAAGATTAGCGTGCTCATTTTCCTCGGAGCACAATATTTTTCGATTACATTCAGGGTTTGCACAGTTTACATAACGCTCGCAAGGCTCTCCTGTGAAATAGTCTTTTCCAACAACCACATGCTCCTCTTGGTTGATGGGAACACTGATTCTTTCGTCAAAAACATAACACTGACCTTGCCAAAGCTTTCCCTTGACTTCAGGATCCTTTCCGTAAGTTACAATTCCCCCGTAGAGCTGGCCAACATCCTCGAAGCCTTCTTCCTTCAGCCAACCGGAAAACTTTTCACAGCGAACACCGCCTGTACAATAGGTTAGTATCTTTTTTCCTTCGAACTGGTCTTTATTTTCACGGATCCAATCTGGGAGTTCTCGAAACGTTTCAATATCCGGTCTAACAGCCCCTTTAAAATGTCCTAAATCGTATTCATAATCATTTCGGGCATCGATTACAACCGTATCAGGATCCTGCATCTGCTCATAAAACTCCTTCGGTGAGAGATATTGACCCGTTTGTTTTAACGGGTCAATATCATCCTCTAAGCGTAAAGTGACTAACTCAGGTCTGTAACGGACACGGAGCTTCTTAAAGGCATGCTCGTCTGCCTCATCCTCTTTAAATACCATGTCTTCGAAGCGAGGATCATTTCGCATGGCATCCTTATACTTCTCCGTTTGCTCTGTTTTACCGGAAACGGTGCCATTAATACCTTCATCGGAAATGATAATCCGTCCCTTTAATCCTAAGCTTTCGCAAAACTCTTTATGCTCTGTTGCAAACTCTTCCCCATTATCAATAGGGACATATTGATAATACAAAAGAATTCTATATTCATGTTTTGACATTTCTATCCCCACCCTTGCTAAAGAAAAACAACATCCTTATTTTATATATTGGTAAAAAACCAATGGAATTATAACTATTTATACTGTTACCAAAAATTAAAAAGAGGATAATACGAAAACAAGCGAAAAGTGCCTAAAGTGAAATGAACCCACCTAACAAATACACCATAATGATACTCACGATCGTAACAGTTACTGCTGCTGCCATTCCAACATAAAATGGCTTTACACCTACTCCTTTAAATACACGCAAATTAGTGGATAAACCGACAGCGGCCATAGCCGTTCCTAACATATATTTGGAGCCGATAATATTAACGGTACCCCAAAGGTTTTTCCACTCATTAGGGTCTAACAACCCGAATGCTCTGCTTTCCTCTAAGACACCGTTATCACCAATGGTTCGTATTCCCGCCATTACAATAAATCCAATGACAAAGAATGGAATGAGCTGGTACCATTTCGGTGTAGTCCTTGCAGTCCCTCTGCTATTTCCAAATTTATTTAAGTAATAATAAGACATAATTGGAACTACAGCAATTAATAGGGAGTTCCTCGTCAGTTTCGTAATTGTAGCCACATCAACAACCTGTCCCATTGAATAGACCTGATCATATATGAGTGCGGCCCCTGCTACTTGTGCCGTTTCGTGGATGGAGGTTCCCAAAAATAACCCTACCCGAACGGGATCGTTTTCAAACAAATAGAAGGCTAAATAGGGGTAAGCAAACATAGCGATAATTCCAAAGATGGTAATGTTTCCTATGGCATAGGCCATCTCTTCGTCGTTGGCTTTGATCCCAGGTGCGGTACCTACGATGGCCGTGACTCCACATATACCAGTTCCCACTGCAGTTAAGGTACCTAACCGATGAGCCTGCCCCAACTTGCTAGTGATCCATAAAGTGACCGTTAAACCAACGATGACACAGGTTAAGATAATAGGAATCCCCCAAGCTCCTAATGTAATCACATCATAAAAGCTGAGGCGAATCCCTAATAAAACGATCCCAAGCTTTAAAATAATCTTAACTGAAAATAGGACCCCTTCCCTTAATTGTTCATGTAAACCAATAAAATTTCGTATTAATAATCCTAAAATGATGGCTACAAAAATGGATGAAATGGGACTCGAACTGCCATCTGGTAAACCCTGTAATGTATTCAAAAGATTACCTAATACATCAGCTAAATATAAGGAGATAATCATTATAAATATACAGGCCAATAAACCAGGCATAATCCCAACTATTTTTCTCAATTTGAACGCCCCTTCAATAACAACAATTAATATTACTGTTTCTTGTACTACATCATGTAAAATGACCTTATCTATTATACACCTGTTGAACTTATTTTTCTTAAAAAATATTATTAGAGAGTAGTGCAAATGTTTGATAAAATGAGGTTAGAATTCATTTTGAAGGGAGTTTCTAATTGTGGGAGAATGCAAATTAGATCATAGTTTAGAGGATGTTAGGAAGAAATTACAAGAGCAAGCTTCGTTTTTATCAAAGGAACTTTACGAAGGCTTTACGAATTTTCTAGATAAAGATTTATCACAACAAGAGTTGAATGAAGCATTTCATTTGTTGAAAAAATATGACTTATCCTCGAAAGAAGAGCAAGAAGTACGAAACGAAAAAATGAAAGAAATGTTTCAACAATAACCTAAAGAGGTTGGGACATAACTAAAGTGTTTAATCCGAAATACGAACAAACACTACCTTTGCGGAGGAAATATACGTAGACTCCTCGAAAATGTTAGCACATTTTCTTCGTGCGTGGGCAATCTCAAGGATGTGTAATCAGTATCCTGCGGGAGCAGAGGCAGAGGTGAGACCCCACAGTGCGGGAGCCAGGATGGCGACATTACGCCGTTGCCCACAGGACGTGGGCTGCCTTTAGGCGTAATTGGAGGAGGCTCACCAGCCGCCCGCGGAAAGCGAAGTATATTTCCGAAACGGGTAGATTGCACCTACATCTAGTTTGTTCGGATTTCTTATAATAAAAATACTTTTGTCCCAGCCTCTTTTTAACTAATTAATTTGAATACCATTCTATAGTGTTTTTTCCTTTTTCTTTGGCTTTATATAAAGCTTTATCTGCATGATTAAGGAGTGCCTTTGCGCTTACACCGTCATTTGGATATATCGCTAATCCAATACTGGCGGTAACTTGAAAGGAATGTTCTTTATATTCCCACGGTTTGATCGTATTTTGCCGAATTCTTGCTGCAACGTCGTTCACATCTTCTTTATTTTCTATATTCGTTAATAAGATAACAAATTCATCTCCACCAATTCTTGAAACAACGTCGCACTCCCTTACAGATTCCTTTAACCGTTTAGCAAAGATTTGTAAAAATTCGTCCCCTGCATCATGACCTAATTTATCATTAACTGGTTTAAAATTGTCACAGTCTAAATAAAGGATAGCAACTTTTGTTTCCGTCCGTTTGGCTAATGAAATAGATTGTTCGATACTTTCGTTGAAAAGTCTTCTGTTAGGTAGACCTGTCAGTGCATCATGGAATGCCATTTGATGAATTTGCTCTTGATATTTTTTTCTATCGGTAATATCCTCTCCCACGAGTAAAATGTTCTCTAAATTCCCATCTTCATCAAGGATTGGTATAAGATCAAAGTGCAGCCAGAACCAATGACCTGTCCCATGGAGAACTCGGACTTCCATTGAGCTGTGCTTATGCGTTTGTAAGACATTTTGAAACTCCTGTATAAACTCATTTCTACTTTCGTCATAAACAATGTCTTCAAATTTATTGTTTACATAGTATTCTGCAGAATGCCCTAATATTTTTGCATGGGATGGAGAGGCGTAAACTGTAATCCTATTCTTACCTATTAATTGAATGAGATCCCGCGAGCTTTCCGTAATCAGTCTGTACTTTTCCTCACTAACTTTAAGTGCCTTCTCCAGCCTTTTTCTTTCGGAGATGTTCCTTACAACAGCATGAATTCCAAGTTTCCCTTTATAATTTGTTTGAATTCTAGATACTTCTACATCTATTTCCTTACCGTTTATGTTAATAATTTTTTCTTCCACAAGCCCTAAAGACTCTCCATTTTCACGAAATTCTTTCAAATGTTGAACTACGATCCCTCTGCTCTTAAAGGGATAGAAATCGAAAATGGATTTCCCGATAAGCTCCCCTTCTGATACCCCGAGAAGCTTGTTTGCAGCTTGATTTGCATACACGATGTATTCATCAACATGGATGAAATTGGCATCTGGTGAATAATCTAAAAGATTACTGAAACGTTCTTCACTCTCGCGAATGGCTTTATAAATTCTTTTTTCTTCAGTAATATCTTTTGCAATACCATATACCCCTATAATCTCTCCGTCTATAAAAATTGGTATATTTTTTACAAGACAGTCAACAAGGTATCCTGATTTATGGATCAACTGTATTTCATATTCTTGGGGTTCACCTTTCTTCGATTTTTCATAATGAATAAATGCTTTTTCCAAGTATTCAGGAGCAATAAAGTTTGAAAAAGACGTATATAATATTTCGTCTATAGAATATCCAGTTAAAGATTCCCAGGCACGATTGACCGTTTGTAATATGCCTTCAAGGTCAATAGAATAAACCGCATCGGTATTTTGTTGGAATAATGATTCGTAAATTTGTTTATTCTTTTCTAATTCGTACTCCATTAATTTTCGTTTCGTAATATCACGAGTGACGGACAATATATGCCTGATATTATTATTTGAATCGAAAATAGGGGTAAGGATTGACTCTGCATATCCCCCATCTTTATATACATATTTTATAGGTTTCTTTTTATCAAGAACTTGTGTATAGTAACCTTCGATTAAGGTGGACTTCTCTTTTGGTAAAACCTCCTCCAATGTTTTACCAATGGCATCTTGACCGATGTCCGCCTGCTCCATTCCTGCTTCGTTTATGACTAAATACTTAAAGGTACCGTCGTCTGTAACCTCCATCACATAAATGGCATCATTCATATGGTTTATAAACACTTGAAATTCTGCTCTATTTCTTTGAAATAGGGAATCAAACATAACTATCTCCTTTGATTTAATCCTGTATTAAATTACCTTATTCCTTTTACCCACCCATTGCGAATAGCCGATACTGCTGCATCTGTTCGGTCCTTAGCATCCAATTTTTTAAGGATAGAACTAATTAATGTTGCTATAGATGAGTTTGCATAATATAAAGTTTCCGCTATTTTTTTATTATTCTTCCCATCTAATAACAATTGGAGTATTGCTTGTTCTTTTTCATTTAAAAACTGTTTCACCTTATTTTTTTTCAGTATAAGTTTTTTAATGGGCTGTTTTTTCAATGCGTTCTGAGATTCGATTTCTGAAATAAGTTTAAGGTGCATATTAGCTTGTAGGAATATATTTTGCTCCAGCAACGAACGTAAAATAATAGGATAGTTTGACTTTAAGAACGGTAAAGAAACAATACCATTAACGGGGTATTTCAAATAGCCCAGGCAATCTTCATCCAATTCATTATGGCAAACAAGAATAAGTAAGGTGTTCTTCTGATTAATTGACTGACATAAATGAAATACCTTTTCTTCTGTCTCCTCATTTGCTTCAGAAATAAAGAAGAAAATCCAATGGTTTGTAATGGAAGGTGATTTCGTTAATTTATGGTTAAACCCCTTAATACAATTTGTAATATTATCCATTAAAGAGGAAGGAATTTCATTAAAATTATCGTAGAATGTAATTCTTGAATTAATTGTTAACACTTTTTCTTCGTATGTGTATTGCATTTTATTTAACTCCCTCCATCAATGATGTATTAAAGTAATTAAGTTTGTTAATTTCGTAAATCCTTCTACAGCTAATTTTGAATATTTAGCTTCTAGAAATTTCTATCTTGTACTTTCTTATTGTGAATAGATAAAGGAAATTTTATTTGCACTGAAAGTTACTACTCTGCACCTGAAATAAGCTCTAGGTTTATCTATTTTTATTGATTATCAGGTTCTCTTGAATTTAAGAAAGACTGCTCCATAAAATACCCCTATTACTCAATGTAAATGTATGTTTCTGTCGGTTTATTATAGTAGTAAAATAATCCCAGATTAGATTTCTGATACTTTATAATTTGAATATCGTTCATTTGCTTCAGTAGGAGGTTCTCACATGCACGTCCAAAATAGATGAAGCTTCTTTTATTTCTTCTAGAATTTAAAATTAAAATGAATCGAATTGTTTTTGTCAATTGAACTAACTCTTCTGTGTTATTCATGGGGTATGCAGTACCTTTCTTTATCCTGTCATTTGATTTTGAAAAAATTTACTAACTCTATTGTGAATGATAAGAAAGGGGAAGTATATCACCGGGTGTTCTTAATTTAGATCTAAAGTATCGTTAGGTGTAATAGGAGTTCATTCCTATTACTGATACTAGGAGTAAAAATTGGAGTAGGAATAGGAATAGAAGACCATAAAAAAAAGCCCGCTTAAAGCAGGACTTTTAGTTACATAGAGGATGAGTACCCCATTTGATATACTTTGGCAATGGCCTGTGCACGGTCGGAAGCACCAACTTTATTCAAAATTTTTGTCATGTGGTTTTTAACGGTATGATCGCTAATAAATAATGTTTGTGCAATTTCATTATTACTGCAGCCCTTTAGTACTAGTTTCAATACTTCTAACTCTCTAGTGGATAAATTCAGCTCTTCTTTAATTACTGTTTCTTTATTCTGGATGTTATCGGGCTTTTTGTCTAGGTTAAGTACAATTTCACTTTCCAATACATTATTTTTATTAATAAAGTCTTTAAATTGACTCCTAACAGCTGGAGAGATATTTACTAATTTATTGGTTTCATCTATTTTTTCTTTTTTCTGTACATAATAATAAATTAACGCGAGAATTTCTGATTCTTTACTATATTCACTATGACTCGTTGAGTTTCCTTGAAGTAAATCATTACAGCCTTGTAATATAGCTATTATTTTTTTATCTGATACATTTTCTTTAATAAAATAAAATTCATATCCTACAAGTAAACTGGCATCCTTTAATGATTTACTAAAGCTTTCTTTAATAGTTTGGCTAAAGTTTTCTACCAATTCGCTTACCTTCGTTGTAAATGTAAACTTATCCTTATTAAGCCCTTTCATCGCTTTATAAAGCAAATTTACCTTATAGTTCTCCGTTCCTATTCCCGTTTGATTTAGTCGGAGATGAATGGCGATTCCTCCAGCAATAGCTAGAGTAGAAAGGAATGATTTATAGTTTTCAGGATCTACTTTTGGTTGAATGGCAACACAAAGTACCCCATATAATTGGTTATTATAAACTAACGGGAATTCTAGTACATTTGCCCCCCAACTAGTTGATTTCTGAATTGGATTTCTTACATCGTAGTCCATACTATTATCCTTTGAGAAAGCTCTCAATGCCACATCATGGCAATAATCATTAATTTGGTCTGAGGAAAGGCCACGGGAGATAATCTCAACCCTAGACTCCCCTTGCTCCGGTTTAAAAATAATAGTGGAAAATGATCCCCTAATGAGATTTATACTTATATCCACCAGAATATAGAGTACTCTTTTAATATCATCCACTGAGGTGATCACACGGAAGATTTCATTAAAGGTGGACAACTTCATTAAATGATTTTGCTGCTCTTCCTTCAATTGATCAATCGTTAAATGCAAACTTAGCATATTGGCAAAAATTGCTGATCTTTCATAGGAAATCTCTTCATCAAGCTCTTCATTATTTGAACCTGCAAATAAAACACCCTTTATCCTTTGATTATCAAAAATAGGTGTACAAACTAAAGACTTCGGTTCGAGGCCATTAGCGGTAAAAATATTTACCCGTGGATCATTCGAAATATTTTTCCAAAATTGGGGAGTTTCAGTGACTAGTGTTCTTCCAAAAAAACCTTCTCCCAATTGGAAGCAGTATCCTTTAATGGCTTCCGTATTTTCACCAATGATTGCCTCTACATAATATTGTCCCTCTTCCCTTTCCATTGCAATGCCTAAAAAATCTATCTTTGTTCTCGATAGATCAAAACCTCCAATAAAGGAAGAGATGGTAGTTACGCCGGTTTTAATTTCATCTAGGTTTTGATTGACTTTACTTAAGAATTGACTGCTGTTTTTCCTTTCAAACTCCGAGTTTAAATGGGAGGAAATGATATGGGTCAGTTTTTTGACCATATCAACTTTGTTGCTAATTTCTTTTGCAGTAGTATTTGAGATAGAATAATCGAGAGCTTGAATATATTCATCAGGGTTTTCCACTTGCTCCATAATATTTTTTTTAATAAATTCCCTCGAATTTTCTTCAACTATAGAACCAGCGAGAATATAGTAACTTAATTTTTCATTAATATATATAGGAGAAACTAACATTTTCGGGCCTAAAACAGTATCTAAAGTAACGACTTGCTTAATTTTAGATAAAGGTTGTAAAAATCCCTCAAGTACTTGTTCCTTAAAAAAATCATGATATACCAAATTACTAAAGGAATTTTCCCCCGTTATTTTTGTTATTTCGTTTCCCTTTTCATCTACTATTAATAATGTCAAATTCGTTAACCGCGAGTATGCTTGCTGTATTTCTTGAACAAAAGACAGGATATTTATCATATCATCAACCCATTCATGTCAACACTTTTTGGTTGGTTATATCGATAGATAGCATTGTCTCCAGTACCCATAATTTCTAAAATTGTGTTCGTTACTAATTCGTCAAGGACGGGCCTCAAATCCTCTGGCTTTCTGCCAAGTCTTGTCCCTAACCCAGACAATGTTTCAAATGTATAAGGATTTTCCTGAAAGAACAATGTGCATTCCACCGTTAATGGATTAATTTGTATAGATTCCATATAATCGGATCCTCCTATACTAACCTAATGAAAGGTTTTGATTGTATATTTTCAACTAATAAAGGCTGTGACATAACTCCTTGTGGAGATTTTTTCACTTGGAAATACTGATAATTTCCATCCACATTTGTTTGTAAAACACCGTTACACGTTCTTTCGAGGAAGCTAGATGTTTCTTGACCTAATTCAGTAAAATTGCTTAAAGCAAGTAATGTAATTCCTCTAGCTGCAGTTTTTGCAGCTTCCTCAGTAAAATAACTTTTAACAAAATCTTTTCCTCTTCTGGAAACGATAGTATTAAGGTCATAGTATATGAACCATTTTTCCCCTTGTTCCGTGCTGTCTTTAATATAATTCCAAAGGTTTTCATCGATAACTCGCTTATATTCTTCGTCATCTAAGTTATGAACTTTGATCACAGCTGACCGGTAACCCTCAGGAATAGGGCGATCATAGTGTTCGATAAAGTAGATTTTTTTCTTAGATACTAAATCACGAAGATCCACATCAAACAGACTGTAAATATGTTCTAAATCTAAGATAGATGCAAGACTTGATAGTAAAATTACAGCATTTTCCCCAGCAAGTGCCCTTCGTGCCAAAATAGAACCTAGAAAATATTTGTAGTTCGCTTTACTATTCGTGTCTAAAATAAAGGTACTTCCTTTAGGAATACCACCTTGCAGCAGGTTGTCCAATGCTGGAATACCTGTGCTTATATTTTCCGATTGATACTCTGTAATGGCTTTATCTTCGATCATCGTTAACGATGGAATAAGGTCTACACCGGAATTATTAATTCTATAAATATGTTCTCCTTCCCGGATCTTGGTGCCACGCATTTTGAGTACTTCTAACGTCCTTTTACGATACATCGTTTGGTGATCTTGGAGTAGAAGTCGAATAACACCGTCCACTATATAACTAACAATGGGAATGTTGTGTTTATTAATAGAAGTTTGTTCGTGAATTAAAATAGAGGTTAAAGTATTTTTCCTTAGAATATTTCTAAGTGTATAGATGGTTTTACGTTTTTCCACCAGGTCTTCGATTCCGAAGTATAGTAGGTTTAAACTATCAATAACAATTCGCTTACAGTTAATTTCCTTAATTAATTGTTCAAAAAGCCCGTTTGGCTGTTTCATTTGATCGATCAGGATTTCTGGTGAAAGACAAATAACACGGAGTATATTTTCCATTTCCAACGCTTTTATATCCCAGCCAAAGGCATGCATTTCGTTATATATTTGTTCAGGAAATTCTTCAAAGGTTATATAAATACCAGGCTCACCTTTCATCGCCCCTTCGTATAAAAATTGCATACCTAAGATGGTTTTTCCAGTACCTGGCGCTCCATCTAATAATATAGATGAACCAGCGGGGAAACCTCCATTTAATATATAATCTAATCCGTCGATTCCTGTAGCAGTATATGATGTCATGATAAGAACCTCCTGAAAATCTGTAGTAACTCATAATATTATACATAATGTTGTTGAGATTTTGTGCTGTTTTGCAAAAATAACCATGGGTATATTCTATTAAGAATCTTTCAAAGAAGGGTGTAAAAAGTGAAATTTATTTTTTCAATCGAACTAGTATGTTTATTAGCACTTAGCTGTAAAAATTATGAAATTGCAGAAAATGAGTTAGATCCAGGAATTTCTAGTGTTATAGAAGGTTGTATTTTTGAAATAAGCGATTCAAGAATTTTAGTAGTGGATGGAATTTCTAAAGAAGACTCAATAGTGTTAACAGAAATAGATTTATTTGGCCCAGACCGTGCTGCTGGGAATGTAGTTGGTTTGCTGTAGATGAATTGGAATCCTTTGAGTGGGACAATTAGTTAGAATGGAATATAGCTACCCTGGGCAATCAGAGCGGAAAAGGTAGAGATTGTGGAAGGTTATTAAATCTTATTCATAATATTGGTGGATATAGGATTTTCATGCCTCTTTTATTTATTTTTTCATAATAATAGGAAACCATAATTGAAGAGAAAGTTGACGGTTAGGGGAG
Organism: Evansella vedderi; assembly: GCF_030813435.1. Classification (GTDB taxonomy): domain Bacteria; phylum Bacillota; class Bacilli; order Bacillales; family Salisediminibacteriaceae; genus Evansella; species Evansella vedderi. The sequence goes on along the minus strand of NZ_JAUSUG010000012.1, from coordinate 9,538 downwards.
TATATATTATGTCACTTGACGCCTTTATTATGGGATTTGTATTTATAATGATTCATCTATTAGCAAATGAACTCATTCCTTCAGGAAGAATTCAACGTTTAAAGTGGTTCTCTTTTTCAGGAGGCCTTGCTGTATCCTATGTTTTCGTCTACGTCCTCCCTACTCTTCATAAAGAACAATTACTAGTAAAAAAATACGGTGATTACTTTACCATGGAGTCAGAACTATATTTTATTGGTTTACTTGGAGTTTTGATTTTTTATGGTATCCAAAAAGTAGTGAGAAAAGAACAACGAAAAGGCCGCCCCGGAAAGGCAAGGGCCTTATTTTGGCTGCAAATATTGTTTTTTGGACTTTATAATGCATTAGTTGCATATACAATTATTTCTCATGAGGTACATGGAGTTCAAGCTGTTTTTTATGGACTAGCAGTGGGTCTTCATTTTGTGGCAGTTGCCCATGATTTGTGGAGAGAGTATGCGGATATTTATAATCACATGGGTCGCTATGTGTTGGCCATCGGTATAATTGTTGGCTGGATCATGGGAATGACCGTTTCCCTAGGCCCCCTTATGGAGTCGATAGTATTTGCTTTTATATCGGGGGCTATGATACTGAATGTTTTAAAGTACGAACTGCCACCAGATGAAGAAGCTCACTTCCCCACCTTCGCTATAGGAGTTGTAGCCTATACAACAGTAACCATGTCACTGAAGTATTTTTTTCAATGGTGAGAAGAGGAGATTTAGGTAATTATCCTGCTACAACTTTGTTCATTTCGAGGTAAGAATGTTACTGTAACAAAAGAGTAGACGGAATTTGGGGAACATTTATACTTTAATACTTACCGAAAACAATGAACCCTCTAAATTTCGGTAACATTTCGATGTGGAATGTTACCGAAATAAAAGAGTGGGCGCAAATTCGGGAGCATTTATGCTTTAATACTTACCGAAAACTACGAACCCTCTAAATTTCGGTAACATTTAAAAGTGAAATGTTCCGAATAAAGACTACGCAAAAATAGGGTAACATTCAAACCAAGATAAGTTTTTAGTGAAATTTGTATTAATTTCCCACTTATTTTTTAACATAATATGCCGCTCTACCTTTAGTAACTAGTCTAAAATGAGTATGTAGAATCCTTAAGATTGTCTTCTTCCCCCCTTCCATCCCACACCATTCACATATATCATTTGTAGTTATCTTTCGCTCTGGAAACAAGAGTATATATTCCCCTACACTTCTCATTACGGCAGAATCTACTTTCTCTATAACTCCACATGAGAGACAAATTAAAGTAGTGCGCCCGTGAGAAAACATAAAAGACCTGCATCTCTCACAACAGATTCCTTTTTTCAATTCGTTATTTTTAAAACTAGATATTTTAGAGTAGGAAGATTCTGATTTGTGTTGGGAAAGTATTCGATCGGCGAGCTTTATGTGGTTTTGACTGAGGTTTGTGGGTTGTGTATTCAACGTTTTAAAAAAGCGATTACTTTGATTTGGTAAGATAATTGGAAGATCTTTGTTTGCTTGAAACAAGGCGAATTCAGAATTGACAAAGATGACATAATAGGTGATTGGTAAATTACACCCCAGTTTCTGGAGGAACGGTTGAAGTATCTGTTCGCTACGTTGGATTTGAATGATGGGGCTTTTGACTCGTATTTCCGGCTTACAATACCATTTGTTTTCCCTCTCATTAATATAAAAATCCCCTTCAAAATTTTTTACTTCAAAGGCATTAATTCTTTTTGAAAAACCATAAGAGAGTCTATTTGTGTTTCATGTTTGAATGCTCTATCAACAAATCATTTATGATGATTGAATCCACAGTTAACTTCTCGGAAACGTGAACGTCTAACAATTTTTCTCCAGCGAATCCTTTTCCTAAACTCCAATAATATTTCTCACTTTCTTCTGGTAATTTTAAACGACTGTTTAAAATTCTCAGAGTAAGTAACTCTTTAGATTCTTTACGAGATTTATATTCCATAATCTACTTCCTTTCTAAATTTTCTTAAACATCCAATATCATCTTAATCTATCTAAGAATGCCCTACAAGAACAATCGTTCTCGTTAACAAAATTGCCACATTTTAAACTTTTATATTCTTTCTAACAAAAAAATCCCCTCTAGTATAATTGAGGGGATAATACAATCCAACGTTAAACAGTTTATTGATTTAACTGAAAATCTACTAAATCGGCCTCTAAAATATAACGTTCAGGTGCATTTCCAATAAAAGTGAACGGATAGCATGTAGTTAAACTTAATGTTGGTTTTCCGGTAGGTCTTATTACACTTGTGTCTTCAGCATCAACGATATATATGTCAACAACTACATACGTAAATTGTCCTGCTGTAGTAGTTACTATTAATTCATCATTTATATTGACATCCTTCAATTCCCGAAACACCGTATCGCGATGGCCTGATAAGATGGAATGATCAGGTTCTCCAGGTAAAACACTACCACGATAGTGTCCTACTCCCCTGTCGAGTTCATCTTCATCCGTCCCGTGAAAAATTGGTAGTTTAGCATTTATAACTGGAATATCAAGAATGCCAATTTCTTCACCAATTTCAGGCCTTTTCGGATATAGTAAAACATCCTCTAAATTAATGTTATTGGTTTCACTAATGTTTAAATCTGTTTCCACTATATTTTCAGCTGCCCTTATCGTTTCCCGTTCAAGAAAGTCATTTGAGACATATTCATATGTTTCGTTATTTACGAAAAAAATAGGTGCATAGTTAAATATGGCATAAATAAATAGTATAGATCCTAAAACAGTAATTCCTGTTGCTATTTTTCTAATTAAATTACTCCATTTATTCATACCTATTCAAATGGGAAGGAGCGATTATTGTTCTGACAAAGATCCCTAAGCCCATTAAAAGTAGCGCAGAGAGTAATAAATTAGGCCAATGTGTTGCCGTTTCCGGTAAGATACCACCATCAACAGTGGATACGGTAAAAATTTCCTCGTATTCACAAACAATATTACCAGTGTCATCCCTTAACTCTACTTTAATATGATGTGTACCAGGCGATAGTCCTTCAAAAGTAACTGTATTTTCCTCAGTTATAATCGGCTCATCTGCTTGATTGATCCAGATGTACCACGTACCTGATTTAGAAGCTTCCATTTGTACATCTAAGTTTTTCTGACTATTTTCACTATCATTTTCAACCAAAATCAAATTAATGTCTTTTTCGCAAATTTTATCTTCATAGGATTCCTTTTCAGAAACATCTTTATCCCGATCTGTTTTCTTTTCCTTTTCTATGTCCTTATCTTTTTCTGAATCTATTGGATCTTGTTCAGATTCATCTTTTGAGTCGCTCTCATAAACTTGTTCAGATTCATCTTGTGATTCGTTCTCGGAAACTTGTTCATTCACTTCAATGAGGAACCTTACTTTACCTGAATTACCAATAACATCAACATACAAAGTTCCTGTGGATCCGTCCGAAAATTCTAGAGGGAATTCATTTGTTTGTGCTGTATCCCAACCCTTCTCTTCATAAAAGTCTTTCCATCCAGAAGCTGGAAGTTGTTTTCCGGGAAGGTCTATTATTAATTCATAAATGCCGTCTCCATTCTCTAAAGTCCAATCTAAGGTTGTATAAGAGTCTAACCGTACTTCTTTTTCGAAACCATTGGAAACATCATATGAAGCTATTAATCGTTCCCTTTCTGCAAAAACATTTGATGTAAATATACTCAATGTAGAAAACATTAAAATAAAAGAACAAAACACCATTAAAATCTTTTTCACTACCTAATTCCTCCTTGATTATCAAATCTCAATTTATAGCGCTTACAGTATTGTTAAGTTGTTAACATTAACATTTTTATGGTGTTTGTTTTATTTTCGTGAAAGCTTTTGCAGAAATTAGCCAGTTGCCCATTTAAGGTGAACGCTTTTATCAGCAAAAAAAAGCCTCCCTGGAGGAGACTTTTTACGAACAAATAGTTTATTTCATTATTTTACAAATATCATTTGTAAATTCAACTGGATCACTTACTGGTAATCCTTCAATTAACAACGCTTGGTTGTACAGTAAGTTGGTGTACAGACTCAACTTCTCTTTATCCTTTTCGAAGGCCGCTTTCAAAGATTCGAATACATCATGATTTACATTCACTTCAAGAACTTTATCTGCTTTTACATTTTGACCCTCAGGAAGCCCTTGTGCTTGAAGAATTTTCTCCATTTCAATAGACACTTCCCCTTCAGCAGTTAAACAGACTGGATGGGACTTCAAACGCTTCGAAACACGAACATCAGTCACTTTTCCACCAAGAACTTCTTTCATTGCAGCAAATAACTCTTTATTTTCGCTCCTCTCTTCTTCGGATTTTGCTTTTTCGTCAGCATCCTCTTCAATACCTAAGTCACCACTGGATACGGACTTGAACTCTTTATCCTTGTATTTCATCAATGTTTTGATAGCAAACTCGTCGATATCCTCTGTAAAGAAGAGGATTTCATAGCCTTTATCTGCCACTAACTCTGTTTGAGGAAGCTTAGCAATACGTTTATAGGATTCCCCAGTTGCATAGTAAATGTATTTTTGCTCCTCTGGCATCCCTGCAACATACTCATCTAATGAAACTAGCTTTTTCTCTTTAGAAGAGTAGAACATCAATAAGTCCTGCAGGTCTTCCTTATTCATACCGAAATCGCTTTGAATGCCAAACTTCAACGTTCTACCAAAGGACTCGTAAAACTTTTGATATTTTTCCCGGTCGTCCTTCATTAGCTTCACTAGTTCACTCTTTATTTTATTCTTAATATTCTTTGCGATTTGCTTTAACTGACGATCGTGCTGGAGCATCTCACGAGAAATGTTCAACGACAAGTCCTCAGAATCTACCATCCCTTTTACAAAACTAAAGTAGTCAGGTAATAAATCCGCACACTTATTCATAATTAATACACCGTTGGAATATAGCTCTAGTCCCTTTTCATATTCCTTTGAATAGTAGTCAAATGGCATGTTTTCAGGAATATATAGAATAGCATTGTAACGTAATGTACCATCCACTTTAATATGAATATACTTTAATGGCTTGTCAAAACCATAATGCTTCTCTTGATAGAAATTTTCATAATCTTCGTCCGTTAACTCACTCTTGTTTTTACGCCAAATAGGCACCATGCTGTTGACTGTTTGCACCTCAGTAGCATCCACTGCTTCCTTATCATCTTCAGAAGCAGCATTCACTTTGACATCCATTTTAATTGGATATCGGATAAAGTCAGAGTATTTTTTAATGATAGATCGGAGACGATAATCTTCTAAAAACTCGTCGTAATTCTCATCTTCTGTATTTTCTTTAATTTTTAAGATAATTTCCGTTCCAACTTCATCCTTTTCTACTGTCTCAATGGTATAGCCGTCAGCCCCTTCCGACTCCCATTTGTAGGCCGTATCGCTGCCCAGGGCCTTTGTCAACACAGTAACCGTGTCTGCAACCATAAAGGCGGAGTAGAAACCAACACCGAATTGTCCGATAATATCGTGACCGTCCTTCAACTCATTTTCATTTTTAAAGGCAAAGGACCCGCTCTTTGCAATAACACCAAGATTATTCTCTAGCTCTTCCTTGGTCATTCCGATACCAGTGTCTGCCACACGTAAGGTTCTAGACTCTTTATCCGCTGATACCTTTATGTAATAATTATCCTTTTCAAATGTAAGGCTATCGTCGGTCAAAGCCTTGTAATAAATCTTGTCTATTGCGTCACTTGCATTGGAAATTAACTCCCGTAAAAAAATCTCCTTTTGTGTGTAAATGGAGTTAATCATCAATTCCAACAAACGTTTCGATTCTGCTTTAAATTCTGTTTTCATTGCCATTAGTACATCTCCTTTCAAAAAAATCCACTTTTAGCACTCGTTTTACAAGAGTGCTAACATCCTATTTTTTTATATCATAAAACTTTTTCTTATGTCAACAATGTAGATACTAGAAAGTCTTCCACACATAAAAAAAGGGTGGCCGTAAAAGACCACCCTTCCTGAGTCATCACTGGCTCTCTGGGGTAAAATCGATGTTACTCTGCCGTAAACATCTCCCTTACAACGTCGTTTTTTTCCTAGAAGCTTCTGTTGCCTGTTACAAGTCCAAGCTAACCATCCCCTCAAGGTGATTATAACGACAACCCTAATCCTGTATGACTCTAATGAAGAAGGAAGTAACCTTCCCTCTTCAATATTTAATTTGCACAGACACTCAGAACAATATTCACACAGAAAAAATTCCCATTTAACTTTACATAAAAAATCCCATGTCTTCAAAGGAAAATAATGAGGATTATTCATGATTAATATATAGCAGTTTGCAAACAATAATTAAAATTTATAAATAAAAATTCGGAGGGTGAATAATGAAGGAAGTTACTTTAACTGTTAAAGGCATGACATGCGGTGGATGTGTTCAAACCGTAGAAAAAGCATTAGCTAATTTACCAGGAGTAGAAAGGGCATTAGCTGACTTTGAGAATGCCATTGTAAAGGTAGAATTCGATGAAGAGTCCACATCCGTGGAACAACTGAAAAATACAATTCAACGGGCAGGATACCAAACGCAAAAGTAGTTTGGAGTTTTAAAGGGAACAGGGTGGTATATATGAACTGGATAATTAAAGCAAAGCATTTAAATGATGAAAAAAAAGTTATTGGTCTAGAAATTGAAGATGAAGATGGAACTTTTGATGCAAACATTAAATGGGATGGATCTATGGAAATTAACATTAAATCCAGAACGGAAGAAAATGTTACGTTAACGGATACCATCCACACTTATGATATCGATGGCCTTATTTATAAATTGGAAAGTTTAAAGCAGACGTGCTATGACTATTTTGATGGCTGGAATGATATTAACGAGAACAGGGTAATTTCTGAAGATTATAATGGGCAAGAAGGGGATTTCATACACTAGAATTGTGGAATTAAACGAAATTATGTAAGTTAAAAGGGCTAGTAGTGCACATACAAGTATTTTTGCACTACTCCCCATCTATTACTTATTACTCATAAATTTCATCTGCAAATTCATAACGCAGTTTTTCTGAATTGATCTTTCCTTCCTCTTTTCTATTTTTAGCTCCCTTCTCAATATTTTTTTCTTTCGCTCCTTTAAGGTTTTCAAATGGTGTGTTCGATTTACTATTCTTATCAATCGTCATGATTTTCACCTGTCCTTTTATTAAGATAAACCTAGTTTTCCCTTAGAATGAAAAAAGATGTGACCCTATTTAAATCACATCTTTGTTTAAATCTTTATACTTCTTTTACATCGAAGGAAATGACACGATTGGTTCTTGGGTTATACAGGACATTACTTTGAACGGTAATTTCCCCTTGTGGTCCTTGCAAATTAAATTCATATGTTTCCCTTGTTTGATCAGCTGATACTTCATTTTTCTCTACGAACCTATAATCTGTTATTTGGTGTCCCGGATATGCTGATTGGGTGATGCCGACTAGATATCTCCCCCACACTCCCTCTTCTTCCTCTGTTGTCGGGAAAAACTCAACGTTAATGACACCAAGGTCTGGGTCTGCTCCTAAAGCTTCAAAAGCACGCCTATGCAAATTAAGTTTATTTGGTGGATATCCAGGGACTACATCCACAATGGTAACAGTAATCTCTTTTGCTTCTGGGGACGATACATTTATCACTCTCAGTGTTTGACCACAACGAAATGGGGTATTTTCTCCTACAGCAGCCGTCATATATCTATTTGCTGACCAAGGAATACCACATTGTGTAACCTGACCGCCTTCCGTCCAGGATGCCTGCCCCCTAACAGGCTGCTGTTGACGCTGCATATCAAATGGTTCTCCGAAATAATGTTGATCATAACCAAAATGACTTGGATGCTGGATATAAGGGTTCAATGGATATGGTTGATAACTGTACGGGTGGTGCCCAAGTTGCATATGGTGTTGAGCATAAGGGTAAGGATAATATGGATACAATTTAATTCCTCCTGTCTTTCCTATTATTCATAAGTACAATATGCAGGCAGATGGTTGACCTGTGACAGGAACCTAGAATTGTTAAATGTTCCATGGAATGATATTTTTCGATTTCGTAAAAAATAAGTTCCACAAGCTCATATAAGGAGGGAAACTGGTTGGCAAAAGAAAATAAAACAATTGTTGGTACAGATATAGATGAAGTAAAACGACGAAATAAACAGTCAGGATTATCTTATAACGAAGCAAAGGTTGAATTAGCAAGACAAAGGGGTTTCTTAAAAAACAACTAAATTTCAGAGGAAAAGACGTGTTCCGCACGAATAGTGTCATATATGGTAAATATACCAAAGGAATAAAAGGGATTTTTCCTTTTATCCGTAGGAGAGCCTGGATTAAATAGTAATGTTTTTTTAACATATCTTAAGTAAGGTATATGGGAATGGCCGAAAACAACACAATCAACCTCACCATAAAGAGCCTCTATGGCCCTTTTCTCGGTTGTTTTCCGGTCCCCATGTCCATGAAAAATGCCAATTTTCCATCCTTTTATGGTAATAATTTTTTTCTCTGGCATGATCTTTTTTATATCTTCTCTATCCACATTCCCAAAAACACCATCCACCGGAGCAAATGCAGACAATTGATGAAATACATCTATTGTTTGCCAATCACCTGCATGAATGATCCTATCGGTAGTTTTCAATTTTCGTAAGCGTGGCTGTGGCAATTCTTTTGCCCTTTTAGGTATATGCGTATCAGAGACAACCACAATTTTCATGAATAGTTCTCCCCTTTCAAAAAATGAATGAACGTAATAGAATGTTTTTATAAGTATTCAAAGATACTTAGATAGGAGGGAGAAAATGTCCGAAAAAGACGAACGTATTCTTGCCATGTTAATCTATATTATAAGCTTCTTTACTGTGTTTTTTGGACCACTCATTATTTGGTTAATTAAGAAAAATGATTCAACATTCATTGATCATCATGGCAGGGAATATTTAAATTTCTTGATCTCCGTAACTGTATATGGGTTTATTAGTTCTATTCTTGTCCTTCTAATAATTGGTGTTTTCTTACTTTTATTTATAGCAGTCGGAACTTTTCTATTAACTATTATAGCTGCAATAAAAGCATACGAAGGAGAATACTATAGATTTCCGTTCATTTTTCGGATTCTATAAACCTAACAATGCCCATTTATTGATTCAGGGGAATTTTTTTTAACTGTCCATTTGAAGGAGTTTACTATCCATGAGAGTCCCTTTACTTGCCGTGTTCATAACCCAGACATAAGATTTCTCTTTTTCATTTAGTATGTAACACTTCGCAGCTCGAATAGTTAGGGCTTCAGTCAGTTACACCTGAGTTTACCCGCCGTTGCGAGCAATTTACCCGCGGTATTCATATTTCAGACATAATTCAGTATATAAAAAAGACACTCTCATCTGAGAATGTCTTTATCTGCCCAGCAACGTCCTACTCTCACAGGGGGAAACCCCCAACTACCATCGGCGCTGGAGAGC
>NZ_JAUSUG010000011.1 GCF_030813435.1 Evansella vedderi | reverse complement strand
AAAAATCGACAGTTGATTTTGATGGCACTTACAAATCAATGAGCCTTTACTACGAAGCTAAAACGACTTCAAAACCCTATTTCCCTTTGGAAAATGTAAGTAATCATCAAGTGGAGCATTTAATCAAACAAGCTAATGTAGGGGCTTTGTGCTTCTTTTTAGTACATTTTGAAAAGACACAAGATACTTATGTTTTCCCGCTTCAGTCATTGCTATATTATTGGAGCAGGTGGAAAGCTAAAAAGAGAGGTTATCGGCATATTCCTATTGATGATTTCAATACTTACGCCTTTAAAGTTAAGAATACAGCTCGTGCGAGGTTAGACTATCTTAATCAAGTAGATACCTTAATTAAGTTACTGGAAGAGAAAGATGAGGCTTAAACACACAATGGAAAAACAAGAGGGAGTGACCCGCTCAGGCTTCATTGACTTTATTAAAGGGGTTAGTATTATCGGTGTATTTATTATTCATGTCATTCTTTTAATACCTCCAGGTCATGATTATTTTATGTTGGGACAATTTATAGATGTTTTATTTAGGTTTGCAGTACCTGTATTTATAGGTGTATTGGGATACATGACATATAAAAAGTATATAAACATAGATAATTGGAGTGTTTTTATTAAAAGTAAGTTTCTAATATTAGGTGTCCCGTATATACTATGGTCCATTGTTTATCTTTATTTTGTTCCGAACCATTATTACATCCCCAAGACGGATATTGGGTTATTCTCAGGTATCTTTTTAGGGGATGCTGAAGTTCATCTTTATTTTATGATTGCATACTTTCTATTTATATTACTTACTCCGTCAATCGTAGCTGTATTGAAGAGTTTTTCGAGGCGTTTTATGTCCAAGATATTATTGCTGATTTCAATGCTGCACCTGTTGTACATCGCCATAATGGAGAATGTATTACTATCCCGCAACACGGAACTAATCAATAATACCTTTTACATTGTTACAGAAGGGAAATTGCCCATTCACTGGTTAATATACTACTGTTCAGGAGTCGTTCTAGCCATGTATATTAAAAAGTTCTCTTCATGGTTAAAACGAAATGAATTGCTTATACGCTTTTCTGTGCCAATTATCGTGCTGTTGAATGTATTATTGATTGTTGTTCTTTTAATTACAAACAGAAGCCAGGTCATTTACTTTTCACCTTACTTATACCCGATTACGCTATCAGCTGTAATCCTATTGTTTATATTCTATAAAACTCTTTTTTTCGAAAAAGCGAATGGCTATATCGCGTATTTAGGGAAAAATACCTTCCAGTTTTATTTATCACACATCTTGTTTATCAAGGTAGTTTTTATCTATGTATTCAATAGTGATATTACGATAATAAATCTTATGGCCACATTTATCCTTTCGTTTATCATGACAATTATTTATACCATTCTATATAATCGGTTCATTAATTACCCAAAAAAAAGAAGGCGAAGTTAATAAGAAAGCAATCGTTCATCAGTAGTTCTCGTGCGATATAATAGAGTAAATGAGTTTACAAGACATTCAATTTAGGAGGCAATTATGATACATGTAAAAGACTTAGACCAGTTAGGGACATTCTATATTGAAACATCAGTTAATGATAAGTTTATGATCCAAAAGACAGATATAGGGTATCATTTTAAAGATCTTGTACCACCTGTCACAGAAAAAGAAATAGCAGACTTTAAATCTATAAAAATGCCTAAGCAAGTTGAACAAGCTGTTAAAAATGGTACGCATGATGGAGATTTATCAGAAGTAGTATTCTTCGACGGGATTGCAAAAGGATTTCAATTTGCCTTTTACACTGAAGTAGACATGATGGATATTACTAAGGGGAAAATACAGACATTATACTTTAACCGCGATTTAGGTAATCTTCATTTTAGGGTTCATTTATTAGAACAACCAGGAAGGAAAATTCCTCTGGATGAACTAAAGGATGATTTTGTAATCTATACAAAGTCAGACGGGTATGAATTTATTCACCGAAATGAAAATCTATATTTTGAAGATAGAGAAGTCGTTGCACTATATTCATTATTTAAATTCAAAGGAAAGTCCATTGATATTGATTTTTCAGTTGTGAATGAAATGGATGTAACTCCTAATTTTATACACTTGCAGAAACCAATGGTGATACTTACTAAAGATGATGATAATCAGATTAGATTTAGCTTTGTTTACGAGTCTGTTACTGATGTAAGAGAAAGTTAGTATTCCTTTGCGTAGAGCCTCTATCTAATTACAATCAAGCCCGTAAAAAAAATGTCTATATTGGAAACAAAGTATTTAAACGTTTTAAGCAGCGGGATTAGGAGTAGTATTCCTGATTTCGCTTCTTTGAATTCAAATGGTTCAAAATTGGGAATGCTTTGTTAACTAAGATAAAATAAAGGTAATAAGTACTATTGAAGGAGGGAATTAAGGTGGAGTTCATTTTAACATCAATCGAAGATTTTAAATTCTTGTGGGAAAACCAGAGAGCAGTAGCGGTGACTTTTTTAGTTGTTTTTACAATGGTTACGCTATTCGTTCTACCATTTATAGCACTATTTATAGTGTTCCCTCTTTTTTCCCTCTTCATGAACCTTACTGTTGGTCGTTCAAAGACACCACCACCAGCTGTTCGCAGTAATTCACCAGAGTGGAAGCACCTTGATGATATTAACCCATCAATTCCACACAGCCGTCAAAAAGAGCTTACACACCCTGTTGATGAAGATGGGACACCGATATTAGATATGTCTATTTATGAAGGTAAGGGATACACACTAGGGTTTGATACAAACGTATTAATTGATTATGGTCCGATACTAGAGGACATCCCTAAATCTGTACCTGTTCTTATTAGCAAACAAGTCATGAAAGAATTAGACCGAAAGAAAAAGGACGAAGAACTAGGTTTCTTTTCTCGTAGAGCTTCTTCCTGTATTGAACGGTTACAGACAAATGGTAATAGTGTTAAGTTCACTACTGTCACAGATGAATTTCTCAAAAAACACAAATTAGATCCTTCTGATCCTGATGACAGAATTATAGGTTCATATCTTAAAATTCAACAAGAAGGTAGTCGGAATGTCCTTTTTATATCCCGAGATCGTAATGCTCGAATTGCAGCAAGAAACGCTGGTTTAACAGTATTAGACATAAATCAATTTATCCACAGGGCGAATTAGAACAACAGTTAATTATTAAAATCTAAGATAAACGAGGAGGGGGAAGAATATTGCAAAAAGAAATAATGCTAGAACAAGCTAAGGAAGATATGCTGACTATTATTAATACGCTAAATATGGACAATATTGCTGAGTCTACAGAGAGAATACATGAATATATCACTTTATTAAAAGTAATACCGAATTTAATGGATAGTCATCATACTCCTACTAAAGAGAATAAGGATAATAAATTTAAAGAGAATGAATTAGTTGATTATGAAAATAGTTTTATAGAAGATAACGTAACAACTCCCGGTGTTCAGGAGAAAGTAACGTCCATCAATGGTTTTCACGAAAAGCTAAAGAATGGCCTTTTATCTCAAATTATAGATAGTGACAACACTGAAAATAATGAAGATCATATTAAGAAAGAACAAGAAATTAAAAGTGAACCAGTTCAATCTAGGCCTATCTATCAGTTTCAACAAAAACTCAAAGGAGGGATTATAGAGAAACTTGAAGCTTATGTTCCAGAGTCGGCTGTTAGGCAACTTGGTTTAGAGCATGGTGATTATGTAACCGCAGAAGAAGGACATGTCGAAAAAGATGGTACGAAAAAATATTTTTATCAATTAGCTGAAAAGGGAAAAGGTTCTCCACCTGAAGGAAGGATTGAATTACGGTATGGCATTATAAAAAAATCGGGGCATTGTCTTATTGTTCAAGAAAATGCTATGGGAGAAGAAGTACGTATAGGAGATGCGCCATTTACATTTCGTTTAAGAGAAAATGATATTCAAGAATTTAACTTAACTGAAAATGATATTGTCGATGTAGCTTGTTACGAAAATAATGCTGAATATACCAAAGTGGTTTGGAAATACAAGATCGAGGACCTTCCAGTTCCAAAGGAAAAACAAACACAAAAATCGCCTGATAAGAAGAAGGGGAAGAAAGCTTATCCGCAAATTTTAAAAGATAAGTGTGTTTTAGTGGTAGGGGGAGGTCCGAAGAAATCGGATTTCAAAACAAAAATAGAAGAACACGGTGGAAGCTTTTTATGGGCTGAAGGAACTGAAGGGAAAGCTCGTCTGTCTAGTTTTGTTCGCAAAGCTGATGTGATAGTGTTTATCGTTACTTATATAAGCCACAGAGCAACCGAAGATACTGTATTTTCAGCCAAGTTTTACAGGAAACCGTATAACAGCGCTGATACAATGAGTCCTCAAAGTATCGTCAATATAGCTTTAGATACCTTGAATAATAACATTGGAGTTGGAGCGGTAGCAACAGGAACACATTAAAAGTTTTGGGGAGGGGATGTCATTTGAATGAAATGATACTTAGAAAAATTCAATTAAAATCATATATTAAATTATTAGTTATTATATTTCTAGGATTTGGTATTGCAATGAGTTTCATTTTCTTAGTCATTAGTTTATTAGGTGGAGATGTTCACGTTTACTTTGGACCAGTTGAATTATATGGAATTTCAGCTGGATTAGTTCAAATAATAGTCACACCAAGCGTATTTGCTTTCGTTGGTTTAATATTCTCTTTACTTTCATTCTTACCTTTTAAAGCAGCTATGAGAATTAGCGATGGCATTAGAATTTTAGGAGAATTTAAAATAGAATCGACAACCACCATACAAGATATAACTAAAGAAAACTAAGATTTAAACGTAAGGGGTATATATCTGACATGAGGCAATATAAGAGTTGGAATGAAGTACCTGATAATCTTGTAAGTAAAACAAAACTAAAAACAATGAAATTAGTTCCAAATGAAATTAGAGCTACTGTTTATCAAAGGAAAAATAACGTTTATATTAACCTCTATGACGTTTCAGAAGCTAAGAAGCGGAAAGAACCTACGGAAAGGCAGTTAAAAGCCATAGAGAAGGCGAGAGAAGCTCTAATTGCTAAGAAAACCTGTCCTAAGTGCAAGGGTTTACTCCCTTATATATTAGATGGTGGATTATGTGAAATTTGCATAGAGCAAGAATGGATGAAGAAACAAAGTGAAAGAGCTTCTAAGATGTGTAAAGATTGGATGGTTAATAAAGAAAAATATTTAATCCTAGATACAGAAACAACAGGACTAGGCAATGATGATGAAATCATCGAGTTAGGTATTATCAACTTGAACGGACAAACTATATTCCATTCTACATTTAAACCTTCTAAACCTATTGAAGGTGCTGCAAGTGAAGTGCATGGACTTACTGATGAAATGCTACAAGATTGCCCATTGTGGCCTATTAAATGGCAAGAGATACAAAAGGTTATTTCTAATAAAACTTTATTGATATTCAATAGTAACTTTGATATTAGAATGATCGAGCGAACAAACTGCAAATATAATATCGAAAGTATTTTGCCAGTAAGTATATGTGTGATGGAAACGTATGCTAAATACGCTGAAAGTTATTATTATAATGGTAAACTACAGTGGATCAGTCTCCAAAGAGCCATTGATTACGAAGGAATTAACATTGTTCAGCAACATACAGCTGTAGATGATTGTATTCTTACGCTTAAATTAATAAATGTCATGGCAAATAACATTTCAGCTTAATCTAAGAAGTTATCAATTGGAAAATTTTTTTACTTTTAACTCGTTTTTTTATTATGCTACCATACATATATTATTGTTTAGGAAGTGAACAAATTGCTTTATATATACCGAAAAAGATATCCATAGATCTAATTTATTATATGAAATAATGGATGATATAAATTGTTTGAAGTTAAGGACAGCTAAGTATATCATTTTTTCTGATAATAGTTATGAGGTTCCAATAGTTAAAAATATGATAGAGTCATTAAAAAATAGTGACTCAAAACATATCACCTATGAATACGAAAAAGGAAACCAATTGTTATCCATACATGCAATAATATAAGTAACAAAAAAGGGGGAGGGAATAATAAACACTCCCCTTTTTTGTTTGGTTTAAAATACTATGCTACATTTAAAGTAAGGAAATGAGGGAGGGGGAACGGACGTGAAAACATTAGACCGTTGGCACAATGAATGGTTTGAAGTTAGGTATTTGAATGATAATTACGTTGAACGGTACTCTTACGAATCTATCTATAACGATATGGAGGATAAAGAAAGACAATTGTTCTTTAGACAATTAAGCCAAGAGAATGTTAGTCTTAGCTGTAAATGTAAGAAAAACCGTTCAATTGATATGTTAGTAGTTGAAAATGCGAAGAGTAATAGGTTTCATTTAAGAACATCTAATGGCCAAAAAAGCGTTCATTATGAACTTTGTAACTTTGCTGGGGATCAACCTTCTAATTACCACAAAGCATGGCAAGAAGATGAAAAGGGTAATGTTAAAATCAGGTTAGATGATAAGAGTTTTTTGATTGCTGATAAAACCAAAAGAAACACTCGTTCAAACAAAAATATTGGAATTAACACTTTTCATCGAATGTCTAACTACGCTTTCTTTGTTAAGTGGATACTGGACGCATGGAATATTAAAGTTCGTTCCTCTTACAAAAAAGGCATTGCTCCTCCTACCCTCAAAGAAGTCTATAATATGCTGTTTAATCGTTCAACAAAGATGACATTTCATAAGAATAAAACGTTGGATAAGGTTTTTTATTTCAGTGGTGACATCGTGAAGAAAATTAAAGCTGTGAAATACCACGAGAAGATGAACACTTTAGTTTTCATGAAAATTGATCGATTAGAGGAAATTAAGAAAGGGATATATAAAGGTTTATATAAAGCAAGCCTTTATAATGAAAGGGACAACAAAACCGTTCAAATATTATGCGAAAAAGTATTATTAGAGCAAGTAGTTGGAAGTCTACGTGTCAAAAGTTCTCCTTATATGGTTGGAGGATGGGTTGAATTAAACGAAAATGGAGATCCGACTTTCGTAAACATCACATTGGTTCCAATAAGTAGTAATGGTTTGTTTGTAGAAAGTCAAAATGAACGGGAGCTGTATAATAAATTGCACAAAGAAAAACGTTATGTAGTAAAGCTCTATAAACCATATATCCAATGGAAAGGTATGCTGCCAGACGGATTACTAATAGATACCAAACCTCAAACGATCTTAGAAGTGTTTGGGATGTCTAAAGGCGATGAGGATTATCATATAAGAAAAGAGCAGAAAATCAATCACTTCTCTTCCTTGCAAAACTATGGGTTTTGGAAATGGGATGCTTATAAAGGGGACAGTTTACCAAAGATACCAAATCAAAATTAAAGCTAAGAAGAAATGCGTGTAACTTTAAAGAGTGATATAATTTAATAGTACAACTACATATAGGATTCGTCAGGGTGGCAGTCTAAACCTCCGTAGAGAAGGGGGTGAAGGCTGATGAGTGAAGCAGCACTAGTTATAGCAACATCTATGTTAATCATCTCGCTTGTAAACCTCATGATTACTTTAATAGATAAACTAAAAAAGTAATCCACACCCTGACCCACCAAGTTAGGTAGTGTGGATTACTCTCCGTTCTACGGGGACCGCCTACTCTGACGGTTTCGTAGTTGTATAGCCGAGGTTGCACCGCCTCGGCTTTATTTTATGTTCTTCTTAGTTATATTATAACTGAATACAAGAAAAATATGCAAATCTGTTTGTTGAGAGGTAATGATATCACTATTTGATCTCTGATAGTGAATTAACTTTTAGCTGACGCTTTAATTTTGCCTTTACATAACTACTAGATAATTTAGGCTTTTCATCATATGAAAATACCACTAAATATACACCATTATTTTTACACTTTTCTTCTTTCAATTTATCTCGATATTTATTCTTGCTTAATCCTTCTTCGCCCCCCCATGCATCAATCGCTTTATAATGTTGCTCCCCATGATATTCAATTCCCAAATTTAAACTTGGAATAAAAATATCTAGTTCCTGCTGCTCTAGCCAATCTACTCTGTAATGATGAATAACTTCTTGTTCCGGGAACAAAGATTTTACTATTCTATATAATTCCGTTTCCGTTACAAAACGCTGACCGATCTTACGGAAGCCTAATTCCTCTCGAACAATATTATTGGCTTCTCTTTCCAATTCCTTTTTACCTTCAAGCTCAGGTCTTAATAATTTTAACTCATATGCCTTCTTTCTTACATAAGCTCCATACCTTAACTCAAACTCACTTCTAGCATACATTTCGTGACAAAATTGATGTGTAGAAGGTACTCCACGACATACTTCACAGGCACCTTCATAAAAAGGTAAATCGCTTATATCCTTCCCTTTCTCCTGTTTGATTTTATCTATATTTGCAGTTTTATGAAAATGTTCTACTTGTGATGACCAAATAGCACTTTCAAAACATTTACAATGGCAAAGAAAACCACAATGTAAACACTCCCATACCAAACGCCAATTCCATATTCCGTTATAAAAGAGTCTGAATTCGTGGTTACAAGTTGTAGGATCCTGTATATTGACATCGACTAATGAAGTGTCAATTCCTAGCGAAAAACGTACTTGAACATTATCTTGAGTTTTCAAGGATTTAACCTTTAAAGTTTCAAAAACGATTTTCCATGGCTTTTTAACCGTTATGAAGCGGTTATCCTTACTTAGTTGCTTAAGTAAGCGGTCATGTTCTTTCCAATCATTTCGATGTTTAACCTCTATTGGCTCAATTGGTTTAAGGGGACTACTATGCGGTATGGATATTTCATACCCTAAATCATCAAGAATGAAATATTTTTTTGAATTAAAATCAGCTAAACCAATTTTATCGTAATTATCAGTTTTATTATATGTATCAATCCGTTTGAATCGCTTAATTTTACTTAGTTGAACATTTTGCTGCAAATCATATTCTACAACTTCTTTTAAACCGTTTGGTTGGTTTAATAGCTCATTAACTTCTTTAATAAATGATTTAGCATGTTCTTTGTTATAGATAGGGAGTTTTGGGGTCCAGTTAAACTTTTCGCTAAACACACTCACACCTCATTTCTTTTTTCATTTGTATATTTTTAGTAATTATACTAGATAAATATGAAATAATAGATTTCTTATATTATACTAAAGATAACATAAGGCAATAGATTTTAAGGAGTATTATATCCGAAGGAGTGGACATAAATGCCTATTTTAAATTTTAAAGGAAAGAGCTTCGTACAGAACCATCATTTTGGTGTTAAATACCATCAACTTGTTCCTCATCAAGGTAAAAGCTTAACTGATAAAGTGAACTTATATGACAACTTGGTTGTTCATGGGGACAATTTAAAAGCGCTAAAGGCTTTGTTGCCAACTTACGCAGGGAAAGTAAAGTGCATATACATAGACCCCCCGTACAATACGGGTAATGAACAATGGATATATAACGATAATGTTAATTCTCCTATGATGAGAGAATGGCTTGGGAATGTTGTTGATAAAGAAGATTTAAACCGTCATGATAAATGGCTTTGTATGATGATGCCTCGTCTTAAGTTGTTACGGGAACTTCTATCTGAAGATGGAGTAATTTTTGTTAGTATTGATGACGATGAACAGCATCATCTTCGAATGTTAATGGATGAGGTATTCGGATCTAATAATTTTATAACCAATATCATTTGGCAAAAAAAATTCTCCCCGCAGAATGATGCTAAATATTTTTCTGATATGCATGATTTTATTATTTGTTATGCCAAAAATAGAAATGATGGAGATATAAACCACGGATGGATTCGTAACCTACTTCCAAGATCAGAGGAAATGAACAGTCGGTATAAAAATCCAGATAATGATCCTCGTGGTCCATGGACATCAGGTGATCTATCAGTAAAAACATATTCGGAAGAGTATGATTATCCAATTGAAACACCATCAGGAAGAATTGTTCATCCTCCAAAAGGTTCATGTTGGAGAGTATCAAAAGAAAAACTAAATACGTTGATAAAAGACAATCGCATATGGTTTGGAAAGGAAGGAAAAAGCGTTCCTCGCTTAAAAAGATTTTTATCAGAGGTTCAAGGAGGACTTGTTCCTGGTACTGTTTGGTTAAATCAAGAGGTTGGACACAATCAACAAGCGAAGCAATATTTAAATCAAATACTTCATGATAAAGAATCCTTCAATACACCAAAACCTGTATCGTTAATCAAAAGAATAATACAAATTGCTTCTAATGAAGACTCAATTATACTAGATTCGTTTGCGGGAAGTGGATCAACAGCCCATGCCGTACTAGAACAAAATAAAGAGGATAACGGGAATCGAAAATTTATCTTAGTCGAAATGGAAGATTACGCAGATGAACTTACAGCTGAGAGAGTAAGGCGTGTTATTCAAGGGGTCCCTACTGCTAAAGATGATGGTCTAAGAAAGGGATTAGGTGGAACTTTCTCTTATTTCACATTAGGAGCGCCTATTGAAATGGAAGCCATACTACACGGAAAGTCCTTGCCTTCTTATGAAGATTTAGCTCGTTATGTATTCTTTACATCAACAGGAGAAGAATTTGATCCTTCCAATATTGACCAAGATCAAAATTTCATCGGAGAATCTAGTCAATATGAGGTATACTTGTTCTACCGTCCTGATATGGAGTACCTGAAGTCAACTTCATTGAATTTAGAAACTGCAAAACAATTAGGAGAATTAAACGGTAAGAAACGCCTTGTTTTTGCACCTATGAAATACCTTGACCAAGAATATTTGCATGAATACAAAATCGAATTTTCGCAACTTCCATTTGAAATCTACCGAATGAAGGATTGATAGATATGGAATTAAAAGACTATCAAAAACTCATATTAAAAGAAATAAAAGTATATTTAGAATCACTCGCTGAACAAAAGACAAAATATGACCGTTTCAGAGAGATGGATCCCGATTACGATTCGGATTTTAGTAAAAAAGCATGGGAATCGGTATCTACAAACGATTTTACACCTAAACAAAACGGAATTGATGAATATCTTCCTAATTTTTGTATTAAAGTCCCGACGGGTGGCGGGAAAACGCTACTCGCTACACATTCAATTGATTTAATACAAAATTACTACACCAACCAAAAAACAGGGTTTGTATTATGGATTGTTCCTACCAATCAAATTTACCGTCAAACGCTTTCTGCATTACGTAATCGAGAACATCCTTATCGGCAGACACTAGACTTATCCAGTGGTGGAAGAACGGTTATTTTAGAAAGAACAGACCGCTTCTCTCCCCAAGATGTAGAAGAAAACTTGTGTGTAATGGTTCTTATGCTGCCCGCTGCTAACCGTCAAAATAAAGAAACTTTAAAAATGTTCCAAGATTCATCTGGATTTGAATCTTTCTTCCCGCCTGAAGATCAACCAACATTACACGATGCTCTCATTCAACAAATGCCGAACTTAGATGTGTTTGTTGGGGAAAATGGTTTCTTTGGAAAACAAATAAAGACTTCTTTAGGGAACACATTACGGGTGTTGCAACCGATTGTTATTATTGATGAAGGGCAGCGAGCATATAGTCAACGGGCACAAGAAACAATAAGAGGGTTTAATCCACGGATTGTTGTAGAACTTTCAGCAACACCTCCAGCAGGAAGTAATATATTGGTGTCTGTTTCAGGACAAGACCTCAACAAAGAAGAAATGATCAAACTGGATTTACATGTCATCAATAAAGCAAGTACTGAATGGAAACATACATTACTTTCCACTGTTGATATGAGAAATCAGTTGGAACAAAAAGCTGAAGAATATGAGTCACAAACAGGTCGCTATATACGCCCCATCACTCTAATTCAAGTGGAACGTACAGGGAAAAATCAACGTGGGCAAGGTTATATCCACTCCGAAGATGCGAAGGAATATTTAATTCGTGAATGTAATATTTCTCCGGAAGAAATAGCAATTAAATCAAGTGATAAAGATGATATTGAAGGTATCGACTTAATGAATCGTGATTGTTCCATTAGATACATTATTACAAAACAAGCCTTACAGGAAGGTTGGGATTGTCCGTTTGCATATGTGTTAGCCGTCCTCACTAATTCTTCAGCTGTAACAGCGATGACTCAGCTTGTAGGACGAGTATTACGTCAACCATATGCTAATAAAACAGGAATCCAATTGCTAGATGAAAGTTATGTCTACTGTTTTCAACAATCTTCTCAACGTATATTAGAAGGTATACGGAATGGGCTTACAAATGAAGGAATGGGTGACTTGGCAGGTCGTGTTGTAGAAAGTCAAGAAAGACCTGAATCAAAAAAGATAGAGGTTAAATATCGTGAAAAATTCAAGCACTTTGAAGGGAAGATTTATCTCCCACGTTTTGCTATTCAAGAAGAAGGGAAATGGCGGGAATTAAGTTACGAAATGGATTTGGTTTCCCGAATTGATTGGTCCCAAATCGATCTAGAACCAGTTAAAAACTTAACTTTATCCTCTTCTTTGCGAAAAGAGGAAAGAACAAAAGTAAATTTAAGTGAGGAAGAAAAAAACGTCTTAAAACGGACAGGCTATGAAGAAAAGACATCAGGACTATCAATAGACTACGTTTTTATGACTAGGCACTTAATTTCCATTGTTCCGAATCCGTGGATTGCATATGAAATGTCAGAACAAGTTATTACAGCTTTCCGTGACAAAGGCATTGATGATAATTTGATAGCTTCGAATTTAGTGTTTATAGTTGAAGAATTAGAAAAGCGAGTACAAATAGAAAAGGATAGGTTAGCTGAGGGTATTTTCAAACAACTAATTAAAGATAAGGTAATGCATTTCTTTATAGAAGAAACGACTGGTTACAAACTACCAAAACGTATTAAAGCTTCAGAAACAAATCGACGATTAACCCGTGATACAGGAGAGCCAATACAATTGTCTTTATTTGAATACTTCCCTGAAGATGACTTCAATGAAATGGAAAAGAAGGTTGCCATTTATTTGGACAAGCAAGAAAAGTTATTGTGGTGGTATCGTAATATGGCAAGGGCAGACTATTTCGTTCAGGGTTGGAAGAAAAATAAGATTTTTCCCGATTTTATTGTGGCAGAAAAAGCGGAAGATTATGATGAAGACTACTCCAAAGTTTATGTAGTTGAAACAAAAGGTCTACATTTAAAAAACGAAGATACTAAATACAAAGAAAATGTCTTTGCGTTATGTAACGATTTAGGGAAAGAAATGTCTTGGGACGAACTTGGTCTTGAATTTGAATCTGATAAACCTATAGAATTCCAAGTTGTATATGAGAATGAGTGGGAAAGACGATTTAATGAAATGTTTGAAAAAATAGAGTAAATAACCAACTCATTTAAATGAGATTGCAAAAACAACCGCCTCACTACCTGTAGAAGCGGTTGTTTTTTAACAATCTGTTTTCCCCTTGGGGTACCGTCAGGAAAATGCGGTTATCTTAACCAGTCATAATGGATGACTTTACAGTATTCAATGTAAAGTCATCCATTTTTTTGTATCTTTAAAGACTATTTAACTAAACTGATTTTTATAGTATTTATAGTAAATAAAGAAAGGAGGAAGATTATCTAAGATTAAGAGATTGAAAGCTTTCCAAATTGAATAAAAGAATAAATTTCAATAGGAGTGATACTTATGAAAGTAATTACCCTTCTAACAAAAGAAGGAAAGACTCGGTACATGTTACTAGATCATAACAATGAGCCGGTCCAACCAGTTTTACATTATTTAAAGTTTAAGGACAACAGTGGAGCCTCGCGTAATACCTTACGGTCATTCTCATATCATTTAAAGCTTTTCTTTGAATTCTTAGAACAAATAAACAAGGATTATCGTGATATTGGAATAGATGAAATGGCGGATTTTATACGATGGTTACAAAACCCGCACCAGGATGTAAAGGTGTCCCCTATCTTCCCTAAACAGCCAATTAGAAAAGCAAAGACAGTAAATATCATCATCAATACTGTTCTTGGATTTTATGACTACCTAATGAGACATGAGGACTATAGTATTCAATTGACAGAACGTTTAAAGAAACAAGTACCTGGGTCCCGTAAGGGGTTTAAAAGTTTTCTGCACCATATAAACAAAAATAAATCCTTTACCTCTCATATTCTGAAATTAAAAGTGCCTAAGCAGCAGCCAAAAACACTCTCAAAAGATCAAATTGCATTAATTATGAATGCCTGTGTAAATATGCGGGATCTATTTTTAATACAGCTTCTATGGGAAAGCTCTATGCGTATTGGCGAAGCCCTTACTTTATGGCTTGAAGATTTCGAGGTTGATGCGAGAAAAATTCATATACGTGATCGGGGTGAATTGTCTAATCTAGCTGAGATTAAAACGGTATGTAGTCCCCGAAGTATTGATGTATCTGAGGATCTAATAAATATGTACTTTGATTATATTGCTCAATTTCATACCGATGAAGTTGATACAAATCACGTTTTTATTAAGTTGACCGGAGAAAATAAAGGCCAGCCGTTAGAATATACCGATGTCGTAGCACTGGTTCAACGTCTTCGTAAAAAAACAGGCATTTATTTCACTCCGCATATGTTACGTCATACATCATTAACGGAACTGAGAAAGGCTGGTTGGAGAGATGAACATTTAATGAATCGGGCCGGTCACGCTCATATTCAAACAACAATGCAGATGTATATCCATCCTTCGGATGAGGACATTCGAAAAGACTGGGAAAACGCTCAAGATCGAATGAAAATCAACAAAGAAAATAAGGAGAATAACGAATGAATTTATCTGTTGGACACCTATTACCAGAAATTAAAGTTAGTGAAATAACCCAAAAAGTCACTGGTTACTTTGAAAATGACATTTGGGACGCAGACGATGCAGCCTTTAATGATTTTAGAAAATCAGAATGGGGGAAAACCCATCGCACAATGAATTTTTCGGTATTTCCAACTAGGCTTAAAAATGAAGTTAAGTTTTTTATCCTTACTCGTATTCAAAAAGATGACCTGCAATTGTATTCAGCTGTACATAATTATGCCAGATCCTTTAAACAACTTTCTAAATTTCTTAAAAAATTTTATCCTAATATTAATAGCTTTGCAGATTTAGACATAAATAAAGCATTGATGCAATTGAGATCACATTTAAGTGAATTAGGTTTGAGCATACGAATCTATGGAAGAAGGAAGCTTTCTAATTACGAAAATCTACTTAATCGTTTATTTTTGTTTTATAAAGGCTTCTATGATACAAGAGATGAATTTGAAAAAGATATCTGGGATGTTAGAAATATTCCTGGTGCAAGATTTCCTGATCATGAATCAAGACATATCCTGAATTTCGAGGATATCCCTATTCCCTTTCGCCCTTTAGCCAAAAGATATTTAAAATTTAGAATCAGTCATTTATCTCTTGGCCAATGTACTCTTGACGTTAGAATATTAAAGCTATTTTTGATATTTATACATGATAAATATCCCTCTTGGAAGGATTTAAATGCCTTAACACG
Organism: Evansella vedderi; assembly: GCF_030813435.1. Lineage (GTDB taxonomy): Bacteria > Bacillota > Bacilli > Bacillales > Salisediminibacteriaceae > Evansella > Evansella vedderi. The sequence continues at coordinate 165,454 of NZ_JAUSUG010000011.1, read as the reverse complement.
AAAAGATATTGAAGATTATCTTATATTTCATAACAAGAAGTTTCATAACAAAATACCATCAAAGAGAAGTTACTTAATTGTTCTAAATGTATTCTTAGAAACAATTGAAAAACTGCAATTCGATGAAGCGCCTGCGTTGCCTGTGAATCTATTGTTGTTTAAAGAAGATTTTCCTAGACCGATAACAAAAACTGAAAATGATATCAAGTACATTCCTGAAGGGGTCCTTCAACAAATCGAAGAAAAAATAGAGTTCTTAAAACCTTCAAAATACATACCGGTTATTGTATTACTTCGGGCTACTGGTTGGAGAATATCAGACATTCTTAATCTGCGTTATGATAATTGTTTAGAACAAACATCTCAGGGATGGTACTTATGCGGAGATATCAAAAAAACACAAGTAATGAATCATCGTGTACCAATTACAGATGAAGTAGCAGCGATAGTTGAAGCTGTAATTAAAGTGACTAAAGATCAAAGCGATACTATTAATAACCCTAAACATTATTTATTTGTACAGATCGAAGGTGTTCGCAGAGGTAGGCCTTTTAATTATTATGACATTCGCAGAAGTATGAAGCGCTTTACTGAAGAACAAAACATAGTTGACGATTCAGGAAATCCCTTTTTCATTAAAAATCATGCCTTTCGGCATACCAAGGGTGTAGAGCTTCTTAATAACGGAATGAACATACTGCATGTTCAAAAATGGATGGCGCACGCTTCTCCTGAAATGACATTACAATATGCAAAAATCCTTGATACTACCATGCGTAAATCTTGGGAAGAAGCTACAAAACAAGGTATTTTTCGAATTGACATTGAAAATAAACGACCAGTTAAAGTTGAACTTACGGATATTGAAAATGAAGATATAATTGAATGGGAATATATACGCCATAATTTAGACGCTGTAAAGATGGAGCTTGGCTATTGTATGAAACCTATTAAGCAGCCATGTCCTACTCAAGCGAACCCATGTCTATCCTGCCGTAATTTCTGTACTACACCAGAGTTCATACCCAAATTTGAAATGGAAATTAAAGAAGTTAGAAGTGTAATTGAGCGAGGTGTGGCTTTAGGGCGTCAAGTTTGGATAGATAAGAATCAAACCACTCTAGATCGTCTAGAGCCCATTCTAGAAACTTTGAAGGATGGTACAACGCATCATTTAGCTGGGAAAAAAGGACGCGAATATATTGGAGAGGAACGCACTCATGAGAAGTAAACATATTAGAAATACCGAAGGTGTTAAAAAACATGCACTAATGAAAAGCCAAGAGGCATCTCAAAAAGTGGACCATGCTATACAACGTCTTATAAAAACGAAAGTGAAAATTAACTTTAACCAGGTTGCAATGGAATCAGGTGTATCTAAGGCATTTCTCTATAACAATCAAGAAATACGAAACCGAATTGAGGGATTAAGAAAGCAACAAGAAGGGTTAAATTCTCCACAAACCGTAAAAAGGAATATGACGGATGCCAGTAAGGATTCTCTTATCGCTGCTAAAAATAACCGAATAAAAAAGCTCGAAGAGGAAAACAAGCGCTTGAAAGATGAATTATTGAAATTACGTGGTATGATCTACGATAAATTTTGAAGCTTTTTATTGTTATAAACAAAGATTTACCCAATTTCATTGATGATATATATGAATGGTTTTAGTTTTGCCTATTGCACTAATGGTGCAGGTTAATGAAAGAGTATCTTTCATTTTCTAATTAATAATAGTAAAATAAAAATGAACTGGAAAATTGTAGCTAGGGTTCCGCTATCTAGGTAGGTTTGTGACCGAGGGCTATTTCTTTTACAATATGTAAAAGGCACCTATTGACATAAAAGGTCCGAGGGGAAAGGTTCAGCGTATTTGTTATGCGTTGAAATCTTTCTCTTCGGACTTTTTTATTATTCAAGGAGGCTTATATGAAAAGAATTGATGATTTAAAAGCTGGTGTTGCAGTCATTATTTTGTCTAAAGAGAACCAAGTTTTGTTGCAAAAAAGGTCAGATGTAGGACTTTGGGGTATTCCTTCAGGGCATATAGAAATAGGAGAAACAGTTTCGGAAGCTGCTATTAGAGAGGTAAAAGAAGAAACAAATTTAGATATAAGCATAAAAAAGTTGATTGGTGTGTACTCTGACCCTAATTCACAAGTATTTGAATACCCCAATGGTAAAGTAGTACATTTTATTACAACTTGTTTTCTTGCTGAGATTACTGGTGGGGAACTTAAATGTAATTCAGATGAGTCACTAGAAATTAAGTTTTTTGAACAGCATAACTTACCTCAAGACTTATTGAAAATGCACCCTCGATGGTTAATGGATGCTTTATCTAATAGAGAGTCAGCGTTCATTCGTTAAGAAATTCCTATTAAACTAAAGGTGCATTACTTGAACAAGTCATCAAAAAATGATCATACCTTTGTAAACCAATATTTACATTGAATACATGTAAATGATGTGAGAACCATTGATATTCCAATAGTTCTCACATCGAAGTTAGGATAACCGCATATTTACAACGTTAAACTATTTTTTGGGAAACAAAAACCTTGCTTCCCCAACGCTAAGCAGAAGAAGCAAGGTGAGTTAATAATTTCACTTGCCAGAATCACGAGGTGGATTCACCATGTTCATGTAATTTATATCTTCCAGGGTAAACAATATTCACCTCAACCTTTACATGGCGCAGGGAATCTTGGTTTAAAACGAGTTGCTGTTTTCCTGTGGCAATGCTCTTCCATTGATGTGGATGTTTGCGATACAAAGATTCACCCAAATTGTAAATATCTATACCCTCTTTAAAAGCAGTTTGATACGTTTTGCGGATTTGCTCCTCTATTTTTTCCTGAGCCATTTGTGTGAGTTCCTTTTCGGTAAGGTCCGTATGCAATTCATTGATCCCTGCCTGCACTTTTACTGAAATATCGAAATACGCCTTGTTCAATTTCACAATAGGAGTCACTTCATATTTTGGTTTTTCTGCGACAAGAACAGCCGCAAGCTTCTCTTCGGCAAACAAATCAAGAGGTACTCGGATCGTGTGAGTACTTAGCCAGGGCATTCCCGACAAATCCTTAAGATCCATTCGTCCATAATAATTGTGTAGATCATATACATGTATGCCAGAATATCTAAGCAGCTCTTTTGGTTTATTACTTTCCTGCCATTGATCTTTGCGAAGCGATAATTCCGGTATATAACTGGTTCTGGCCTTTTCGTTTGAGTCCAGTACAAATTGTTGCAGGCGGATCGGAGCAAGGATAGAACGCTGTCTGAAATTTTGCTCGGGATTGTGAAGAATGGATGCAATTGGCGATAATCTAAAAAATGGGGTTGCCAGCAAGATTTCTTCAAGAGGCTCTCTTGTGCTAAACAGCCAGGCCAAGTACCTTATTTCACGATAACGATTGATGAATTCCAGCACTTCTCCGACTTTGTTTTCCTTCATCAATCTCTCGCTGAACAAAATGGCAGAGATTTGTCCCCAGTTTAAGCGTTGTTGTGATGTACTGTACAAATCATTTTTCGCCTCCGTAAACGAGGAACCTTCGCCTTTGCCCACCCAAACCGGGGGCTGATCCGCTTTTTGCTGTCCCTCCAGCTTGGCCACTGTCGAGAAATCAAGAAATTGCACATACAAGGTATATTGACCATCGACATAGTCTATTCCAACAGCCGTAGCATAGTTCAAGTTTTGCACTTCATAACTGCTCCAGCAACCGGTAAGGGTGAGAAGAAGGAAAAGTGCAACCATACTTTTATATCTCCTCATTTATGCCTGTCCCCTTGGCTTGTAGAATCTCGTGTCTTCAACATGTCCGGTCGTGTTTTTCGCCATGGCCAAGGTAGTCGGAACAAAGCGTTGGCAAAGTCTTTAAATGGAGGTGATATTGGGGCCAAGTAAGGCAAGCCGCATGAACGCAAAGAAGCTAAATGGCTGAGCACAATAAATAATCCAAGAAAGAAGCCATAAATGCCAAGCATGGCAGACAGAATGAAAAGAAAAAAGCGTAAGATACTAATCGTACCAGCCAATGATAGGCTCGATAAAGTTGAACCAAAGATCTGTGTAATTGCTCCGATGACAAGAATACCAGGGGATAAGAATCCTGCACGAATGGCAGCATCCCCCAGGATAAGTCCTCCTACAACCGTTACCGTGGTGCCGACCGCAGAAGGGAGTTGGGTACCAGCTTCCCGCATGATTTCTAAGAAGATAAGTACAATAAACATTTCAACTGCTACATCAAAAGGGATTCCCAACCGGTTAATCGCCAAAGTGGCAAGCAGATAATAGGGCAGCTGATCTTGATGATAGGAAAGAATGGCAACAAAAAATGCAGGAAGCAGTAGCGATACGGACAAGCCAAGTAAACGAAGCGTTTGACCAAATGTAGCTGACAAAGCAGCAAAGTGGATATCTTCGGGTGCTTTCACAAGCAAAAATAAATTGGCAGGCGCAATCAACGCAGCTGGTGTACCATCCACAATCAACGCTACACGGCCATTTAGCATACAGTTCACGGTAAAGTCTGGTCTGCCTGTATACCCCATCAAAGGAAACAATGCTTTTGTCGGTTGCATTAATTCTTCTAGCTGAGTGGCGCTAAACGCTCCGTCAATGTGAAGATCATCTAATTTATTCTTTACATCTTGAACAATCTTAGGATCAACAATGTCACGCATATATAGAATTGCAACGGTTGTTTTCGTACGAACACCTACTTTTTTCGTTTCATAAACCATGCTGGTTGATTTGATTCGTTTCCGAATTAACGCCACATTAACTTCCAGTTCCTCCACAAATCCATCCTTTGGCCCCCGTACCGAGACCTCAATACTGGATTCTTCCGGATTTCGCGCTGGTTTTTTTGAGATATCGAGGGAGAATAAGGAGCGTAGGGTCGGAATAAACAAAAGCAGTTTGCCTTCAAAAATATCCGTTTCGGCCGTTTGCTCCCACTCCTCAAGCGTAACGAACTCTATTTGTAGTTGGCTCGACTCGACTATTTCCTCCTGATGATGAAAACCATTGTTTTCATAAAATCGGGTCAAATGAGGAAGCACAGTTTCATGAATGAATGTTTGGTTGTCACTTAACCCCTCACAATAAAGCAATAGGATTCTCGATTGTTCATCATCAGGGTTTAATTTGTAAACATGGTGCTTAACATCTTGACACATTTTAAAGTGTTGGATGAGTGATTGTTCATTAAGCGGTTGCAAGACTGTTGCCTCTGTATTAGGCGATGGCCTCTTGCTTTCTGCCCCCTGATTTCCAAATAATCTTATCATTCGTCGGAATAGTTTATTCATCCTAGCTAGTCACTCCTTTTGGCGAATTCTTGAGATGATCATTCGACCGACATACAGGATCAAGGTCCCTACTGTAAAGATACAAAATGAAGGAAAATAAAACCTTCCTAACAAGTCTAGAAAAGCCATGTCGCTCATCGGCAGCAAAATGGCAACAAGCATGGCCAATGCGCCAAATAACACGGGTAACCATCTGCGTTTTTGTAAATTCCACAATTCTCCCAAGAGATAGATAGAAAGGGACACACGAATAAATGTACCGGATAGCCACTGATAAATCGAAAAAAAATCGACATGCTCCACATATTCTCCCAGTCTCACGATTCTCCATTGAGCGTAAGCGGGGTATCGCTGGTTAGCCGCTTCATCAGGGCCAAATATCGCAATCGATCCCATCAATGGCCCCAACGTAAGTCCTGTAAGGATGAAGCACATTAACATCAAGCTTTTAAATCCTGGTTTTTTTGTTAATTTGTGCTGAATCAGCAACATCAAGAAAGACAACTCCAGCAATCCCCCGGCAACGTAAGGAACACCTTTCCATAATGGAGCTGTCCCGTTTTCTAACAAAGGAAAAAGCAGGGTATAATCTTTAAACTGAAAATTGGCAATCGCCACAAGATGACCTAGAATAACAACAAATGGCAACAATATTCCGCTCACAATTGCAATTGTACGGAGTCCTTGAAAAGCAGCAAAGAAGCATGCAACAAGTGTAGTTCCCGCAAGAGCTAGTATCGGTGTTTGTGGCAAGTAAGATGCGATTGTCCATGTTAGCGTATCTTTTAAGGAAATAAAGCCCATGAGCCATAATAACAAACTATAAATAATTACTAAGATTGCAGATAAAAACTTTCCAAAGTGCTGATCTAGCCACTTTTTAATGTGTTGATTGTTCATGTTTTGAATGATGTAGTTCAAGCAACCAATCCAGACAGGTGAAGCGACAAAAACAAGAAGCACTACGAGCCAGGCATCTCGCTTTGATGCTTCGAGTAGTAAAGGGATAATAATCACGTGGTTCATTAATCCAACCGAAAGCATAATAATCATGTATGACTGAATAGGAGTAATCTTAGGCAAAAACTCACCTCAAATCCAACAATTGGAAATAGAAACATCATAAACTATAATTCCCTTAACAACTTCGTTCTATTCATCTGATATTAAGCTAGTCCTGGCTTATATCGGCCGGACCAACTTAGAGCAAGAAAAAAATGCTAAGCCCGTCACGACAAAGGCTTAGCGTATATTTTGTTCATCCAGCCTAGCTATCCATTTTGATAAAACTTTAACGTGCTCGCAGTCAAGCAACCGTTTTCCCAACGAAACTACACATTTTCAATAATAATCCTTTGTGCTGTTCTCAGGTTGCGTTGTACAGTTCTCAACACATTTTCTTCTTCTGCGTAAGCCCCTACTTGCACACCGTCAACAATTACACGTTTAATAGCCATATTGCTTTTCAGATTAGTCGATTTTCTCTTCAAATTAAACGCGCGTGCTAACCCATTAACATGCCCTTGGACAACCGCTTGCCGCCAATTCGGGTCTCTTAATTTTTGGGCATCGCTTGCATGATCAATAAATCCGTTCTCCGTTAATAAAGCGGGCATTCTCGTTTCTCACAGTACATGGAAATTGGCCTTTTTTTGCCACGGTTATGCAAGTTATTTACTTTGACAATTTCTAATGTCCCGAATGAACGCTGTTCTCGATGAATCAGACAAACTGTTATGAATATAATCTTCATACCCATGTGCTGAACCGTTAAATGCATTAACGTGGATGGCAAAACACCTAAGTGATTCTCTGTGCATACACTGTATCATTACTACAGGATTATGATTAAATACAACTCAATCCATACATTAAATAATCAAGGAGAGGTTAATTTTGAAAATTCCAAAGACAGCCAAAGTCAGTATCCCCTTTCCATCCGTATGGGGGATTGATGCTTCTATTGCGGGGAGATCCATTATTAGAGGTATACTTACCATTGATTCCATTGTAGACAACAAAGTAGTAGGTACAGTTAATTTTCGTGGTATACCTATTCCGATTAATGGGTATTGGGACGAAAGAGCTAAACAAATAAGTTTCGATTCACCATATGCCTCCTTTTTTGGCAACTTGACAATATTTGATGAGACCGCTATAAGCATTCGGCATTTCGTTTTAAGTGGACGGTTTATAATGAAACCTCCCTCTTTGCTGGCTGGTGAATATGGAAATTGGATTGCTACAACCTTTACACCCCGTTTGGGACCTCCCATATATACTAATGTTTTACCACCTGCTGGTGCCTTTTCAGTCTCAAGTATGCTCTTGGGACAGCAATTGTTTTAATTAGACCATGACTTTATAAAAACAACCTTCGTTTGTGTAAATTGTACCCTTTGTAAAGGACATTATAAAAAAATAACTAAGCTACTTGTAGAAGATGATTTCTGTATTGAACAGGAGTCATCCTCTTTAGGTTCCACTGATATCTGTAATTATTATAGTAGGTCATATACTCTCTTATTTCCTTTTTTAATTCGTTCAGTGTTTCACATGGTTTGATGTATGCTTCATCTTTAAAATGTCCAAAGAACGACTCTTGTGGTGCGTTATCCCAGCAGTTCCCTCGTCTTGACATAGATTGGCCTAATTTATATTTCTTGACCATTTCTTGAAAGATTGGGCTTGTATAGTGAGAGCCTTGATCAGAATGAATAAATGCATCCTTAGTTAACTTTACTCTCCTATTACTTTTCAGTTTACGCAGTGTGTCTGTTGCCAGGTCCAATGTAATACGATTAGAAACATTATAAGCTAATATTTCACCTGTAGAACCATCTTTAATAGTGGATAAATATGCTTTCTTTCCATTTCCATAAAATAGATATGTAATGTCTGTAAGTAGTACTTTACCAGGTATATTTTGCTTGAAGTTTCTGTTTTAATAGATTGGGCACTACCTTATGTTCGTGGGTAGCTTTCATCATTTGTCTATACGGGTTGGCCTTTCTAATAGGACAAACAATATTATATTTTTTCATGATTCTTCGAATACGCTTTAAGTTATAAACGATTTTAAACTGACCTTCTAATGTCATCTTGATTTGACGTGCACCTTTTTTGCGATTTCTAAAATGATATGCTTTTAATATTGCCTCTTTCATCTCTTCGTCCCGGAAATCGTGCAGTGCTCTCCGTTCCTGGGATTTTGTAGAATAATAGTTATAGTAGCCTGAACGCGACACACCAGCTTCAACACATAAGTGTTTAACCATGTTCTTGAGTTTATATTTCATTATAACCTCTTTGATAATTTGGTATTTTTGTTCGGCTGATAGTTTTATTTCTTTTTCCTCAGCCTCCTCTCCTCTAAATCTAGCTTTTTTAATAATTCATTTTCTACTTCCAATAGCTTGATTTTTGCTTTCATTCTTTCATATTTTTCCTCTAAAGAAAGCTCTTTACTACTAGAACGCCCTGAATTTCCTTTACGTGTATCCCTAATTCCATCTATTCCTGAGTCCTTAAATTTAGACCTCCATCGGTGAGAAGCAGCTTTTATGCGTTTGTAACCAACAATACTTATATCAAACCCACACTCTTGAAATATTTGGTTGGGAATTTTACCTTTCTCATACTCGGTAATAAAAACTAAACGAAATTCATCCGTATATGTAATAGAATTCATACTCACTGACTTTACATATTTATTATTAGATAAAATCTCTATTTCCTTACTTGTAAACAGATCTTTTGACATAATTCAAATCCTCATCCCGTTTTGTTTAAATTATACAGAAAAGTACCCTATAGAATAGTCACTTTTTTAATGTGTCTACTCTATAGGGTACATTTTATGTGATTGACTAAGGTTGTTTTTTATAAAGTGTTCTCGGAAAATACAGCCTTGCTTTAAATCTGAGTTTAGCGTATATCTCCGTTAAAATGTACTCGGAACCCTTTGATGATCGTGCCTAGTTAGATAAACAAATATTGATACTTCCTTATAGAAATAGCTGCTTGGTTAGGTACGTTGTTTCACAATCCCCGGAAATTTTTAATATAAGTAATGAATGCTTATTTTTTTCCTTCCGATAGCTTTCTATATAAAGAAGCTCTAGATACATTTGTAATTTCACAAATTTGATTTACAGTCATATTTCCTTCTTTATATAGCTTTACTGCATAATTCATTCCTGCGTGATTTTTATGATATTTCTTTAACCGTCCTTTAAACTTCCCTTCTTTCTTTGCGAGCTCAATTCCTTCACGCTGACGCATACGAATAAGGTCTCGCTCTAATTGGTTAACACCAGCCATTACCGTAATTAAGAATTGGCTATATGGATTATCTTCTGATAAATCTAGCCATGTATCCTTAAGTGATTTTAAGCTTGCCTTTTTATTTCGTATTAAATCAATCAATTCAAATAAATCTTGCGTACTTCGAGTGATCCGAGTTAAATCTGTAACATAAATAATGTCACCTTCCTGTAAATCCTCTAACATTTTTTGAAGTTGTTCACGATCTTTTGTGGCTCCTGAAGTTTTTTCTTCATAAATAATATCCATTCCAATTTCGTTCAATTGCCGAAATTGTCTTGAAGGATTTTGGCTAGTCGAACTGACGCGTACATAACCGATTTTCTGCAAAATTTCACCTCGTTTTTGAGACAAGTCTTATGAGACACTCTTAACTATGATTTTATCAGTCTACTATACTTGTATCAATAGAGTACACTCTATTGATATATAATTGAACTAATAAACTGAAAATACAGAAATGGGATGATACTGAATGAAAATTGCGAGAGGAAGAGAATTACTTACGCCAGATCAAAGACTAGTTCTTATGCAAATTCCTGAAGATGAGTGGATATTGGGAACCTACTACACTTTTTCCAAACGGGACTTAGAAATCATTAATAAGAGAAGGAGAGAAGAAAACCGTTTAGGGTTTGCTATTCAATTAGCCGTTCTTCGGTATCCCGGTTGGCCATACACCCATATCAAAAGTATTCCAGATACAGTCATACATTATATATCGAAACAAATCGGTACCACTCCATCTTCGCTAAGTCATTATCCTCAAAGAGAAAATACACTTTGGGATCATTTGAAAGAAATACGAAGTGAATACAACTTTGTAACTTTTACCCTGAGTGAATATCGAATGACATTTAAGCACCTTCATCAATTAGCTTTGGAAAATGGTGATGCCATTCATCTACTGCATGAATGCATAGATTTTCTAAGAAAAAACAAAATCATACTGCCTGCTATCACTACACTTGAGAGAATGGTGTGGGAAGCAAGGGCAATGGCTGAAAAGAAGCTATTTAATACGGTAAGTAAATCTCTTACAAATGAACAAAAAGAAAAGCTTGAAGAGATCATTACTTCGCAGCATCCATCCGAATCCAATAAAACGATATTGGGTTGGTTAAAGGAACCACCGGGTCATCCTTCGCCCGAAACATTTCTAAAAGTAATAGAACGACTTGAATACATACGAGGAATGGAATTAGAAACGGTACAAATTAGCCATTTGCATCGCAATCGCCTGTTACAGCTATCTCGCTTAGGTTCAAGATATGAGCCTTATGCATTTCGTGACTTTCAAGAAAATAAACGATATTCGATATTAACCGTCTATTTATTACATCTTACTCAGGAGTTAACGGATAAGGCATTTGAAATTCATGACAGACAAATACTAAGTCTGTTATCAAAAGGCCGTAAGGCACAAGAAGAAATTCAGAAACAAAACGGTAAAAAGCTAAATGAGAAGGTTATACACTTTACGAACATCGGACAGGCTTTAATCAAAGCAAAAAAGGATAAATTAGATGTTTTTGAGGTTTTGGAATCTGTTATTGAATGGAATTCTTTTGTTTCTTCTGTAGAAGAGGCTCAGGAGCTTGCACGTCCTGCCGACTATGATTATTTGGACTTACTGCAAAAACGGTTTTATTCACTAAGAAAATATACGCCAACGCTATTAAGAGTATTGGAATTCCATTCTACAAAGGCAAATGAGCCACTTTTACAGGCTGTCGAGATTATACGAGGAATGAACGAATCCGGAAAGCGAAAAGTGCCTGATGACTCACCTGTGGATTTTATTTCAAAACGATGGAAAAAGCATTTATACGAGGATGATGGTACAACAATTAATCGTCATTACTATGAAATGGCTGTTTTAACAGAACTTCGGGAGCATGTTCGGGCAGGAGATGTTTCTATTGTTGGCAGTAGACAATATAGAGATTTTGAGGAATATTTGTTTTCCGAAGATACATGGAATCAAACGAAGGAGAATACAAGATTATCGGTTAGTTTATCATTCAAGGATTATATTACAGAGAGAACTAGCAGCCTTAATGGGAGGTTACAGTGGTTAGCTGCTAATTCCAACAAGTTAGATGGAGTTTCTCTTGAAAAAGGAAAGCTGTCACTTGCACGATTAGAAAAAGATGTTCCAGAAGAAGCAAAGAAAGTTAGTGCAAGCCTGTATCAGATGCTACCAAGAATAAAATTAACCGATTTACTTATGGATGTTGCCCATATAACAGGATTTCATGAGCAATTTACACATGCTTCTAACAAACGAAAACCAGATAAAGAAGAAACAATCATTATTATGGCTGCTCTTTTAGGAATGGGAATGAATATTGGCTTGAGCAAAATGGCTGAAGCAACACCCGGGCTTACATATAAGCAACTAGCCAATGTGTCTCAATGGCGCATGTATGAAGACGCAATGAATAAAGCCCAAGCTGTATTAGTAAATTTTCATCACAAGCTACAATTGTCTTCTTATTGGGGAGACGGCACAACATCCTCGTCAGATGGTATGAGAATGCAGCTAGGAGTTTCATCACTACATGCAGATGCAAATCCACATTATGGAACGGGGAAAGGAGCCACCATCTACCGTTTCACTAGTGATCAATTTTCTTCTTACTACACAAAGATCATTCATACTAATTCAAGGGATGCGATTCATGTTTTGGATGGTTTGTTGCACCATGAGACGGATTTAAACATAGAAGAGCATTATACAGATAACCGCATTTTCCTGACTGTACCCCCCCTTATCAAAATTTACTCTCGTCCCATTGTCTAGCAACATTATTCTTTTTCTTCAAGTCTTTCTCCAAATAAATTTCAGTCGTGCGATAGCTCGCATGTCCCAGGGTGCGTTGGATATAAATGAGTGAAGCTCCTTGTTCCGCACTATACTGAGCAAAGAAATGTCTAAAATGGTGGGGAGTCACTTCACTAGGCTTGTATTTCAAGAACTCTAAACCAGTTCTTTCAATGACCTTTTTAACAAATACACTTAAATACTTATAATCGTATGCTGTTCCTTTTTTTGTCGTAAACAAAGGAGAGTCATCGGCTGGATCAAGCTCAACATTTAGCCTTCTTCGGTTTCTGAAGTTTTGGATCCTCTCGAACACATTATCGAAAATAATAGCATCTCTCGGCTTATCGTTTTTACCGATGACGCTTAAATAATAAGTCTTATCATCACTATCGTAATAAAGATCATTCCACTTTGCGTTTGCTATCTCTTGAACCCTTAATCCTGTTGTGGCTAGAACACTTAATACCGCGAAAATGATGGGATTATCTTTATAAAAATTGAGAATTTGTTTTACTTCTTCATAACTCAAATCTCTCCTGATTCTATCTTTCTCTCTAAGGCTGTTGCTAAGAAACGCTGAGTAAACAGGTTCTTTAATATACCCCACTTCATGTAACCACTTAAGAAATCCTTTTAATACTGTCACCTTACGGGAACGGGTTGCTAAACTATAGCCTTCTTTCCCTCTCTGCTGAACAGTCTTTAGCCACTCCTGGTACTGTCGAATGTGCCGCTTTTTTAAATTCTTCAATAAAGAACCCTCTTCAAAATCTTTCACATCACTTCTCATAAACCCTTCATTATATAGCAGCTGAGAATAGAATTGCGAAATATCGCGGAGATATTCATTAACCGTGTCCTCTTTTTTATTTTTATCCTTATCTGCATGAGTCGGCTTATGAACGTAATAATAAATCATGCCAAGATCAGAAAAACCACGAAAGGGATTATTTTCATCTTCACGTTCATTTTGATCTATCATTTCAGTTGCTAAGGATAGGTGAGATGGCTCCACCATGACTTTTTTCATCTTTTGTTCTGTATCTTTACACCCTATCACTAAATGTTCAAATCCAAACACTCCAACTTGTTTGTGTAAAGTTACTAATGGTACTACCTGCAAGAATAACCCCTCCCTAATAAATATTCATTTATTTTATTTAATTCTTATTATATCACGCATAACTACTATACTTATGTACTATTTTAATTGTAACGTGATATACACCAAAATAATAATAACCGCCAATTATTCATATTTAATTTATAATAATTAAATATCATTTAATTTGTTATTTAATTTATTATACATTAGTGTTTTATAATATATGTTTAGTATTTAATATAATAAGCTATTATAGTTATAAATTAACCAGATAATTGTATTATGTTTATAAACAATTAACAAAACGGTAGTTTCTTGTTACGAAAGAATTGTTATTCCATTGGTTAGGATTTGATAAAAAACATCGGGACAGAAACCAAATATAACACCTCAATCGAACTCCGCGTAAAAATATAAAAAGTTATTAAACACTGTTATATTAGGTTTTTCAGGATTAATTATATCTTTATATTATTCGTTATATTTTTTATTCAGTTATAGTTCAATACTAATATACTACCACTTATACATTATATATCTTCTACTATTTTTTTATGTATAGATTATACTTTTGAATAAAATATTCATTATTTTTTACATTAAACATTATAAAATATATAGTGTTTAGTAATTTACACTATATATTGTTTAGGTTATTAATTTCTGTTATGTTATAGTTTCTTTTATAGTATTTATTATGTCTTAATGTTCATTTTAATGGTATGATATAGGTAATAGATGTTTTTAGAGGTGCGTAGTGAAGAAAATTGACTGGAAGGAGATGTTAGACTCGAAAAAATATTTATATGATCTAACGGACCCGATTTTCTTATGGAAGGTCATTTTTATTGCGTAAAGAAAGACTTAGAGGCTAAGAAGTCATTTATTTTAAAAATCATCCTATAAGGAGTTGGAGTATGTATGGGGGCAAATGAGAAACACTTAACGACAAGTGAAGTTGCTAAAAGGCTGGGTGTAAGTGAACACACCATCTATAATCATGTTAAAAAAGGAGATTTAATTCCTGTTAACAAAGATAATTGGCATTTGGAAGGGGGATTCATTTTTTCTGAAAGTGAAATTGAAAAAGTAAGACATCGTTATATCAAGCCGGATCTCTCCACTCAAGATGTAGCCAATAGGCTGGGTGTATCCATTACAACTGTCCTCCGATATATAAAAGAAGGGCAATTACTTTCGTACCAAAGAATGTATAAAGGGAAAGTGAGGCATTTTGTTAAGAATGATGACCTGCAAAACTTTATCATGCAGCATTACCAGGATAAGAAGAAGAAAAATGTCTTCCACTCTAAAACTTCCCGCTTCTTTTTGTTTCAACCATTTAGACATAAAGATACAAATGAATTAGCTCGTATCATTGAATTTAACGGTTCTTATGACGGTAAAGCTGTGTCTGAAGAAGAGAAACAATTTGATTATTTACTCCGACTTGAAAGAGAAGGATACGAACCAATATTTCAGCTAAAGTATGGTAAACAAAGCACGAAAAGAGGGTATGCCAAATTTGAATTTCCTTTTCCAAAGCAAATTAAGTCAACTGTCTACAAAGTAATTGAAATGGTGTACAAGGTAGCGGGACCACAAAACATGAAGCTTGAAACTACAGAGAATACGATACGACTCCAAGTTAAACCAACGCTATTTCCATTAGATAAAACAGAAAATATAGATGAAATTGATTTATTAAAAAACCATATTACTGAAGGGAAAGTATTAGTCCGTCCTAATGGTGTATTAGTGGAAAGTGATTTAGAATCCATCCATGCTTATGTGCCATCTGCTTTAAAAGAAGAAGTGAAAAAGTTAGCTGAAGCGGAAGAGAAAACAATCGAGGATATCGTAACCGAGTTTATAGAAGAGGGGATTAAAAATCGGTTTGCACCTTCTGATGGATCAGATTTAGAGGGGGAGGTTGAGAATGAATGAACAATAAACTAAATGATATTCATTTAGATGCATTATATGTTGGTTTTGAAAAAGAGCATAAAGAGATTGTGGAGTTAACAAATACAACAGTACGAATCTATAGGAACACCAAAATATGTAATATTGCTTGTATGTTTGTACTAGTAATCTCATTGTTAAGTTTGCTGTATGTCCCATTCCCGTACGCTTTATTAGGAATACTTTTTAGTTTTACTGCCACTGCAACCTCTTTCTACTTTAGTTTTAAGTTTAAAACAAACGCTGAGTATTGGGTTAACGAATACAACAAGCGTTGGCATCATTGGATTCGGATCAAAACTGGTGTAAATCCCGGTAATTAGAATCAAAGTAAGTTTACAACAAGTTATAAATAGGAGGGCTGAGTTGATAATGTTTAAAAAAAGTAGGCCAGCAGATAGTGTAGGAAAAAATATTAACGTAGGAAATATTACTGGGATGTATGGAAATGAGCGCAGAAATACTATTAATACGAATAACAATTTATTTAACCTTCAAAATCAAACTCCGCAGAGTGCTTTGTATAATAAAGCGAGTATCTTAGCTTTTGTTATTGGAATCGTATCTTTGCTAGTCGGTTTTATTCCGTTAATAGGGTGGTTTTTTGCACCGTTGTGGCCAGTGGGGATCATATTAGGTGTTATTGGTTTAAAGGGGCATTTTCGGAAGTTAGCTATATGGGGCATAATCCTAGTTGCTCTGACTGTAGGATTAAAACTCATCTTTTGGTTATTCGTCGGTAGTATCGGTCTATCAGTGTTTTACTAAATATAAGTTCTACGCAATAAGAAAGGGGATAATCATTATGAAATTTAATTATTAAGCAGTTAAGACGAGGTTGAAAAGACATTATCGACTAAGAACGACTTAACAAATAAAGATGAATATGAATTTGCTCAAAAATTAACAGCAATTACTGATAAACAGAAACTTGTTGAATTTATCGCAGAAAAATATTGGTTGGTTACAAAGAGTTGTCATCCTACCTCAAATGAAAATGACGAACTTTACGATTGGATGTCTGTTAAAGAATTTCTAGTCGATAGGGAGCGAATGATTCTCAAATATAACTATACTCATGATGATGGACGTTTATGGAATCCTCGCGGAATATGATGTTTCTTTAACACAGCACGAAACTGAAATGCACTTAATAGAAGTGCACCTGAAAAATGTTACTCAACAAAAGAGCTTACAGTTCCCCTTGCGATATTGGAATGTAATAAATACCCTTTGAAAATTAGCGCTCCCTTTTTGATGGTGCTACCATATAAAATATAAACACCAAAAACATTCCATCAAAAGGAGAGGGTTTAATTGAACACTGATTTTATGTACCAAGAAAATATGGGGAAAGGATTTCAAGAGATGAACCAGGAGGAACTTCAAAAAACATTATCATCCTTTGATGATGTGAAAACGTGGGGGTTTCTAGGTGATCCGCATGGACCTTCACCCATTGATAGCTTTTATATTGTTCCAAAGAAGCCTATTAAACGTCCAAAAAATTGTGATTTAACTCAAGGTGTCGATTACAAACAACTTTCTTGTGTAGTAACCTCTAAAAACCGTTCTTTTTACTGCTGCGAATACCTATACTCATATGACGAATTTCAGAAAACAAGTTATAGAGGAACATTTAGATTAGAGATCAACAAGGCGAACAAACAAATATTGGAGTGGATTGTTTCTAATCGTTCCCTATTACTAATGAATAAATCCCCGAAAAAATCATGGGTAATAGATATGGAAGCATTATATGAGTTCTTTTCTAAAACTCCTAGCTTTCAGTTACCGCTACATGATATTTCTGGACTAGCATTAAATGATGATTATCTAGACTTAATCAACTAGTAATAAGGAGCTGGATGGGTATGCCACCATACAAGTCATTCATTTATATACCGCTTTGGGTTGTCATATTTGTTGGTATAGCATATTTCGCTGGATATGGTTTCTACAGTATAGTCAACTTTGTGGGGTGGTCCATTAGTGGACAACCCTTAGCTGTCTTAAGCTACGGTTTGTTACTTAATGCAATGTTTATTCCTGTAATCTATTTTGGTGATAAGTGTCTTTTAAAAAAGGATATGGAAGCGTTAATACCCATCAATCCTAAGACCGATCTCACAAAGAGGGATAAAAAGCTACTTGTTAAAATGCTGTACACTAAATACGTGTATATCGGCAAAAGATTAAAAAGGGTAAAAGAAATTCGCCATAAAAGTTCTGAGGAATTTGAGATTGTTTTAAAATCAAATACCTTAGAAGTCATGGAGCATTTAGTTCAAAGGGTTATTTCTGACCAAGAGTTAACAAACGAACACATTAAAATTATTAACCTATTATTTAATAAGAAGTTCAACATTGGCTTAGAAGTTATTAAGTTATCCACTCTCAATGAGTGGTATGAAAAAAAACCGAAATATAAGATTGAAATGATTAAAGAATTAATAGGAAACGGGTATTGGCTCTTAGATGGATATGGATATATTAAAGTGTTACGCGCAGAACAAACTGATGGGAGAAATTACTATGACCAGAACAGTCATTAAAACATTAGAGAGCGGCCAAACAGTAGAGGATTTTTTCTTATTATCTTCATGTCAACTAAACAAACAAGTGATGATTCTTCTTTTACAGTTCCAATCCGTCCATTAGGAAATCGACGATTTATTTATAATTAGAACATTACTATAATATTTGCAAGGAGATAGATGTAAAAATGGATGGAATAAATCATACTTTTGAATCCTTAATTGCTAACAATTACTTAGTTGAAGATATCGTCACATCTAATCACAAATATATTTTTATCCTTGAATCCCCTCACAAAGATGAATTGATTCATGGGTTCCCTGTGTCCGGTTCAGCAGGGAAAGGAATGACTAGAATAATTTTAGACTACCAGCTATCTGAAGCATTAGGTATTTTAATAGGGAACCAACGATTTTACGATCATCAATTAGTCCTAAGCAGAATTGGGTTAATGAATGTTTGTCAAATCCCGCTACAAGCCAGTGCATATAGTATAGAACACCAGGAACAGTACAAAGAGTTTTTGGAAATACTTGAAGGTCTGAGAATCAATTATATGCAATTCAAACATCGTTCCGAAGCTTGGAACATGACAAGGGCTATAATAACTAATAAATTAAAAGAACGACTTGAGCGACTTACAGAACAATCCTGCACAATAATACCATGTGGTCGCTTTGCTGATCAATATTTAAAAGATACAAATATTAGTTCTCCTGCTTGGGAAGTCATCGAGGACATCCCTCACCCTGCAAGAAACCAATGGAGTAATGGAAGTATCAAAGATAGAATTGAGAATATTTTAAACACACCTTCCTAAAGTAGATGAAAAAACTCTCTTATCCGTTACCAATGGCAAAAGAGAGTTTTTTACTTAAATAACATAAATAAAAGTTGCTTTTAGCAACTCGAAAAGATACAATTGAATTACAACAGGTTGCTAAAAGCAACTTTTCGAGGAGGAGATTACATGGTTGATGAAATGAGCTTTTTATTTCGAAGTGATGGTGATAGTGAGGTTAAACATGACAAACAACCTGAAAAACCACCTTATTCAATTGCAAGGGACTTAGCAGAATGTTTAGCTGCTTATAAACATTTCATCACCTTTGAGATCGAAGATTATGAGTTTGCTTTCCAATTAGACCAAACTGTGATGGAAGTAGAACGAGAAGGGGTTGATGCAATACTACCTCTTATTGAATTCATGAAAAGTAAATGGTATATAGAGGAAGATAACTACATAGAAAGATGGTGGAGGTTCCTTGTTCCTAGGTTGAAAAAATTAAGGGATTTACCGAAAGATTTTGTTAAAATACAAATACTTTTCGGACTTTATCGTCATTATTCTAGTGAGTTTTTGCGTATTCAGAAGCCGATTGGTTCAAGTGAATTTGCTGATATTGTAGGTTGGAAAGGAAATAAGTTTAGAGCATATGCTAAAAAGAAGGGTGTTCTCCCAAAGCCATATGCTAAACTAAAATCAACCCCTCTATGGAACGTTGGACAAGCCGAATCTTTCAAAAGGGTATTATTACACAGGGAATTAACAGGAGGAAAGAGAAGGGACTGGAATACACAGCATCTAGGTAAATTTGCTGACAGGAACGTTAAACTTGAAAAAAGGGAAGATGGTCTATATTACTTTTGTGCTCCTAATAGCGGGGAATCTGTTCCATCGTTTTTTGAAGGTGTCCTATTTGAAAGTTTCCCTATAGATGAAGTCAAAAAAATGGGAGACCTTCTTTTTCAAATGTCAAATGAACCGATCATCTTAGAAGCGATGGGATGTAGCTTCATAAAAAACGGAGATCTCGTTTTAGCGAAAAAATATTTTGAGAAAGCTTTGAGCATATATAGCAAAGCAATTCCAGAAGACTTTACAGGGCATTTTGATAGCATTGATAGTTATATCGGAACATTAGTACAACTTGCTTACTTATATGTAAAAGAAGATAGGGTAGAAAAAGCAAAAAGTTTATTGCAGTTGGCGATTGAACGAACTAATATAAATGATCAGTCCGATGAACAATTTGATATCATAATTAGAGATGGACTTAGTGTACTAAGGAATAGTCCTGAAAAATTTACAAAATGGTTTGAGGAAAATCAATAATCAGATGATTTTATCGAGATTTTGAAGTATAATTAAGTTAACAAAATATTTAAGAGGGAAGCACCCTTTTACCAGTAACGCATTGCGTCGCGTCGTTGGTAGAAGTGTGCTTTTTTTGTGCCGATTAAAGGAGGTCAAATTTATGAATACAATTTATGAGTTTAAAAGAAGTCAAAGTTTAGTCCTGTTATTTGAAGTAAGATGAAGCAATTATTTTTTAAATTGAAGAGGAGGTTTTAATAGTGTTTGTGGTAATTGCTGAGAAACCGGATCAAGCAAATAAATTATCTGCCCCCTATAAATCCAAAAGGAATGATGGTTACATTGAAATTCTCCCTAATAATATGTTTCCGGCTGGAGGGTACATCACCTGGGCGGTAGGTCATTTATTTCAACTCGCTGATCCAATGGAATACAATGAATCCTATAAGAAATGGTCCCTTGAGCATTTGCCGATTATACCTGAAACATTTAAACACACCTTATCTAAAGGTAAGGGTAAGCAGTTTAACATTATAAAAAAACTTTTAAAAGATCCTAAAGTGAATGAAATTATTATAGGAACCGACGCTGGTCGTGAAGGTGAAGGTATAGCCCGTACTATTATTAAAATGGCAGGTATTAAAAAACCCATGAAAAGATTGTGGGTGCAATCCCTAACAAAACCATCAGTAGAAAAGGCATTTCGTAATTTATTACCCGCTTCTAATTATGATGGTTTGTATTATGAAAGCATGAGTAGAGCCTATAGTGATTGGTTAGTAGGGATTAACACTTCGAGAGCCTACAGTATCCTTTGGCAGCGGAATGGTTATAAAGATACATTCAGCGTGGGGAGGGTGCAAACCTGTGTTTTAGCCATGATTGATAAACGGGATAAAGAGATTGAAAATTTCAAGCCCGAACCATTTTGGGAAGTATATGCTGACTTTGATATCAATAACAAGAAGTATAGAGGTAGGTTCTTTGTAGATGATGTAACACGATTGACGAAAAAAGAAGAAGCGGTAGCTTTATCGGAGTATTGCCAATCGAAACACGCGCATGTGGAAGAAGTAAAAACAGAGAGAAAGGAGTATCATCCACCGAAGTTTTACAACCTTTCTTCTCTACAATCAACAGCAAATAAACGCTATAAATACTCACCTGAGCATGTATTAAAGATATGCCAGGAATTATATATGAAAGAACATATCAGTTATCCACGTACAGACTCTGAATATGTAACAGAAGGGGAAGCGGGAACCTTTCCCGATGTTTTGGATTTACTAGGAAAACAAGAGCCGTATCAGTCGTTGATTCCTACACCTATAAGCAATATTTCAAACAACAAAAGATACACAGACTCTAAAAAGGTTTCAGACCACTATGCTCTAATTCCAACGGAAAACGTTCCAAACCTAAATGATCTAACCCATGAAGAAAGAAATATTTATGATTTAATCGCAAAATCATTGATTGCAGCTCATTACGACAAGGCTGTCTTTGATTACACAACAATCGTAACGTTATCTGATGATAAATTCGGTTTTGAAACAAAAGGTAAAGTTATGATTCAAGAGGGATGGAGAAAAGTTGTTTTTCCAAATGGCCAATCAGAAGAACCGTCCGAAGAAGAGAATACTTTGCTTCCTGACGTTAGGGAAGGCGAAGAAGGAACAACAGCTGATACAGAGATAAAAGAAGGGGAAACTACACCGCCTTCAAGATACACGCAAGGGGATCTTATAACCTTAATGAAAACAGCTGGTAAATCAGTTGATGACAAAGAGTTAGAAAAGGTTATGGTACAAACAGAAGGATTGGGTACTGAGGCTACTAGAGCGTCCATCATTGCTCGTTTAAAAGATATGAAATACATATCAGTCAAAAAGAACAAAGTCTTTGTCACAGATAAAGGAAGAATGCTTATTCATGCATTGGGAGAGTCAGTGTTAGTTAACCCCGCCTTAACAGCTAAATGGGAAAAGCGATTGAGTGAAATCGGAAAAGGTCAAGCTAATCATAGTGCCTTTGTAGAGCAAAGTAAAAAACTTGCCCAAAAGCTAGTTGAGGAAGCTTTAAATAACGAGCATTTGATGAAAGACATGGGGACAGGACATGAAAATAAAACACAGAAGTCAACTAAAGGTTCCAAAAAGATTCAAGCACAAACGAAACCAGATAATCCCTCTCCACAGAAAGATGTTGAAAAAGAAGTGGTTGAGGAAAGAACTCAAGAACAATCAGTTAAACTGAAAAGTTTTGGACCGTGCAAAAAATGTAATGAAAACGTAGTAGACAAAGGGAGGTTTTATGGTTGTAGCGGTTATTCCAAAACAGGTTGTAATTTTACGTTCCCTAAAGCAATTAGAGGTGTTGCTATATCTGAAGAGAACGTCAAGCTGTACCTTAAAAAAGGGGAAACAAACCTGATAAAGGATATTCCGAAGAAGGAAGAGGGAACATTCGATGCAGTTTTAGTTTGGAATGGCGAGAAGATGGATTTCAGATTCCCAAACAAGAATGTTTTGCATCTCCCATTAAACTTATTGAAGGCTGGACCCAAAGACATGGTTTATACAGAGGATGTTAAACAAGCAATCCAAAGCATTGAAGATGAAACAGCAGCTCTAAAGAAACCTGCTAAAGTTGTGAATGTCATTAGAGGGCCACGAGTTACAAGGTATGAACTACGTCCGAAAGCAGGAGTAAATATAACTGGATACAAACGCTTTAAAGAGAATATACAAGCTGCTTTAAAGGCAACGAGTATCACATTGCTAATTCCTGTGCCTGGAAAAAACGTTATCGGGATAGAAGTTCCTAATAAAAAACCTAATATCGTTTATCTGCGGAGTATGTTGGAGAGTCCTGAGTACCTAGCGAATAAAAAACCATTATCCTTTCCTATTGGAGTGAATGTTGAAGGGGAACCAATTATCGCAAATCTTGCTGAAATGCCACACTTACTTGTAGCAGGTCAAACCGGGAGTGGAAAAAGTGTTCTCATAAACAGTTTGATTTGCTCCATGCTATACTCTTTGCCGCCTGAAGATTTAAAGATGATGTTCATTGATCCTAAGCAAGTTGAGTTATCGGTATATGAGGATATCCCACATAATATCGGACCAATTGTGAAAGATCCTGCTCACGCCGAAAAAGCCTTAAGAAGATTAGTCGATGAAATGATGCGACGTTATCACATCTTCGAGAAACATGGTGTAAGGAACTTAGAGGCCTATAAGGAGAAGGTAGCAAACGATCCTGAAACTGAACACCTCCCATTTCTAGTCGTCGTAATTGACGAATTAGCCGATTTAATGATGACTACAGACGTACAAGTAGAAGAGCATATTACAAGACTAACACAACTCTCTAGGGCTTCAGGAATCCATTTGATCATTGCAACCCAACGCCCAAATAAAAAGGTATTGTCAACGAATATAAAGGCAAATTTACCTTGTCGTATTGCTTTTTCGGTTTCATCTAATGCTGATTCAATGACAATTCTTGATGAAGCTGGAGCTGAAGATTTATTAGGGAGAGGGGATCTCTTATATCAACCAACAGATACACCAAAAGTTAGACTTCAATCAGCTTTCGTGAATGATCAGGAAATCGAAAAAGTGGTTCAATATCTATCAAGAAAGTACGAAGAAGCAAATTAAAAAAGCCCCCTTCATTTTTTGCGAGTCAATGTAAAACATTGCATACTAAATGTAAGCAAAAAAAAGTGAGGGGGGTTTATTGGATTTAGATAAGCTAAATATTCAAAATGAAACAGCACTTGATGAGTTCATTCTATTAAGAAAGAAATAGGCGAAGGTAGTTTGTCTGAAGAGCAAAACCAAAGGTATATTGATTTACGAGAGAATTATTTTTTATCTTTACGAACAAAATTGTTTGAATTGGGAGAAGAAAAGTATCTTGATGAAAATACATTTAGTTACGAGATGTAATAATTCATCATTCATTATTAAACTTATAAAAGAAAGGGGAATGTTCTATGGGAATTGATTTCAGTAAATACCCTAAAGCTCAAGAGTTAATCCAGGAATGTGAAATGGAAGATAAAAAGGATCAGATTATATGGTTGCAAACATCTCGTGAGGAGGCAGCTGTCCTATTAGCAGAAATGCACCAAATGATAAAAGCGGGAATGTCAACAAATATCGGCCTCCGTAAACGTTCTAAGATTGCTGCCAACTTTTATTACAAGGGAGCTGCTCCAAAAGTTCATGTATTTGCACGCGAACAAGCGAGATTGGAATTAGGATTATCTAATAAGGAAGTTGGAGAATTATTTGCTCATTGTGGTTTTGGTGGTATGGGGTATGTTTAATCCATTTAAACTTTTCTTATGGTGGGTAGCCTTCGTTCTTGTCTTTGGGACTATCCTGAGCTTTCCCCCAGTTCAACACCAAATGCTTAGATTCGATGCTTTTCTAACACAACGAAATGTAGATACCTTCTTCGCAGATTGGTGGATGCTTATTCCACTACTTATTGTGTCTATAATTATTATCACTAAGATCATACCAACAATAAAGAAGAAACAGCACTTCAAAAGAGCAAATATGACTGTCATTGACCAAATGGATGGATTCGAGTTTGAAGAATATCTTGCATATATGTTTACAAAACTAGGTTACAAAGCCAAAAAAACAAGAAATACAGGAGATTACGGAGCGGATGTTGTTCTAAAGAAAGATGGTATAAAAACTGTTGTTCAAGCTAAAAGGTATAAAAACAAAGTTGGGATAGATGCTGTACAACAGATTGTCGGTTCCAAAAGCTATTATAAGGCAGATAAAGCGATGGTTGTTACGAACTCAACATTAACTGGCCCAGCCTATAAATTAGCAAAGGTAAATGGTGTTGAAGTGTGGGATAGAGAAAAACTAATTTATGAGCTCTCAAAGTTTAACACCCATCTTCCTAAAAAGAAGGCCGAAGTTCAAGATAATGTTATTCAATTCCAAAGGTAAAAAGACGAGTCTGTTTAGAAATTCTAAATAGGCTCTTTTTTTGTTAATAAGCCATTTGTCCTACCAATTTATACAATTAAATATTATAATGAAGAAAATACAGTGTATGCTTATTATTAAATATTAGGGTATATTAGGACTTAGGATATATTTAAATTCTTATTTATGTTTATGGGAGTTGCACTTTTATGGAAACTGAGAAACATTATAGTGAACATGACACTGAATTTTTTGAATTTAGTTCAAAAAAAATAGGTGAGAACATTAGGGCTATAAGAAAAAGAAAAGGAATGACTTTAAGGGAGCTTGCTGAAGGCTTATTTTCTTTGGGTAAACTTAGTAATATTGAAAATGGGACCCTCAAAAGAATATACAAAAAAGATATTGAGCTTATAGCAAAACGTTTAGATGTTCCAATTATAGAAATTATTGATGAAGAATTATACGCAAAATTTAAAACATACATAAAAAAGATTAAAAATTTAATTTCGTTAGGCGATTTACGTATCGCAAAAAAACGATTAGTCGCATTTAGGAAACAAATAGAAAAACATAATTTAGAAGAATTTTTGGCTGATTACTATTTTGCAATCGGTCATTTAAACATGAAAAGAAAAAATTACAATTTTGCCATTACATATTTTACTTATTTAATAAATATAAGTGAAGCTTCAGATCATGAAGTTGACCTAAAAATTAGGGCTTACAATGCCCTCTCATATATTCATTATGATAAAGGAGGTATTTCGAAAGCGATAGGTTGTGCTAATGAAGCATTGTATTTTGTTCATAATAACCCGAACGCATCAATTTATAATAAATTAAATGTTAATTTTAACCTTTGTATTTATTTAACGAGTGTGGCTCACTTAGACGCTGCTATCCAATACGGAAATAATTCCCTTAAATATACTGAAGGTGGATTAAAATATGTCACTCAACTTATGTTAGCTTTAATTCAAATTTCTAATGGGGAACCAGAAGAGGCCTATACCAACCTTGAAGAGTGTCATAATTATTTCGAAAGAGAAGATGTTATTAAAAACCTAATGCTTACAATTCAATGTAAATATTATTTATTCAAGGTGTATCCAAATAAATATGATAAAGAATTAGAAGCAATGGAGGACTCTCTCCCTCACGAAGCATTGCGTGAGGACTGTCCAGAACACTTATTTCCAATGTACCTCAACCTTTGCCATACCTTTATTCATTTTGCTTTAAAAGAAAAAAGGTATTCCGATGTAGAAGAACAACTAAAGATATGTTTGGATTCTGTGGAGAGATTTCCAAAGGAAAGATTAAATTTTAAAACGTACCATTTATACGCCACATTTGTACGGGAGAATAAAGGAAATAAAATGTTAGAAAAATTTTTTTTAGAGAAGGCTTTGACTTTTCTTGAAAACGAAAGTAGTATACCAAAAGCTCTAATCCTGCATGAACTAGGGGAATTGGAAGAGACTTCTCCATCCTCTTATAAAAAAGCTAGTGATATCTTTTACGGGGCGTATCAACATACATTTTCTATGTTAGCACCATTAAGATCAATGTTACCAGAACCGAGATATTAAAAAAGAGCTCACTTATTAGTGAACTCTTTCGAATTTAAGGGTATTCGGATTATCGTGTGGAAAAAATTAAATTTAACTGTAACTTGGAAAATCATAAGTCGGATTAAAGTGTGGAAGATGGAAAGGCGAACATTTTGGTAATTCAGTTCTTTTAGGCTGCTGAAATAGCGCAGGGGAGGCGATTAGCCTCCCTTTCTTTTGTTTTTTTGATAAAACGCACATTGCTCATAAGTATATCTGCTGTTAACCCAAAGTTTTACTGCTGTGACGCAAGGGGAAGTTCAATATAAAATGTAGTATTTTCTTTTATAACACTATTGGCGTAGATTCTACCTTTGTGTTGATCAATGATTGCTTTGGCTATAGCTAAACCAAGGCCGTATCCTCCATATTTACGTGCACGAGATTTATCTATACGGTAAAACCTGTTAAAGATCCTTTCTAGATGGTCTGCTGAAATGCCTTCACCAGTATTGGAAACCGTTAAAACAATGTATTTATGATGCTTTTTTTTAAGCGAAATGTTTACTGAACCGTTTTCATTTGTATATTTTAAGGCATTATCCAGAAGTATCATCACAACCTGTTTGATTTGCTCACTATTGCCGCGCGTCACTAGGTTAGGCTCTATTTCATAATCAAGTGAAATATTCTTCTCAAAAATTACACCTTCCATTGTCAATATAACACTTTCCACTGCTTCACTCAGATTAAACTTTGTAAAAGTCGTGATGATATCAGAATAATCTATTTGTGTTAGATATAAAAGATCATTTGTCAGCTTCGTCATTCTTTCAGTTTCAGATTTTATATAGTGAAGCCATTTTGACTGATGGTTTATTGTGTCTTCTCCATTGGAAAAAAGGACATCCACATTTGTGTCTATAATGGATAGCGGTGTTTTAAGCTCGTGTGAGGCATCAGCAATAAACTGTTTCTGTTTGTCAAAAGCCTCCTTTACCGGATGAATGGCTCTATTTGCAAAGAATTTGCTTATAAAGAAAATGATAATAAACATGACCAGTGCAACAACTAAAAATGTATACACTAAATTCGTCATAATGGCTTGTTGAGATGTTATATCAAGAAATACTATCATGTATCCTTCAGAAACAGGCTGCACCACAAAGGCCCAATCGTTTCCATTTAACTTGAATTTTCCTGTATCCTTGTTTTGAATTAATGCTTCTTTTTTTGCCCTTTCATAAAACTCACGATCCATATCGAATATAGATGCTACATTTGTAATGTTCCATTGTTTATCGGTTATGACAGAAAATGAAACAGAATGCTGGGGTGGATGCGTCGCATGATCTGCCTGTTCATCGGCAAATTCCGATCTTGTATGGCCGTGAGTTCCATTGTGATTGCGGAGGTGGTCCGAAATTCTATTCAGTTCCATATCTATATCGCTATGCATGTTTTCATATGTGATGAAGTAAATGGATGCAAAGGAAATGAGCATCACAACTGAAATGATTACCATATTTAGAATAAGAAATCTATTTCTAAGTTTTTTAAACACTACGCGACTTCACCTCCAGCATATACCCAATTCCTCTAATGGTTGCTATGACCACGGATGAATTGAGAAAAGCCAATTTCTTTCTTAAAAAGGAAATGTACACCTCAACATTATTATACTCAGCCTCAGAATCGAACCCCCAGAGCTTTTCAATGACCATTTCTTTAGATGTAACAGCTTTGTTCCTTAATATGAGCAGCTCCAATAATTCGCTTTCTTTTAATGTAAGTTTTAAATCCTTATCATTTTTCGATAACTTAAGATTTGCTGTATTTAATTCGATATCTCCAAACGTTAATGAATGATCCTGGTACAGCTCGCCTTTACGCCTTGTTGCCGATCGTATTCTTGCTAGCAACTCTTCTGTTGAAAAGGGTTTGGCTAAATAGTCATCAGCCCCGCTGTCCAGCCCTGTAACCTTGTCAGATATTTTCCCCTTGGCTGTCAGTAGAATAACGGGTGTAGGGATTTCTTCTTTTCTTATATTTTTCAATACCATGATACCGTCCATTTCAGGCAACATAATATCCAATATGATGAGATCGTATATACCGCATAAAGCGTGATCTAGTCCCGATCTTCCATCATGAACAGCATCAACGGAATAATGATTTTTCCTTAATATTTGTGTTAAAGCTTCTGCAAGACGGAGTTCATCTTCTACAATTAATATTCTCATATTGGACTACAATCCTTTCAATGCATTTAAGTGCTTAGGGAGGCCTTTTTATGCCAATTATAGCACGCAAATCTTTAATGAATCTTAAATCAATCTCGTTAAATTTATATTGAGCATTTCAGATTCATTTAAGGTTTCATGTATAAAATGAAAAGCGTGAAAGGAAGTCAACAAATAAAGGAGGTTAACGATAATAGCATGAGCAAATTACCAGACTCTAATAGAAACACAAGTGACTCTCCTAGAACATCACAATGGGAGAAGATGTTTAAGACCTTTGGAATCGTCATAGTCTTTCTGTTTGTTGGATCACTCCTCTTTATGCTTCTCTTCAGCGGGGGTGAGCAGAATAATGGCGGGCATGGCGGTGGTCATGGCAACGGTGGTAATGAGCATGACCATGGTAATGGTGATCATGGTAACCGCAGTCATGAGAGTAACCACGGTAGTGGAGGGCATGGTAACGATTCTGATGAACGAGGCCACGGTGGCGACCATGGTAACGGTAGTCGTGAGCATAACCATGGCGATGGTGATCATGGCACTCGTAGTGGTGAAAGGGACCACGGTGATGAAGGCCACTAAGAGTCATGAAAATAAAAAGGAGGATATCTAAATGAAACAAATGATAAGAAAATTGTTTTTACAACGAGCGCTAGAGGACACAGCCCCCAACATTCGCGAACCCTCCGAAACAAAGCGATGGGAAAAGATATTTGGAATCTGGACCATCGGAATCGTCATGGCTCTACTGTTTATCGGATCGTTGATATCCAAATTGCTCTTCGGGGGAGTTGAGCAGGGCCATGTCGGTCATGGTGGTGGGCAGTCATTTTTCCTCACAGGATCTACCTTGCTTGCCTTGACCAGTGGCTTCCTCGTGATGCTTTCTGCTTGGGCAGGCTTGCGTCGTAACCGGATATTCCTGTTCCGGCATGTGACGTCTGCGACGACCATGTGGATCCTCGTAGTCCTATACCTCAACGCCTTCGGCGGTTTTGAATACAACATCCACAGCTGGAATCGCGCATTTGCCAACGTTTCCGTTGTTTTGTACGCGGTGACGCTCGCAATCGGTCCCCTCGCCCGCCTTTGGCGGCCAGCCAGTCAAGCGTTGGCATGGCGTAGGGAGACGGGAATATGGGCCACCATCGCGGCTGTCGTACACGTAGGGATATTCTGGGAAGGAGCGTATGGTTGGGCAGGTTGGCGTGGCTTCTTCTACCCCGGGCGTGGCGAAGCTGACATGCTGATCGGAGGGGGAGCTTTCAACCTTGCGAACGTCGTCGGTCTGGTCGCACTCGTCTATGCCATCATCTTGGCGATTACCTCCAATGATGCCAGCCAGCGCTGGCTCAAAAGCGGCTGGTCATGGATACAGAAAAGATCGACCACAATGTGGTTCTTAGTTCTTCTGCACACGTGGCTCTTTGCGTACTACATCGAGGGATTGGCACTCACGATCAACACACTCTGGATCAGCTTTTGGACGGTACTTCTTCTACAGACGGCGGCGTTTATAAAGACCGTCTGGTTCAGAGGGCGAAAACGTTGAAAGGTTGAGTGAGATATAGACAGATTACAGCATGGAATGGATCGGTTTCACTCGCGAAGCGACCTGAAACAAAGATTGACTGTTTATTCTTCGGTTCAGGAATAGTAAACAAATTCAGTATAAGCCTTTCTCTACAGTGTTAAATATTGTTCACACTTTCTTTATAAATTTGAGTTATGATAAATATGTTCATTAAGACACACAGCAATATAGGGTGGAGAGGAGAAAAATAAATGAAGTTGATTCTAAAACCTATGATATTGTTGACTGTATTTATAATTATATTAGCCGGTTGCAGTACTTCAACGATGGATCATTCAGATATGGATCACTCACAAATGGATCATACTAATGAAGTTGAGGAACAAAACGAAACGCAACAAGTAGAAAGATCAGACGGTAAAGTTGTCGTTAATTTAGAAGCAAAAAAAACACATTGGATGTTTAACAATGACATAATAGAGGATATATGGACCTATAACGGGAGTTTACCTGGACAAGAAATTCGTGTTCAAGAAGGGGACCATGTGGTTATTAATTTAACGAACTCTCTTGATGTTCCAACCGCATTACATCCACACGGAGTCCCTGTTCCAAACGAAATGGATGGTGTGCCGGGAGTGACTCAAAATGCGATTATGCCAGGTGAAACATTCACCTATGAATTTGTGGCGGATACTCCAGGGACTTATTGGTATCATTCTCATCAAGATGGGGCCAATCAATTAGGTATGGGGTTATACGGTGCTCTCGTTATTGAACCGAAAGATCAGCCAGATTATGATTTGGACAAAGTGATCATGATTGATGAATGGTCATCAATGGGTATGGAAAATATGGACCACAGAGATATGGATCATGGAGACCATAGTAACATGGATCACGGAGATCATAGCAACAGGGGCGACGATTCCAATGACCCATCTCATGCTGAAATGATGAATATGATGTATGATACATTAATTGTTAACGGAAAAACATCACCTGCTATTGAAGCCATTGAGGTAACTGAAGATGATACGATTAAACTTCGTTTTGTCAATACAGGGCTGTTCACACAAGTGATCAATATTCCAGGCCATGAATTTAAAGTGACGCATTACGATGGGCAACAAGTTAACGAGCCTGAGCTTATTTCTGATACGGCGATTCGAATTGCTCCTGCTGAACGTTATGATGTTGAAATTCAAATGGATCAACCGGGGGCATGGGGAATTGAGGTCTATGCTGAAGAAAATGAGAATTTACGTGGGCTTATTCCGTTAGTATATACGGGTTTTGCAGATGATGAATTGGAAACAGCAGGCTCAATTCAAACCTTTTTAGAAATTACGGACTACGGCTCTGCAATGGATTTTAATTTAGGAGAGATTACAAAGGAATTCGATATGATTCTCAGTTCGAATGACGGTGGCGAGACATTTAAGATCAATGATAAGCAAATGACGACCAAAGACTTTGAATCACATGAAGACCATGAAATATATGAAGTAGAAGAAGGCGATGTTGTAAAAGTCAACATTGTTAATGATACGGATGTTGATCATCCAATGCATCTTCACGGACATTTCTTCTATGTTATATCACGAAACGGAGAACATGTGACGGGTTCCCCGATTAAAAAAGAAACATTAAACGTCAGGCCAAATGAATCATATGAGATTGTTTTTGTTGCGGATAATCCGGGCAATTGGATGTTCCACTGCCATGAATTGCATCATGCTAGCGGCGGAATGGTATCTGAAGTCAGATATTACGGTTATACTCCAGCCTTTACGCCAGACCCAAACGTCCCGAACAAACCAGAGTAATGGAACAGATCGATATAGAACCTAACTTTTATATTGTTTATTTATAATGGATTAGCAAAAATGCTAATAAACAATGCTATAATGAATTTTTTCGCTCAGAACTATAAGAAAGAGGGGGATATTAATGAGTAAATTACCCAACTCCAACAGTGAAGCTGAAGATCAACCACCAAGCACACCACGTTGGGTGAAGGTGTGTGGTATCATCGCTATCGTTCTGGTCTTGGTGTTTATCATCAAAATGTTCATAAACGGTGGTGAACATGGTCCTGCTCGCCATATGCAAGGTGGAGAACCTATTAAACAGGAGGAACCAAGGGATCACGTAAAGACCGACGGTGAACATAATTCGCCTGGAGGTAGTCACTAATGGTTATGACACCTCGCCTCCGAAAGTTCGCGCTCATAGTTCATATCACTACTTCGGTCGGATGGATCGGTGCGGTTATTGCTTACCTAGCTCTCGTTGCCACCACTATGACTAGCCAAGATGATCAGATGGTACGAGGTGCCTATCTAGCAATGGAACCAATTACATGGTTTGCACTCGTCCCATTGTCTCTTACCTCGCTCCTAACCGGACTTGTTATGGCACTAGGTACTCCGTGGGGCTTGTTTCGACATTACTGGGTTATAGCGAAACTACTACTAACTGTTCTTGCCACATTAGTGTTGCTGTCGTACACACAGACCGTAAACTTCCTAGCAAATGCAGCCGCAGACCCTAATACCGATCTTAGTAGTCTAAGTAGCGGGAGCGGACTTCTCCACGCCGGTGGAGGATTAGTGGTATTGCTACTGATTATGACCCTATCGGTTTACAAACCTCAGGGAATAACACGTTATGGATGGCGTAAGCAACAGGAGAAGCGCAAAACACCTCTCCCATAGAACACGAGACTTTTTGTGAGTAAAATAAACTATTTTATTTGGAAAGCAGCCGCATTTAAAGTAGAATGCGGCTATTTCGGTTAAATAGGGTTATCCCTTCACAAAACAATGAACATGTACCAGAAAGGAACAAGATAATGCCAATCAATATGCTAAATCTACCTAGCCTTAATATTCTCGATATGGTAGAAGATGAGTATGATTATCGATTTCTTGTGGAGACAATCTCTCCTCTCCCCTCTCATTGTCCCAAATGTGGTACTGTACCTAACTTGTATAAACACGGTAAGAAGGAACAACTATTCTTTGACTTGCCAATGCATGCTAAACGTGTAGGGATATTGATCAAACGTCAACGTTATAAGTGTCGTGAATGTAACGAAACGTTCTTTGAAGTCTTGACTGATATGGATAAAAGTCGCTCAGTTACTAAACGTTTGATTAAATGGATTGAGCAAGCCAGTCTCAAAAAGCCTTTTACAAACGTTGCAGAAGATATCGGTGTCAATGAAAAAACAGTTCGTAACATCTTTCAAGATTATGTAGCCCGCCTAGAACAAAAGCAAGACATCAAAGCACCTAAATGGCTTGGAATCGATGAAGTCCATCTTCTTCGAAACTACCGATGTGTTATTACCGATGTTGAAAACAAGACCATCATTGATCTGCTTCGAAACCGAAACCAAGATACGGTTATTCGTTATCTTTCACAGCTTCCTAACCGTAATCGGATTAAGTATGTGGCAATGGATATGTGGAACCCATATAGAAGGGCTGTTCATACAGTGATTCCAGATGCCACAATCGTTATTGATAAATTCCATGTCGTTAAAATGGCGAATGAGGCTCTTGAAAAGATACGAAAAGCGAACCGTGAGAACATTACTGCTAAAGAACGTAAGCAACTTAAAAAGGATCGCTATGTGCTCCTTACACGTAAAAGTGAACTCAATGACTTTGACGATCAGCTAAAGTTACAGATATGGACTGACAACTTCCCTCTTCTTGGTAAAGGGTATGAGTTGAAAGAGAAGTTTTTTGACATTTATGATGCCAAATCTATAGATGAAGCCTACCAACTCTATCAATCTTGGTTTACTGAGATACCCAAGGAATTAATGCCATACTTTGAAACACTCATTAAGTCAATGACCAATTGGGAAGAAGAGATATTCAACTACTTCAACTTATCTATCACAAACGCCTATACAGAATCTCTTAACCGCCTTATTAAGACAATGAATCATGTTGGCCGTGGCTACTCATTTGAAGCTCTCAGGGCTAAAATGCTCTTTACTCAAGGTTATCGTAAGACTAAGAAGAAAAAGAAGTTTAAAGAAGTATCTACTACATTCGATAAAATGTACGATTTGCAAAACATACAGCTTAAACCTCCTACCTTGAAATGGGTCTATGAGGAAGTTTATGGAGCTGACATTTCCACACTGACTAAGGTAATGGAAGAGGGTTCATTTTAACCCTCTTTCCACACTATTTTCCGATTACCCGAATTTAATTAGCAACTTTAAAGACTTTCTCTGGAGGGATAATTTCGTTTTGAGTTTCCATACTTTTTATAAATGCATCAACAACTTTTGGATCAAATTGAGTTCCTGAATTATTTCTAATAATTTCAAGTGCTTGTGAGTGAGTAAAAGCTGCGCGATATGATCGATCGGTAGTCATGGCATCATAAGCGTCTGCAACTGCTACAATTCTTGCGCCTATCGGGATATCTTCCCCTTCTAACCGAGATGGATAACCTCTGCCATCGATTCTTTCGTGGTGATGCCGAACTATAAGGCAAACCCCTCGTTTATTCAATTCCTCAATATCACGCACAATTTTATATCCTACTTCAGGGTGTTCTTTTATTTTTTCGAATTCCTCTTTTGTTAGATTACTCTCTTTATTTAAAATGGATTCCGGTGTTGCTATCTTTCCTATATCATGCAATAAACCCGCAATATAAATATTTCTAGATTCTTCATCGTTAAGGTCCAATTTCTTAGCCACTGCATAAGAATATCTCGCAACATTGCTCGAATGACT
The DNA here is from genome assembly GCF_030813435.1 of Evansella vedderi. GTDB lineage: Bacteria > Bacillota > Bacilli > Bacillales > Salisediminibacteriaceae > Evansella > Evansella vedderi. Next base: position 130,188 of record NZ_JAUSUG010000011.1, on the reverse strand, counting down.
TCCAGTGTATTTATCTTTGGCGTCTACAGCTCTAGATAAAGATATAACAGTATTTAAATACAAACTGTTTAAAGACTGAGTTATCTCTTGGATTTCTTTTGATTTTTCTTCGATTATTTTTTCTTTATTTTTGATTGTTTCATTGATCGATTGAGATAATTCGCTTATTTCACATTGGCCTTCAAACTCTTGAATTACTTCATTATCACTAGAAGCCACTAAATTCACTTGTGAAGTTAGTTCTTTAAGGGAACGACTAAAATGATCCGTAAACTTTATTGCGACCAAAAGAATGAGCAATAAACCGATTATAGAGTATATTAGAGGTTCATCAATGATGCCTTTTATATTGAGTTCGTTCAATATGACAGATTTAAAAAGAATGGCTAACATAAAAAGCGAGAGAAAAGCTATTAACTTCTGTTTAAAAGACCTCAAAGTAATCACTCCTTAAACTATAAAAACCACATTCTTAAATAGGACATAGATTAGTCCCTGTAAAAGAATGTGGTGCTTCCACTTAATAGTTATTTATTTATTTACATAAATAATAACATTTTTTTTATGTTTAGATAAACAAATTTATAATTTTTAGAAAAACCGTTCGACAATATTCGCTAAATCACTCCAAGATTTTCGTTTAGTAGAAAAATATTGTATGCTAAATATAACCACCAGAAAATTGTGGTTCAAATTTACATAGTTTAAAGGAGAGGTTTTCATGAACAAGACAGAACTTATTGCAGCTGTATCAGAAAAAGGGGATTTAACAAAAAAGGACGCAACATCAGCTGTAGATGCGGTATTTGGAACAATTACAGAGTCCCTTAAAAAAGGAGAGCCAGTACAAATTATCGGATTCGGAAACTTTGAGGTTCGCGAACGATCTGCGAGAAAAGGGCGTAATCCCCAAACAGGTAAAGAGATTGAAATCGCAGCATCTAAAGTACCTGCATTTAAAGCGGGAAAAAGATTAAAAGAAGTATGTAATTAAATATTGTAGAAAAAGCTTAGTGTTATCGTAAAAGATAGCATTAAGTTTTTTATTATAACAATGTTACACTAACAATTAATAAATATTAAGATAGAAAGGATGTTGTATATGACTTTAGTGAATATTAGTAGAAAACGACGTAAAGAACTTGCTTTTGAGTTAGTTGAAAAAATCAAAAGAGGTGAAAGTGTAGAGCTAAGTGATCTAACTTTAGTTGTGTCAGAATTACTCAATAAATATCACAACCAAAAATGTGATGAACCCGGTAATGTATGGATTTCTCAAGAAGAGATTGAAATTCTTTATAAATTATTAGGCTTTTTACAAGAAGGTATTAAGGAAATCGAAAAAATAGATGATTAAACCTTAAATACTATTTTAAAACCATAGAGAATAATAGATAACAACTATAAAAAAGATGAGTAGGGGCAGCTTTTCATCGTAAAGCTGTCTTTTTTACGTTTCATATATTTGCGTGAAATTGTAATTTAACGAACATTTAACAAAAGCATATGGTATAATAAAAAGAGTATCGCGCGGATAATCAATGGCTCCACGAGATACTCCCTTGCGTTGAACATAACGCGTCGCTGATCTAAGGCGCAACGAGTTATAGTTATATACTATATAATTAGTAATTATATTATGCACCATTTATTAAACCATGTAAAGAGGGATTTTATGGCCGACTTATCTATCTTTTTTGATGAAAGTGGTAAAAACCAAGACAAGCCACATTTAATGGGAGCTCTTTCTATTCCTAATAATATTTATTCTTTACCAACATTTGAAGAATTAAAACCCGTAATTTCTGAAAAAGAAATTCACTGGAAGAATTACGATGGTGACAGCAAAGAAAGAAAAATTATCACTAAAATAATTAAAACAATGTTAGATCATTATCAATTCGTTAAAATGAATGTCATTTATTATGATCAATCCATTATCGAAGAAAAATCGAAAAATTTCAAAGATGTAGATGAAAATCTTTGTGATTCAACCATCTACATGAAGTTACCAGAACGTATTGTCTACGGATTAATAAGGAATTATGGAAGATTAAGTAATATAAATGCTCAAATTATCATTGAAGAAGCAACTGAATACAAAAAAGTTAATGTTAAATTAAAAGAGCAACTCCCCAAACAGTTAAATATACAGGCTATTTATCGTGGGGAAAACTTTAAAATAACCCATAGCAGATATGCTTCTAAAGGAATAGAAGTTGGCTTAGAATCAACAGATATTCTTTTAGGTATTATTAGAACCATTGTTACAAATCCCTCTTTTACAAGCAGAAAGAAAAAATCTCAAATTAGATTAATAATGAATTTGTTAAAGGATGAAAGGTTTTTCGCTTTTATGAAACAGATAAAATATTATGAATGGTCAAATTCACATCAGTTAACGGAAATCAGCTTTAATAATTATTTGCAGCTATTTATGAGTAATAATTATTCTTTATATATGGAATAAAATGAGGTATTAAATGCGCCCTTTTATCTAGGAGGTTGTAACATGGATGTAATTTCACTAATTAACAACAATAAAATTACATACCAGGATGGAGAATATATTTACTTTCTATTGGATGGAGAAGAAGTCGTGTATGTCGGTAAAACAATCAAACCTTTTCCTCCTATACCCAATCATAGAGATAAGATATTTACGGATGTTTCGATTTTACCGATAGATTCTTTTGACTTTGAAGGAACAGCTGATGTTCTGTTGATTGACCTGCTAATTAAATTATTACCTAAGTACAATACAACGTTGCCGACAAACGAAAGATATATGACAAAAGGTATTATAAAGAAGAGGTTCGATGTTAATGGTTACGAATTGAATAGACTTATTAAGAAAAACGGAGCAAAAACGATTTTTCATGATTTTTATGATATAAAAGATATTTTCCTATATGAATAGCAGATATATTCGAACTATTGTTCGTTAAAATTGTATTTCACGCAAAATAACAATATTTGACACAGGAGTGTTTATATGGCTGAAGCTAAATCACGGGAAAGAACAGTCCATTTAAAGAAACTAAATGAGCTAAAGACCCTCCTCCCCTGGTATGTCGTAGAGTATATTGATGTAAAGAAAAAAAACAAAATGTCCCCCTCCACTCTATCTCAATATTCTCGTGATTTTATACGTTTTTTAAAATGGCTTATAGAACAAAAAATTACAGAGGCTACCTCTATAAAAGATATCCCCCATCAAGTGTTAGGTAACTTAAGGAAAGATGATGTGGAAACTTATATAGAGTCATTAGAAGTTGATCGGGAATTATCAGAAGAAACAATCAATCGTAATATCTCTTCTTTAAAATCGCTTTTTAAATATCTATCTACACAAACTGAGGATCAAGATGGTGAGTGTTACTTTTATCGTAATGTTTTGGCAAAAGTTAATTTGATTCGTAATACTAATGACGACTCTCAGAAAGCAGCATTGGTGGCCGCTAAGATATTTCAGGGTAATACTGACAAAGAATTCATGCGCTATTTAATTGAAGACTATCCACTGAAACTAAGCAAACAGGGACTTTCTCATTATAAAAGAAACTGTGAGAGGGACTTGGCCATGATTAGCTTATTTTTAGGTTCTGGGGTCCGGGTTTCCGAATTAGTCCAGCTAACCTTAGATGATATTAACTTTCAAAACAACACTTTGAAAGTACTGAGAAAAGGAAATAATAAGTCTGTTATAAAGGCAACGAAATCCTCATTGGATGACGTTAAGCAATATTTAAAGGTACGCAAAGATAGATACCGAGTTCCAGATAGTCAAAAATATGTATTCGTCACAAACTATCGAAAGGAATGTGCCCCCCTTTCAGTTCGTGCTGTCCAACATATAGTTGGAAAATATACAAAATCGTTTGCGATGAAAATGTCACCGCATAAGTTTAGACATACATTTGCTACAAAATTTTATTTAGTTAACAAAGATCAAGTATCCCTTATGCGTCAATTGGGTCATAATTCTATTCAAACGACAACTATTTATACTAATATGGATATGACTGAAATGGAAAAGCAAATGGATGCATTAGACGAGTATGAAGCTGATGATGAATTAGATAAATAAAAGACCTCTCCCCTCTTATTTTTATAGAGGGGTTTTTCACTCCTTTGTTATTGAAAAATACCGGGTTTAAGTAAACGTCAATTTACCTATTTACTTTTTTTCTTGCCGATACTAAGTTATTAGCTTCTTCAATCAATTGGTCCAGTGATGAAAAAATATGTTTGAAATCGCCAATTTTATCGTCCATTTCACTTAGTTATTGAGCAAAAATATCCTTTAAATCTTCAGTTTTTTGTTCGATATCATCTCTAATTTCTTCTAAATTGGCTATAGCAGAGTTAAATTCATTTTTCTTGAAGAATTCATCATCTCTAAATGTTTTCTCATCAGCTATTAAACTTTTAATATTCCTCACAACATACCTTTAACCTATTGAAATTCGGAATTATTATAGATAAATAGTATAATGGAGACATAAACAAAACATCTTAGGAGGTCATAGTTATGAAACTATTACAAGTAATTTTAGTAACATCTTTCGCTCTTATTATCCTAGCTGGTTGTGGTTCTAGTGACGCCAGTAGCGAACCTGCTAATTCAAATCTTGAGGAAGCAGCAACTACTATTTTATTGGGACTAATCAATGAAGATGAAGAAATGATCGGTGAGATCAATATGTCTAGCGGGTTTCCTACTCCGTATTTAATGTCTAACTTTGCACCACGTTTTACTGGTTATGATATATCGGACTTTGAATTAGAGGTTATTGAAGAACGTAACAGAGTACACTTTCAAACCGCTGACGGACAACATGACAGATTTATGAGATTCTCAGAAGAAAATACAGGTTTCTATTTTAGAGAATTTACTAATCAATAGTTCAAATAAAAAGGGAGAGCTTTTTTATAAGCTACTCCCTTTTTATTATGTATATTGTTTAACCTACTTTATTTAATAAGTTGCTAATTTCATAATTACCTTTCTCTATTGCTACTATCTCAGCCGATAACCCTAATGGGCTGACATAGTTGACATCAGCTCCATATGCTATCAACTTCTCAACTATCTTTTTATCACCATTTAATGCAGCTGCTTGTAAAGGTGTATAATTACCTCCCATAGTATATAAGTTTGGATTTGCGCCCGATTCTAGTAACATTTGGACCATTTCATAGTTTTTATCAGAACATGCTAATATGAGCAATGTAAGGCCTTGTGTCATGTCGTTAGGATTTGCCCCGTGTTGTATGAGTTCTCTAACTGTATTAACGTTTCCTGATAATACAGCCGCGATGATAGGTGTATCCCCTTCATCGTTTCGGTGGTGTATATTTGCATCTTTTTGAACTAATTTTCGGATCAGTTCGATATCCCCATGATAGCTCGCATATATTAATGACGTATTATTATTCTTAAACATAAAATCAAAGAACAATCCGCTATTTTCTAATAAATGTTTAATCTTAGGTCGAAGTTCTTCTATGTACCATTTTTTATTTCCATAATTATTTTCGTAATCTCTAAAATAAGCCACATTTTCCACCACCACAATACCCCCCTCTTCAGTTGTTATATTTTAGTATTGTAAGAAGGACTTTTTTTCTTTTTTATATTAAAAGTCATTAATATATTCGCATAAAGTGTTAAAAATATGTCCTTAAAATTAAAGTTTATAAGCTATTACTTTATGTTTCGATTATTAATGATACATCATTCTTTTATATCTTTCTACACATTCATATTTTCTCCTACTAAAAACAGTGTTATCTTTAGTTAAAATGATTGGCAAGTTCATATTTTTTGATTTATAATAGAAATACAATACAAAAAAACGCCAACTCGCATTTCGGAAGCACCGAATTGACCTTGTGTTTTGCCATAGGTCTTTTTGGTGCTTTTTTATATTTTAAAGGAGGTTTATATCGTGAAAAAATGGATACTAGGTTTTTTAGCTGTTTATTTAGTTATTGGTATGTTTTGGTTTTTCGGTAACAACGATGAAGATGTTGTTAGTACAGAATCAATCGATGTTAGTATTTTTGAAGAAAATTTTACTGAGCAATCAATAAGATCGTTTGATCTGTCTGATGAAAGTAGTAAACAGAATAACATTACCTACTGGTTGAGAAATCCGAATCTAAAACCATATGTTAGAGATTATCATGAAAGAGGTGGTGGTGAAACGGATGATCCAGAAACCCAAATTATGACTTTTTTCGCAATGGCTCAATATGAAGAGGTAGAGTTATTAAGTTCGTATATTCGCCCTGATAAATCACATTTAGACTTTCAGGGCATTAATGTTTTAGAAATGAGTGATAAAGCAGCAGAATACGCAAAATCAATCACTAGAAATCACACCATAAATTCCGTATATCTTTCAGAGCCTATGTATGCAAACGAAGAAGAAGTATCTTATCATGTCACTATTATTTTTGAAGATGAAACTCAGGTAACATTAAATAACGTTACGTTAGTTCGTATGAGCGATACGGAAAGTTGGCATTTAGATTCTACACTTACACAGATTGTTGAACGTATTGAAAGAAAGGTAAAAAATTAACGGGATTATGAAAGGTTCCCATGCGACTTTCAATAATAGGGCTTGTTTCACCTGTGAATGTATTAATTTCTTCCTTGATAAGACATAGCCCTGTTACCCTGTATTTTGAAGCCTCTGTTCCAATAAATCTTTTTACCATAACAAAATCTCCCCTTTTTATTAAAAATGCACCGTTACAAAGACACACAGGTGTCCCCTGCGAGTATTTGTGACGGTGCTTCCTTCACTAATAACTTATTAGAATATTTAATTGATTTAACCTTATTCTAATACATATTAATGTTTATGCTAAACATCGGAGATTTTTTTTGTTTTTTTTTTGGTTTTTTTCCACTCTTACATTTTTCTAGACCAGCTAAGTCCTTAGCATGATTAAATGAACCAAAATGACTTTCTATATAAGATAAAGATGGACCATTTACTCGTTGTCTGTACACCTTCCACTCCCTTTGAGTTGGAGGTTTATTTAATATAGAGGATAATTCTCTTAATGACTCAAGTACATTGTCCTTTTGGTAAGTGTACTTACTGTTGAAATACTCTTCATCGAAATAGTTATCATCAATCTTAATCCCGTTGTCATAACAAATAAAATAAAGGACAGTTGTTACAAGCGTGTGAATATTTATCTCTTCATCTTCTCCGTATTGATACTTCGCTATTTCATCATATAAGTCAAATAGTTCCTGTATAAGTATCGGATTTAAATATAGAGAACTTCTTATCATTGGGAATTCTTTTTCAAATTCTTTTCTAGTCCTTCTGCTGATACGTCGATTTGGTTTAATGGGAAGTGGTTTTGGATCTGTAATTAAAGCTCTTGATTTTTTTTCAAAGACAAAAGAAACCGACTCCTCTTTATTTTCCTCAACAAAAGAATGTACAGACTGCCATAATGATTTTAGAACCTTAAAGTCTAGGGTCGAACGAATAACACGTTTCATTGTTGTTCATTCAGCAACTCCTTTAGCCAACGGTACGGCAAATGATTATAAGATGTAATTTGTTCTCCTAAAGTGACACTAACATAATTGTAACCACTGACATGAATGCTACCTGCTGCGCCTTCAATAGATAACCCCTTACCCGTTCTAAAATATAAACGGTACTTCTCGTTTTCTAGTTCTATATCTCGGTCCATCGCTTCATACAACTTGTATAACTTCAGTAGAGTCATAATAATATTACTTCTTGTATCATTTATGTTTCCGCTAACCTGATTAGTCATCTTTACCAGTCCTCCCCTAGATTTTCTTTTAACCACGGTGTGTTTCGTTTGATTACACCTCTTTGTTCCTGGTTATCAAAGGCTCCCTCACTTTCTTCAGGTAGAGCAGTAAGGTCTACACCTAGCTCATCAGCTTCTTTACGAGCTTCTTCAACACCAAGCTCAAATATTGCTTCTCTTTGCCCTTGATACGTTAATATGCGTGGGACCCCTAGTTGGAGATCACCTTTTAATAAAACAGAATCATTAGCAGGTATAGCTCTCTCGATCCCGCGATTTGTTTTAACCCATAAAGGAACTCCTTCGTCATCAGTTGGTAACTTTGACTTGTCATGGTCCCAATTCGTTGGAATTTCCTCGTTCAGATCAAAATGATTAAAGCTATCAGGTAAAATATACATGTATCTTACAAACTTACCTTTTGTATAACACGTCTTAGCGTATTTAGATGTATAAGCTTTTCTCTTCTCTCCGTTTAACTTACAAATTCCTGCGTTTGGTTCAAAATTAGCACATAAAGAACACGTAAGGATTAGTGTTTTTTTCATATCTATCACCTCGTATTTTCGGTTATCTTTTATGATTATAAAAATGTGGCGGTATATCTTTTCTACAGAAATCAATATCAACATTGAGTTTCTTCAACTCTTGAATATCTTCATTGCTTAATGGATTTCGACACTTTATACACTCTCGACCACTCATAGATGACTCAGGCACAGAAGTTACTTTCTCTCCTTTTCTAAACTTATGGAGATCCTTCCAACCCATCCCAAACAAATCACAAGCATCACGAATCGCGTCTGATTTAGCAGAGCGAATCGCATAATTTAAGTTGATAATGTCGCCCTTTTCATTGACGTTAAATTTATGAAAACCTGTTCCATCTCTTTCAGCATCTAATATCCTCAAGACTCCACTAACTTCAACTAACTTCTCATTTCTATGGATCTTTGCTTCCCCATTCCTTACGAATGACCAAAATGGACCACAAACATCATTTAATCTTTCAATGTATGCTTCGTGAGGAATATAAGCTGTTGTTAATTTATTAGAGTTAGTGAATCTCACGGTCCCTTCAGGGAACTCTTCCACTAACTTGCTATGTATCTTCTCGAATAGTTCATAAATCTCATCAGGTGATAAGTTTTTCAATAAAATCACCTCTTTGTTTTGACCTTAATTTACTCTATGTAATAAAAAAAGTCAATAAAATAATGGAAATTAGTACTTTATGATGAACTATTTGTATGTTTATTTTTTGAAAAGCAAAATACTATAAATCATTAAATTAGAGGAAGAAATTTACCCTAACAAAAAAGAGCCTCCAATTATGCTGGAGAGCTCTGTTTAATTATTGTCGTTATTACTTCCTCGCCTGATTTGATAATTTCATTATGCATTTTATCTAGCTGTTTGCTTTTCTCGATAACGAGAGGATGTGTCAGACCGTACCTAGCTCCTAGACGATTTAATTCTTCTCTACAATATTCAAATCTTTCTCTGTCATTAGTCATTCGGTTTGACATAAAAACCTTCTCCTTTAACATCAGCTGATATATAACCTCTTACTCTCTTTCACAATTTATTAGAATTATCTTCTACAAAAGTTCGAGTAGCTGTGGAATGATGTAAACTGCCCCCAAAACTATAGGGGCAAAAATCATAAGTCCAAGACCGACGCGTTTACGTTGGGGGCTTTTAGCAGCTAATAATTGAACAAATACACCAATGTAAAATATAGTTCCTACAAGAGGGATGGCGACATATTGTATAGCTGTGAATGCACCTTGTCCAAAACCACCGTAGGAATCTACAATACTATAAATCGTTTCATCTCCTGTCGCTGCTGTTGGTTCTGTTCCGAAAAACTCAAAAGCTAATAAAGGTATGTATGCTACCATAAATGCACCGATTGTTCCACCTAAAGAAAAGACGTACCCTGCTCTTTTTCTTCGTGGGCTTTTCCCTGCGGTCAATAATAATAGCAATCCTGTTAAACACATAATCCCCATTACTGGTAGAAATATTAACTGAGCCAACCGGACAGCCTGTTCAGCTAATGTAACTCCACCTTGAAATATTTCCATTTTTAATCACCGCCTTCTTCTTCCTCTGAATCTAGAATTGGATTAAGAACAACTCTAGGATTGATAGGGTTTAAATTGCTAGAGCCGCTAAATGGATCTCTTCCTTCTGGGTTTGTTAAAATTTCGAAATGGAGATGGGGTCCCGTGCTTCGTCCTGTGGTTCCAAGTACACCGACTTGATCTCCTGCTCTAACTTGATCTCCTGCTCTAACAGTATTGAATTGATTATGGGCATACCTTGTTTGAAGGTTATCTTCATGCGCAATAATTAGCCAGTTTCCAAAAGAGTCCGACCAACCGGCATGAATAACAACGCCATCACGAGCAGCTAAAATAGGATAACCATTAGCTTGTCTACCACCTAAATCAATTCCGTTATGATACCTTCCAAACTGTTCTCGCCAACCAAATTCTGATGTAACTCTACGGTCATTTCCTACTGGCCATACCCATCCATCAACTAGTTCACCATCAAAGCGATACCATCCATTTCCGAACGTGGCATTACCAGCCCCTATAAATTGATCGGCATAGAAGTTAGAATCAGCAGCGCGAGCAAACTCGAAAATCATCTCTATATCTCCCTCATGAACACCCTTTGATAAAAATATATCCTTTAGTCTCTCAGGGTCAATTTCAAGACGAGGTACTCCTCTATCATCTACAGTCGTGTGTTCATATTGTCTGTAAATGATTTCGTGACAATCCTTATCGCCATCTCGGAATTCTCTTTCATCATAAACCTCCCACGAATCAGGATCGAAATCTATATCTCCGTCGGGATAAAATCGAGTTAAATGAGGAACATCTGCATCTCCATAAGGCGTTTCCACCCTACTCAAAACACTTCTTGATGGTCTAGTGAATGTTTCTGTTTCTTCGGTAGATTCAGTAACCTCTTCTGTTTCAGTTTCGGTAGTTGTTCCGACTATTTTACTACGTTCAATAGTGACTCTATCGAATCCATAACTTCTGTTGAATTCGTTTTGGCTGATGAGTCTATAATTCGGTGATACAGGTAGGTCCGGGTTATAGTCTACAGAGTGAACACTTGTCCCACTTCTATTTGCATTAACTTCACAATCCTCTACAGGTATTACATCAGGGATATAAGGCCATTCCCCTTGCCACGGTTGTCCAGTTATTAAATTAACTTCGATATATGTTACTGTACATTCCTCAACAGTCGTTCTCGTTGATATGCTATAAGTATTTACGGTTGTTTCGTGCTCTTCTTCCCAAGTGCATGTCAAAACTGTCCTTCTAGTTTCTTGGTCATCATCGACAGTTTCGTAAAAAAACGTTGGTTCTAATTCATTAAACATATCATCAACATCAGGGTAATCTATTTCAATGCTAGGTTCGTTCGACTTAATAATTTCATATCGAGCTAATGCAGCAGGTATACCCCAACTTGGTTTAACATATGTTTTGAAGTTTTCTATCCATCCAGAGTCTGCTTCTATATTATCTAGTTCAGCAACGCTAGCATCAGCTTTGTCTTTAAAACGTTGTTCATACTCCGCATCAGCTTGAACTTGTGCTTCGCTTCGTTCTCCTCCCCCAAGAAACCAATCAGAAAAAGGGATTGCAGCAATAATTACAGCAACTATAGCTATAACGATAGCTGCTACAATAAGTACTTTTCCTCCAATAACAGCGAGGAATGCCCCGACTGCTGTTACAATAGCTTTAAGTGTTCCTACAGCTAATTTCAAAGCAATCTTAGCACCTGCTTTAACTGCTTTTTGCATAAGTTTTCGCACTGCTTTTTTGCCAAGTTGTTTACCAGCTTCTTTTCCTATTTGACCTGCTCTACCAGTAGTTTGTTGGGTTAAATCATGTGAATCGTTGTTGTTGCTCATTAAACTTCACCTCCTGTTAAGGAAGAAGGGGAAGGGTAACTCTTACAGCTACCCTATATAATCCCCTTATGTCTTTTATAGTCAATCTGAGGAGAACTTTTTGACCAGGAATCTACATTGTCCCTTACTTGTTTATTGAGTGATTTTACTTTTGTACTAGTGTTATGAAGAGCATCAGCACCCTTATCTGTTGTTGAACGCTTATCAGTGCCTTTTATACTGTGAACAAAATAATCGTCTGGATTAACTGACTTTGCATCCATTCGAGTATCTTGATATGTCCTGCCATCAGTACCTTCAATATAAGCCTCCGATGTTCTCCTTAAATGATCGGTAGAACCTGTTTTTTGCGGTTGGGACTTAGGTATAGATTGAGTACCCCCACCTTGATTTCCACCAATCGGAACTTTCTTCAAGACATCCCCTTTGTGACCATATATAGGTGCTGTTTTTCCTTGACTTGCACTAGAAATATATTGCCCTTGTTCATTCTTATTGAAGCCTGTACCGCCACCAGGAACTTCGTAATCAATTTTACGAGTTTCTCCTTGTTTTAAAGTATTGTCAGCGGCTCCCATTGCACTAATCCTCTTACCACCTTTACCGTCATCAACGTAATAAGCAGATCCTTCATTCGTTTGTCTCCATTGAACTTTTTGTCCAGGGTGAGTCTTTTGAAGATCCTCTAAAGTTTTCCCTCCGAACACTTCATTTTGGACTCGGTTTCTACTAACTCCAGACATCATTTGTCCCATTTTTCTTCCTGCGTTATTAAGAGGAAGTCCTGTTGCTAGGCCAAGCGACTCGCCCATATTTCCTCCGAACTGTCTACGAGCTTCTAGGTTGTTCCACATCCCTTTAAAACCACCGTGTTGTTTTACAGAACCTAAAGTTTGACCTACACCTTTTAAACCTGCAATTGAATTACGTGGCATTTGAGCAGCGCCTTGAGCTATCTTATTACCTGCCATGCCACCCATAGCCATTCCCATTGGACCGAAAGCTAGACCAAATGAAGCTCCAGCAGCAGCACCAGAGTACCCTGCAACTTTCTTAAATCTTTGCCAACCGTTACTTGTAGAACCTTTAGCGGCTTCTGCAATTTTAGTAGATCCACTATCATCAGCGAAACCACCGCCACCGCCACCGCCGTCACCTCCGCCTGAAGAACCCGCTCCAGCTGAAGCTCCGGAATTAGCGTTAGCACCTTTGCCGCCACCTTTAGCCATACTTAGGCCGCGACGACTTAGCATGATTGCTCCACCTATTCCCGCAGCCCCCATCATAGTTGCAGCTTGTCCGAGTGGTGTAGATGAATCTCCCAAGTTAAGCCATCTTGAAATCATCCCTGTTACTGGAATGAACATAATGATCATACCTACCTTAAACATAAAACTAGCTGTTCCAACGTTCGTCAACATAGCAAATCCAAATATTACCATAGCGTGAATGGACTGCAAAAATATATTACCGCAAAGCTCTTTGAGCCAAGTCCCGAAGAAAGAACGGGTTCTAGCATATAATAACGAAATACCTGCTAACGGTAACATCATTAACAAGAGCATGATAACCACTTTACGCATAACATAAATGATGTTTAGGTAAACTGTTAAGCCCCATTCAGCAAACCATAAAAGTACACTTCCTACTATCAAGCCACTATTTTGGAAGCCTGCTCCACCTGCTGCTATCATAGAAAAGCTACTAGGTGAATTACCTTGCGCTATCATCGCGTCACGCAATGCATGAGTGATAGCGGTGTTTAATCCAAATATAATTTCTATAATAAATGGGAAGGTTGCCATAAATACTGCGGCTATAATCCACATTTGAACATCTTGCCAAAAATCTGCTCTAGATTGAGGAGAATAAGCCCTCAATCCCATCTTTAAAGTGGAAATCATAATGGATAAAGTGATAAACGCTACAAATGCCCCACCGAATACCATCATCACCGGCCTGATAGCGTTGTTCCATTCTTGTTCAAAGAATATCCCGTAAACTAACTCTCCATCTCCTAGTCCCCAAATGGTATATGGGTTGCCAAAAACAAGAGTATTAATAGAACTGATACCATTGATACCCATAATAGAACGGAGGAAACCAATCCAAAGACCAGTTGTAAAATCCGCTTCATCTTGTGCTTCTTCTAGAACAGCCATTTCTTCTTCGCCCATAAGCTCTGTATTTTCATTGAAGTCCGCAAAAGCAACAGGCATAGGGGTAAATTGACTTAGAAGTAAGAATACAAACGATAGAAGAATGATCTTTTTCTTCATTAAGCAACACCCTCATCTTCAATCTCGACTTCTGCTTCAAGCCACTCTATCTTTTCCTCTCGTGTCATAGATTCTTTTTTACCCATATCAACGTTTTGGTTTGTGTTGAGATATTCCCATTCGTCTGGAGTAGGTTCTGAAACGAAGGCAACAACTTCCTTCCCCGCTTTTAATACAACTTCCCCTACTGAAGCAGTCCGAATCATTTCGCCCACTTCCTCTGAAAACTTGAAGGTTTCAAGTATTGGTTCGATATCTTCATCACTCTGTTTCATAAAAAAGACAGTATTCAATTGGGCTATTACGTCCCTACTATCTTGTGATCTATGAAACATTTCATATCGCTGTGATACTAAAGTAAGACTAGTATTCCACTTACGACCACGGGCTGATAACAGCTTCAGGAACTCCATCATGGCTGGGTACTTGAGCATCATCCAGGCTTCATCGAGGATAACTCTTTTCTTGGATTTTGGATCACCGACTATAAATCTATTCCACGTCCACGTCATAATAACATGTTGCGCAAGGGGACGTTCAATACCGTTAGATGATAGTTTAGAAATATCGAACGTTATTACAGGAGCTCCTTCCAAAGAAGCGGTATCCTGCCCGTTTATTCGTGTTTGCCCATCGAAAATACCAAATGCCTTTCCTCTAGTGAAAAGTTTTACAACATTACATAACTCATTTATTTCACCGTATCCATCCTTCAATAGAGCCTCTAACCGTTCATATACGTCAGAGATCGTAGGCATGTCAATATAACGTCTTTCCCACTGGATGTTTCCTTCTTCATCGACACTTTCTACTTGCTCGTAGATAGATTCAGGATCATCTGTAACACCTTTTTCTGCGTAAAGGATTTCTAATGTATCGTTCAAAACCCCAATCTCAACTGGAGATAAACCAATGGAACCAGGACTACAACTTTCTTTCATAACTTTGAAGAATTCAAGAACTTCTTTAATTTTTTCGTTTATATTAATTTGCTCTTGAATGTACTCTTGAGGAGTCCCTTTTTCTTTCACTTCTTTTTCAGGGAAGATATCAAGAGGATTAATCCTATTAGCGTCCTTATCTTTTGTCGCTACGATTGGAATAACAACCCCGCCCAAAGCTCGGGTTAGCTCACGGTATTCTGGCTCGACGTCCACGATAACATGCTTGTTGATTCCATCCATCGGGCCTCTGCCTATGAGCTGTTTAACCATAACTCCCTTTCCCGCTCCAGACTCTCCAAAAATACCAACTGAGTAGTTATTTAGCTTAGAATCAAAGTTATTAAAGTAAACATACTCATTCCCATACCTACCAATCGGCATGCCACCTGTGTGATTTAATTTTGATGAAGCGTGTGGAAATACTGCTGTTAATGCTAATTGGTCTAGGTTTCTATCAGAACGTGATAAATAGTTTTTTCCTAAAGGGAGAGTTGATAAGAACCCATAGCGCTGTCGCCCATATGCGTTGACAACTTCAATAGATTCTCCTCCTAGCATTGATTCGATATCAATACATTTTTCATTTAGTTCTTCTAAATCATCAGCATAAACTGAAGCTTGAACAGAAACGTAGTATAAACCGTTTCTATTATTCTTAATTTGCCTTTGGAGTCCTTTTGTATCATCTTTTTTCTGCATTGCATCCTCTAACTTAGACTGATTATCCCTTCTTGCAGCAGAATCAATTACAGCATCCAATTCATCGATCTTGTCTTGCAATCGTTTGATGGCACTATTTCTTTCTAAAGGGTCTACATGTACGGAAACATCTAGGTCATCTCCAGTAAATAACGACTCTAACCATCCGATTCGTACTGTACGAGGATATCCACTTGGTTTTACAAAGAAAGAGCGCCCGTATTTAACGGTCCCTAAACCTGTTTGAATCTTAAAGTGGTCCTTTTCAAATGTGATTCCATCGTTCAGCATGTTATCAACAAGGCTTGGAAAGGAAAGTGGTTTATCGTTATTGTTTACTTCTTTTAAGTCTATCTTTTGTTGTTCTTTTGATTTACCTTTGCTTTGAACATCTTCATTCACTGTTGAGTTGTTAACAGTATCATTCTCAACGTCATTGGTTGACTGCTTGTTTTTCTTCTTCAAAATCCCTAACAATTTCCCGCACCTCCTCAACGTCATGAACCAAATCTTCATATCCTGGTAAAGATGTAACATCAGCTGTTATGTAAGCTGTTAGCTTTTCTTTTCCATCTTCCACTACACTTTCGATAGGTGTGTGGATCATACGATCTCTGTTAATTGCCCTCTTCATAACTTCCATAGCTTGTAAGCTGTCTAATAAATACGACTCTATATGAGCCCGTCTTAACATTGAAGTAACCGTTCTAGCTCTCATAGATAGTTCTTGCATAATTCTTTTTTCTTTTTGTTCAGGAGTGAGTTGTCCCATACGAGAGGGTTGATAAACATAGGTCACAATATAATAAACCTTACGGGCAACTCTAAACTCTTTTTCCGACCGTTCTTTGATGTGCTTAAACACCTTTTTGTTATAGTCTTTTGTTTCAGCATTAGCGTTTTTGAGATTTTCGTTAAAACGCCTTTCGTCTTTTCTTAAATCCTGTCTAACCGCTTGACCAAGAATTTGAACAGGGAACTTAATCGTTCTAAATAAACTCTGATAACCAAGGATGATCGAGCTCCTAGCACCATCATTTAATAAGTCAAAGTTAACGGAATCGGTGGAAATGATTAAACAGTACTCATTTCGTGTTTTCTCAAAAATACCATAGCGAATATCTTTGATTTCCATTAAGTCTTTAAGTGTTTCCGTGTTTTTATCTTTTTTATCAATTTTTGGTTTAGCTTTAGAGGATTGCTCACCACTTTGCTCTTCTAGATATTGCTTTCGCTGCCAACCGAAAACAGGTTCGTTGTTATCCATCCGCTTTTTAGCAATAACTAAGAAGATAAGCAATACACCACCAAACCCCATCATTATATAAACAAAGAGGTCAAAAATACTCATTTATTAAATCCTCCCTTCTATTGATGAAATGTCTTTTGTCCTCTGTGATAACTCCATTGCGTAATCACAAACTCGCTAAGGTACTGTTCATATTTATTTAATTTAACGAAAGCCAATGCGATTGCAGTACCCGCTACAACCAAAGCGATTATTAACCGAATAATAAAGTCTGTCCAACCGCTGACAAAAGGTATGCTAAACCATACAAGAAAAACAACACACGCAGCTAACGTCGGGACGGTTAATAAGAACTGCCTCATTGAAAAAATTGCTAATACTTCCTTTTCTTCCGCAGTAATATCGATAGGGACAACGATTTCGTT
Source organism: Evansella vedderi (assembly GCF_030813435.1). Lineage (GTDB taxonomy): Bacteria > Bacillota > Bacilli > Bacillales > Salisediminibacteriaceae > Evansella > Evansella vedderi. The sequence goes on along the minus strand of NZ_JAUSUG010000011.1, from coordinate 112,816 downwards.
CATGTTTACCTCCTATATTTAAAAGAGGCGAGGTTTATCCCCTCACCTCATTATTTAAGCAACAATTTATTTTTTATGGTGCTAATGACGCAATTGCTGGTCCAAGTGTATATGCGCCGAAGAAAATGAATGCTCCAACAATGCAGCTGATTAACGCGATGTACCATGTACGCATGTTTGCAGGAGAGATAGATCCGAAAATGATAATTAACGAAATAATTAAAATCGCTAATACAAATGCTGCTCCTCCAACTCCACCAACGATACGAACAATCTCCATAACTGTTTGTGCAAAAATATTGTTGTTGTCATCATAAATAGAAGAATCAATGCTCGCTAATGCTGAAGTTGGCATAAAGAAGAACTTCACCATAAACATACTCGCAAACAACGCCATAGCTTTACTCATTTTTTTCATTTGTTTTTTCCCCTTTCTTTAATAAGTGATTTCTTAATATTTCAGAACCCTCGTAGCGTTCTTTACACATTGTTTTATGCACCACCCCCAAAAAAACAAATAAGCACCACTAATCTATCGCTAAGAAGACATAAATCTCCCGCCTTTTGATAGAATAGTGGTGCTTCCACTGTAAATATTCACTTTATACATCTATATTATCATCTTGTTGTTTCATAATGTCAAGATGTTTTACTAGAAAACCCGCCTTCTAATTATAGTGCGTTTCCTTCTCCGCTCTGATAGACATCCTAAAATCATTTCCGTTATCAGTAGCTTCGTAATTTATGTAAAGATGCCCATAATCGTAAGGCTTGTACCGCTTCAAGCTCATCGCTACTAGTTCAACAAAATTGCTGAAAGCTATCGGTTTTAAGCCTTTCCCTTCTGGAGGTTCAACGCCTACCATTTCAACCGTTTCTAACTCATAAGTCTTTCTTACTTCTGAACCTCGAACAAACAATTTAAGTTGACCTTGCGGATCTCTTTGAACCTGTTCCCTAAATTTAGTTCGGATCTTCTCAGCTACTTGTCTTGCTAACTTTACGTTATTCATAGATTCCTCTCCCCCTCTACTTTTAACATCAGATGACAAGTTATATTAGGTGGAGCCATCTGTTTGGTTTATAGTTGGTGTAAGGTTAGGAGATAAGTTCTCTCGACTTTGGAAACATAAGCCTAAAAAGTGTGTCTTGTTGTGTGGTAGGATGGCTGTCCTAGTCAATTATGAGACCTTAGACCCTCGCCTTTGCGTCCCTGCTTTTCAACAGGTTTGCTTTTCTCAGATTAAATATGAAATGTTCACCCTTTAGTAAACAAAAACCGACATGAAATGTTCATATGCTAGTATTTTACTATGCATTTAGTAGCATTTCAAGGAAAAAACTTACACATTTTCGAAAAACAAGTCGAAAATTGTGCGATATATAGTGCTTGTAGGTCTTTTCTATAAGAAATGATTATTTGTGCCTAGTTCTACGCAACCACTATGAAGAACACCTGTTCTTTATTCAGTTTTTATTATCGCATAAAAAATTATAGTTTCAAGTTTTTTTCATAGTATCCACCCCTTCTTCAAACCTATTAGATTAAAATAATAGATTTGAAGAAATGGAGGATTGATCCTCCGATTTCTCAATTGTCATTGTGCTAACGCCAATCCTTCTGTTTCATAGAAAGATTGGGCGTTTTGAAATTTGGTTGGATCAGCCCACTGAAGAACGTAAAAATGCTCTTGATCAATGAACTGACCATGAAGCATAACTGGTTGTTCTTTAAGCTCTTTAGGGATATCGCCTTTTAACGGTATGAACGATTCCTTATAAGAAAGAACATAACCAACAGTATTAACTGTCAATCTACCAATCATGACATCAGATTCACCAGCCCCTTCTGTTGACGAAGGCGTTAGCGTGATAGTATCAGCTACTTTTTCTCCAAAATGATCTTTAATAGCTTGGTACTCATATTGGGGAATAGGGCTAGGGGGGATATAAGAATCAAACACCACATCATCGCTCTCTTTTTCCGAGTCAACATCCGTATTTGTTTCAATCCCATTTACTTCTTGTACCAATTCCTCTAAAGCGGCTTCCGAATCTTCCCCTTTAACCTCTTCTTCTAGATCCACGAAGTCCAAATCTAGTTCTGAGTCAGGTGTTTCTTCTCCGTTTATTGCATTTAACAACTCATTTATTGAGCTGTTCATATCTTTAGAAGGTTCACTGGTTTCATAAACCTTCTCTTGTGAAGAGTCATCTTCTTCAATATCGAAGCCAACTGCACTAACTTGTTCTTGCTCTTCTTCATCTTCAAGTTCAAAATCAAAATCTAGTGCTTGTTCTTCTAATGACTCATTCTCACTATTAAAAATAGGTTTCTCCTTTGGTGGTGCAAACGGATCTTCTTCTAAGTGCCTCCATGCGACTGGATCTACTGTATGCCTTGTATCCGCAGCTAAACCACTAAAGTAACCTATTATTATCGGTAAAGTTAAAAAGCCGATAATAAGAATAGGCAAAATGGTTCCAATGGATAAACTCAATTTTATCTCCCTCTCTTAGTAAAAGATAATAAGTGTGGCCAGGACTATAGCTGTCGCTACTCCTAAGAAGCCAACCAATCGCATAAACTCAAAGACATGAAACTTAATGTTTTGAATAGATGCTTTTTTCTTAGCGATTCTTCTTAATTCTCTTACTGGTCGATTGGGATCCTTTGCAAGTTCTCCTCGCATAGCATCTTTCTCCTCTTGAGTTAAACCTTTGTACAGACTAGAAAATCTTTGGGTGTCTCCTTTGTAAAAATGCATGTTACATCTCTCCCTTTAAAAGTATTGGTGTTTAAATCTATATAAAAAAAACACCTATTCTAGCGGGTAATGTAGTCTAACTTGACTAATCACTCCACCAAAATAGGTGTTTTTGGGTATAATAAAAAACCTCTTCCTAAATAGACAGGTTTTTGCACACAAAAAGTATGAATTTGGAATAGAAAATCCCATTAAAATGCACGGTAAGAACGCACATAATAAATAACAGCAGTTAATTAAATCCTCTAGTCGCGTGACCGGAGTTGAAATAAAAATAATTAAATAGATTATGAGTTTATATTACCATTTATCAACATTTTAAACAAGGGTTAAAAGCATGAAAAGAAGAAACCACCCCTGCCTAAGATTATTAGGTAAGAGTGGTTTTTCTATTAGAACAATGACATTTGTCCCTCTGTCGCTTTGCTCTTTTTATCGGCGTGTTCAAGGACCTTATAAGTAGTTTCTTCCTTGACTTTCCGTTCTTGTTTTACTGCTTGCTCAGTTGGTTCTTCTGAAGGTTCTTCTGAAGGTTCTTCTATCGATTCATCAATAGTTTCTTGAACCTCAACATCCTCAGAAGTAGATTCGCTATCAGCTTGGAATGAATCTATAGGTTCAACAGTTACGTCCTCATCTTCATCAGTTAATGTTTCCTGTTCGCTATCTGTATCGAATGATTCTTCTGAAATCCCCTCATCTTCTTCATCTTCAAAAGTGACAACTAACTCTTCCTCTTCTTCCGATTCATCATCAAAGGTAACTTCAAATTCTTCCTCATCGACTTCATCATCAAAACTGATATCCAACTCTAATTCTTCCTCAATAACCTCTTCTTCTTCAAGTTCCTCTAATTCTTCTTCCTCATCCTCTTGCGGAGGCTCAGGAAGTGGTGTCGTAATCTCGTGGATTAACGTTTCTAAACGTCCGTCTTTTTGGATGATAGAAAGGTATTCTTCGTCCGACGTTTCCCCGCGTTCAGGTACAATATCCTCTACAAGCATAACAGCTTCTTTACCGTTTATTTCTTCGGGTTTGAAATATAACCCTAATGGTTCAAAAGCTGATGGATAATGTCCTAAATTCTTTTTTACCACATCCATTTTCTCAAGAACAAGGTCTTGCAATTCCTCGCATTCATCAGGAATGACTGTTGAAGATAATTGTTCAACAGCTCCATTGATGTTTGGACAAGGGATAGGTCTTTCGTTGCTAGGATACAACCTCCAGTTAGCAATCCAAAAGCCAACATGTCCATCTTTCGTCACTTGATGGCAATCAAAGTCGTGTTCCTTAGCGTATTTTTCTAACCATCCTGGCATTTGTTCTTCAAAAACAGCTCTAACAATTTGTTTCTCATCCCTCGGATGAAATTGTAACTTAATAGGCTGTGCTGAAAAATAATGCCGAATGGGAGAAGCATCTTTCCGCTTCTCATACCATTCTATAATAACATAACCAGTACTTTTCTCGTACACAGGTTTCATATTTATCTCTCCCTTTATAAAGGCTATTATTAAGCGATTTCCTCACGTTTAGTTCCGCGACTTAACATTTCAGAAGCAAATTCTTCATAATCGATAGCTGTAGGACCACTTCCAACTCCGTCACCTTTGAATTCTTTGGCGAGTTCATTAAAGTCCAACTCTTTACGATCGATGGCAATATCTACACCTGATGCTTTCGATAAGACAAGACCATGCATGTTAACGTCAATGGTATCAACTCCTAAAAGCCAATAAACATCAACTTTATCTAGCTGTCCAAGTCTTACTGCTCGGCTATAACATTGCTCAATCTTCTTTGGATTAAAATCCAAATCGTAAAGAAATACAGCTTTTGCTTCAGTCAATGTATAAGACTCCGCTCCGGTTTTATGTGACATGACCAAAATGGATAATGGATCACTAGGGTCCTGAAATCTCTTCATCAATTCCCATCTATACTCCATTTTGACACCGCCATGAATATAACCGGCTTCCTTACCAGGAAGAACACCATCAAGTAACAACCCAAGTTGTTCCACGGTATTTTTGTGGCCAGAGAAGATTAACATCTTCTTATTACGACGAAGTAAATCTCTAGCTTTGTTTTTCGTGTATTCAAGCTTAGAAGTCGTTCCTTTGCTTTTCTTTGCATCGTACTCTTCATATTGCCACGGGGATGAAGCGGCTTTTCGGAGTTTATCCATCCAAGCACAAATCTCAATAGTAGAGATGCGATACGTTTCATCACGGGCCTCAGCTGCTTCTTTTTTTGCCAACTCTAATTCATACCACTCTTTAAATTCTTCTACGAATTTGTCATAGAGTTCACGTTCAGCTTCATGAAGATTCAAATGCATACGGTGGTGTTCAGGTTTTGGAACTTTAGTGTGTTCTTTTACTCCATCATCCTGCTTCTTTTTGCGGACCATAAGAGTATCAAGGATTCCCCAAAGCTGTTCATGGTGACTTGCTCGGGCTTCTACACTATCAATATCAAGAACTCTTCGCTTTTTACCTCCTGCGAAGTATTCACGAAAATTCTCTTCACCCGTTTTTCCGTAGCCTTTATATGGCTTGTTAGTGATAGGATCTTCAAATCTAGAAGTAAACCCTGTTAACCAACCTAATAGCCAGAAAAGGTCATCTGCACCATTCTCAGCAGGAGTTCCTGAAAGTGCAAATCGCTTATTTGTCTTAACTCTCTGTACTGCTAAAGCACGTTTAGATTTTCCATTTTTAATGTACTGTGCCTCGTCTACAATACACGCGTTGTATCCGTTGTGATAATAAGTGTGTAAAGCCTTTTTTCGCGACTCAATCACTGTATAATCACAATGCGTACATTGATAACGCCCTTTCCAATCTTTCTTGCAAGAAGGACATTGTTCTGGTAGATCATCTTCACTCCAACGAATGTATATACCATCATCGTTCACTCGATAAGGTTCATGAGATGTTTTACAAACATAACAGTAGCCAAGAGTACTTTTCCAAGCTCTCTTGTGGCTCATCCCACAATCTGGACACTCTTCTTGAGGTTTTTTTGCAAATTTCACTCTGTCAGCGCTCCATTTCTCATAAGAAACTAGATGAATACGCTTTTGGGACTTTAGATCACCTGCATGTTGCAAAATAATATAGTCATCCTCGTGTCCGAGAGTTTCAATCTCTCTCACCCAATCGTTAATGTTTCTCGACATGGTGATAATCAAAAATCGCTTATTGCTAGGGTCTGCTAATGCACCTGCTAGAGAAGTGCGAGTTTTTCCTAAACCCATGTCAAAAGCGTTCAATAAACGTCCTTTAGCAATCATCGCAGCGGCAGTTTCAATCTGATAAGGGAATAAAGTAGATCCATCTCTTAATGGTCCCCCGAACTTCCCTTTTACCAATTCAAGAGCTCGTTCATACTGCGGTGTGCCATCAAGATAGTGAATAGGTGTCATATCCCATTTGTATCCCTTACGTTTAGAATTCAACACATTTTGAGTCACTTCAACCCCGTCATTTGGTGCTAATCCCCATAATCGAAGTTGTTTGTAAGATTTTGTGTCTGTCACATTATCTGAACTTGCAGTAACAAGATAATGCCAGCTCAATAGGTTTTCTGTGTGAATTTTCTCTGTCTTAAAACACTCACTTTTCAAAAGGGCTTCATCAAAACTATCACTTCTAAACTCTAATCCTTGATTAGTATAATTTAGCTTCATAATAAAAAAGCCTCCACGATGATAAATCCATCAAAGTGGAGGCCAATTCACCTCTTTCTCTCGTTTTTTAGTCAATTCGAACAGGAAGGACTAACGCTTTCACGTTATCGTTTTCTTCTTGTCTAATGGTGATTGGTTGATTTGCTCCATCTGCAAGCAAAACAATTTCATCAGAACGATATAGAGAAGCAGTCATTTCTAAGTACTCTGCATTAGCACCAAAATCACTAGCTTCACCTTCTACAGCAACGGCAAGTTGTTGTTCAAGGGAATTAGGAACAATCGCCTTGACCTTGCCACTCTGAATTCGGAATTGAATAATTGGTTTTGTAGGAGATAAACGCTTAATTCTCCTGCATAACTCAATTAACTCAAGACGATCAAAGTGCCATTTACTTTTAGCATCGTCAGCATACTTATCAATGTTTGGATAAGAACCTTCCAGCACTCTAGCAATAGCTGTTGTTAAACCTGCTCTGAAAATGACTAAAGTGCCACTCTCGTTTAAACCAACGGTTAATTCAGCTTGTTCACTAAGAACATCCGCTAATGAAAGCATCGTTTTAGATTCCATAGAGAGTTGATTCCCTTCGAACCAATCAATCTTAGAACCCAAAACAGTAACAGCCCTATAAGAGTCTGTTGCTCTAATGAACACTTCACCAGTATCTCCGTCTTTTTGGAAGTTCGGACCGCATACGCTAGGTCTTGCTCTTCCTACTGGACTATCAGGTAAAGCAGCAAACGGTGTCATCATACGAGCAATCCCATGAAGTGTGCCAGCAGCCCATTTGACTTGCTGACTCATTTGAGGAATCTCGATGAGCGGAGCAGTTTCAGGTAAAATCTCAACAGAAATCTTAGAACCTTTCCCCCACTTCAGTTTAAGAAGATTACCTTCTTTTTCGACGGTGATCTCCTCTTCCTTTGGTAAAGCTGAAACCTTTTGGTCCAACTCTTTTATTGAAGTGGCTACATCAAGTTCCCCTTGAATATCTGCTGAAATTTTCCTTTCGACACTCATGTCATCTCCATTAAAGTAAAAGGAAACTTTATCATCCTTTGTTTTAATGAAAATGAACTTTTCACCGAGTTTTGCTTTGCGCGCACCTTTCGCTAATGATGAAACAACACCTTGAATAACCTCAGAGGCTAATTTAAACATGAAAATCTCTCCCTTTTAAAAGTATTTGGATAACGATAAGCTTCAAAAATTGCGTCCGTGTTGCCATTACACCTCCTTTTTTTTGGACACAAAAAGCCCCTGGGGAGACATTTACTCATGCAAATTGCAAAAGTATCAGTCACCACAGGGGCGAATTTAAACATATTTATCCTATCCTAATAACCTAATACAAGATTGTAAAAGGTAAAACAGAAATTTTAGCTTAATGCTAATCAATGTGCTTTAGTCGCGTGACCGAAGCTGATAGAAATAAATTAGGATAGTATATACTATTATTCTAAGGAAAAACTTTCAACATTTCAATAGATTTTTTGTTTTTTGTAACTCTCTCTCTTAAAATGGTATAGGAGAAATTAAGTGAAAAAAGAAGGGGTTTAGAAACTAAAAAGCTTTTTAGTTACCCTATCCTTTTGAAATTCGACTCAATCTTCTTTTTTTACTACCATGAAAATACATCATTAAGGAGGTAAGGACATTGAATAAAGCAGCGTTTTTGAAAGACATGGAAAACTTGGCCGATCGTTCCGTCGCAGAAGGATTTGATTTGAAAGAGCTATCGGAAGTTATTTGGGAAACAGTAACCTTTCCAGACGAAGAAACTTGGGAATCTCTATTAACCGCAGTCAAAAAATATGGGATTGAAATCACTAACAAAGAACCTCTTCCTATAGGATATCGAATCGAAGGGACATTTAAAGCTAACGTATTTACGTTTGATTTTTTCGAAAAACCATTACAAGTTACTTTAAATGTTACTGGTATTGATGGAGAAAACTTCTTGTCGAAGTATAACGATATGATGTTATTTAAAAAAAGGGATAAATTTGGGGATATAGTCGACTGCCTTAAATGTCAAAGTAAAGTGTACTCCGACTCCAATGTCGAAGATCTTTGGAAATGGTTAAACGAACGCGTGGAACATATTTTATTTCAACTTGATTCCAGTAAAGGTTCATAACTTAAATCTACTAATAATTAGTGGACAAAATATTTCAACTCTCTTTTGAAAGAAGAGAGTTTTTTTGTGTCTAAAAATAAACCCTCCCAAAATTCGCACCCGCTCTCTTCCCCTACTACAATTGAAACAACAGCAAAGAGAAAGGAGTATGTATTATGGGAAGGAAAGAGTCTAAGAGATTTGCTGATAATAAGAAAGTTCGTGAATTGTTACAAAAAGATGAGTGGACCAAAGAAGAAGAGGAGTTCATTCGTTTGTCATATTCGGGGTATGGTGCATTAAATTCCAGCGGGAGCCACTTAGGACAATACTTCACGCCCCAAAAAATTGTTTCCTTTATTCATAACCTTTTAGATATTCCGACGGGAGCCACAGTTTGTGAGCCTTCTTGTGGGGGTGGTGGCTTCTTGAATGGACTGACTGATGGTGTAGATATAAAAGCGTGTGAATTAGCTTACGAAGCCGCTGAGGTAGCTCAAAGGCTATATCCTTATGCACAAATAGAACAAGGAGATGGCTTAGAGTTCTTAGAAAAGCATAAGGAGTCATTCAACTATATTATCGGAAACCCTCCTTACGGTTCTGCTATAGAAGCTAAATCTCGATTTGCAAATAAAAAGGGAAAGGTAGATCCAGTCGTTGTATTCCTTGAAAAAGGGATTGAGGCATTGCAAGAAGGTGGAATTCTAGCAATGGTTGTTCCTGACAACATATTGAGTGACAATAAATTTCAATCATTTAGAGCCTGGGCGCTTGAAAATGCATTATTGCTTACAAGTATTAGTTTACCTACGGAGACTTTCTATTTTGCGGGAACTTCAACAAAAACTAGTGTTATAGTTCTTCAAAAACCCGTTGAAAGTATTGATTATGGAGATTATCCAGTAATGATGGCCGTATGTGAGAATGTAGGTTGGGACTCAAGAGGAAGAGAGATATCTGAAAACGACCTGCCACAAATCTTATTTGAGTGGAAGTTATTTATGCAGGAAAGATCAGAGCATATTGAGAGATTAAATGATACGGATATTGAAGAGGTGGATATCCCTACTCCAAGTTTAGAGGAAGTTAATATCGTAAGGGATAGCACAGGTCAACTACAGTTTGACCTTATCAGTTAGAGTTCTTATAGAATTCAATTCCCCCTCCCCTATCGTCTTGGACAGAGTTGACAACTTAGTGTGTTATTAAGGAGGGGGAGTAGATTTTATATTTTTAAATAACTTTAGTTCTTAATAGGGTAAAAACTTTCCTTAACGGACCATTGTCGTCATGATTTTTAATTAATGAGAAGTTAAATTCTCTTTAGGAATTTCGTTTCTAAGTTCTTTCCATAATCCATCGATTGCTTTTGTGTTACTTTCACTGATTGATTGTGCCCTTTTTAAAAGGTCTTTCAAAAACTCCAGATTTCCTTTATGTTTTTCAATAATTGTTAGGTCTTCTTCATTGGGGTATTCAAGATTTGAAAATGCTCTCGTAATGAGTTCGCTTCTCTCTAGGTTTTTATTTATCTCTCCGATTAAAACATTTTTTTCACTATTAGCATTAGGTTCTATTTCTGACGGGTTAACTTCATATTCTATTAAATTATGAGCATAGTAAAATACTTCTTCTCCTGAATTATTAAACTCTTCAACGCTTCTTGAAGATATATCTAGTTCTTCAGCTCTCTTTGCAAAATTCTCTCTTGAAATTTCTTCAATCCCATACTTTTCTTTATCTTCCTGAGACATCATACCGGGATTCCAGTCTATTACTTTAGTGATAGTACTTGTACCTAATTCTGAGTCCTCAAGAAATTGATATTCTGTATCAGACCCTAAAGTACTAGTAGATGTAGTAGTAAAAGTGCTTGTAGATGAAGTCTCTGGTCCAGGAGCGTTAAGGTTTCTGTATCCTTTTCCCGCCTCTAAAAGTTCATATCCCGGTCCCAATAGCATATAGTTATTTGAAATTTGAACCGTCTGATTAGGCTCTACATCTACTATAAACCAAAAGAACTGCCCTGTATTTGAGATATCGGGAGACCAATTCCACTGTCGCCAAATGCTGTTTTGAGGTGATGATGATGAATCTACGTGGCTACGAAATGCACTTATTAATCCCGCTGTAGTCCATAAATAAGATGCTCCCTTCCTATTGATAGCTGTAATAGCAAGGTCCACTACAGCAGTCGCAATATCACTATAGTCTGGATTTGTACCTGAAGCTGGTGCGGAACCAATATATTTGGCATCATTACTGGTCCATATTGCCATATTACTCGTGTTAGATGTTCCTTCAATTTCCATAGCTGCTATTCTAATCATGTCATCAGGACCGCTACTTGAACCTGTCCCTGAATACCTATAGTTAAAAGCCCACGCATGTCTAGCACTTGACCATTCCGCGCCCATATACCCTATTGAAGAAGCAGCATACACATCATTGAAACTCCAGTATGTGCTATTGCTGCTCTCTGTTGTAGACACTGGTTGATCATATGCGAAAGCTTGATTTCCAAAAAAAAGAAAAGAAAGAAGGCTTGTAATTAGCAATGTGATTATAGTCCTATGTTTAAATGAATTTGATCTGTTAATTGCTACTGTTTTCATGAAATCCTCTCCTTAATTATTTTCTACAAACTTTAATCCTTTGGCCAAAGATTATTTACTTAAGTTACTCCCCTGCAAGGAATTAACTTAATTATCCCACCATTTAAAAATAAATCTATACTTTAAAGGTTTTTTAAAGTATCCGACATTATTAGACAGAAAAATCTATTACAAAATAAAAAGAACAACACTGTAATGGTTAGTGTTGTTCTTTTTATTTTGTTTTTTAATTACAGTTGCTTTCCTTATTTGAATCCGGCTCAACATAATCATGATCACTACTACCCAGTACATCGTTCCCATTAAAAAAAACGGTTAAAAACAACATCAATACCAAAGTTCCTGAAACAACTCTCTTCATATTACCCCTCCCATTTTGTTAGCGTATATAGCAGAATATTTATAAAAGCTATCATCTTTGGTTTTTTTAGCTAAATGAAGATACGCTTTTGAAACATCTTTTAAGCGATTTGCCTTTTTGTAGTACTCAATTGATTTTTTATAATAACTCTCGTATTCTTTTATGTACTCGTTAGCATAAAAGTAATCTCCAAAAGTTCTATAGTAATCAGCGAGGATATTCGGGTTGTTGATCTCATTTACTTTATATAACATACTAAACAAGGAATTTCGCACTTCGTTTAAGTCATCAATAGACAAATTTATTTTACACCTTAAAAGCTCAGCTCTAAATAATCCATTACGATCATCTGTTTCTTTATATAAATTTATTGCTTTATTTAAATGTCTAAGAGGTTCTGCATTACCAAGCTTAAAATTCACTAAAGAAATATTGAATTCTAATTTTGCTTCTAAATGAGGATCATTTAAAAACTTTACCAGTGATAAAGCGTTATGATATTGTTCAAGTGCTTCTTCCTCTTCAAATATGTCTGATAGAGAATTTCCTAGATTTATATGCGTACTCACTTGGCCTTGTATATTCGCTGTTTTTTGATAACATTTAAGTGCTAAATTAAATGAATTAACAGCCTTATAATAACTTCTCATTAACGCATAACAAGTACCAACGGATCGGTAAATATTACCTAAGTGTTCTTTACATTTTTTAGCGATTGCTATATCTATAGATTTTTTAAAATATTCCAGACTTCTTTCGTAGTTATATTTGGAATACTCTATTCCACCTTTTACTCTATATAAAATCATCAAGGGATAACCTTCAATAGGTATATCGTCATCCTTTAATTCTGAAATCATCTGTTTAGTAGTATTAAAATTCTTTTTTTTGAATTCAATAAACAGATAACAAAGAATAACATGTGTACGGATATCAGGGTGATTCATTGATTCATTATGTTCCTTTTTCAAATTATCTAATTCTTGTTCAAATGTTGTATATTTTTTTTCATTTATTAAATTAAAAAGTTCAACGAATTTTATTTTTAGTTCTGAAACTTCTTTTTGTAAATCTTCACCGATTAGGTAATCAACAGAAACATCTAATTTTTTAGCAAGATCTTTAGCAATGTATCTCGGTATTGCTTTCTTATCATTTTCAAATTGAGAGATATAAGAAGGGGATATAATTCCATATGACAATTCATCTTGTGTAAGTTGTTTTTTAAGTCTTAGTGCTTTTAAGCGATTACCTATCATAATAACATCCCCCAATATTTATTTAAAAAATATAAATAATAAAAATTGTTTGATAATAATACTACCATTTTACCCCAAAAAAGGATAGTGAAAAGTATTTTCATATAAATTTACACAATGTAAGCAAATTGTTTATAGTATCATAAAAGAATGAAGTGCTATAACCATCAAAATTTATCTTATTGGAGGTAACTATGAAACACTTTTGGACACTCTTTATAACCATCATAGTGTTAACGGCAATATTAAGTGGCTGTAACCGAGTTCTAGATGATATTGATGATGTAACAATAAACAATAAAATAATCCAATACAAAGACTTCCATGTGAAATCAGAATCTACTGAATTAGATACATCAGTAAGAGGGACAGTATTTCTTTATGGAGAAGAAGTTCCAGAGCACGCACAAATAATTGCATTGATTGAAATCGATCCAGATGATTGGGGGGGAGTTGCTTTCTATATCCCTGAAAAATGGAACATTTCTAACGTAACAAGTAGTTATCCAGAAGAAAAAAATGAGGAAAAACCTGAAAATTACATAGCTATATGGAATACTGAAAGTGAAAGATATGAGTTGACCACGATGATTGAAATTGGAACGGGTAGGAACTATATCCCTACTGGAGGCGGAAAGGGAGCTATTATAATTGATCTAGATATTAATAAAGCAACGGATATTAGTACATCAGATATATTCAATATAATTGTTGAAGTTGGTTCTGAAGAAAAAGATGGTATTAGATCAATTCGTCCAGATTATGAATTTATAGAGATATCAGCACCGTAAGAATATAAAGTTGAACTCCTCAAAAAATAATTATCTATAAAGGTGTTTATGGAGCAGGCTTAGAGATAAATAAATTCTCTAAGCCTTTTAATATGATTTTCCCCCCTCTAATTTTAACCCCTTTGTAGGTTTATAAAAAAGTCCGATAATAAATAGACCGCAAACACTGATAAATCAGCAATGTCTATTTATCTCTTTTGAAAAAAGATTGATTAAAACCTTAATTTTTGCTACGGTTTAACCGCTTATTTTTGAATAAAGTTTGATCAAAAGAATCTAAAAAGATAGATTTTTCAACATTTTTATGGTGAAAGTCCCTATCTTTTGATCAAACTTTATTTCAAATCAACACCCTTCAAAATTCGCTCCCCCCTCCCCTCTCATTTTACAATTGAATTACACCAAAACTTTTTTATACAAAGGGGAGTTCACTCATGAGTTTATCCGAGAAACTTATTTATGCTTTTGAATCAGAGGAAAACTTCAAAGATCAATTAAAAGTTATCGAAGGAAGTTCTACAAAAAAGAAGATATCAGTTGGTGAAAAAGCTCTCAATCAATTTTTTTCCAAATTAGATGCAAAAGATATATTAAATAGACAAACGAATAGTCAGTTAATAGAAGCACACCCCTTATACATAGCACCTCCTACCAATCCTATTTCAGAGAAGAAATTCGGTTGGAATCGTGGTATTACAATGAAATTAGAAACATTGATACGCGGACGGTGGCTGGCATGGTTTAACATCATCAATAAAGGGAGATTAGATCCATCTGATAATGTCCCTGATTGTCCCTTTTCCGATTTTGAAGATAAAGATAGTGTTAATAAAATGCTAGAGAAATGTATGAATCATGCTTATGCTGAAGGTAAACGCGCTGAAGACTTCTTAGATTGGGTTGGTTATTCTCTTGGAATAGCGTGGTTCAATAGGAAACCTAGAATCAGTGATAAATTATGGTCTAAGTTCAATGAAGAATTTGATATTACTTTAATGCTCATGTATCCGTCAGATTACCTTTCGCACTTTTTGTCAGAACATGGAGCAAAAGGGTTAGCAGGGTACTTTCCCACTCCCATAAATATAACTCAGATGATGAACAAAATCCTTGAAGGGGACGACAACCATCACCAACGCATACAGTCGGTCTTTGAGCCCACCGCTGGAGCAGGCGCTATGACATTGCCATCCAATAGTCTTAACATAATATCTAATGACCTTAATCCTTTAATGGTAAAAGCAGCAGCTATACAATACTTTCTTTATTTGCCCTGGGCTTTATATGTTCCACAACCTGTTTTCGGCCTCCATTTTTCAGAAGAAGAACAGCGTATGAACACGTACTTTGAGTTTAATACTAACACACGATTATATTGTGGTGACGCTCTAATCGGCGAGTTTACAGCACCTAAAGATATTTTTAACGAAAATAGTGTGCATATAGATGTTTATGTGCATCCATTAGATTTAAGTAAGCGTGAGATATTTAAATATGAAAATGAAATGAGCACATCGTGGGATACGTTAGCAAATGAAATGAAGTGGGAAATCACAAAAGCTCAATGCAGAGAATTTTCGTTTAGTCAGGTATTAAGTAACCCTCCTTTCGGTAAAATGAACAAGTTTACAAAAGAACGGATCAGGGAAATTGAAGAAGCGAATATAATGTTCCTGAAAGAACGGGAAGAACAATTAAAGAACAATCCTCCCCACCCTGCTGTTGAACGAATTAAAGAAGAGGTCAAAATAAAATTAAATGAGCACGACGGACAATTTGCGTTTGTTCTTTAAAAAATCGAAAAAAAGCCGATATACATAAGTAAGAGGGATGTTTAAATAAACATACTTTTAGTTAACGCTTTGTTTGTCGTATAAAACCTTGTCGAAAAAAGTCGAATTATTATAATGTTCTATTTCTATTTATTTAGACAAATAGTAGTGGTAAAAATAATATTATATAAACAAGTATAGGAGGAGGCATCATGAAGCACAACATTAAGATTGATGATTCCAGAGGATCAATGGACAACTTAGACAGATACGAAAAAGGAAGTTCTATCCTCCTTTTAAGGTCTAACACATACACTCTTGCCAAAAGAGGGGATATAGGTAAAATACTTTTTGTGGATGAAGCAGGAAGTGTTCATGTTGACATAAACGGTAAACATGTTTCCTTAAATCGCAACTCAGGAGATGATTGGGAACTCCTTTAAAATAAAAGAACCTGAAGTACAAGTTAGTCAGCACTTCAGGTTTTTGTTATGATTATTTATTTCTCCGACTTAACACACGTTCTATCGCTGCTTTGTCATCTTCTGTAAACTGGTCTACGCCTGTTCCGAAAGGGTCCCAAATGGGATTGTACATAGCACCGACAACACCAGGATGTACCGTGTAGAAACTCATAAGAAGATCGCGAAAGCGCTTAGTAACAGGCATTCCTTCTGTCACTTCTCGTTTTTGAACTTCTTTATAAATCTCTGTCACTTCCTCATCCTCAATTGGTATCTCCAATTTTTTCATTTTTTGGAGTAGTAATGTCCGAATATCAATGGTTAGATCACCTAAACCGTTACGAAATGTTGCGAAGGTTCGTTGTCGTTGATAACCTGTATTTCCACCATAACGTATATCTTGAATTGCTTTAAAATAACTACGCATTTCAATATATTTCGATAGCTCCGGATAGTCCAAAGCCATGTTATGAAGGGAAATGTCATTTTTTACCACCGTGCAGGACCAACAACCCATACGTGATCCAGAACCAGAACATGAGCTTATGGCATCGTTCTCATTCGTCACTGCCGCTCCAGAAGGACATTCACTTATCCCGCCCGCCGCTGAACCGTATAGATTGATTAGATGGTAGTTTCCATAATCTTTCCACGGAGCAGGGTATCTGACAAGGTAAGTTACAACTTCTGTCGCTGTCCAATGTCTAATTGGTGAAGCGGTACGAATACCGGGAATCGGATGCTCACCGTAAAACCCTTCGCCGAAGTGTTTTTTTATGCTACGAGATCTAGCAGCACTTTCAGTATCCCTAGAACCAAGTACAAGGCACACTTTAGAATATCTATTAGCCAGTTCTTCTAGGTATTCACGGGAAGGATCTACCTTTAACCGTGACACGCAATATTTAAATAAATTATTAGGGCTAACATATCCTTTTCCGAACACCAAAACCATATATGTTTGGTCTATTTTTGGTTGTACAATTCGGAAGTCAATGGACAAATCGAGAGAAAGAACAGCTTCCCTCATTTTTACGATATGCTCAGATAAAAGTGGGTTTTCCACTCTTGTATCCGAAGTTACAATGGATACGCTAGTATCACACTCTGGATGTTTGAGTAGATAATGGATGACTTTTAGCATAGTAGTGTAAGAATCTTTACCACCACTTACAGCCAAGCAAACATGATCATGGTTTGTCATAATATCATGAATCGCTTCATCTGTTATAGCTTGAACATCATCATCTACATCGCCCAGTATATTCATTTCTTCACCCATAACAGGTAGCATAATATCCTCTTTTTCATTAGATGGTTCATCAATTACAAAAAGAGAATGTTGAGTGAATTCGATATCTTCCTTCAATGATGGCCACTTTAAAGCTCCCTTAACACCATATGGACGTAATGACATGTCTATAAAAACTTCAATGAGAAATGTTGCCTTTTGATGTTTAGCCCATATCATAAATTTGTGTTTAGGGGATTCTAAGTGCCAATCCCATTCATCACTCAAACTCTGAAAATAAGCATCTGTGAAGGCTTGTTCAGGTATATATATTTTATATCCTCTATTCTCTAATTTACGAAAAAAAGCGCCTACAGGCTTCTCAGGACTGAAAAATTCTGTCCAATAAAGGTTAGTGTTCTCTCCCATTAACCCTTCCATTGGTTCGTCATTAACGAAGTGATGGAGAACTAGGTCGTATATATCTTGATTAAATATAGCTGACATTCCTCGAACCACACCACAAAAATCCCAATGGTATTCTTTTAAGTAGGTCCAAATACGTCTAGTTTCATTGTTATGACTTTTTAAATCCTCGATAATCGCTATTCTATTGTTGAGTTCTTTAAATTCATAACGTTGTTCCTCAAGTTCGTTAAGTTCAATTGATAAAACTTCCATGATATCACCCTCTCAAAAAAAATAAAAGAAGCCCTTAAAAAAGGACTTCTTCACTCAGCTCTTGCTCGATTATTAATTTACTTAGCTTATTGTTCTAATGGTTCAAATGGTTGACCGTTTAATGACCGAATAAACAGGTCGTTAATTGCACGTTTCACACCGTCATGAACAGCTAGTAAGAATGCTCCATTGGGTCTATCAGGCTTTTGCTGCCATCCATCAAATTCAACTTTGATAGGGTCGCCTTGTCCGGCTACCTTAATCTCAATTTCTTCCCCTTGCTTAAAAACAGGGTATTCAGAAGATTTCTCTTCAAAATCTGATTTGATTTCGAAGATTTGATTTATTAACTTTGTCATTCCTTCCTTAGATAAACCTCGATAGTGACCGTTATTTTCTACGATTAACTCATCGAAATACATAACGGTGACGACATCAAGACCATCAAAAACAATAACGCGAGAGGACATATCTTCATAAGAATATTCGTTATTGGACTGAGTATAGTGAAGGTTAAGTGTATGTGGTACAACACCTTCAATGACTAAGTGCTGGAATAAACAAGCTAAGTCATCAACCTCAATATCATTAACTGTCCCCCAAACATTATCCCCTTTCTCTACATCTGAGAAATTAAAAAGATACTCCTCTGTTACCTTTAACGCTTTTTGTACATGATTCATGTGTACATCTCTCCTTTTTGTAAATAAGTAATTGGTGTTTTTGGACGCAAAAAAACCGCACCCAAATCAATGATCAAAATGATCCCATGCAAAAAAACATGAAATGTCTACGGTAAGTAGATTGATCACTCATTTAGAGCGGTTTAAAAATTAAAATCCTTCTGTCGCGTGACTGAAGTTAGGTAGTAATGAATTAAGTAAATTAAAGTATAGGTAAAGTATAGCACAAAGAAGAAAAAGGAAAAAGCATTGACTGATAAGCCAACACTTTTGTTATAAGTTACTAACATAAATGAGATTGTTTTCAACTTACTGACTTTCGTTCAGCTTTCCTAGCTGCTTCTTCATAGCTGAACTCATAAAAAACTTCAACATCATAATTTGACGGTAATAATACATATTCTTTTTCGTCAATATACGGTTTTTTTGCAGGGATTTCCCTTTCTTCTTCAAAGAATTGGTAATGTGCTGACTCCCCATCAAACAAAACCCGATTGCTTGTTATGCCTGTTGTTTTTAATATAACACCAAAGTAACCTTGCTTTTCAGCACTGAAATACCGCATTAAAGAGAATTGCAATGCGACAACTTCACTGGTTGTCCATGATGTTAATTGGTTTGTTATTAGAGTTCCTTCCCTAATCGAATCCATAAAACTATCGTAATGTTCCTTTGTACTGAAATATAGCCCTCTGTATAAAGAGCTTATCTTATCCGAAGAAGGTTTTATCGTTGAAAAATCATACGACTTATAATCTTCTGTGGGCTGTTTTTCATTATAAATATAATCAAAAGCAAAATTAATAGCAGTCATAATAACCACTCTCCTAAGTCTTTATTATTCTACTTCAACTAAAACTAATTGAGTAAAAATCGTGAGTAAGGAGATATGATTATCTCTTTAGGTTTGTGTGGACCATCAACAATCATTCCTTTGATATACGCTCCGCTTTTGATATATTCAACATCTTCAACTTTTAGATAATAAGGAGATTCTTCAATATCATCAATGTGAAAAGATGTACGTATAACATCTCCTTGTTTAATAGTATTTTTGTTGAAGTATTCAATATTATCAGCTGTTATGTTTTTGCAATAGTGATAATACTTTTCTATAAGCAAACCTGAGATTTCAAACTCATCATCAAGCTGTTGCTTCAATTTATGGTTAGGTTCAACCTTTAAGAAGTAACCATGTTGATTCCATATACGAGATGCCAAATGTACGATATCATAACCTGCATTTTCAATGTGGTCTAATAAATCTTCTAAACACTCCGTCATGGTATGGGCAAACCAAAGGTCTGACATACCAAAACACTCTTTATTATATTTTTGAGCACTATAAACTCCTGCACATATTGTATGAGCAACTTCCTCAAAATTTTGCTTAGTAACTATCATTGAGAATCTCTCCTTTATTAAAAAGTTTTGGTTTTGTATTACTGGAATTTAACGATTTCCTCTTTGAACCTTCTCTTTATAAATCTCACTTGGTCCTCTCTGGTTACATTACCGAAACGTCCATTCAGGTAGCCTTTGCACACATGATCTACGCTCTCGGGTGGATTATTAAAGAACGTGATACTAGTTCTTTTTGTTGTCGTAGCAAACAAACACCATACACCAGGATCACCTTTATACTGCTCTTTGCCTTTCCACATTTTAAATTTCATATAGATTCCTCCTTTGTAATAAAAAGAACAGACTCCTATTAGAAGCCTGTCCTTTATTAAATGTCTAAGCGACCATTTGAGCACCATTACTTAAAGTCCAATGACCTCTTGAAACGGGCTTAAACTCTTTCCCTATTTGAAGGGTTTGGCGCACTTTCTCTCTCCAAAAGTTGTTTTTCTTCGCTTTAGCGGTTCCATCAATAACAGCATATAAATTCTCAAGCGTTGCAGATCCACCAAGTTCTTCTAAAGAAGCTTGAACAAGATCCCTCCAAGTAACCTTTAAAGAATGACGTAAATCTTGCGACGCTTTTTTCGTTACTGCAACAGGCACAATCCATAAATTCCCTTTTTTAAACACTAATAAATGTTCATGTTGAATCGGGATAAACTTGCCAGCATATCTTCTGTTATCGCTGACACAATTGTGTTGAGCTTTTATAATATGTGCGTCCAATTGACCAATCCATGCCATGTCCCTTTGAATAGA
The DNA here is from genome assembly GCF_030813435.1 of Evansella vedderi. Classification (GTDB taxonomy): domain Bacteria; phylum Bacillota; class Bacilli; order Bacillales; family Salisediminibacteriaceae; genus Evansella; species Evansella vedderi. The sequence continues at coordinate 92,202 of NZ_JAUSUG010000011.1, read as the reverse complement.
GAAGTATTCTCCTTTCTTACGAACATCTCCAATTAAAATGGCCATTCTTCCTCCATTACGAAGGCTTGAATAAACCTTGGAGTGGATTAGATCTAGCTTTTTAATGAACTCGTCATACGTTTTGCAGCGAGATAAATCATCAGGATGAGGTTGACCCCACATTTTCCCACTATACTGAATGATATTGTGATATGGCGGGTGAAGGAATACAAAATCACTTCCTTCTGGTACTTCATCAGTAAGTGCGTTCCAACCACCATACTTTGGGTTGAGATCAAGATGGGTGCTATTTTTGTATCCTAATTCCTTAGCAACATCAAATCCTGTTCCACCTCCGGCAAACACTTCAAGAAAGTGTTTTGGTTGATAATGGTCCAATAACCCTTTAATAATATATCCGCTGCAATTCCCTCGATAGTTTGATTTACCCCATTTTCCACGATCCTCAAATGACATAATACTTGATAACATCGTAATTCCTCCTTATTAATTTAAGTTAATTAAAAAGAAGCAGGACGTCCTTTTCCTGCTTCAAAAATTACTTGACTATTAGTCCATTTCAATTTCAACTTTTACAATAACGCCATCCTCGTTATATGTAGCGTAAACATCATAAAGTCCATCGCCATATCCCGAAGCGAATGAAAGACCTAGAGGAAAACCGCCATGACCATGAATGCATGCACCTGTTCTCTCTTGGTTCATATTAGCGTCACTCACCTGCTTATAAGTACTCCCTGGAGAATACTCAGTTACTATTAAGCCGAGTTTGTTTTGATTCGCATACTGTCCGATTTCCTTAGATAAATCTTTATAATCACCAGTAAGAACAGTATAAGAACCCCCTTCATTGGATTGAACTCCATAAGTTTCTTCGAGATTAAAATGCTCAACAATCTGTTCAGCATCTCCACCCCAAAATTCAATTCCTTCAGGTTCAACATTCTCATTTTTCTCCCAATAAGACTCAATGTAACAAGGGTCAATAATCATCAATTGTCCTGAGTCAACAGCTACAGCTCCGATTTTCTTTCTGTTCAAAAGAATCATCTCCTTAAAAAAGTATTGGTGTTTTAGGACGCAAAAAAGCCCTAATCACAAGACCACTCAAGCAATTTCCATCTAAAAAAAGACAGATTGGTCCTCTGATTAGAGCTATTTTAAAAAATCAAGTAATCTCAACGCGTGTCGAGAAATAGGTAAAAGAAAATTAAGAGCAATTATACGTTTATTATAACATAAACGGTCTAGCTGAGAATAATTTTCTAAAAGAACCTTACCGTTTTATTTTTATGACATATATAAATACAAATTTCCTGCTTTATGTTATTTTGGGTATTCGGATTATCGTGTGGAAAAATTATTTCTGGAGGTTGATATTATAAAATTATAAATCGGATAATCGTGTGGAAATCACAAATAAATAAAATAAGGTGATGTAAGTTCAGTAAATTTTACTGGATTTTTTTCTTTAACATTCAAATAATCATTTGAACATAATAATAAAATCAGTTATTATAATAATCAAATGAGTATTTGAATGAGAGGTGAAATGAAATGCCTGCTAAAGATGAATGTGAAATTTTTTGTTATGACGAAGAAAAAGTCAGTCGTTTAAAACAGTCAATCATTTCAAATGATATACAAGTCATGGCACGTATGTTTAAGGCACTTGCTGATGATACCAGAATGAAGATTGCTTATGCCCTTAGCCAAGAGAATGAATTGTGTGTGTGTGATGTTGCCCATATTATAGGATCGACAACAGCAACAGCTTCACACCACCTTAGATTGTTACGGAATATGGGTTTGGCAAAATACCGTAAAGACGGGAAGTTAGTTTTTTACTCTTTAGATGACGAACACATTAAACAACTTATTGTGATGGCATATCAACATCATGAAGAAAGAAGTGGAAAGTAATGGAGACAGCGGAAAAGAAAACGTATAACGTTCAAGGATTCACCTGAGCGGATTGTGCTGCTCAGTTTGAGCGGAACGTAAAGAAACTACGAAATGTCAAAGATGCTCAAGTCAATTTTGCCACATCTAAAATAACGGTATATGGTACCCCCTCGATTGAGGACTTAAAGGAAGCAGGATCATTTGAAAACTTAAAAATTGCACATGAAAATGAAGAATTGACTCGTATCCCGTTATGGAGAAATCAAGGAGCAATCAGAACCTTTATTTCTGGTCTTTTGCTGGTATTAGGATTGATCTTTTACTTCATATATGGTCAGGACAGCTTGATTCCTGTTCTAACATTTGCATCATCCATTGTGATTGGTGGATTTACCTTATTTATTCAAGGATTTAAAAACCTTGTTCGCTTACAATTTGATATGAGGACATTAATTACAGTGGCGATTCTTGGAGCAGCAGTCATTGGAGAATGGGCAGAAGGAGCAGCAGTTGTTTTCTTTTTTGCCATCAGTGAGTGGTTGGAAACATATTCGATGGATAAAGCACGGCAGTCTATCCGTTCTTTAATGGGGATTGCCCCTAAAGAAGCGTCCATTAAGAGAAACGGACAAGAAATGCAGATCCCTGTTGAGGAAATCCAAATCGGGGATATCATGATTGTTAAGCCTGGACAAAAAATCGCCATGGATGGTCGGGTTGTTAAAGGGCATTCCTCAGTTAACCAAGCTGCGATTACAGGTGAATCCATTCCTGTAACAAAAGCGATGGATCATGAAATATTTGCAGGCACATTAAATGAAGAAGGACTCCTTGAAGTTGAAGTGACCAAAAAAAGTGAAGACACAACGATAGCAAAAATCATTCATATGGTCGAAGAAGCTCAATCAGAGCGTGCCCCTTCACAAGCGTTTGTTGACCGTTTCGCCAAGTATTATACACCTACTGTGATGGTTATCGCCTTAGGAATGGTCACGATACCACCCTTGTTTTTTGGTGGTATATGGGAAGAGTGGATTTATAGGGGTTTAGCATTGCTCGTTGTGGCGTGCCCATGTGCCTTAGTCATTTCCACTCCTGTTTCGATTGTCACAGCCATTGGTAATGCTGCAAGAAACGGAGTTTTAATAAAAGGCGGTGTCTACCTAGAAGAAGCAGGAGCATTATCTGCTATCGCCTTTGATAAAACAGGGACATTAACCAAAGGAATACCTGAAGTAACAGATATCATTTCTCTAAATACAGAAACTCATAATAACCATTTAGAATGGTTCACTATTGCAGCTGCAATTGAAAAAGGGTCACAGCATCCATTGGCGACGGCTATCGTCCGTAAAGCAGAACAAAATAACGAAGCCCTTTCTAAATATGAAATTGAGGAATTTCATTCCATCACAGGAAAAGGAATTCAAGCAACGGTTAACAATCAGACCTATTACGTTGGGAGCCCAGGATTAATCAAGGAACGACTGTCTAATGTTATAAGTGAGGAAGTAATAGAAAAGATTCGTCAGTTGCAACAAGAGGGTAAAACGGCTATGGTCGTTGCTACACAAACAACCATCCTTGGCTTAATTGCTGTAAGAGATGAAATTCGTAAAACCAGCCAAGATATTATTCAAAGCTTACATCGCCTGGGTATCAAGAAAACGGTGATGTTAACAGGGGATAATAAATTAACCGCAACAGCAATTGGCGAGCAATTAGGAATGACGGAAGTTAAAGCTGAACTGTTACCTCAAGATAAATTAGAAGTCATTAAACAGCTTAAACAAGCAAATGGCAAGGTAGCCATGGTTGGTGATGGCGTAAATGATGCACCAGCTCTTGCTGCCTCTACGGTTGGAGTTGCTATGGGAGGTGCTGGAACAGATACAGCACTTGAAACAGCAGATATCGCCTTGATGGCTGATGATATTAGTAAATTACCTTTCACGATACGCTTGAGTCGCAAAACACTGCAAATTATAAAGCAAAATATTACATTTTCTCTTGGCATTAAATTAATTGCTATACTCTTTATCATTTTAGGCTGGCTACCATTATGGTTAGCTATTTTAGCCGATGTAGGGGCAACCTTACTTGTAACCCTAAATGGAATGCGATTGACTAGAATTAAAAATGAATGATAAGTAAATCAGAGCCTTCCTGAATTCATTAAGAATTGAATATGCGTATCTTCATTGTATGGCTAGGAAGGAACGGAATAAATGGTAACAAATATGCTTAATCTCCCAAAATTAAACATTCTCGATATGACAGAAAGTGAGGATGATTACAGGTTCCTGGTGGAGACGACCTCTCCACCACCTTCTTACTGTCCAAAATGCGGTACTGTTCCGAACTTGTATAAGCATGGTAAGAAGAATCAGTTATTCTTTGACTTGCCAATGCATGCTAAACGTGTAGGAATACTTATTAAACGACAGCGTTATAAGTGTCGTGAATGCAACGAAACATTCTTTGAAATGTTACCTTATATGGATGATAGTCGATCAGTTACTAAACGTTTGATTAAGTGGATTGAGCAGACCAGTCTCAAAAAGCCTTTTACGAACGTTGCAGAAGATATCGGTGTCAATGAAAAAACAGTTCGTAACATCTTTCAAGAATATGTAGCTCGCCTAGATCAAAAGCAAGACATCAAAGCCCCTAAATGGCTTGGTATTGATGAAGTTCACCTTCTACGAAACTACCGATGTGTCATTACTGATGTTGAGAACAGGACTGTGGTTGACCTCTTACGGAATCGTAATCAGGATACCGTTATTCGTTATCTTTCACAACTGTCCAACCATAGCAGAATTAAGTATGTGGCAATGGATATGTGGAACCCCTATAGAAGGGCTGTTCATACAGTGATTCCAAATGCTACAGTCGTTATTGACAAATTCCATGTTGTTAAAATGGCTAATGAGGCTCTTGAAAAGATACGAAAAGCGAACCGCGAGAATATTACTGCTAAAGAACGCAGGCAACTTAAAAAGGATCGCTATGTGCTCCTTACACGAAAAAGTGAGTTAAACGATTTTGATGATCAACTAAAGTTACAGATTTGGACTGACAACTTCCCTCTACTTGGTATTGGGTATGAGTTGAAAGAGAGGTTCTTTGACATTTATGAAGCTGAATCTATGGACGAAGCCTACCAACTCTATCAATCTTGGCTGACTGAGATACCCAAGGAATTAATGCCTTACTTTGATCCACTCATTAAGTCCATGACCAACTGGGAAGAAGAGATCTTTAACTACTTCAACGTATCTATCACAAACGCTTATACAGAATCCTTGAACCGCCTCATTAAGACAATGAATCATGTTGGTCGTGGCTACTCATTTGAAGCTCTCAGAGCTAAAATACTTTTTACTCAAGGCTATCGTAAGACCAAGAAGAAAAAGAAATTCAAAGAAGTATCTACAACCTTCGATAAAATGTACGATTTAAGAAACATACCACTTAGACCTCCTACTTTTAAATGGGTCTATGAGAAAGTTTATGGAGCTGACATTTCCACACTTACTAAAGCAATGGAAGAGGGTTCATTTTAGCCCTCTTTCCACACGATAATCCGAATACCCGTTATTTTAAATTACACTTACTTTTTAACATGAAAAATAGAGAGCGATCCTAAGATCACTCCCTTTTATCTTTATCTATTACTCCCTTTTTGGCGAACTTCTTTTAACTTATTGATTGATTCGTCTTGAATAAATACAGGTCTACTACCGCCATATTGAGCATTAAATTCAATTCTATGGCTATAAATACTACCTGTGTGTAAAAGGTTATTTATATACGTTGCAGCAACTTCAGCGGCTAAACGATTCGTGTCTACACGCTGAGGGTTGTTGATCACTGCTTCTCCACAACTTTCGTCTGGAAAAGATGAACCTGCATCCTCTAATATATTTGAATAAACACTTCCGACTGGTGGAAGGATGACTTCGCCTCTGTTTTTAACTCCTACTACACATTGGCCGCCAAACCCTGAGTTTCGAATAGAACGTTTTTCATCCTCTGTCAATTGGTTGGTAGCTTTGTTCGTAATAGATACTCCTTCAACACCGAGATCGAGGTAAATAAGATTATCCACGTCTGGTAAGTTAAAAAATTCATCAAACAATTGTCGGCTTTTATTATTATCAACCATGCCACAAAGAATCGGAATAACTTGAGTTTCGTTACTTATATCTTCAATTGGTGGAAATAAAGCTTTTAACATATCAATCGATTTAATATACTCAGTAACTCTCTTGATATCCAAGTTATAGTGTTCCCCGTATCTCTCCGCTAAAGCTACACACTTATATTCATCAATATCATCTTTATCGAAGAGTTGATTGCCAAGATTCTTACGTTCTACTTTGTCTTTATCTACAATCGTAATATCTACATCTAATGTTGGAACGGAAGAATGTGAAAAGGAATCAAGTTTAGCTCTAATGTTTTGAAGAATATTTCTAAGGAAGTGGCTGCCATTCGCGCCAGTTCCAGCAATAATTATTTGGAGTAAAATACGTCGCTTTTCTTGTATGACTAATGGTTTTGGCATATGAATATTCCCCTTTCTTTAGATATAAACTTAAGGAGAAAGCAATAAAGCTTCCCCCTTAAGTTTAGTCTACTATTTGAACCCTATCGTCCCACTCTTCAGGATAAGAAGTGTCTGTTGGTGTAAGTGTTGGATTTTCAAAAATATAATCCAATGGGAGTGAAATAAACTCTCCATTACACCCAACTCGCAACTTCATTTGTGGTTCATCATCTTGTAATCTACCGACTACTGCATATAGCATAAATGCTTTTTCGTTTTCATCATCAGTGATTGAAAAGTAAGCCTCCATGCTGTTATGGGAGTGAATATGCATCACTCGTACATAACGGTCATTATGCATGTATTCAGTATCATACTCAGCGTCAATATGAACTTTATTGACCTTTTGATAAGGACACTCAACAATGTACTCTTGAGTTTCTCTATCATAATACAGCTGTACCATAACCTCGTTTTGTTCCCAATCCGTACAATACGTTCGGAAAAAGGAAAGGACTTGAGTTAGAATATCCCCTGATATTTTCGGTAGACGATATTGAAAGCCAGGTTTTATTTCCTCAAGCTCTCTTACATACGTCTTTTTAGTCACCAATCGACCAAAAGGATTATCCCTAACTTCGTATAGTTGGCCGTCTTGACCAGCTATAACATTTAAAGGCTTTAGGTTTCTTGCTTTGAGAAATTCGCTACCTTTCCAAAAGAATCCTCGAATACCCAATTACATCAACCCCTTAGCGGTTCCAGATACATCCGGGTATACTCTCTTTTTCTTTTTATCGCGAAGATCCCATTTCGTGCGTGCCTCTGTCATTTCAAAAAACTCCTCTTCCATCTTTTGACGGAGTTCTTCTAAAGTAACTTCTCCAGAAGTCGGCATTGGGTCGAAGAACTGATCTACAGTGAAAGTTTGAGCAGCGTAATGTACAGTCCAATCTCCTTCAACCTTAAAGGTTTTAGGGTCCACTTTAGTGGTAGCAGACTTCTTTGTACCACCTTTACCCTTAGAGGTAGATGTTGTTGTACTAGAAGATCCTTTTTTAGAAGTAGCCTTAGATTTAGATTCCTTCTTTGGTTCCTCTTTTTCCTCCTCTTTCTTTTCCTTTTGATCAGTTTTAGACTTACTCTCTTCTGTTTTTGGATCAGCAGCAGAAATAAAATCATCTCCAAACAAACTAAATTGTCCATCAGAAGTAACAGCTAAATCTTCTTCCTTCTTTTTATTTGTTTGCGCCTTGGCTTCAACAGATTCGACTTTAGTTTCCTCTTCTTGCTTAGGTTCTGGAGTTGTAACCTCTACTTCTTTTTCCTCATTATCAGCGAAAAATTGATCCAATACATTTTTAGACATTTAAATTTCCCCTTCCCATATTTTAATAGGTAATTTTTTATTTGAATTTAAATAATAACTAAGCCATAATTTGCTCTTTTACCGTTAAACCAGTTTCTTCTAGCAACGAATCATCAAAGCTCTTACCTTGTAATGAAGCAAATACATCTCTTAAGTTTTTGCCTCTATAAAGGTGATCGTTTGAAGGGCTGTTGATGAATAAAAATGGTTTTGTTGTCAGTTGGTGAATATCTTTTATGGGTTCCCCATAAATATCAGGCCAACAAGCTCTAAAATCACCGTAGACGTTGCTAAACGGATAACGATATATCTTAGTCTCAGGTTTGATGACTGTATCCTTAACAGCGTAAATACGAGCTGTTCTAATCCGTTGCTGAGGTGTTACATGGAATTCAAACAGCATTTTTGGATGACCGACATTCTCGTATTCGGTGTTGTGGTACTTAACATCAAACTTCTGTTTATCCACTTCAATCACACATATTTTAGTGCCATCGAGTTCCTCCATATAAAGAACACAGTTCTTTGGGAGAATAGGACTACGGACTACTTTTCTTTCTTTTAGATATGGAGCAAGAACAGACCTTACCCAATCTTGTTCAGCTTTACCCGCAAGGATATGGAACATCGATTTTATGACATCTTGACGTTCTTCCTTTTTTGCTATGTTTAAGGTTGACTGAAGAACTCTTGTCACTAACTCTCCCTTTGCATCTGTTACATTCAATCGTTCTAAGAGTGTTAGAAATAGGAAATCGAATGTTTCAGGCTCTTTGAGGTCCTCCACTCTTTGTAAAACAAGAGATAGTAACTGACTCAATGTTTCAGGTGCTAATTGGGAAATATCGAACCTTTGAGCAGTAGTCTTAAATATCTGTCCTACCACGGAAAGATTCTCTTCACTTTTAGCGCGTTCATAAAAAATGTTGAGTAGGCGCATAATGCTTTTTTCGTCCTTCTCTGATATGATAGGCTCAAGAACTTCTTCTATCATGCCACCATGATTGACGACAATTTCCAATAGCTCTTCAGGCTCTATCATCTCCATTAAGGCAAAAAGCAGCTCTCTCAATCGGATTTTACTCTCTCCAACGACTAGTTGGTTTTGTAGTCTTTTGACTTCAACTAGCGAGTTGTCTTCTGGAATGGTTATTTGAGTTGCTATCATAGCTCTCATCCTCTCTCACTTTGTTTCTCTTTTCGATAACCTTCTCTTCTAATCGTTTATAGAAGTCATCGTAATCATCGAAAAAACCTTGAAAGAACCCAAAATCTCCCTCAACCAGTACATTTAAACCGAATTCAGTAAATGTATTGGAAACATTAACTTCAAAATAGTCGCACCAAAGTTCTTTGATTGGTGATAAAATCCAATCTTTCTCCTTTGTTGCCTCTTCATCTGAAAGATGTTGAGTTAACTGATACCATTCTTCTACGAGTGGAATGCGAATAGTAAAAATGATAGGTTCGAAGCTATCTTCGAATCCTCTGTCATCCTCAATGCAAATTGGGCAATTAAAAAATAGACGGAGCCCATCATAGAAGAAGCTATCTTGCTTTGCGAATTCCGCTACGAAACAACGATCACTTGGAAATGGCTTCCCTAAATCATGGAGTCTTTTAGCAATTGCTAAATTATCCAAAGTCAGCATGTGCCGGAATAGCACTTCTGATGTTAGGAATAAACTCTTCCCCATAGTTAAAAACCTCCTCTGATTTAAAAGAACCGACGCTTTTTCTTTCGTGGTTTCAAATCATAATCAGCAATATTTTTCAGATGAGCTTTTCTGTTAATTTCAGTCAACAGATTATCGATGTTGGTTAATTCATCATCAGTGCAATCATCTGATTCATAACTCACCAGTTCATCCATAGCTCGATCCACATCACTTAAATCAAAAGAGCTAAAATCAACTTCTCCTACATTTGATTGTGCTGAATAACAAGCTATATAAAGAACATTCATGGCACTTTCTACTGGTTCGACTTTTTCTTCTCGAACAGACAGTTCACTCACTCTCAAAAAGAATTTGTTAAGGTCGGCTTTCAAGCGTTCCCTCTCCTTCCTTATGAAATAAAAAAAGAACGAACAACATTATCGTCATTCGTTCCTCACTCTCCCCTTTTAAACAGGGACGCTTTCAATTTGTTCTAACTCCTCTAATTCCTCAATCGAATACCATTCACCGTTAAAGTAAAGACCATTCATTTTAACGGTAACGAAAAAGTCATGATGATGATTTGAGAGGTACTTTAACACATTGTTTAAATTCACGGTATCTTTAAGTTCTATAATAGACCCAAATGTATCATTAAAAGTTGTACCATAATCATCACCTAGGGTGTACCCTATTTCTTCCTCGTTAGTTTTTTGGCCACTACTTTGTACATTAGTAAATACTTTGTAATGGAAGTGTACTCTGTTAGCCATTAAATCTCTCCCTTCAGAAAGTGTATTTTTGGTGTTTTTGAACGTAAAAACGCCCACAACAAAGACCAAAATAGTTCCATAAAAAATGGAAATGAACCTACTATTATCGTAGATTTTGGTCACTCTTGTGAGCGGATTTAAACATTAGATGGTCCATTTGACGCGTGTCTAGGACTAGAAGGATTGAAAATTAAAGTTAAAGTATAAGATTATTTTAGCATTGTATGAAAAAAAAGAAAAGTAGACAAGAGAAATTTAACATGTTGTAAATTTGCTGGCGCTAAAAAACTAAAATTATAATTTAATTAACAATAGAATTTCTTGAACAGACTATGACTTCTATTTAAAGAAGGTGGGATAAAGAATGGCTATACAAACTAAGGGTGGAAAAGAAATAGAGATATTGGGTAAGGATTATAAGTCTTTTCTAATTCATGTAAAAATTGATGGTAAATATCAAGTATACCAGTTTTCATTCAATAAAAATCGCAGGGAATACTTTAAACTTAGCAATGAAGAAATAATTTGGCTAGATTAAAACTATAAAAGGGGTGATTAGAATGGCATACGTATTAGACGGCTTAGAGGTAAATTTGGAAAATTCAAATCAAATATATATTGAAACGGTAAGAGAAAACGTCGCAATTCCTTGCAAATTAACTAAAAGAGAAGAAGAGATACTCATTATAATGTCTATCTATGGTTCTTCTAATCAAGAGCTTTCTAATATGCTATATCTATCAGACAGTACAGTTAAAAATCACATACGAAACATCCTAAAAAAAACTAAAAAGAAGTCAACGAGAGAACTTTTAGCATTGGTTATGTCGCACGCATTTAAGTTAATTAAATAAATAACGGGAGGTAATAAAGTGATTTGGTCTTTTGAATTTTTAGGTAGGAGTGAAGATCGAGCTTATTTTTGTATTATGACTGATGATGAGCAAAACAATGGTCAAGGAGTGAGTGTCCGTTACCATTACTATGCAGAAAACGCAGACAACAGCTTAACGAAAATAAACTATATGCAAGTTCCTACATTTAGAAAAAAGCCGGCGCGCCAAGAAGCAGCTCTACTTATGGATAGAGTTATTCGCTTCTTTAATGGCTGGATACCTTCAAACATTCAGCTAATGAACAAATGAGTTATAAAGGAGAAGATGATGAGTAGAAGAACAAAAAATGATATAGAAAAAATGAGAGAAATATGCACCGAGTATTTAAACAAAAACAATAACGAACCTCATGCAGCATATGAAGATATGATTAAAGAGCATTTGATAAGTGTAAAATCTATCCCCTCCTGTATCCGAGGTGTAAAAGATTTTATAAAGGTTTCAAAGGAATTGAAAGCTGTACTCTAAGATTTTAGTAATAAGAAAAAACGCCTATGACCCAATAAATAAGTCAAAGGCGTTTTTTGGTGAATAAAAAGTTATTGTTTTATTTTCAACATGTTTGGACCTAGTAAGTTATATTGACTTCCTTTTGAGTCCTCAACAATAAGTTGTGAAACTGTTTTATGAGCTTCTTCTTGAACTTTAACAACAACAACCTCTTTATTCCTTAATTTCTTCTTTACTCCCTCGATGTCCTTCACGACATAAGTTTCTCCAACCTTGATATCATTCCAAGTTAAATACTTATGAGTTTCGGCAACATTGTCCAGTGTTTCATTAATAATCTGATCAACACCAAGTTCATATAAAGTCGATTCCACTCTACTATTAACATCGTCTATTTGATTTTCTTCGAGGTATAAACCTTTAACGAAAGCTGCTTCTCTGATTTGTTCTTTAAGATTCATCACTATTATCACTCCTATTGTTATTATTCCTTCTCTGACAAAAGAGTAGCGGTTGACTCTAATGAGCCATCACGTCGTAACTCCACAACATCATAATAAGCGTACTCTTTAGCCTGTTCTGGCGTTTCCGCAGTCACTTCAATCTCAATCGTCACACGATAAGTTTTTGCCACTGTTCATCACTCCTCATCTGTTTTTGAGAAATACTCTTTTTTTACTTCCGGTTCCGTAATATCAATCAATTCATGGTTAGGGCATTTGTTTGGACACAAAGAAAACTCAGCCCCCTCGACCAGCTCCCTACTTTTGAATTCTTTTTCACATCTTTCACAAAAGTAAATAGCTCTGTGTTCCCCAAACAATTCATTGATATATTCGTTACAACGATCCATGAAAGCCGAATGAATTATGATGTCCTCTTCTAACCTGGAGCAAATGGTTTGAACATCTTTATCAGTAAAATCATATCCGCTTGATCCAAGAATCGCTTTTACCGTTTCGTAGTAAGGGTTCATTTGGATAATCTTTTTTTCTGAAAGATCATTCCCTCTTTTTAATTCCTTTGCAATACTCTCTAAAGCACGAATGCCTTTAGGAATTGTTCCTTCTACAAACCTTCTGCCTCCAACGGTGTCAAAAAAGTTCATACTATCTCCCGCCCTTTCGGTTATTTTTTAATTCGTAAGCTATCAACATTTCCCCTGACATATGACTAATGACAGCAGCTTGTTCTATAACCTCAGACTCATTCGTTCCTCTGAAAATGCCTAAAACATGCTCGCCAGTTGTATCGTGCCAACCTTCTTCATCCCCTGCGTCAGATTCGGGAGAATCCGCAATTTGAGTATCGCGAACAAACTCACTGTTCACTACTACAAGGTAATCATTTAATGATTCTTCCTTGTATTCTTCTTCAGGGAATGCCACAGAAAACGCAGAACTCTCGATATCTTGAAACTCATTATGGTAATATTCCTCTATACAAACAGGTCGCCATCCTTCATCAAAGAGTCCTTCGTTATTAGCATCCTGAATGTAATAGTCATAGGACTTTATTAAACTAATCCGTACATTATGGTCCAGTTCATCCAAAAATGAATTTTGGTTAGAGGAATAATCTTCACTCTCTACCTTTACAACTTGTTCACCATAAACAAACATATCACCCAACTCGATTTCTTCGTTGTGAACGTCAACTGCTCTACTAATAGCTTGTTCCTCTGTTGAACCTTCAGGCATGTGAACAATAATTGATTTCTGAAATGTTACAACCACTTCTTTTTCTTTTTTCATCTTTGAATCTCTCCCTTTTGAATAAGTAATTTTTAAGAACCAAAGCTACGGAAATTTCTCATGCTATCATTGATTGTTCCTGAAATAACGTAGTTTTTAAGACGTTTTTGTAATTCCAATCGTCTTTTTGCCTTTGATTGTCTAATGACTTCTTTGATTCTTTGTTTCTCTCCTAATGCAAGGTTGTTGTTATCCAAAATAATCTCTCCCTTTTTCAAAATTGAATTTGGTGTTTTAGTAATAAAAAAAGGAATGCGTAAAAAACTACACATTCCACTAACAGTTAAACCGTCCATTAACCCGCTTATACAAGTTTCGCTGTTTCAATCATTTGTTTGATCCGATTTAAATCCTCTCCTTTTTTTAAAAAAGTAGTTTGGTGTTTTTGAGCGCGAAAAAAATGCCCTCAATTGAAAGACCAATAAACCTTCGCCAATACGAAGAAAGTCTACTAACGTAGATTGGTTCTCTCAATTAAGAGCATTTTAAATAAATTATCCCTATGTCGCGTGACGGGGATCGTAAAAAGAAATTAAGTAGATTAATATATTCATATTTTATCAAAGATTACTTTAAAATAACAAGTCATTTGATGAATTTACCTTACACTAAAAGTCGATATTTTGCGATAGCTTTCTGAAGCATAAGTTTACCAAAAAAAGAGAGCAAGCCTTTGTAAAAATGACTTACTCCCTAATCCGTTTAGAACAAACTTAATTGTCCATCTTCCTCTTCTCCTAAGTCTAACTTTTCTTTGGTTGATTCTTCATAAGGATTATCAGTACCACCGTTTATTTCTTTTAAACTTACACGAAACATAGTGGCTCCCGACTCATCATAAGGCTGTTCTAATTCTAACTGGATCGGTAGAAAATGATGTTGGTATATGGTAGGATGGTCCACATGAGTTACCGTCCCATATCCCTCACATACATCCGTTTTTATAAACACTCTATCTCCCTCTTTTGGTATAGTAGAGGTCATCATAATTCATCACTCCTCATTTATTTTAAACATTCTTTTAAAATATAGAAGCAATCTCTTCTTCAGGTTGGTTCTCCGAGTAGTCGAAAAAGCAACCACATCCTCCGATCAAATCGGATTCATCAAGTGTACATTCAAGAACCGAGTTGTTTTTAGCCTTCCTTTTTCTCTCCTTCTCTTTCTCTATCCTCTGTTTCGTAAAGTAACCAGGATAGGAATACGATTCAAAAGGAGGGCCTTCCACATCGTATTTTAATTCTCGAATTGGATACGGAATACTTACGCCATCATAAGACTTCTTCATAAAAGCGTACTGTTTCATTTCCAAATCTTCAGGATGGCTGCTAGAAGCACCTGGATGAATATAGAGCTTCGGTTTTTTAGTCCTACCGTAAAAATAGTCACGATAAGCATCATCCAGTTCTTGAAGCATAATTTCTTGAACATCTTTTGGTAGCGGATCTTCTACTTTTTCATTTGTAATGTAACGATAAGCAGAAACACAAACTTTCAAATGATGTTCTTTCTCCATGATATCTTTAAAGCGTTCAGGCATAGTTTTTAAAAGTAACTTGTAATGTTGGTGTCCCGCCTTAACACATCTTCCACCGCAATTGTTATGGCTGAAACCGAGATCGTACAACTTTGCACGCTTGATGTTATATTTATCTAATACTTCATCCACATCGACAAAGTTATCGATTAAAGGTGCTTGCACACGAAATGGAGCCCAATTCTTTGTTATGGAGTCAATTCTATGAGCCTCCATAAAATCAATTCCAAAGTAAAGGATTGGATCGTTCCTAAAGTTCTCGTCTTTTAAGAAATGCTTATTTCTCCACTCTACAACAGGCGGCTCAATTCCCTTTTTAATGAAGTCTGAAGCAACTTTCATTTTAAGGATTTTCGAACAATCTCCTATCATAGAATTAAACAGCAATTTCTTCTCGAACATTAACTCAATAGGACTTAATCCTGCTGAATGTGTAAGGAGAGGTAATTGTAGCCTATCCGAAGCGTCCTTGATGAATCGATAAAGATCTGGATCCTCCCATTTAACATCTTGAAATAGAAGTACTATGTTATCATTTGGGAATTTTTCCTTTACATAATCGGCAACAGCAAAGCTTGAGTTCCCACCTGAGAAAAAAATGACATGATGGCGACTCTCACGTTCAAACAATGATAATTGCTCTCCCATTTAAAAAACCCCTTTATCACAAGACCAGTTTGGTCAGTGTATTTTGATAATGCCTTCCCATCGTTATCTAAAAACGATAGTTTAATTTCATCATCAATATCTAAATGACTATTTTCTCTAAGAAAAAAATTCTGCAACAAAACTTTAGTCACGTTCTTTAAAAGTAGCTGTTGTGGGATTTATTAATAAATAATAATCTCCGTGAGCATAGCCACAGAATTCGCTGGAAAACCAAGCTAGAACGTAACCACCATCACGCACTTCAACACTAACGGTCCAATCCCGTTTATCTCCATTTAATTGATACCGATAGTCCTTCTTGTTCTCAAACGCATCTTTAATAGAGTCAATAACGTGTTTAGGGAAGCGGTTTTTAATGTTAATAACCCCTAACTCTAAACCCCTTAGCGATTCAGGATTATCTTTTAAGTTTGGCCATGCGTTTGGATGAACCCGATTCAATAATTTTTTGATCTTCCTGAGTTCAGCAGCCTCTCTATCTTCTTTTTGGATAGAAAGTCTTTTAATTTTACGGTAATCAAAATTACTAACAGCATAGCCTGATGACTTGAAAAAGGTGTACGCAAAGATCCCGCTTGTCGATTCAAAGAATTTCACCTTCATTTCCTTGAAATCTTTTGCTTTTCGCCTGTTCACTTGTACTCTGACCTTCCCCGAGAACTCCACTTTGATTTTTTGATATGGAAATGGTTTATCATAACCCATGACACTTTCAAGCTCATTAAATGCTGCTTTGACATCTTTTAATGATGGGTTATCAAGTTTAATCTCATATTCTCGTAAAGTGTTCTTTTGTACTTCCGCTTCACATGAAAGGTCTAAAGCTAATTGCATTCGACTCACTCTCCCTTTTGGATAAACAAAAAAGAGAATCCGTTAATCTCGGTTCCTCTCACACTTAATTATTAGTATTAAGTGAATTAAACATTACTCTGAATGGTGTTTAAGTATATTTTTCCTCCTTTCATCTTTGTTTTAATGGTGTTTTTGGACGCAAAAAAATCGCGAGCCAACTGCAATGACCAAAAAACAACAAAAGTTTGCTATCCATTAGTAAGATAGTTTGGTCGTTCCAGTTGAACGCGATTTAAAATTAAGGATTATATATTAATCAATTGTGTTAATGAAAACACTTAGCTGACCGTAGTCGCGTGACCTCGGTTAGAAAAAAAAATTAAGTAATAATATAGTTTTAATTATAGCAAACTTGTGATTCGGTTGCTATATTTAACCCCTTCAAAATTTTCCAAAGACCTTAAAATACAGTACAATAGTATTAGATACTAAGGAGGTGGAGCAAATGGGAGAAGCTTTTCAACCTATCAAAAAAGCATTATATATCTCTATTTTGTTCGCAATTATTGCCATTCCCGTTTTAGCTATTATTCAATGGGTAACACCATATGAAAATACCCCGTTTACAAGCTATATGGAGCTTTTATCAATTATTTGGGAATACACTTTAGCTTGGGGAGATTGGTTAATCATATTCGTGTTAACATACTTTCTAGTAACATCTATCAAAACTTATTATGATATAGCTGAGAACCTTAGAATGCGACACTTTGGACTTGAATATATAAGGTGGTCTAGCACACCTTATATTGCTCCGTTACACTTTTATTATCTAATGACAACGCCTAATTCGATTTCAAGTAGACTCGACCATATGGCAAATAATGACTTCTATCAAGATGTTGTTGATACCTTTAGAAATCGTGTATATATGGACGCTAAATATACTCAAGAAGAACCTAATCCTAAACCAAATATGCTTCAAATTGTAGGTTTCAAACCGCTTGTTCCAGTCATTATAGGAGTTGGAGTAGTTATTAGTTTTTTCTACTTACTTTATGACGCTAAACCTATAAATGAGTGGTTTACTGGTTGGGAGAAATTTGCGATCCCCTTCCTCTTGTTTCTGTTAGTATGGGTATCACAAATTATATATGCTATATGGAATTTCGGTAGACACAAAACATACGATAGGATGGTATTTCAATACTTTGAAACTGAAAATCCCAAAATTCGTTGGAGGGAAGTATTCCCTGATAGAGAGAACGGAAAAACAGTTATTAAAGCGTGGAAAGCAGCTAGAGAAAAGAAACAAAGATACTATGAGTACCTCAGAGGTCGTCCTATCATCCACAATGATGTACTTGAATATGACAATCCTGCCATCGCACCATTCCCCTACCCTCAAGATGAAGTGCCTGAGTGGGCAGACGATATGGAGGAACACGTTATTCAAAGTGAGTATGGATGGAAACAAGAAAAAATTGAACATAACCGAGAAGTAGAGAAAAAGACCAAAGGGAAAGTAGTTAATTTTAATCGTGGAAAGTAACCTGTCCCCCTCCTCTATTTTTGTAGAGGAAGGGGGATTTTATGGTTTAATATTTTCTTGGCATTTCTTTTATAATTAAATTACACTAGATACAATGCAAGGGCTATTCTATAAATATAAGGGAGGATTGATCCTATGAGAGAAATAGAGGTTAAACTAACCAACGGTCTAACAATCGGTATATTTAATTATGATGGTAAACCTGTTTTGAGTCTTGAAGATGAAAATGGGGATTTTATTGCAACTGGTGAGTTTAGCGATGAGCAATTAAAGAGGTTGCGTGAACTCGCTTCAATGTGATGAACAGGGCTTAACCGATTATTATTAGTAATAAAATTGTTTATAAAGTTGACGTATCTATCCAACCCGTTTATTATAATAAATACATAGGGAGATTCCTCTTCCTTTGGGAATCTCTCCTTTTAAAAGTATTTGGTGTTTTTGGGCCTATATCGATACGGTCTAAATGAGAAATTGGGCTTCTGTTAGCGGCTTCTCCCTGCTAATTGAAGTCCTTTTTCTTTAAGTTTAATTTTTATTAAATGGGGTTCAAGCCAACGGTAATGATATAGAAAAACGATAGGCTTTTTTAGTCAAGGAAAATCCCCTCAAAACCTTTAATTAGTTTCAAGGGGATTTATTTTTTATTATATTACTCCGCTTTAAAATCGGACGTATCAATTCTTACTTGGGGTGAGGAATTTAATTCCACTTTCTCTTCTTTGAGTTCCGCTTCCTTAACTTCTATACCTCCGCGTATATTCATAAGTTCCTCTTCAGTTAAATTCCGAAAATAATTAGTTGTTTTCATTTTTATATCCCTCCGAATTTTAATAAACTTCTAAATCTACACCATGACACTTAAATGTATTTTCTTTGAAACGAATAGCTGTAAATAGATAAGCAAAATCTGCATAACAAGCAAGTGTATGACCTACAAGCATAGTAACCATTAACTTTTGCATAAGTTCAGGTCCAGGTATTAATGCGCCCATACCAAATACTAAACTCAGTATAATGAAAGGGGCAACTGTAATAAAGAACAATTCAAAACTATTCAAATCTCTTTCTGGTTTGCAAAAAGGATTAATTTTATTGAATGTTAAATCACAACGGATCCCTAACATCTTACCTGCTAAATAATGAAGTCCTTCATGCGGGTAGCGCACAAGTACATTCATAAGAACAAAAAGCAAAAGGTATACTGGTTGTTCAGCAGACATAACAGGAAGTACAAAATATATGCTTAACCAAACAGCAAAAACGAGTCCAAGAAATAAACAAAATGTCTTATGAAATTTATTTTTTTCGAGATTAAATTCATATTTTTTATTCATCGCAATGCTCTGACATGAGCAAAGGGAGAGGATATGCCTCTGACCCTTAGTAAAAGTAAAGATTACTCAAGTCAGAGGCTATCCACCTCCATGAAATATGATTTTTACTACCTATTCATCAATTTACTTATTTAAAAGAAAATAGCTGACCAACGAATCAGGTTGGCTACAGTAAATAAGATAAAAAGATAATAAGCTATTTTCCGATACACTCTCCAGATGAAATAAAGGACGATTAAACCAACGATGATCGTCGGTATGTCTGCATATCCCATCAAGTTATTTGCTATATCTCTGATTACTTCCATCCTAATTCCCCCTTAAAATAAGGCTAACTGTAAATTCTTTAGTTTTGGAGGTATCAGTAAATCAATTTGATGATTTCCGTCATAGTTATCTTCCAACTTGTTCAGCTGCTCCACATTAAACACTAAACACTCTTTGGTACTCCAATCTTCTGGAGCCTCAACATGGCCATGTGGTGTAATTAACGTTCGGTATTTTCGTGCGTTCAACCATGACGTTGAATCTGAGCTGAACCACTCATATTGATATAACGTCTGTGAAGCTCCACCTAAAATGTGAAATGGTTGATTAGGAAATCGTGTATATAATTCATCAAATAGCTCTACTTTTTTCTTTTCATTTAGAAAAGCAGTACCACCAATAGCGATGACTGGATGATCCTCTTTGTGAACCATTCTCCAAAGTTCAGCCCAATCGTCTGACTGTGGATGCCAAACTTCAATTAAGCCCTTAACACCACGTTCTCTAAGATACTGAGCGTTCTTTCTAGTCTGTTTGTTATCACCGATAACATCTAAATTCAAACATCCGAAATAAACGCTACGTTTTTGGTGCTTAAGAATAAATGCTGCATAATCCTCTACCGAAATCGGTTCAACTTTTTCTCCTTTTAGTTGAGCAGCATAAACGCTATAAGCTCCGCTATCTATAAGGATTTTGGCATTCAATCTTCGTGCGTGATACAACCAATTCTCATTGGTGTCATCCCTTATATGAAAATAGGACATCAAGAAAAAATGGTGATTATGGTCGGTTGCTAATTCCATGTCGCCCGGTGCTCTTGCTACTCCACTAAGGAAATGTCGATTCCCTCGTAATATCAGTCGCAATAGTCCTTTGACGGTCGTCTTGAATTTAGCAATCGAGATAAAAATAAGTCTTAATAAACCCATTAGAGCTGAGTTGTACTTGCAGTACCCCTCCAGTTCTTTTCTTGTAGCTGTTCTTTTGTAGAACATAAGCTTAATTGCTTCTCTTAATCGCTTACGAGTAATTTTAAAAGCAACCTTACTCTTTTTTGTTCGTACAAAAATGGCTGTAGGCGTGACTTTTTCAATGAAGTTCTTTTTACCTTTACCGGTTAAGAAGTAAGAATCCGCTTTGATTTTTTTGAAGAACTCTCTTTCTTTCTTAATGGCTTTTACATCAAATTGGTCCATAAAAATACCACCTCTCAAAAAAAGTAAAAAACCGCAAAGAGAAAAACTCTCAAAGCGGTCTTTTTACTAAATCACATGATTCAATTGCTACTCTAATCTCTGTAACTCAGAAATAGCTTCTTCTAGCAATGATTCTCCATCAAACGGATAAGACCAAATTTTATCTTCATCCGATTTACCTGAAGGATCTACTTTAAATACAGTTGCATATCCATCTTCTGTGTAGACAACAGTTTTACTTCTGTTCCCTTCACTGATTGTGGTAGCAGGTTGATTCCACCCATCACTGTAATTGGTGATCGCCTTTTTAGCTTCTTTACTAAGCTCTTCTAAGTTTTCCCGACTAATTACTCTTTGAATAATACCTTCATCAACAATATGAAAAACATAAATCATTTTCATCTCTCCTTTAAGCAGCATTTTCATTAAGAAGTTCTTGATATACTTCAAGCAGTTGTTGAGCTAATTGCTCTGGTGAACTTCCTAAATCAAAAAAAACACCATCTGGACCATAAATTTCTTCACCGTAATAATGGCCTTTTTCGTGTTTTCTCACAAGTCCAAATTCGAACCAATTGTTGTTCAAAACTTGAATATTATGTTCAGCGAGATTCTTTCCTTCTTTTAGTAATTGAAGGATGTGATAAGGAACTTCATCACGATATTCCTCATCTTCATTCTCATCATACAGCCTTACATCTCCGTGTAATTCAACTGTAATTTTAATACGTTCGTTTGGTGAAGTTAGTACAGCAAATATTGACCCTATTCCATCGTTAGTGAACGCTAAAGCATTTACATTCGGTTCATATTTGTCCATGAACACATCGATGGTTGCGGCAGGGGCAACAGAAACAAAAGTCCTTGTACTTTCACGTAAACTCACAATACATCTCTCCTTTAAAATGAGTAATTTGGTGTTTTGGGCATTAAAAAAATGCAGCCAAATCCAGCAATCAATAATCCCTAAAAAAGGACATTTTTACCCTATAAAAAAGGTAATATTGATCAACTCGATTTGAGTGCATTTCATAAATTAAGTATCTCTATCGCGTGACGGAGATCGGATGATTAAATTAAAAAATATTATATTTTCATTCTATCTTTTTCCTGTTTAGATGTAAAGGTGTTTTGAGTTAAGTGTTGTTCAAATAGACTTGTTCTTTTAGTTTTTTCTATTTGTATATTAAAAGCAGGATAAATTATATTACCTATAGAAGTAACATAAAAAGGAGTTGTTTGTGTGGTAGATTATAAACGAAAACGAATGAAAATAAATAGAGAAGTTGGATACAATGAACCAAAATTACTTAAAGTCGAAGGGAAAGGGAAAACCAGAGATTTCATTCTTGGTCATTACATCGAATTGATAGAGCATAGTGGATATAATCTTACGATAGATGAAATATCTAATTATCTAAGATGTAGTTATAACTGGGTTGCTGAAAACATGATGAACGAAATATGGCACATTAGAGTCAATTCTAGGGTTGGTGAAATGGCTGTGAAGGAGTTAGATTCAGATAATCCTACACGAGACTTCTTTTATAAACGTGTCTTATTCAACCGTGATGATTTTTATAGATATATGAAAGAAAATGCCTGGTACATCCAATCCAGTAAGTGTTTTTTGATATCTGATTTCGCCAAATATGAATGGAGCGAACTAATAAAGGAACTGGAAGAACATAAAAATTTTAATGAAGTATCAAAGTTGATGCAACGAGCAGTAGAGGCACTGATACCGAGATATTTCACAAACAAACCTATCAAGAAAAAATTGAAAACAATTCCTGAAAAATTGTGGAGTCAAAAGGATTTTTTTGAAAATGGCTCTTTTCAATATAAACCCCAATTCTATCGTTTTGTGGAAACAAGAGGGTTAGGGAAAATTATATTAGGGAATTTTGTTCGTTACGATCAAAAAGAATTAGAAGAACAATGTCTTTGTAGCATGCCAATAACTCTGTACGAAAATTTATACCCAAATGCAGCTAAAACCCTTCTGAAGCAGGCGAAAGAACTTCTTAAAACATAGATAAAAAGTTCTATGTTTTAAGTTGTAATTTATGTTACCTATAATAGCAATATAAACTATAATGATTTTTTTCTTATAAATATTTATCAAACAATAAAAGCCCACCAATAATAGTTATTATATTCATAAGTATGAGTAAAGGTATCCCTACTTTGAAGTTTGTTTTTTGAGTTTTATGTCTTACATGTTTCATACCAATACTAATACCTACAGCTCCACCTATTAAAGCAATTTGAAACATCACTTTTTCAGGGGTTCTCCACTGATTTAAACGAGCAGCTCTTTTATCTAGCCACATGATACTGTATGCCAATAGATTTATTAACACAAGATAAATAGCAATAATCACTTGTTTCACCTCTCATAAAAAGTAAAAAGACGCAGAAGGCCATTGAGGTCCTCTACGCCTAATTTTAATCGATTTTAAGCACTAAATATATGCCAATTAGCTAAACTAATATTTTTATGTTTTTCCTCCTTTTATAGTGAAATTTATTTGAAGTGATTACACCTTCTACATATTGGATCTATTTCCCCTTTATCCTCATATTCTTCTCTACAAATACAAGGTTGTAAGTGTGAAGGTGTTTTTTCTGGATACTTTTTACTACTGTTTCCATATTCTCCATCATGATAACTCACGACTTTCCCTCCCTTACAGTATTAGTAATTTTTATAACTTCCTACTCAAAGAGCTATTTTTTTCCACCAACAAACTTAAATGTGGAGCGTGGTTTGGTCCATTCCACTTTGTTTTTAAGTTTTCCAGATTCATCTCCATCAATTAACTTCTTCAATTTCTTGTTGTCATACTTGATTAAGTCATCGATGTCTAGGTCATGTTCCTTTGCGAACTCTTGAAGAGTTAAAAAATCAATTTTAGGATTAGGTTCACTTTTAACGTGTTCCCATGATCCCCCATTAACAGGAATAGCCTTTTTGTTATCTTTAGCATACTTCTTCAGGCCATCCTTCATATTTTTAATAGATTGCTCTTGCATGATGATGTACTCACCAATGCGAGAAGCTTCTTCATCATCTTTAGGGGTTCCGTCACTAGGCAAGTTGTCCACCATCCCTCCGCTACATAAGGAAGCGAATGAGCAGTATTGACACTTCACGCGATCACTCGTCATTTTCCACTCATCAATACTGGAAGCGTCTTTATTCTCAATTTGCCTAATCATATCTTGAGACCATAGATAAGCTTCGTCTAAAAGTTCATCCGTAAAGACAACTTCACTATCATCTTTTTCAGATAAACGCGGGAAAATCAATCGTCCTTTAAACGTGTTAGGAATAAACCCATTACGCATTTCTCTAAAAAGATAAGC
This sequence comes from Evansella vedderi, assembly GCF_030813435.1. Taxonomy (GTDB): domain Bacteria; phylum Bacillota; class Bacilli; order Bacillales; family Salisediminibacteriaceae; genus Evansella; species Evansella vedderi. The sequence goes on along the minus strand of NZ_JAUSUG010000011.1, from coordinate 68,114 downwards.
GTATAATGCTAACTGTTTAGTATCAGCTGCATAAGACTGCCAGCTCGTTTTAAAATCCATGATAAGAAGTTCATCCATCATTGGATTATCAAGAACGATATCAAGATACCCTTGGATATAACCTTCCTCTGTTTCTAATTTGAGATGAAGTTCAGAAATCATATCGGTATGCTCGTTTTGGAACTGTTTAAGACGCCTGTAGGCTTTCTTAACCATTTTAATGATCTGTTGGTCCCTTTCCCCTTCAGGAAGTCCTCCTTCGGCGTATGAGGCGTATAAAACGGCCTCCTCCGGTGAATATCCTTCACTAATAACCATTTCTATAGCTAAGTGAAAGATTTTACCGACTTGCATTGGAAGATTACCTGGAATAGGTCTACCTTCAACATACTTGTGGTAGAACTGACGCTGGCATCCTTCAAAAGTATTTAACCGACTATAACTATACACTTTATCCTTTGTTTTAGTAGTAGCGGTTGTCATTTAACATACCTCCTTTGGTAAGGGAAGTGTTTCCCACACCAAGCAACAAGGACTAAGATTTGAAAATCCATAATCCAAAAGAAAGGCTCGTTCAACTCTACCTACTTCAGCTAAAACAGGACTCTTCGCATGCTTTAGAATATAGTTGATTAAAATACTTTTCCCTTCGTTATCATTGCCTGAAATACCAACGATTTTAGGAAGCAATCCCCATTTCTCTCCCTCAATTGTCTGAAACGTCTTACCATCAGCCAATTGTAATTTTGCGATAATCTTTTCGTTGTTATTCCACGTATATTCTGCGATTCCATTTGAGTAATTGACGGTAATTTCCATCGCTCTTCACCCTCTCCTGCTAAATTTGAGAATAAAAAAGAGAGAAACCTTAAACGAGGTTCCTCTCACACTTATGATGCTTACGCAATCATCATTTGGTAATTATTGGAAATCAGAAGGGTAAATCATCATCTGAAATGTCAATCGGCTGTCCATCTTTAGCGAACGGATCATCATTAAACCGTTGGTTGCTTTGTTGATCGCCTTGTTGACCTCTACGTTGTCCTCCTTGACCACCATTATTTCCATTGTTTCCGCTTTGGCCACTATTACCAGATTCTAAGAAACGTACATTATCGGCAACAACTTCAGAAACGTAAACTCGTTTCCCTTCGTTATTTTCATAATTACGGATCTGTAATCTACCATCAGCAGCGGCAAGTCTACCTTTCTTAAGATAGTTGGCACAGTTCTCAGCTAATCCCCTCCAAGTTACAATGTTGATAAAGTCGGCTTCACGTTCTCCACTTTGATTAGTGAAAGGTCGATCCACAGCAAGTGTAAACGTAGCAACAGCAACTCCATTCGGTGTGTAACGTAACTCAGGGTCCTTAGTAAGACGTCCGATCAAAACAATGCGATTTAACATGTAGCATCTCTCCTTAAAAAATAAAGTATTTAGTGTTTTTGAGCACAAAAATGCACTCATTTTAGTCACCAATAATCCCATCATATAAAAAATGAAGGGAATGTTCTAAATGAATAGAATCGGTCACTAAAATCAGTGCATTAAGCATCAATAATTCTCTAACGCGTGTCGGAGAACGGGATAAGAAAATAATTAAGGTAATTATATCCATCATTATAGCATGTCTATTAAAAGAATAAAAGACTAAGAGTATTATGTAAAATAACTCTTAGCCTTTTTAAACATCGATCATTCTTTTAGTATTAAAATTTAAGCGATTTTAACAGGTTTCTGTTTTTTGGTTCTTAGATCAATCTCAATAGGGAGTTTTTTTCCAAGAAGCAAGTCATCAAGACCAATGCCGTCCTCTGCATTCCATGTCCAAAGACTAACCTCAATACCTGAACCCATCAGCTGTTTAGCGAATTCAGCTAGATGGTCAAATACCTGTTGATTTTTCCCTTCGACTTTACTCTCGCTTTTAAGTGAATCCATATCATAAGCAAGAATAAGTTTCTTAGTTTCCCATCCCTTAACGAGCGGTAATACATCTTTGTAATTACCGACTCCTGGTACTCCTATAACTGGTAGTTTGATTCTTTCAGCGGATATGTTGCTTTTATGTTCACCTTCCGTACAAATAACGGTATCCATTTTACAAATATCCGTTATAGATGTGCCAGACTCCCATGAATCTAGTAAAGCGTTATGAACAACAACGTTAAGTGGTGCACCCGATGGGGCTCCGCCTCGTCGCATCCGGAATAAGTTATTCTCTTTATCCTTTTCCATTAAAGGATCATCAAAAACCCACTCTCCGTCCTTCTCAAAGACGTTTGGGGAAGAACTGAACCAAATATACTTCGGTTTGCCTCCTGTCGCTACACGCAAGCGTACAATACGTCCCTTCTCATCTCTAACTGGTATAAAGTATCCTTTTGAAACATTAATAGTCCAATACCAGTGAGATTCCTCTGATGGATCGCCGTTCTTTTTAAGACGTCTAGTGAACCCTGGTACTCTATCGAGTGATTCACCATCATCTAATAAAGTTCGAATGATTTTAAATACCTCATCGAGATTACTTGGGACAGATCTTAAGCCAATATTTAATACATGCTTTTTTGTGTATTGGCGTTTTGGACCTAACCATTCTTTAGCATGTTCCTCGTAGATTGGACACTTCTCTAAAAATTTACGATAGATTCGGTCACAATCATTTGCACTTCGAGATTTAATCTCTTGAAAACGTGGAGGAGCTGCTTTTCGAGGTTTCTTCTTTGGTTTCTGAGAAGTATTTCCTTTTGGTGAGTAAGAACCTTCTTCATACTCGATAGCGATCCCCATTAACTCAGCGACACCGATAACAGCATCTCGGAAATGTTGTTTGGGGTCCCATGCTCCATATTCATGCCAAGCATAGTAACTCAAAGCATCGCCTCCTTTAGCTCCACAGCCTCCACCTCCGAAGCACTTAAAGATATTCTTTGAAGGTTTGATGTAAGTGTCTGGAGTCCTTTCGAAGTGATTTGGATTAGGGCAAGGGACACGGTAGGTTGTTCCGACACGTTTCATATTGTCGCCTAGCCTAGATGCTACATCGACAATTGATACTGCTCTTACCTCATCAATTGTTTCTTGACTAATTCTTCCTTTACTCAATGATAATCACTCCCTTTAAAAAAATAAGTAAATTGGTGTTTTGGGACACAAAAAAGCCCATCAAAAATATCAATCCATTTCTCCAAAAATAAATTTGGATAGATTAATACCATTGATCGGCTTTTGTGCTGGTTAGCTCATTAAATTCTTTCGACGCATGTCAAAAGATAGAATAAAAGAAATTAAGGTTAAATATGTTTATATTGTAGCATAATAGAATTACATTGTTAAGAGTGTAAAGAAAAGATTAGGAAGTAGAAAAGCATATATTTTATTTTGTTTAAATCTATATATATTATCTATTAGATATTTCAATAAAAAAGTTCTATAAAAGATAATAACTATAAGAGGATTTAAATGTTGATTTATTAGTAGTTACAGAGTTTTTTTTGTAACTTTCTACTGGTGCGATGAATTTTTTAACACATTGAGAGCAGATAAAATTTAATAGATTACAAGAAATAAAGGGTTGATAAACAGAAATCCACAGTATTATTTATAAGGTAATTCACAAAAATTGTAAGTGGAATTGGTTTCATGAGGAGTTGTTGTATCTGTTCAGTCTTGAATATTAACATCCCTCACTCGTTTACAGCAAACCAAAATAAATGAGAACATGACAAATAACCGTCGCCTTGTATTTTTTTAAAAACAAGGCCACAGCTGGTAGTAGTATTAAAAATTTAAATCTTCAAGCCCCTATGGAGTTAGTTCTTTGCCTTCTAACCAGTTATAGAAAGGATAAGGAGTATGAGCACGTTCAATTCGTAATTGGATTTGTTCTATTAAATTATTATATGTTTTGCTTAAAAATCCGAAAGCTTTTTTATTTTTTAGTTTATTCATAAACGAAAGGGAACGTTCAATGAATTGTTCTAATTCATCTACTGGTGTAGTGCTGATCTTTTTAGTCACTTTTGAAACATATAATAAATCAACGACTTTTTGGAACGATATAACTTTATTGTGCCATTCATTGTGTAATTTCTCAGTTTGTTTATCTAGCCATTGATATTCTTCGGAGCAAACGAAGTCAGGTGAAAATAAATCCCACTCTAAATCATTTTTGCGTTTATCTACTTGCTCAAAGATGTTCGCTAAAGTGAGGCCATATTCTTCAATAGCTTCTTTTAGAAATGCATCTCTAAAAATAACTACTGCTTTACTGTAATGATCACCTTTATCCTCTTTTTGAGGTTCCATAGAAAGTCTGCCGATAAACTCATTTGTCTTTGCAGCAAATTTACTATCTAAATTCACTTTGAAGAAAGCGTTAGTCCAGATATCTAAAGACTGGTCCCAACCCATTTCATGTACAATTTTATCGTAAAGACCGATAAGATTTTTTAAGTGGAAAGGATGACAATAAACGATATCTTGTTCTTCTAAGAATTGTTTCATCCAATGATGTTTACCATCTGTTTCGGCTACACGATCATATTCTTTTTTCAAGCCATAAACCATAAACTGTTTTTTCTCTTTTAGTTGGGAAGTGTTAAGGTTGAAAAATCGACTAACATCTTCGATAGCTCTTGTTGCCTCGTTTAAATTGTAGAAAGGGAACTCTTTATCCCCTTTTCGACTATACCAATTGTTAATCGAGATACGAACAGCTTGAGGCTTTCCTGATTTGGTGCTTAATTGGGATAACCTAAACAATAAATAAAGAGCTACTCTTTTAGAAGGGAGATTTAATTGATTGAAGGTGTCCGTTAATAAAAAGTCATACAACTTAACATAGTGTTTTCTATCTTTACGAATATCACGATAGTAATGAAAAACATATTCATGTTTTTTCACATGAGAAAGTACCCCCATGCTGATAAAAATGTGGGTAAATTTACGTATGGTATCATAGCTGGAGGAAAGTGCTTCAGCCCATATTGTTGGGTTGATATGTAATCGTCCATAATAAGAATCTCTTACACACTTTAGTAGAAATTCAATTTGTTTACCACTTGATAGAGAATTGAGAAATTCTGGATGGCATAAATCAGCGTGGATCCGAGCTGTAATGCTAATTCTTTCGTTGGCTTCTTCAGACATAATAAAAACCTCCGTTTTTCCCCACCACATAACTAAAAAAGACAATAGGAAACTAGAGGTTTTGACTTCCATTTTTAAAATAAGTATGTTAATATAAACATAACAAATTAAAAGAAGTACAAAACCCGCTTCGTGAGTTTTTATTTCGTTTCAGGCCGCCAAACCATCAGCGAAATAAAAATAAGGTGGGTTTATTTTTTTTTTTTTTTTGAAAGAGCTCTCTCTATTAGAGGGCTCTTTTTTTCTTCTCTTTGTTTTCTGTGTCGAATCTTCGCCAAATTTATCCAAGATTCGCTACACTAAAAGTCTACCAAAATTTAATAGTTTCGTAAAACGGAGTACAGTGTACTTCTAAAATCAAAAAAAACGGAGTACAGTGTACTTTTAATTATTGAAAATGCATATTTTCGGTACTATATCTAATCAACGCCTTACTTTAGTGCCAGTAAATGGTATCAAAACGGAGTACAGTGTACTTTTATTTTTTTTATATATTCATTATTATTTCGACGGAGTACAGTGTACTTTTAAATGAGAAAATGGCACATATATTCGTTGTTTACAGCTTTTTGACAGAGTGCAGTGTACTTCTAAATGTATAAAAAAAATCCTAAAAAAATTTTTTCTTTTTTTATAGAAAGTATATTTTAAAGGGAGGTACGGAGTACAGTGTACTTTTAAATTATAAACCTCTTTAGTTCAAGGAAAGTTAATGATTCAAAAAGAACAAAATCCTTTTTTCTCCCTTTAAAGTCGTAATATTCAACGGAGTACAGTGTACTTTTAATTATTCACTAACGACAATTCCTTCTTCAAAACTTTCAAGAAGTTGTTCTGTGGGTTCGATCCTGACTCTTTTATAGGGTCTTCCCTCTCTAATCATTTCAAAATCAGAAATGATGTTATATTGTTTTAGATCGTTGAGTGCTGCTCTAATACGCTTTAAAGTGCGATTTCTAGGTACATCTTTTAATACAAGGTTCTCTATAATATCATCTAGTTCTAATTCACGGTTATCTTTTAACAAACTCGTAATCATTGGATACATAAGTTTAGCTGTAATTGAGTCTAAGTCTTGGAAGATGGATAAGTTGATTCTAACGACATTGTTTTCTTTTAATCCTTTATGTAAGTAATCATTAAAAGTAATTTCAGCTATTTTTTTACGCTTATCCACGATACCGCCCTGGAATATGTTTTGGATTTCAATTCGAACGCTTTTCTTTAGTTCAGGGTCCTTATAATCTTCCATTATGATAGATGTAGTAATTAACTTTGAAAGGCTCGCACCTATTAATTCGTAATTTCCACCATCTTTGTTATAATCAATCGTTTCGCAAAGCTCTCCAAAATGAAACGTAAAAGTTTTTGTTCCCCCTTTTAACTCCCATAGCCTCTGCAAACCTAAAAACACTCTAAAATCTGTCGAGGTTAAATATTTTCCGAATTGATTCTTATATAAAATCTTACGGAATCCTGTTCTTTCTTCCACTAATTCCCCGTTTTGCTTTTGTATCTTAATGAGAGTTTTAGCTGCTGGTGAAGATGCTGACCATAGAGGAGCTTCTGCATGGTTTCTTTCTAATGGAACTTTCTTAGAATTATTTTTCCTTAACTTCAATGCCTCTTCTAATACACGTTCCTTAAATATAAGGATCTGCTTCTCTTTGTCTATATCTTCGGTTCGATTTTTATCTAACAAATCAACTAGCTCTCTACTAATAAATAGCAAAACGTTTTTTAGTTCATAGGTGTTTTGATTCTTTAATTTATTAGCGAAATCCTGCGTAAGGGCTAAAGTATCGATCATTTCTCGGTTATCTCTTTTCTTTCCCGCATGCTTGTCTAATATTACCTCGTATTTTTCTGAAGCCTTATCTAGAGTTTTTAAAATCGTTTTTGACAAGAGAGACAACTCCTTTACTTTCATCTCATTCTTGTCTAATATTCTACCATGTTTAAATAAACTTAGGGTGGTTTTACCTTCCATTTTAAAATCTCCTTAAAAACATAAAAAGTTTATTGTCTTAAGATACGATTTAGATTTTCAATAACTTGGCTCTGGTTTTGTCTTATCTCTGATATATTCCTACCTAGTTCGCCTCTTCGCAAGTTTTCGTTATCAACTGACTCAAGGGTTGAGAGTAGTAGTTGGTGTTGATTATTGATCAATTCAATCATTTCGCGGTGAAATGGTTGTAACTCAGCTATAACTAAATGAATACCACTGTCTAAATTCCCGCTTATTTCTCTTGAACGAGGCACTAAATCAGCTACCGCTCTATGAAATTGTTCTTCATTCTTGTTTCCAACATAAAGTTCGTCCACCGTTTCGCTGAAATCTGATAACAAAGCATTAGAATCATCGAGAACTTCAGAAATTAGATCTATGTACTGCCTCGTATTTTCATTTAATGCTCGTTCAGCATCGTCCCCTCCTCCACAAGCTGATAATACAGATGCTAAAACTACAAACAGAATAATTTTCTTAATCATTTAAATACCTCCTAATTAGAATAAAAAAGCACCACCAAAAAAGGGATAAGATATCCCTCTTTCGATGGTGCTTCCAATCGAAAAAAATAATAGATTCGTTTTTAGTTGTATCTTTAATTTATCATATAATTGATATTAATTAAAGATTTATTTATACGCACGGGATATACTAAGATTTTTTGGTTAGAATGAATAATAGAGTATAGTAGTTTTGTAGCGTAGGGAGAGATTTAAGGAACATACATATTTCTTAAATAAAGCAGAAGGGGCTGAAAGTGGGATATGCAAAATGAAGATTTACCAAGAGATTTATTAGATTTTGTAAAGAATGTTTTTGGGGATGAAGGTTTTGAAATTGAAGATTTCGATACCAAAAGAGTATATATAAAAAGAAATAACGAAGAATTTACCATCAGAATATGGAGTCTTACAGATAAAAAAGTGGAATGGACTTTATTTAAATCTATGTACAACAATGATGGATCAGGTTTTGGCGAAAAGAAAAAAGATGGAGTATACAAGTTTTCCTAATATAACGCATAAAAAGGCATATGAGAATACTCACATGCCTTTTCTTTTGCAAATTTACTACCTTCTTTGTCTGATAACTCGCTTAACGTGGCGACTCAGCTCTCTACTTAAATGATTAGATACGATGATTGAACGACCAGGATACATATATTGGACTTCATCAATAATTCTTTGATCTTGTGGTCCAACATACAGGCATAACACATCAATTCCTTGCTTTTCAGCTTGTTGAACGATATGCCTCATTGTATCTCTGTTCTCACCGCCTGAGAAGCACGGTAAACCGTCAGAAATCATGATCAGAAGGCGAATGTCCTCATCATGATTTGAAAGCTCATTAACAGCCCATTGAAGCGATACGGTATCTCTATTGCCCATCTCAGGTTCAATACCTCCAATAAACCCTTTTTCTGTATTGGTAAAACGTCCATAAGGTTTGAAAGGATAGATTTTATTGGCAGTAGTTCCGCTGCTACAACTGAATTCTTCGGTGAATCCGTAAGAAGCAACAGGTAAGTTTGCTTTTTCGCAAGCTTCTACCATTAAAATCTGAGCTTTCCGCATTTCATCAATGATTCTGCTGCTAGAAGAATTAAATTGATTGCTAGTTGATCCTGAAATATCATTGAGTACTAAGGCTCTAGCATTTTTAGCAGGTGTACCTTTTTTCCTGCGGTCAAATACAGAAGGATCTCCTAACTTATCCGTTCGCCATACACGGCTTGCTTTAAGTCGTCCGGAACGTTGATTCCTGCGTTTTTCATCAGGCGTGGGGTCTAGAAGTTGGCTTAATGCACTTGAAGTAGCATTGATCTTCCTCTTTACCTCACTTTTAATACGATTATACCGTTCTAGACTATAGCGCGGATAAGGTTCAACAGATACTTTGTCTGAAAAAGCTTTTAATGGACCAATTTCATCAATTTCAACTTCTTCTTCCCGCTTTTGATAAGGAGCTGTTTCTTCTTCTGCTTCTTGCTCGTCTTTCTCTTGTTGTTTTTCTTCTTGGCGAAGCATAGTAGAGAAGTCTGGTTTAGATGGTTGTTCATCTTCCTCATCTTCACCACTTTCATCATTGGAGCTGGAAGTATCAGAGTCCTCTTGCTCTTTATCATTATCATCTTCAGATGAAGAGGAACCGCTTCCTGAAGAGTTTTCTTCAGGGCTGTCATCTTCTTCAGAGGACCCTGCTTTACCATCACTTTCATCATCAGATTCGGTTGCACGTCCGAGAATACGCATGACACGTTTGATATTCTCTTCTACCTCTTCTTTCTCTCCCCATTGAGAGTCCTGGTGTTCATTTTCATATTCAAAATCGTCAGGTTCTTCGCCTTGAAGGTCCATCCATTCGAGCAAGGTCGGCCATACTTTTCTAATGATTGTTAAAGTAGTTTCTAGAACTGATTTAGTTGATTCGTCATTACGTCCTTGTTCAATAAAATCTTGAACAGAATCAACTAATTCGACAGCGTTAGGGGACCAATCTTCGATATCGGTCATACCTAATGCTCGTGACATGAAGCACTCTCTAAAATCGTGGATTTGATTTTCATCAGCATATTGTCCACGAATACCAAAGCGCCAGTCATAGTTATTAAAATCTAAATAATCTTTTGTAGTTGGATGATCAAGAGCAATGAAATTTTCAAGTCTGCCATCCATCATAGTGTTACCAAAGAATTGTAACCACTGAACAGGATACTTATCGTTATCCAACCAATCGTTTTTATCTTTGGAAGACCAATCTATTTGCCATTCTACATAGTGATCAATGATATCGTATTCGATATGTCCTCTCTCATGAACTGCATGACCTTTCCTTAAAGCCCGAAGTTCTGGAACGGTAAAGGGGCGACAGTCAGGGCGTTGTAATTCATAAAGAATATACACATCTTTTCCATCGGTGTAACTTGTTTCTTTGTTAGACCATTTAAACCCAAACTTTTCTTTACCGAAAAGGATTTTGAGGTAGCGATTTAAACGCTCTCCTTCCCTCTCTTTGATTAGTAGTTGTTTATCTTTTACAGCTGGTACTGTCATTTATAATTCCTCCTCAAAAAGGTGAAGAAAGATAGACTATAGCCTATCCTTCAATTACACCAGGTGTTTATTAGTGATTCTGCATAAACAGCGTCAAACGAATCAGCTTTTGTTACTTTGCCTTCGTTAACGAGCTTTGCAACTTTTTCTAACTGAACGATGATATTCATTCCAATATTCGTGTTATGTTTCTGCTCAAGAATTCTACAAGCAGCTCTCCATGTTTCCATGAACCGCTTTTTAAAACCTTGTGAAACATACTCCCACGCAATGCCACAATCTTCTCGGGGCATATCAATGCTGGAAACACAACCGTTGAAACGAACAATTAAGCCATTTTCCATAATGGAATTCCTCCCTTAAAAGAAAGTAAAGAATGGTAAAACCATCCTTTACTCTCCGTTAATGTATTGTTCTTCTTCGATGCTCATAGGGAAGTCAGACCATACTTTCTGTCTAATCATATCCCTTACAGCCATTTGCTCCTCGAAATCTTCTGTTTTGTTAATAATGAAGTCTTCGAGTACCTCCTTTTTAGTGTCAAAAGTAACACCGTAATCATGAAGGTAAGTGGCAGCATCAATGAACCCTCTAACCGTTTTACTTTCCTCTCCCTGTTGTTCTGTGATTATCAGATCGTCTATAGCTCCCTTAACACCCTCTAAGAAGGATAGAGCATGAGAGTCAGTTAACCCTGATTTCTGAATTAACATCTGTCTGAAGTCTTGAACATAAGGTAGTTTGAGGATAGCACAGCGGTCTTTAAATGCACCATTTAACTTCTTAACTCCTGAATACTGATCACCAACATTGATAGAACCAATAAAAATATTGTGATCGTGACGTTGAATGCTTCCTTCTTGCGTTGCCAACTGTCTATTTTCATCTAAAACACTATGAAAAATAGAAGTAACATCACCTGAGAGCATGTTCAACTCTGGATAAGAAGCTAAACCCCCCATTTCAACACTAGTAGCAAATGGTGACTTTTTAAAAGCAACTTCCATACCTTTAGCCCCTTGAGTAATGGTGTTTTCACCAACGATACTTTCTTTGGTTTCATCTCCATTACCTGTTTGAAGGTAAAGTGGAAGCCCGAGCACCCATGCTATTGTTGAAATAAGCGTATCTTTACCGCTACCTTTATCACCAACTAGGATTAAGTCTTTACCCATCAGAATATGGCGTATAGCACGACCAAACGTTTCTCCCATATAAGGAGTCTTTGGTTGAGCCGGTTCTACAGCCATACTTGTCATTTGAACAGATCCACAAATCTCTTGACGTTTTTCGCGAATCTGTAAAATCATACGGGTAGTGATACCTTGTTCGTGAAGGTAATCTTGTATTTCATTCCACCCTTTCTTCCAATCTCTTTTCTTGGAAGGCTTAGAAGTAGTAGATTTTGCTGGTGTACTCTTTTTAGGAGTAGAAGCTAGTGTTGACGGTTCTTCTTCCTCTTCTTCTTTTACTGGAGGAATAACACCAACGCTCTCACTAACATCTTCAAAATCTTTTTCTTCTAAATCAAGGGTAATAGGCTCTTTAGGAAACCCGACTAACTCAACATTTATACCATTCATATCAGCGATGGCAGCAGCTAAAGCGATATGGTTGCAGCTTGAACCTTTTGAGTTAGCTTCACAATAGTGAATGAAGCGGTACTTCCCATTTTTCTCTTCAAGATAACCTGGATCTTCTAGCTTTTTAAATGAAATTTTATAAACGCCCGAGGCATGTTTTTCAACCTGTGTTACATGAGCAGGTATTTTTTCCTTTGCGTTTTCAATTGTCATTCCTGGGATATTAACTTTCTTGAATTGTACTTTCGACATAATCGAATCTCTCCTTTTTAAATAAAAGTAATTTGGTCTGCTTTTGAAAAATCAAAAAGCCAAAGAGAACCCTTAAAAAAAGGATTCAACTTTGGCAAACCTTACAGCTGATAGTCAGCGATTGTTGATTAGGAGGCTTGAGATTGTGGCTCAATTTGAATGTCAGAGTTTTTGGCTAGACGAATAAAGCCTTTGTCTTTATTGTGCCAACCCGTTACATTGAGAACAAAATCTCGACCTACCATACTTACTGCTTTCTGAGCCATTTCTTTAGGAACGATAACATTCACTTCAGAACGATCTTCCATGATAGCTTTAAAGAAAGCTGTTCCATCGTTATTTTCTTTAGCTTGGTACTTACTCTTAATACGGAAATCATTCGGTTGGTTTCCAGAGGATTGGGACTGTCTTTGTTGACCATTCCCTTGTTGTTGACCTCTGTTCTGATTTTGATGGTTTTGTTGACCAGTGTTACCTGATTTAAACGCATTATCAAGATCAGATTGAAAAATACCCTGCCAACCTTTTGAAACGTAATACTCTCTGTAAGAATCGGGGAGAATCACAATACCGTTCTTAAAAAGAGGAGAATAAGTATCTAAGCCAAAATTATTAACAAGAGCACGATAAGCTTTGTTTTCATCTCCGTTTTTTGTCTCTCGCTTAATGGCGGTGACTTTTCCTCTAAAAACATCAGAGGCACATCCATACCAGCTCGCACACTTTTTAAGCGCATCAGATATAGCACTCTTTTTGGCGTCCTCAATCGCTTGAGGTAATGGCGCACTGTTGTTTTTTAAGATAGTCATTGTGTCATTTCCAAATTGAGTTCGAGAAATCCAACGGTCTGTTTCAGGGTCATATGCCTTTAATCGACCTAGAACAGAAACAGAGTAGTTTTGCATATCAATGTTCTGTTCAACGATTTCAAGTTCCCAATTAAAAGGTCCGATAACATCGTTTAATCGATCAGCAACAGCTTGTTGGCCGACATAAACGATTCCCTCGTAATTAACACCGTAGTTTTCGTACTCAAACGGATTATTAAGATCTTTTGCTATGCACATTAGCATACACTCTCCTTTTTAAAAGTAGTTTTTGGTGTATTTGAACGACGAACAACATATTGTTCATCAATCAAATCAATAACTCCCTCTAATGGAACCACGCCGTCTACTACTCGCTTCATAAACTTTGCTGGTTGTTTTTCGCTAAGAATAGCAACGACTTTAGCTCCATTTTTTTGGGCTCTTTCAACAGCTGGAACAATATCTCCATCCCCTGAAAAAACAAAAAGTAGATCATAATGCTTCAAACTGAACTCGTATAGGTCCAGTGATAGCATAACGTCTACTCCTTTTTCTTCTAAACTACCGTTAGATTGATGGCAAAGTCCTTTATGGACTTTAATCCCATCTTTATCTAGGGCGCTGAAGAAACGTTTTCTGTTAAAGTAACGTTGTTTATCTACATGTTTAGGTGGAATAGCACCATACATATGATAATCAACATTACATTGACCATAATCCCGCTTCAAGACATTGTGAATTGCCTCAAAAAATTTTTTCCACGGTCTAATACCTTCTATGCCAAGAGCATGAAGCTGACTAACCGCATTGATTTCATCGACAAGGATTGCTGCCTTCATGAAGCACTCACCTCCTCCTCTTTAAGTGAGAGAGAAAGTTGTGATTCAAAAAGCATGGAATAATCACATGCAGTAGCAGGGATGCCCTTCTTCATATTCTTGCGACGTTTCTCAACCTGCAATACCCACTCTTTTTCATGTTGCAGCGGAATTCTAATCGCCGAAACCGTAAAGTCAGGATGTGGATAGCGAAAGATATTTGTTGCCGATTCCTCGAACCCTAGCTTTTCTAGATCCTCGATTGGCATTTCTTCATTGAAGAACATCTTTAATGAACAGCATTTACCCTGTACTTGTGTTTCCATAAAGGAAAAAGCAGAGCGGGTTTGTTCAGGCTGAACATCAAAGATAGTACCAAAAACAATCGAATCATCGTAGCGGTTGGTTCTAATCTCAATATCTAAGTTTGGATATGAGATTTCTGAAGGCTGCTTCTCCAAAGAACAATTTCTCCAAGTCGTCTCCATCTTTGAAAGTACCATAAATGATAACTCTCCTTTCTTTTTAGCGTTTGGTGTTTTTGAGCAAATAAAAAAAGCCCATTTCGACGCTAAACAATGTCATCAGATAAATCATTCTGATAATTTAGCATCCAAATGGACTTTCTTGGACGTATTTTTGCATACGCAAATATGGACTTATAAAGCGATGGAGTTAAACTCTTAAGTATTCAAGTCGCGTGACCTGAACTGGAAATAAAAATTAAAATAGTTATATGTATATATTACCATAAAAAAGCTTAAAAAAGTAAGGGTTTTATTAAAAGTTTTACATAAGCACGAATAGCCTAGTCCCTATCCTCTAGAATCAAGGAACCAAGCGCCGGAAACTCCTATATTTAACCACGGTAGAACCCGTTCGCTTATAATCACTACAAGCAACAGTAGAATATAGTTCTATTTAGATTTCCTTTCACAGACGAATAAAGCTCATGGTGTATGTAGTCTGCTTATTCGTGGCGTTTCACCTTTCAGTCCAGTAACTCCTACTCGTCAGTAGATTGTGAGTTATGTGTATAGCGCTATAATCCATCCAGTTCACACGCATTAGCATTATTAACAGTTTATAGAAAAACTAAACTTAAACTTCAAAAATAAAAAATCGTCCTCTTTATTTAGCAAGGGGACGACTTTTTATTTTTATTATTTTAAGCTCTAAGCTAGATTTTGTTTAAGTTCTTGGGAAAACATCCATCCTTTGAAAATGATGAATGGTGTTAAAAACAAAAAGAAGCCTAGTAAGCCAAATTGCATAACTAAACCGAAAAAGCCAACTCCTAAATAAGTTATCGATGCACCTTTTAAGATAGAATATACTGCTCTGTGTACCAAATCGATATAATCCGAAGTTGTAATAAAAAGTGTAGTTGCTGCAACAAAGATGGCTGTTGAAAGAAGTATTATACTAGATAGATCAATCATAAAAAGTCCAACGCCACCAATTAAAAAATAAAAACTGTTCATTATTTGATTAGTGTTCATTGTTATCTCTCCCTTTTTAAAAGTAATTTTATCCATCAAGTCTGACTTTAATGTCATTTGGTGTGCGGAGGCATGGAAACTCTTTCTTCATACCTCCAGGTAGGCTAACTATAACTGTTTTCTCATCCGAACATAAGAACGGATTAAGCCCCGCTTCGTAAAGTTCGTGAATAGAAACAATCTGACCGTTAAAGTTAAATGTATAATTCATGAATAATCTCTCCTTTAATAAGTTTAAAAAAATAATTACTGACAGTTAGATTACGTTTGTGATTGTGTTACATAATTGAAGCTTGTTCCATAACCGCACTAGTATCGCCTTCAAAAGTTATTTCTACTATTCCATTTCTCTGAAGTTCTAAGCGTTTGAACATCTCTGATGTCTTTAGCATCGTTTGAGAATATAGAAATGTTGAAACCGCCTTTTGTAATTCCTTTTTTGAATGTCATTTGTAATCACTCTCCTAAATTTTTTGATTTATTTAAAGCACAAAAAAACCCATTAGAAGCAAAGAGTCCATAGTAAATAGACTTTTGGCAACCAATGAGGTTGAATTTAAATAATTAAACACAAAAAATAGTGCAATTCAAAAAGAACCCAAGTTCAATTAAATAATACATTTTAGACGCATGTCCAAAAAGGTAGTAAGTGATTTTAGACGCATGTCCGAAATCGGGTGAATGGATATTAAAATAAATAGTATAATCAAAGGATAGCACAGTGGATTCGCCTGTACAACACATTTTAAATAACATAAAAAAACCACCAATCCTCACTAAAGGGAGTTTGGTGGTTTTATGAATAAAGAAAGGGGGTTATTTATTGAAACATCTTTTTACAAGAGGAACCATTGCTTTTAAAAAATAGGGAAATAACAAAATAAACATACCGATAAATGCACTACCGGTGATAATACTAATAAAGTCGAAAGCGGAGAAAAAACCTATGACAACAAATGGTAAGATCAACGCATAACCCGTCACTTTAAAAAAGTTTTGTTTTGCGTTTTTATAAGTAAAGAAAAGAACAACAAATGAAATTAACACACTAATTACATACAAAACAACAAGTGGTAATAAGCTAGGTGCTGCTGTTGTCGCATAAGCTATATCGAATGCATACACACTATAATAAAAACCTAAAACGAGTAATGCGAAATAGTATGCTTTAAAGGCTATAGGGGGTAATTTTATCGTGTATGTTTCGGTGATCATAGCTTTCCCCTCTCTCGTGACGCTTATTTATTCTGGATATGTTCCTGGTAGTATTCTGAAACAGAATCAAATTCATGCTTATCTTCAATATCATGCAACTCTTTCTCGCCATTTGGGCCATTTTTAACTTTTGTGAGGAAGAATTCTTCATCATTGCTGTTTAAAACAACATAAGATTGACTTCCAATACTAAAAACAGTTTCAACATAAATGTTAATGTTATTTTCATCAGCCTCGGATTTACTAATAGAAATACTCATAGGCGTTTTAATTTTTGTTGTCATCATCTACACCCTTCGCATTATAAATTTGGTAACACTCAAGCATTTTGTATGCAGATATGTATCCTTTTTCCACTAATTGTAGTGAGATACTATAAAAAGCATTCATAGGTAATTGATAAAAGTGATGAAATGAAGATGAGTGTATAGCGCCGCTTCCGTATTTTAGTTGTAACAACTCACTAATCAGACAGTGGGTACGTTCTTCATCTTCATCCATCTTATAACCTTTCAGCTCTTCGTAATAGTCACTCTCATGTCGATTCTGAAGCAAAAAAGAAAAGTCCTCTAAATGATCAGGCGGGATTTTCTCTGGAAAAAGAACATAATCACTAAAACGAATTAATCCTACGAAATGCTTTTCTAATCCCAAAAATTTATGAAGAGCCGGGAGATTTAATTCAAACATCAAAATCCCCCAAAACTCCTTCCCAACTAAATCGGTCTGTTCTAATTGTTTACTATTCTTCATACCAATCGTCTTCCTCATCTTCTATATTGACTTCTTGGCTGTCTAAATACTCTGAGGCTGTCATACCTGGGTAATCTTCTTTGAAAATAGGTATAGGAGTAAGAGCTACATCTTCAGTTTCATGTTTGTAAGAGATAAATGTTTCTTCTCCAATCCCTTGTAGTAAACGTTCATCTGTTGTAAATCGAACCTTTACATCGGGCATATATTGGTGTGCCAGTTTCCCTAAGAAAGAAATGCGACTATCACTATCTGTTAAGATAATAAGGCGTACAGGTTTTTGGTAAGGGGGTAGCTTTTCAAAAGCTGATTGAATACGTTGGAAACGATTCTTTGTACGTCCTACCCAATCTTTACCGACCCGTACTGTTTCAAGCCAAAACAATCGCATTTCATCTTTGTCTTTAATGACTTCAAAGGACGAAGCAGGATAATGTTTTGTCCCATCAGATAAACGTACTTGTGGGCGACGTTGCCAGTCGATAATCCGATCGATACGAACTAATTCACTATACAATTCATTAGCTGCAAGGTCTAAAAAGAAAGTCGTCATGTTTGGTCCCTTACCATGTGGAAATTTAATAGGATGGAACCAAAATTCATCGCTAACTTGCTTATAAAACAATTTACTAGCTGCTTCCGCTCCAACCCTAGTTAAACCATAAACTAAAGGTTTCTTACGTCCATCGTCCAAAGGGGAAACCCAACTAAACGAACAAATAATACCTCGTTGACGAGATTTTTTAAGAAAATCAATTACAGTTTTAGATTTAATGTCATCAGGAAAGACAACACGTTCAATCTGACTTCTAGTTCCTACTCTATGTTCAGATAAATACTCCAATAGCTTAAGTTCTCTATCTGTGAATGAATAATCTTCTAGACGCTGTTCCAGCCAATATCTCCCATTACGGTTCCCTATATTAACATCTACATACTTCATAGATGCATATGGGTCCGCGAATAATCCAAATGTACTCCCGTCAGGTGGTAAAAGCTCATATATATCACTAGGACAATGAGAAGCTTTGTACGGATTTTTTTCAGGTGAAACAGGAGTTGGAATCAACTCAACCGTTGCAGTAGGTTGAGTTGATTCCCTGCTCTCCACATCGACATTTGAATCGAATTCTAAGAGCTTACTCATCTTACAAGTCCTCTACGACGAGTAGTACGATTACCAATGGACTTTTTGGGAGTAATGACAATGGCTTTAATTCTACGATTCTTAGGATTTACTTCTAACAACTTTACGTTTACCTGCTGACCTTTTTTGAACAATTGTCCATTAGAGTTAGGAGGAAAGTTCGTTCTTACTGATAATCCAGGTTCAAGCTCGATAAATAAACCGTGCTCCATGTGAACCTTTGTAATTGTTCCTAAGTAAGTAGATTTAGGTTTATAATTAGTGATGTTTGTCCAAGGGTCCTTCTGGAGAAGTCGGCTGCTCACTTCAAGGACTCCATTCTCACCCGCAGTTTCTTGTACTTCATCACCACGACTATTATTCTTCTTGTACTTTTGATTAGGTTTTACAAGTTTCGTGATTTTTACATCGATGATATCTCCGATTTCAAGTTCTTCTCTTAAATCTTCAATGAATGAGTAGCTGTATTCATCTCGATACATTGTTGTAGGAACACCATCAACAATCAAGTAAACGTTATACGGATCGATACCCCTTACAAAAGCCTCGTAATTATTTCCTACTTTAGCTTGTTTCCAAAACTTTTTAGCCAAAATATCGAGTGCTTTTTTACGATTACCGACAAACATCTGTGATTCTAAATCAACATGTTCAACAACGAATTCAAACTCTTTTCCTAAAAAGTGTTGAAGTCCTTTGAATTCATAGTCGTCAATTAAAGTTTTAGGAAGGTATCCGTAAATGCCATCATAATTTAGCTTCAAACATTCCTCTGCCCTTCCAGATTGTAAAGGAATTTCCTCGATACCAATTGCCTTCGCATACAAAACACTTTGCGTTTTATGAGAATCCTTTACATTTGCCCATGCGATCATGTCTTGTGATACTTGTACTTGTTCTGTTTCTGTTATTGCCATTCATTAAAACCCCTTTCATTAGTTGGTGGTTAAAATAACAAAAAGCACCATCAATCCTAAATAGACATACGTCACGCCTATTAAAAGGATAGATGGTGCTTCCATCTAAAAATATTTTGTTACTTTTCATAATACGTTGTTAAAAAACTAGTGTCAACCTTTTCTACAAATTAGATATCATCATCTTCATCTTTAGGTAGTACAGTAAGACCTGAAGCTGCATAACTCTTTTGATATTCCTCCTTCTTTTTAGGAGGCTCTTTTTTATTTTTCTCTAGGTCATCTTCTTTATTTTCTTTCGGAATTTTAGAAGTTAAGCTGTTGTCGTTGCCTTCATTCAGTTGTTTAATGATTTCGTCAACGCTTTCTGCTTGTTGCTCATTCATTTCTGAATGTGTTGATTGAACCTGTTGTTCTTCTTGTTGTTCAGTTTGTGTTTCTTGCTCCTCTAATTGCAGTCCATCCTTAGACTCTTTAGCTTTATTATCTTTCCTTTTACTTCCATAGAAAAGGTGGCCCATATTTTCTATTGATTTAGAGCTGAGAGTAGCTTTTTTCTTCTTTTCCTCAACAATACTCTCTTTGCTTGATTTATCAGCATCACTCTTTTTAGTATTCTCTTTTGGACCTTCTGAATAATGTTCTTTCTCTAGATTATCATCAACCTTTTTCTTAGGCTCAACTTGTTCTTTTATCTCCTCGTTAGGTTCATTAGGAGTTTCGCTTTTGGAACTTAGTGATTTTTGATCCTGTGATTTAGTTGAATCATCTGATGTTTTAGGAGGGACTTCATCTTGTTTGTTTTCCTCATTCCCTTTAATAATTTCTGCATGTTCCTTATCATCACCATCTATTATTTCAATGGTTCCAGTAGGTAGTTCCAAATTATCGCTATCTTGTTCAAGGTTCTCTCCTTCGTTTGTATCCTTATCCCCTTTGAATACTGTTGAGATGAGAGATTGATAATGGTCAACATAATTGCCAACGCTAAAGGCTTTGTAATTCTTAGTTTCTAGCTCAATCTTACCGATATTCATGAACTTCTTAAGGAACTTCGTCTCATTGATAAACTTACCTACTCCCTCCACAGGACGTTGTATATTCCCTTCTTCATCTACACACTCAATAATAAAATGCTTAAACTCTAATTCCTTTATATCAGTCGGTGAAAAACGAGCTTCGAGTTTGCGTTGGGTATTATAACGGTAATTCCACTGTGCGTTAGGAACAGAAACAGGAGTAGTTGTTTCGTTAAGGGACTCTTCAATTTCAAACTCTTCACCAAATTGAAGTGAGAAGCGTTCGTTATCTTCTTGATTCCCTCTTCCAAAGACAGTTTTGTTACTAGCATTAGACATGATTGTTTTGTCGTACCCTCTCTCTAGTTTTTCAAGCTGACCAAGAGATTGGATGGCAATCAAACTACCAACTTTGTATGAACGACCTAGCGTAAGCATGCGTTCGAAGGCCTCATTGGCAAAGAGCGGAAATTCATCTATCGTGAAAAAGACCGGAATTCTCTTATACTCTTTTTCTACTTCATTACCATCTTTATCAATGCGCTTGACCATCGTACCATCATGCGGTCTACGGAAAACA
Organism: Evansella vedderi; assembly: GCF_030813435.1. Taxonomy (GTDB): domain Bacteria; phylum Bacillota; class Bacilli; order Bacillales; family Salisediminibacteriaceae; genus Evansella; species Evansella vedderi. The sequence continues at coordinate 47,294 of NZ_JAUSUG010000011.1, read as the reverse complement.
GCAGATTGGAACTGTCTGATGAAAAATTGCCCCAATAAAATGGATAATTCTTCCAATTCACCAAGAGCACTATTAATAAGTAAAACGCCGCCCTCCTGTAAGAATAAATCCAAATCTAAAACTTCTTCTCCGTCGCTAGAAACCATCATTTGATTTAACATCGTGTTCATTGTGATTTCGTTGACGTACTTTTTAGCCCCTGTTACAAATTTATCTTTCTTGTTTTCTACCATTTGAAGCCCTGCATAACGATGACCAGAAGGATACATTTGTGGAAGGTTTTCTCCTTCTCTTGAACGATAAGTCTTGTATTCTATAACCTCATCCTCAAAATAGCTGACGATCCTTTCAGCGTGTTGTAATTCAGCTTTTTGTTGGTCTGTTAATCTTGGGTCTGTTTTCTTTCTGTCAATATGTGAACGAACTTCCTCGGTCATACTCGCAAGATATCGAGGGTCTGTATACATTCGTTGCATATGGGTAATATTAAAAGTATCAGGGAATCTTAATTTACCTAATAACGTGAAGAACGCAGCAGTTTCATTTTGCTGACCTTTAAAAAATTCGTCCTGATCACCCGTGAGGCTGTCTAAAACGCCCCGGAATGATTCGGCAGCTGCTTCCATTGGTCCAGCAAACGGATTAAACTTAACGGATTTCGCTAAATTAGTCGGGTCTACAATGAATATTTTTTCATCTGGGACACCGAGTTCTTTAGCAACCTTTATGACATCTTCGCAAGCGTCTCCTTTAGGCTCCAGAAGCACAATTCCCATCTTAACCCCTCTTGCAATCCGAATAAGGTCTTGACTGATTCTAGTTAATATAGTTGTACTCGTTTTACCCGTTCCCGTGGCTCCACAAACAAGCTCGTGCAAATAGCGTGCTTGCTCATTTAAAACGATAGGTTTATTCGTTTTATACTCCCAACCCACAATAACGTCACAACGGTCATTTTTAAGAGAGAAGTTTTGTTTAGCAAACAACGGAAACTCCCACTTGAAGAAGTTCTTTCTAATATCTTCATAGATGATAAACTGCTTCCAGGTAAAGTAACCTGCCACAATAGTGAAGAAAATAGGGCTGGTTAGTAAAACATAACCAAAGCTCTCCATTGATTGAACGACTAAAAATTCACGATCACTCCGAATAGACGCAAAGAAATCAAACATATAGTTGTTCACGTACCATGCGGCTATAGCACAATATATCCAAATAAACGGTATTCCGTTAAGGGTAGCGATAAAGACACGACCTCTTTTGGATGAAGTGTAATTGATAAGGTGTCGATAACCTTTTGTTATTGGTCTAGTGATCGTAGAGTAGAACCATGTTAAGAGTGGCAAATTGAATATGACAAATAGCCACAATAGAGAAAAGGTATCAAATGGGATGTAAAGCAAATCCATGACACCTAATAGTCTTTCAGGAGGTTGCTGCATAAAAATAGACAGAAACACTTCAGGACTTGGGGTTTCATGAACCCATTGTGAAAAATAAATAATCATTGCCGAATACCCTACTATTAAGTTAAAGATGGTCAGTAGAGTAACGGTGATAGTGTGAAAATAATTTCGGTAATAATGACCGATTGCTTCACGACTATTGACCCACCATTTTTTTATAAAAGAGGTTATAGGTGGTGGTGATGTTGATTTGATCGGTTCTGCCATTAGATATCCTTCACCCACTTCCTATATGAAATTTTTAATACCATTTGATTGTTTGCCCTCCTTTCAGAAACAAAAAACGGAAGCAAACAGACTTCTCCCCTAGTTAAAAAGAGAGAGGCCCGGTGCTTCCGTGGCTTTAAATATTTAGCTTTATTTGTTGCTCCTTGTGTCCCATTATATAAAAACAGTTTAAAATGGGCAAGTTCTATTATTGTTTTTTATAGTCATTTAATTACTTTTTTACGAGTTTAGCTCCGGTTCGCTTGCCTGATTTCTTTAATGCTTCAGCAAACTTTCGAGCTGTATCTTTATCTAGTTTACCCATCTTTAACCCCTCCGTTCAGTTAATTAAATGGTTATTTCCATTATGGACAGATAAATTAGATTTTAAACAATTGAAAAACGCTTGTTCTACTCCCCTCACTCATCACATAGATATCTATTAGTGGATATGTGACTAAGTGGACCTGAGATAACTTCAAAATTACCGCTTCGATACAAAAAAAGAGGAGGAGTAATAGATGAACTTAAATCCAATGTTCAACGAGATTAAACGTCAAAAGAAATCTAAACCTACGCCTAAGACTAAACCTACACCTACACAAACACCATCTAATAAACTAACAACACCCAAAAAAGAATTACCTCTTTCTCAAAAACGTCCAGTTAAAAGCAACAGGAAAACAAGGTGGGATAAAACAAAAGACATAAAAATCCCACTAACAGAGCAGCAGAGAATGGATTTAAGAAAACACTTTAAACGCTACCAAATGCTAAACCGTACAACGAGTCAAACGGTATTTAATACACAACTGTTTCGTTTTGCTTTAAGGAATATCGATAGTGGCATAGTGAAATGGGACTTGCCTTACAAAGATACAAAAAGGTATGCCCATATCAAACCAAATATGGTGGAATCAAACCTCGTAGGCGGTATAAATGGATATGCAATAGAGAAAGGATTATCAGAAAGACAAACCGTTCACCGCATGGTCATTTCTGTATTGGAGTTTCTTAACAAAGGTGGGGAATTAGAAGATGAAGAAGTTCAGCCAATTACACCTACTACAACAACGCATGTATCACAATAAACAGGGATGGAAGAAAACGTTCAAGCATTTATTAAAATTAGACTATTGTTTCTTAATGATTAAACTTCCCCAAATTGAAGTGTTAAGAGGAGAAGTTCTTTTAGATGATGTGAAGCGGATTGGTGAGTTAGAGGATGATTTTAACCTCGATGTTGGTTTATTGATTGGTATTTTATATGAGCAATTTTTGGATCAGATAAGATGTGAACGGGATCTTGAAGTATTTGCTAAATACTTAATCAGGCGGGTAGATGAAATTAAATATGAACCTCAAGAAGAAAAAACGCTGGTTCAAACAGGACCGAATGAATGGTCCCTTGCGACTCCCAAAAGAGTACCAAAGAAAAAGAAACATGAAATGACTTATATTCAAGTACGTATAAAAGAGTCGTTTGTCTATCGGGGAGAAGTGATGCTATACGATATGGATGAATTACTAGGAGGAGATGAAATAAACTTCAGAATAGAAGAAGTGATTCAAGTGTTATACCTTGATTTCATGAACAACATTAAGAAGGGGCAAACAAAGGAAACGTTGTTATCAGTTCTTAATAGTTTTGCGAACCGAGAAGATTAGGTTATTAAGTAGGACTTTCATAAAACTAAGCTATTAAGTACTGTTTTACTTAATTACCCTTCCATTGAGGTGTAATTTGTTGTGGGGATTTTTAATGTAAAAAAGACCTCATATTTAAATGAGGTCAATTGTACTTTTCTTAGTAAATTTCTTATTTCCACTCTACATTAGTCTAACTTGATAAAATTTAAAATAACTAATGTCTTATTCGGAAGTTTCAAGTCTTCCTCGATTTTTCTACTAATTGTGTTAATGTCATCCATTCCTTTAATTTCCTTATCGTAATAAGTTTCGATATTTCCAAAACCAGTGCTATTCTGATTTAGGAAAGTATAAGAGATAAAATATTTATTGTATCCTTTCACTAAGCTCTCTCCTTCTTATTTGAGTTATTGGTATTTTTCTAGCTCATTGCCGGTTGAAGTTTAGATCGAGTACGAATGTTAAACTTCAAGAGGGCATTTTTAATTTCTTTAGCAATAGCTTTAGCCAACCGTACTGGAACTGGGTTCGCCAATTGCTGTTGCATTGAATTTAGCTTCCCTTCAAACACAAAATCATCAGATACATCATTTAAGCGAGCACACTCCCTTATCGACAAACTCCTATTTAAGTCAGGGTGTGTAATATTCGCTTTTCTTGGGTTTACAATTGTGATGGATGGTTTATTAGGATCCAGCCTTTTGTAAAAATCAGAGTGCTTCCCTTTAGGCCTGATATTTTCGGGGATGTCGAAAACATTTCCACCTTGCGGGACATAGCTCATTCTTTCAATGGTCGATGGTCTTGGGATAGAAAAATCAAGTTGATTCGGAATACCATTATGCAATCCTTCGAAAGCTTGAGCAACAGTCTGATATTCTTCTGGTGAATGTGTTGGTTTAGGAAGGTCTATTTTTCCGATTTTACTTCCGATGAAAAACGCTCTCTTTCTGAGTTGTGGACTTCCAAAGTCAGCAGCGTTAAGGACACCTGAAGTAATTTCAAAGTCACTTAATTGTTCATAAATTTCACGCTTAAATTGTCCATCGCCAGTGGTTAAGATTTGTGGCACGTTTTCTAAAACAAATACTTTGAGATTGTCATTGGCCTGAATACGTTTTATATACTCGTAGACCAAAAGGTTGTCGGGATTATCTAAGTAATTGGTCCGACGATTTGCATTAGAAAATCCTTGGCACTTCGTTCCTCCTATATAGACAGGGGCTTGAGGGATAGGTTTTGGGTACGTTGTGATATCAGCGCATACAACATGATTACCTAAATTTCTTTGGTAGGTGCTTGCTGCATCTTCATCAATCTCAAGGGCGAATACCACATCAAAACCACTCTCTATAAATCCGACATCAAGGCAACCTGCGCCTGAAAAAAGACTAGCCACTTGAAGCGGGACATGAATATCTTTAAGTTTATCCCCTATGAATGTGGTGTTATTTTGTGACTCAGATTCAATACCAAAGTCTAGAGATAATTGATGATGAACAACGTCGTGTCCGACTGCTTTGCTTAACTCGTCTTTAGATAAGACTATTTCAGATTTCTTTCTGACATTTAGTATATCGTTAATACTGACAACATTAGATTGTTTGGTGGAGCGTTTTAAAGTATTTTTTGCTTTGGATGAAAGTCTTTCCCCTACTTGCTCATAACCTTGAACAATTACTTTGTCATCGAAAATCTCAACTTGTAGGTAGTCGCTTCCTTCGAATACGGACAGGGCTTTTTTATCCCGTATGTCAATGACAGGCTTAACTCCGTCCTTGAGTTTACGTTTAGAAACAAGATTACCCGAATCATCATCCGACGATAGAATGATAATCTGTTTATTCTCCATATCCATGACATATTTATAACGTGTTGATGGTTGGAAAATAGTATCTTGAAGCTGACGATCCTGAAGGTAAATACCCCTCTCTGACACTTTGGCCTTTCTCTTCTTAATCAACATAAGAACATTTCTCCCTTCTTTCCTGTGTTCAAAGCATAAAAAAACGCACTTGTAAAAAGTAATGGTTGTTGAATGCTCTCCCATCACTTAAACAAGTGCGTTCCGCATGTTAAATGCTGTTACTAAGTAAAAAACTACTCGTTTTTTTGATCTGTTCCATGAAATAATTCGAATCCGTCAGGGGCATATTGCTCATAAAACAAATCAAGAATAACTCCTTCTTGTTCTTGACTATAAGCAACATGTGTAACAGATTCACCAGTCTGATGATTGTAAAAATCATAAACTTTCTTGAATGAACTCATGAAATAACACTCCTTTAAAAAGTGATTTACTTTACTCACAATCTCCTTCAAATTCCACATCTTCAACCATGTCATCTAATTCATCAAGGTTGATATTTAACCTAATGGCGATTTTTTTAAGAGTCCTGATCTCCGCTTCACATAACAAATGTAATGGGTTAGTCTTATCTTTTGGTTGTTCAAGATAAGCCATGGCTATTTGTTCAGCTAAAACCCTTTTGATGGCAGCAACGTTTAAGGTTGCGTCATCTGGATGGAGATTAGATAAATCAGTAGCACTCATGAAACATCTCTCCTTTTAAAAAAAGTAAATTTGGTGTCTTTGAGGCACAAAAAAATCACACATCAAACAAGTGCTGTTTTCATAGAAAAACAGAATGTCTACATGATTTGTAGATTAGTCACTTGTTTCAAGTGTGATTAAAATTAAATTTCCTGTTCGCGTGAACGGGAATGATATAAGGCAAATTAAGTAAATTAAATATACTGGTAGTATAGCATAAAGAAAGAATTCAGCCAATAAAAAATGGGACCAGCAAAGGAATATTAGTAAGAGGAACTAACACACCGATTTTGGTCCATGTACAGCGAGAAGATAGATAAAGATTCTGTTATTAGAAGGTCGACATATAGTAGATTATTTATTCGTGAGAAGTTTAAAGTACGAATTCTAGAAAGATTGGTGTTCGTAACATCTGCCCAGGTACAGTATTGCGGTGTTTAATCTTAGCGCGGATAACGGGCTCTATAATAACCTTATCTTTGTATTCTTTTACAATCAATTGTTTTGCTGTGGAATAGAATGCTTTTTTCTCTTCGGGAGATGGCCCGAACTCTATTGTTCCTACAGGTCGGAATTTATCCCCCTCTTTTTGCGATATAAACCAACCAAACTCTTTATTTCTGAAACCTGAAATATAAATGTCGCTGTCGTTATAATTCCACGCAATGTTCTTGAACCATGCAGTCTTGGTCCTCTTATTTACTTCGTATTTTGAGTCTATCCTCTTGGCTACACATCCTTCCATATTTTTAGATTGAACGGCTTTAAAGAGGTCCTCTCCTCTCTCTAATACAAAAGACATTCTCTTAACATGTGGTGTTTCCTTAATATGGCGCTTAAGTAAGTCTTTCCTTTCAAGGAGCGGTAGTGGAGTTAAGTCGCGGTGATCGAACATCAGGAGGTCGAACAATACAGCTTGGCATTTAATCGAATTCTGATTGAAGTGATACTTATATGGATTAGAGTGGAATCGGCTCATAACTAAATTGAATTGGTCCATTCCATTGTCGTTCAAAGCGATAAGTTCCCCATCTGCTACAAAGTCATAATCGCATATAGGGGTTAAAAGCTCTTTAAACTTTTCTGTTACATTTGTTCCGTGTCGAGTATATAAAGTGATTTCGCCATTGATTTGGACCACGATTAAGCGAAAACCATCAAACTTAGGCTCATACAAATATTCAGGGTGAGTAAAGGGTTCTTTTTCGGTCATCAGCATAGGTGAGATAAACATATAAACACCACTCCTTAAATCAATAATAACAAATAAATGTGGTGTTGAATGAAGGTAAGTTTTGGTTAGAGAGCGTAAAATTTTATTAAATTATAAATGGGTAAGCATGGGTAATGAGATAATTAACTTAGATAATGCAATAACCATGAACAGCAAAGCTAAGGATATACTATCAATGGATTGATGGTTTATATCACAAAAAGAAAAGCATAGACTAAGGTCTACACTTTGGCCTGGTTGGGGACTTTTATTAAAAGTGGGTTTCCGTGTTTCAGTCTATTCCCATTAACATCAGTCCATATAGGATTGCGTTCATCTTGAATATTAACAAAAATAGACGATTTAAGGTACTTTATATAGTCTCCATTGTCATCAAAAGCATTAAGAAAGGATAAATCCACTGTGTTATCTAGGGTGTGGTAGAAAACAGGGATGACTTCCTCCACAAAGTTTAATTCTTCTATTTCTGGTCTTGAATTTGATCGTAACCATTTATTGAATTCAACAACTCTTTCAATGCTTCTTGTTTCGTAGGTGTTCAGCCTTTGGTAAAGGAATATATGGTGCTTATCCTGTTCTGAATGGGTGATGGAGAACATGGCATCGTCCCATTTAAGGTCTAGATCGGCACTGGCAAATTTGAAAGGCTCCCCTGTTGATGCGTATTTTATGTAGTTTTTGGATTCGAGATAATATTTAAGAATACGAGTTGATAAGATTGCTCGCTCATTAACTTCGAGTGATGCTTCTTGAATTACTATATCTTTAAGGTCTTTCATCATCCCGTATAAAAGGTTAACTTTAGTGGACCACTCTTTCATGGTATTTGAGAAAGGCTCGGAAATATTTTGCCAACGTGTGACGTAACCACTAAGGCGTACTTTGTTTTCCCGGAGGAAGATGATACCTTCTGGTAAGGGACGATTATTATCAACAAGGTGTTTGAAATATGAGTCATAATTAACAAATTTAGTTTGAAGTTTGTTTCCTCGTTCTTCACCTGTATCAAATTCTAAGAAGTAATTTTTTCGAACGACAACTGTTTTCCCTTTAGGGTTTTGTGTTGTTATGGTGAGAAGAAGTTCGCCATCGGGCCGAAATCTTTTTATGTTAGTTTTTGTACCGATTAAGTCGGTGTTAGTATCTTCATACTTAGCAGCCGCATAACGATTATCCCTCATTTGAATTTGTACATTCCCTAATCGTTGTTTTAAAAACTCATCCTCATTTAATTCTTTTTCTATTTCAGATAACAAGTAGTAAGTATCAATTAAGAGAGTGTGGTGTTCGAACCTATCTTTTGGAGGGAAGTAGTTTTCATATTTAAAATAACCATGATCGTCGCCATATCCACTACCAGTTTGGTTTTTCTCGATATCGTTCTTTTCTTGCCACTTTATTAAACCCTCTTCTGTTAAATAGTAAATGTGTTGTTTGTTATTACTTAGCTTTTCATTTTGTATCCAACCTTTCTTCCTGAGTTTACCTAATAACGTATTACAGTTATTTCTGAATTGCTCTATTTGTTTTTCTCTTTTAGCTTTAGCTTCACCATCAACCATTCGTATGTATTTCTCTTTCCATAAAGCGGGGAATTCATCAGGTTTTAAGAGTGTCATAACCTGCTCAACTGTTACACCTCTTAACGTAAATATGTGGCTAATAATCTTCTCTTCGGTCCTATTAATCTTCTTGATAAGTGTCTTAGACATATAGAAACTATACCCCCTTAAATTAAGTAAAAATGACCCTAATTTAGTCACGGTTATAAAAATAGCGAGAAACTATAATACAAAGATATAGTATAAATCCTGTTAAATCAACTGTTTGGAACTATATTTTTTAAATACTTATTTTAAATACTTTTGTTAAATAGTTAGGGCATTACCTATTTAAAGTAACTATTTATATTAACTATTTACCAAAACTATTTAAATTTTTAAGGGTTACATACTGTTACAATCTGTTATATAAATAATTGTGGTTACAGGTATGATTAGATGTTGTTTTTGGAGTGGTCTCGATGAATAGTTACGACTATTTTTATATAGCTTTAAGTATCAAATACGGAGAATTGATAACCTCCCCCTCTCTGCTAATTAACGTGTATTTGATGGACTTCAGGAAAAGTGGATCTGACTTATTTTGAAAAAGGGAGGTTTCTTGCATTAGGGGGGAGTAGTTAGCTTAGCCAAAGCTGTTCTGGTAGCTTAAGTGACCCTATATTAAGAAAAAGTTATTTATCCAGTTGATATTAAAGAAATGTTGGAATGTGTATTAGCAGTTTGATAGGTTTGTGATGATCTCTATCCAAAAATTAGGGTTTGTAAAGGTAATATCGCTAAGTATTCCATACATGAATATTTAGCAATTTATCAATAATGACCTCTTCATAGTCTTTATGTCATTTTATTATATGGTACTTAGTATGGTTTCTTGCTTAGTATCTTGGAGGAGGTATGATATCGGTTATTATAAATATTACCTTAAGTACCAATAGGTGAACGTAGTATCTGAAATAGTATCTATAATGTGATAGAGTTCGATTTTAATTATTAAAAACGTAAGATTAAGGCTTATAAATGGTGCAAGAAATTATTTTTTTATTATTTTTCATCTAAAACAGTCTACCTTTAAGGAAATGTTATAAAAAAACATTTTAAAAATAATCACAGTTCCTTATACAGATACTAGATATAGATACCATTATAAATTATTGATAAATAAGCGAAATATACCACTTGCAAAATTTGCTAACAAGATTTAATATAAATAGTAACTCAACTAGATACGCTATAGAGAACAGTTATAGTAACTATGAAGATTGGGGGTGTTTTTTATCTAATGGATTATGAACTACATATTAAGTACAAAGATGTTAATCTCACACCTGAATTGAGAAAGATGTTCGCTGATGTTGTTAATTCAGATACAACTCTGAAAAAGACCTTATTTACAATTGGTCAACACACACTAAAAAAAGAAGATCATTTTGGAATCACCATTAAAGAAATAACTGAACGAGTAGTTCTCGAAAGACGAAAAATGATTGGGAAAAGTAAGAAGTATGAGATCGTCAAAACTAACATTGATAGAAAATCTGCTGAACGAACTGTGGATCGCTTGCTATCGATGGGGCTTTGTTATTATCGTTCTGTCCCCCCTTCGAAAGTAATTAACATAACTACAAGAGGTAAAGAGGTTTTAGCTGAATTAAAAAAACTGTTAAAGGGAGAGGATATAGATGTTAAAGGTGGCGAATAAACCTTCGATCAATATGACGATTGTTGGATTCGGTCAAGCAGGAACTCGTATGGCAGATAAATTTGCAGAAGTGAAGTACACAGACGGGACTCCTGTATATAATTGTTTAGCCTTAAATTCAAATGATGGAGATTTGCTGGAGTTGCAGCATGTACCTCGTGAGAATAGAGTTTCTCTCAATTTAGGTGGATTAGGTAAAAATCCTGAACATGCGATGACTATCTTGGAAGAAAACGAGGAAGCTAAAACAAAGTTAAAAAGTTTTATTACAGATAGAATCAGACCGGAAGATGACCTTGTTCTTTTCTTTGCAGGTCTTGGTGGAGGAACTGGAACGAGTACAATCGTGAAATCTATTAACGAGTTTTATGATTTTCACAACAAACCATTGATCGCAGAAGAATTAAAGAAAATTCAGCGTTCGGTTGATAGTTCTGATTTCAAGACTAACCTTAACAAATATAAGAAATTAGCCTTTAAAAAAGCTCAACTGAAATTTGTTAAAATTGGTGTTGTCGCAACGTTACCTGTCCGTTCTGATGGTCCAGATGTTCTTAGACAAGTAAATACTTTTGCTAACGAGATTTGGAAGATTGCACAAAATCCAACTAAAGGCGTGGCATTTGTTTTATTTGCTGATAATCAATATTTATACGATAAATGGAGCGAACTTGGTGCTAAAAGTAAGTTTGAAAACTACAGAGATTATGCAAACAGTGAGATTTTTAACCAAATTCACGAAATTAACATCGGTACTAATAGCGGTGGTACTTCAGTAACCTTTGACCCTAAAGATTTCAGAAGAATCATCATGGAAGGAACGGGTATGCTTGTTATAGGAAAAGATAGCAAAAAAATGGACGAGATTCAAAGTGGCCATGATATTAAGGATATGTTTATCGATGCTGTAAATGAGTCTACTGTTCACGATAAAATCAAAATTGAAGAGAAAGATGAAGAAACTGGTGAAACTGTTTATGCGAAAGTTCATCATGTCGGTTTACTCGCTTCGATAAGCGATCGATTAAGCAACATAGGAAGTTCCTTTTTAGACACTGCAAAAAATGAGATTACGGACATTTTACCGTTAAGTGGGACTGTGTTCTCTGGATACATTATTGGGAGAAATAACTTTAATGCAACGGTTTATACTTTTTACAAAACTGACGCTTTACCTACCCGTCTTTCAAAGGGGCTTGTCAAGGAATATGAGGAATTCCAATTAAAAAAACGTAAAATAACTTATAAAAAAGACAGTATTGAACAAATAGCTGCTACTAATGATGAATTTGATGACTTAGATATCGATTTAGATGATCTCGGAATAGAGATTGAAGAAACGGAGTCAGACACAAATAATGATGATGAAATTAACATTGATGATTTAGATTTAGATGACATCGACATTGATAAACTGGATTAGAAAACACCCCCCTCTCCTACTGCTTTAGGAGAGGGGATGTTTAATAAAAAAGGTGTTATCAATTGATATACGGCATTATTTTTAAATGCTATATATCTAAAAACTCCTTCGTTGAATATTCCTCTAGTTCTTCAACTTTATTTAAAACCTCCTGATATAAATCATCGGGGATTTTATTTTTAAGAGATGATAAATCATTGTAAATATGCAATTTTTCCTCTTTTATTAAAGTTTTCCTGAACTTATCATCCACAGAACGCTTAGTTATTTTACCGTCACGACAAAAAACCAGTTTCCTCCATGTGGCGTATGAACAATAAGTTTCCCCTTAACAGTTAGGTGTACTTTGTAATAATTGTATTCCCAAATTTCCCTATAATCAGGAAGGTCAGAATCCATGTTTTTTATATTATCCATATCTTGTTTGATTTCTTTTTCAGCCAATTTTTTTGAAGTTACCACAAGTTCTTTGTTTTCATCTTTAAATGTATGCTCTTGATAACCTAACAATTATCTCCGCTTTGATTCAATAAAAAGTTTTAAAGCATTTGGGATAACAGACGATAGTTTTTTCTTTATCACCGCTTAATGAAATTCCTAAGTTAAATAGTTCTAGGTGTTCAGGTTTTATGTAAATCTGCTTTCTCCCTGCTTTTATCGTTTCTTGGTATTCATCCATTCTATTTCCCCTCCCCTAAAAGGGATATACACAAAGGGGATGTAAATAGCAATGGTATAAGCTGTGCCTGTTTATAAAACATCTCCTCATCTTTTTGAGAAAAATATCCCTCTAGAAATGGTTGAGTTTTTACGGTTTTATTATAATCATTCTATTGCTTATCGACTCCCATCGTGTGTTTATTTGGTTAACTTTATTATTTGTAATTACCCATGCTCACTCCATGATTAGTTTGCGTCCAGCTACTTTATATTAGTTGTTATTCATTTATAAGTTATTTTGCTTTATATAAAGCATTCTAATGATTTAAATTGTTATAGGGGTAAATTTTCGAAAATTCTTACATAGGTAATTACCCATGCTTGCCAATGAAAAGATTATATTGAGTTATGTCAAATTTAACAACACCCAACTAGAACAAATAATAGTATATGACAAACAATGACAAACTTTAAAAAACCAAACAAAAACTACTAATGATAATGAATTTCCTTTGTCAAATTTGCTATAACCAATGATGACCTAAGAATTATAATGTGGAGGATATTCCAAATTGTAATTTACCAATGACGAATCAGTATCATAAAATTTCAATCAAATTTAAGTTTAAAATCACCAAACGTAGCCAATTTAGAAGGAAATTCGATTATTTTGTAGAATGTTTATTTAAACATGTGTTATGTTTTGTTTAAAGGAGAGGGATGTTCATGAGAGAAGAAAAAGACAGCCAGCTAATAGAGATAGAGGGAGCGAAAAATGATTCTTCTGCGCCTTTCGTCGATGAAAAGGAAGAGAGGAAGAGGGAGTTAGAGGAAAAATTTAAAAACGATCCCCTTTATCCATCAGTCGAAAAAGAGCATGACATCATTTCTGACGATATTTTGGTACTGGACCCTAAAAAGTTATATTCAACTAAAGATGTCGTAAATATATTGAATAAATACGATTACTTATACGACCCAATAAAGGGAGAATCGTTTATCAATGAAAACAGAATACGCTGGTGGTTAAATGAAAAAGAAGCTGATAATCTAATATTTTATTTCAACTTAGAGAAACCTGGTAGAGCATGGGTGTGGAATGTTGATAGTATAGTCAAAGCTAAAATAGTTGCCATATTGCGATTTGTTAAAAATCACCAACAAAAGATAATAAAATATAATGCAAGTGGTGTAGTGCCCAATACACCATCAATAACAGAATCCAATATCTTTGATTTAATGGAAAAAGGCAATCTCAATAACATTCATGATCCATCTATGATGAAGGATATGTTCATTGCATCGATGATGAAAGTAAACGATATGTTCCAAGGCATGGAGGAAAGGTATAAAGATTTACATGGTGCTTATGAGTCATTAAAAGAAGAAAATGGAGATTTAAAAGAGCAACTCAAACTAATCGAGAGTGGAGTGGAAAATTCCACTGAACAAATTGAAACAACTAAAGAAATGGTGAAGGGATTAAGTGAATCATCATCAGAAGCTATCAAAAAACATGATGAAGAATTGGCTGCATATATAAAGGACTATAAGGATACGAAACAAACATTAGAGAAAACTCAAGAAAGGCTAGAACAGTTAAGTAAATCATCAGAAGAAACTATCAAAAAACGTGATGAAGAGTTCCTTAGCAAATTAAACGAGATAAAAATAAGGGGAGAATTGAGAAAAGAAGCTTTAGAAGAATGGGATAAACAAAGTCTGTTCAAACGGATTAAATCAAAAGAAGGGGATAAAGAAAAGTTTATATATGACTATATAGATCAACACATTAAAAGTTACATTGATAAAATAGAAGATTAATTTTTTAAAATATGGGTTTGACAATCAAATAGACTTCATGTAACATTTACATTGTAGTAAGTTTAAATAAACTATTAAATAAATTGAATATATTATATGCGAAGCACGCATTAATCCTATTTTTAAACCCTTGGGATTAGTGTGTGCTTTTTTCGTTATTTAAGTATAAGGAGAGGAGCGGTTTACGATTGATACTGAAACCACATGAAAAATTCAAGTTGTATAGAGAAAGGAAAGGACTAACTCAAGAAGGAATGGGCCTTAAACTAGGTTGCTCTCAAATGCAAATCAGTCGTATTGAGAGAGGGAAACAAAAACCTAATGATTATCAGCTTGAAATAATCGAAAAAGAATTTGGTACTTCTATATGGACGATGAAGGAGAAGGTTTAAAATGGTAGTCGAAAAACAGCCTAAAAAAATAATAATCGCCATTCCTAATTCAAAGTTTGCAGAAGGGTTAAAAAAGCACTTTGAAAGGAAAAACTTTAAAGTTATTGAGATTGTAGTTGTATTAGAACATTTGATGGAAACGTTAGAAATGTTAGAAGAAGAGGGAGAGTCCGTTGACGGTCTACTTATATCTAGTGATATAGCCAAAAAGATGAATAATAAAAGGCTAGAGCTTTTCTCTGACACTCTTTTAACTTTGAGAGAAAAATATAGTCACATGAGCATCGTCGTCTTATCTAATGAAGGAAAAGGGCATCCTGTGTTAGCTGAAATAGTAAGTATGGGCATCTATAACATTTTTGTTAAAAGTGAGAGATCAACGCTTGATGTTCAAGGTGTCATCAGTGCATTTGACACACCTGTACCTTTTTCGGAAGTTAGTCATTATCGTGAATTTGATCGTTCGATCCAATGGAGAACAATAGAAACACAAAGAGCTAATAGGCTTGATTTTCCAAAGAAAATAGAAAATAAACGTATCGAAGAAGATGGTGACAATAATTCAGATAAACAGACCATTTATGAGAAAAAAATTATCAATAAGCAGGTTGTTAAGAAAGAGTTTAAATTTAATATCACTAATCAAGGTGAAAAAGTAGTTGGTGTACCAATAGAAGCTAAGATTATATTAATTGGTAGTTTCATGCCACGTTCAGGAACATCGTTTGTTGCACATAACTTAACTAAATACATCTCTGATTTAGGTGTTGGAGTTAGTTATATTGAGAATCCATTCCAAAAAGCTTACACATATGATTTATTTATCGGTCACGAAAAAGCACCAGCCTACATAAGCAAATTTTATTATTATACGGAGGGTTCGTCTGATAAACATTCCGATAAAACAACTAAATGGAAAGAAGGCAATATTAACTGGGTAGTAAAAAATCCAACACTAGAGCCTGATTACACAGAAAGTGATATAGATGATGATGACATGTTTAAGTTGCTTCTATCTCTAAGAAGTACACCGATTATCATATTTGATGTTGGTGAAGATTGGGGGAAAGAGATTTACCAGTCTTTGTATGACATTGCTGATGAAGTATTCTTGATCGTGCAACCAGATATACCGAATATCCAATATTACTTAGATTCCCAAAAGCCACATCATGAGTTTTTGAGAAAGATAGATAAATCTGAGAAGGTTACTTGGATAGGGAATCAAGTCACTAAGAGAATGTTGAAAACAGATGTAATGAAGGAGTTATCTGAGTATATGATTGATGTTCCTTCCTTTAACTCTGAATATACGTATCAAAGTCAGTTTGAAGGGATATCTGTATTCGATAATAATGATTGCAAAAAAGTCATTGAAGATAGTTATTATCCTATTATCCAAAAAATACTTCCACATGAGTTTTTGAAGAAACGTAAAAAAGGATTTTTCGAAAAGTTATTTAACAAAAAGTCGATATCTGTAACTAGCTCTAATGCTCAAAATGAAGGAGAGATTAAATCATAATGAAACCATATTTAAAAATAACCCTCGGCATACTCATGGCAGCTGTAGTTATCGGGTTTATTGTTTTTTGGGACTTATATCTTAAAGACGGTATTACATCAGAAGAAGTCGTTATTGTCAGACCTCATGTTCAGATAGAAGCAAAAGAGGCAATTCAAAGGGAACATTTGATGATTGAAAGTAGACATAGAAGCTCTCTTGTAGATGGCGCAGTCTTAGCAGACCAAATTGATGAAATCGTAGGATATGATGCTGCGGTGCTATTGGTAGGAAACTCCATCTTATCTACAAGTCATATTGATTTTGATGATATTGTTCCTAATCCAGAGGAAGGGGAAGCTATTCGCCCGATTCCAGATGAATGGGTTTATGCGAAGCCTGGTTCACTTAGAAGAAAAGATCGTATTGATATTTATGTGATACAAGCAATAGACACTCATAACATAAATTTCCAAGAAGAAATGGCAAGAGCATCAAGAGAAATAGCAGATGACGAACATCAGAGATCGGATGATGTAAAGTTACAAATTGAACCAATCTTAACAAATATTCCTGTCATATATGCAAAAGATTCATCAAACAGAGAAGTTGTCGGTCAAACAAGAGGTGACTCACGATTGGATGCAAGTGGTCGGATTTCTGATCTTGAAGTTAACTTGAATAGGGAAGAATTTAAAATTTTAATGGACCATATCAATAAAGGTTACAAGTTGTATATCACTTATAACTAACTAGGAGTGAAATTAAATGAACATAGCTGTAATTTCTCAAAATGAAGAACTGAAACATCAATTAGAGAACGATAATCAGTTTGAAGGCGTGTTACATCACCGTGATTTAAAAGAGGAAATGCATGTCGATGTTTTATTGATAACTGGAGATACCGTAGACCATAGAGACCTTAACGATGTAAGGAAGCTATACCCGAAGCAATCTATAATTTACAAAATGGAAGATGTGCAAAATGAAGCGAGTATGAGAAACATCAAAATGGTATGCGAAGCTCATAACATCATACCGATTGCTGAGAATTATACTAGTGATCAAGTTTGTAAAGAAGTGTATAAATACATTTTTGAACAAAATTCTCAATCCTCACCAAGATTAGTTGGATTCTTTGGGACTCATAGCGGAGCGGGGGTATCAACAACGACATTAAACACTGCTCATCGATTAGCGATGAAAACAAATGCGAAGGTGTTAGTTCTTTCTCTTAATCCGTGGGACCCATCCGATTATTTTTTGCAATATCGAGGGAAATATTTAAATGACCTCAAGGTTGCATTAAAGACTAACAACTTCTCAGATGAAACTCTATTAGACGCTGTTTATCAATATGAAGATAGTTTTTATCATTTAGCGGGAAACAGGGACATCAAAATGCAAAGGTACTATAACACGGATGAAATAGCAAAGTTAATTGAAGTGGCCAAAAATTGTTTTGACATCATCTTAATCGATGCTGGTACACATTTCGATAACGCATGTTACGCACAGAGTTACGTTAATTCAGATCTTAAATTCTTGGTGACAACTCAAGATGAAAAAGGGTATAGAGGATATTTTCCTTACATTTTACAACAACTCATAGAGCCTATAGGTGGTTCACCAGATGAATTCATGTTAATAGCCAATAGGTTCACAAATGATATTTCATTGGTTAATCAAAAAGACATTCAAGAGGAACTGGAGATGACGTTGTTGACTACAATACCTGACCAAGAAGTGTTAGGGAACGTAGCCATAGCACAAAAAAATATGTTGTATGAAGTAGCTGAAAGTCACTATAAGCAATCTATAGAAACAATCGTTGATTCAATCATTTCTAGAGCAGATTTAGAGGTTAAGGAAGAAGAGAAGGAAGAAGAAAAGAAAGGTTTTTTTGGATTATTTTCTAAGAAAAAAGCTATCTAATAAGGAGGGTATCGCATGGCTAAACCTGTAGAAGAGCTTTTAAACATGAAGGAGCTTCCTTATGACCCGTCCAAGTGGTTGAGTGAAGAAAGTGCAAAAAAAGGGATTAAAAGAACAGAGAAAATCACTCCTTTCGCTAAAAAGAAAAAATTTAGAGAAATATGCAGAATTGTTGAAGAAGCATTAAAAGATGAAATAAATACCACTAAAGATGATGATTCTAACCAATGGCTTGATAGACAACATGCTGCGATCGTTGGGGAAGAGGGAGCTATAAAGTATTTCATTAGTAAGATTGAGGAAGTTTTGAGGGCTAGAAATATTACTTCTGTCGATTATCCTACCTTCTTTGATTCATTGTCTGAGGCTATATTTCACGAAGTATGGGGCATGAGTGTCCTTGTTAAGTGGGACAAACTGTATCCTGATAGTGAAGCGGCAGTTATTAGAGGACAACAGTTATGGATTGATGTAAACGGTAAGTTCGTCAAGCAAGAGGAAGAGTTCGAGTCCCAACACAAAGTAGATAAGATAAAGGAAAACTTTAAGATAAGACAGGAAAACGCAGTATTGAACAAAACGACTCCAGAATTAGAAATAGAGAGGGAAGATGGTTCAAGGATAACGATGGTAATCCCTCCAAGAGCTAAGGATGATTATATCGTTATACGTCGTTTTATTGTTAAAAGCTTTACTTTAGAAAACCAAGCGAATTTAAACACTATTCTTCATAAGGATATACCGATATTTCGAGCTTTAGCAAAAACATTACCAAATACAATGGTGTGTGGCCGGGTAAGGTCTGCTAAATCAACGTTCATGAAAACGATGATAGCAGAAAGGGATTCTAGTTTAGTTATTGCTTGTCTAGAAAAACATTTTGAATTAGCGTTGAAACGCCATTTGCCTGAAAGGTTAATTTTTGAATTTCAAGTATCAGAAGGGGACTTGCATGAAGCGATTCCGAGGTTATTGAGAATGGAACATGACATGCTTATTGTTGGTGAGTGTCGTTCATCCGAATTTGAAGCTGCTATGATGGCATGCGAAAGAGGTGAGCGGGGCTTTATGACAACGTATCACTTAACAGATGTATTCAATATCGTCCCACAGGTGGCAAGACACTTATTGGATGAATTCCCAAATAGAACGCCTGAGTTGGAGATTGAGAGAGTAGCAAAGAACATCGATATCATTATTACGATGGGAACAGATCGAAATCGTAAAACAAAGAGAGTTTTAGGTGTTACAGAGGTAATGTGGGACCACGAGAAAAGAACGCATAAAGTACAAGACTTAATTCGCTACAGCAAAAGAACAAAAAGATATTATTATTCATCAGCTATTAGTCCTCGTCTATTTCATCTTCTAGCTGAAGAAAATGAAACAGAAGCCCAACAACTTCTTAATAATCTCAAGGAAAGAGAGAAAGAATCTCCGCTTAGTGATTTGAAGGAAACTATTGAGGAACTTGGTGATTACTGATGGATATTGTAATTGGATGGATATTAGAAAGCGGCATTAAGTATCTCTTATACTTCATTTTACTTTTCGTAACGATTGTAACGGTTAAGGAAATTATACAGGTCCCGATTAAAGGGAAGGTAGCACAATTAAAGCATAGGGCTAGACTTCGTAAAAAAAGAGCAAATGAAAAAATGAATGAAGCAAAAGTGAGGTCAGGGTTCTTCAGGCATTTACACCTTTTGCTCAGAACAACATCAGATGAAGATAAAGAAAATGATGTTTTCTCATTCATTTTTATATCAGCTTTACTATTTATCAGTACATTCGGTTTATTAACCTTTAATTTCGGTGATTTGGTATTAGCGTTATTTGTGGGAATTTTAGCAGGGGTTATCCCATATCTTATCCTCCAGGTTAGATTAAAAAATATGAGAAATTCAATCGGGAATGAATTGACTCCAGTAGTAGGTGAATTCACTCAACAATATAACGCGCATAATTACGATATGTACAGAACGTTGATGGAAGTATCAAAAGGTCTTAAACAGAAAACATTACGTCGTGTTTTTATTCGCTTAATATCAGACTTACAAACTGCTAGAAGCGATGAAGATCGTAGGTTGTCTATTGAAACCTTCATCTACACATGTGGTAATTCATGGGCGAAAAGACTTGGGAACATCATTCTTAAAGGTTATTACTATGATGAAAATGTCATGAACGCTTTATTAACTCTTAATAAGCAAATGGAAGAAACAGAAAAAATGCTAGAGGAAGAAAAAAGTTTCTCTTTTGATCCAGTGGTAAACGGTTTTGTAACAGTTCCAGTATTTGTTGCAGCTATCTTCCTAAGTAACTATGTTTCAGGTCCTCAAGATTGGTTCAATTTACAATTCAACCAATCATGGTCGTTATTAACATTCATATTGGCGTTATCACTAACGATAGTATCTGTGTTTATTTCTCTATTACTAAGAAATCCTAAAAATGATCTTTAAAGCTAAAGCGAGGTCTACTTTATGTTAGAACCAACAACTTTTTATAAAATATTACCTTATATCATATATACATTGGCGGTGGTCGGAGCTGTTACTTCAGGTTACTTGGTGTACTCTGGATTATCTACAAAAACCGAAAGGATACAAAGTAGGTTAAGGGTTAAACAGAAGTTCCGTGCTCAAAAAGACCAGTTTGTTGATACGTCAATGAATTCACCAACAGAAGAACTTTTAAAAGAAGCAGGATACCCGCTAAAATTAAATGCTGTGCGTTTCAACATACTTAGGTTAAGTCTGATAGCTTTGTTTGTTATCAACTACATCATTATTCCTTTAGTTTTCAAAGGAAGTTACTCGACATGGGCGGTAATAGGAGTGGTTGCAGCATGGTTTTTAACATCAGCCACATTCTCTTATTCGTTAGTCAGGTGGATTATTAGTAAAGTTATAGACTTTCGTGCAGCTAAGAGAAATGCGGAACTCTTTGTACTTTATGACCTTCTTATTTCGGAAATTGAAATGATGACTAACAACCGAGTAAACACCTACAATTTGATTCGAAACTTGTTCCCTTATTTTGAGGAGATAAGGAAACCGATACGAGATTTGTTATTGAATTGGAATGAAATTGGTCCAGCGAAAGCGATCGATATTTTTGTAGAAGATATAGGTACTAAGGAAGCATATACACTAGGTTCCGTACTGAAAACATTGGATCAGAACAAAAGGGAAACAGCGCTTGAAGGTTTGAGGTCAATGAACGATGTATTTGTTAAATCTCAAATAGAGAATTATAGGAGAAGAAGAAAGCTCTTTGTTGATTTAGGTTCAATCCCAATTAAAGGAGCGCACTTTTTCATCATCTTGAACTTCATAGCTGTTGTAGTGTATATGGTTATCATCATATTAGATGGAACAGCCCTTTAACGAAGACTAATTTGGAGGTGGTGATATTGAATCAAAGTCTAAGTACGTTTATGAAGGTGGCTCTAGTAGCAGTAGTAATAGTCGCCTTACTTTATAACCAATTGTTACCCTTAATCGAGGATATTGCTGATTCAGTAGCAGATTACATTGAAAGAAACTAATGCTTATTAATTTAAGGGGGGTGAGTGATATAACAACATCATTAAGTACTTTCATGAAGGTTGCTTTAACCGCAGTCATTATAGTCGCCTTGTTGTTTGGTGTAGCTTACTCGATGATAGAGGTTAAAACAGATGAATATGAAGGACATATCCGAGATTTACAACTTATTAATAACAATGAGTAATCGTTTTGAAAGATTATAAGGTTATAAACGAGGTTAAACCCTCTTTATATAAACAATAAATTATAAAAAGGAGTTGTATATTTAATGAATACGTCATTAGCACAGTTCATGAAGATTGCAGTAACAGCAATTGTGATTATAGCGTTGCTTTTCTCAGTAGGGTACAGCATGATCGATACGAAAACGTCAGAGTATGAAACAGAAGTTAGTAATCTTCCAATGCCTGAAACGTCAGGTTCAGAAAACCGTTAGGTAATTTAGGTACAACTTTAGTTATAGAAGGGACAAGTTCCCTTTTAAATAAAATTATAAAAAGGAGTTGCTTATTTAATGAATACGTCATTAGCACAATTTATGAAGATTGCAGTAACAGCAATCGTAATTATTGCTTTACTATTTTCAGTGGGTTATAGCATGATCGACACAAAAACATCAGAGTACGAAACAGAGGTTAATAACCTTCCAATGCCTGAAACATCAGGCTCAGAAAACCGTTAGGTGCATTACTTATTTTTGTGGTGTGGGGCGTTTTAACGCTCCCTCACCATGATAAGCAAAGCAACCAGTTTATAAACTTTAGGTAGTAAGGGGGTTAAGTATGAGTAGTACATTAGGAAAGTGGATGACAGCAATAATAGCCATTATTGTTATGTTTACACCAATTTTAGCCTATCTCGACTCTTTGCATAGAAATGCAGTTGATACTGTTTTATTAGAAGCAAGTAAGAAAGCAGCAATAGAAGGTCGTTTTACAGAGGAATTAAAAAGTGAAATGGTATCTGAGTTAGTTAATAGATACAACTTTAGTGAATCAGATATTGTTCTGGAACTCACTGAAGATTTAACTCCCCGTAATCAATATATAGAAGGTTCGATTGAAGTTCCGAGAGGACCCATATTTATCATCGATATATTTAATCAAGGTCCAAGTACAATTAAAAGAGATGTTCGCATTTTAAGTGAGTATGTAGGAAGTTAAAAGAAAGGATATTAAATTATGTCTACAGCTGTAAAAGGTATATTTCTGTGTGCGTTGTTCGCGGGTATCATGACACTACAATGGAATATTGAAACAGATTTAACCACCAACAGTTATATGAAAAACTATCTAGATATAGCTGTGCATGATGCTGCCCTTGCTTTAGATGATGAAGAACTTTCTAGGGGATATGTTGTGTTTGTTCAAGATGTTGCAGAGGAAAATTTCAGACAAAGTTTAATGTTCCACCTAAGATTAAATTATGACTTGTCACCATTAGAGGATTCGTTCTTTCAAGATCCCGTAGAAATAAAACTATTAGAGTTTTTTGATGATGCAACTATTGATCCTGAAACAGGTGAGCCTATTTCTTTCCCTTACGTCTATCACAACGAAGAATATCAAATAATTGATGTTTTACGGGGGCCGGGGGTTGTAGCTGTTATAGAAGTTCAATCTCCTAGATATTTTAGGGGTGAAGGTATGACAATTAGGAAGGCTTCAGTTTATGAATATGTTTTTTAAAGAAGGGTTATAGAATCGTTCCTTCTTAAAAGAATTGAAGGGTTCACTAAATATATTGGAAACATTTTTTGATTATGATATTATTATTTTATAAGAAATTTAAATAATGTTAATTATAATCATCCTCGGACACGCGTCAGAGGAGAATTTTCCAAAAAGCACTCAAGTAAGGGTGGACCAATCTACTAGTTTAGTAGACATTACCTTCAATTTTTTTTAGAGGGGTAAATGATTGGCAACTTACTTGGGTGCTTTTGTGTTTAAATAAACATTTAATCACTCGGAAAATTGCAGTTCCACATCTGTTATTTAATACTTATTAAGTAAGGAAAAACAATCACATTGAATTTGAGAGGAGAAATTTAGTGATGAAAAAATTATTTGGATTACTAATGTTTATAGCAGTATTATTTATGATTGCCCCAACAATAAATGCTAATAGTGGC
Organism: Evansella vedderi; assembly: GCF_030813435.1. Taxonomy (GTDB): domain Bacteria; phylum Bacillota; class Bacilli; order Bacillales; family Salisediminibacteriaceae; genus Evansella; species Evansella vedderi. The sequence goes on along the minus strand of NZ_JAUSUG010000011.1, from coordinate 23,493 downwards.
ATTGGGCAAATATTTGAGTATGAAGAAGATGGATATAAAACTTATTTTAAGTTAGAAGGCATGGAACGCGTTAATGGTGATGATCTTCATATTTACGGACAAGCTAGATATGAAGAAGATGAAGATTGGTTTATCGATGGACTGACACTTCTAGGTTACTTTCAGAAAGACTCTTATAGAGTTTTTAGCAGTACACCATTAGCAATTGTATTAGGTGATGCTGGTCATCTTCCCAAAACAGATGTAGAAAAACGTTCAGAGGAAGAAGAAAAGGAAGAAGAGTCACCTAGCAATCCGCCAAAAGAAGAGGAAGAACCACCAAATGATCCACCAAAAGAAGAGGAACCACCAAAAGAAGAACCACCTAGCGATTCTTCAGAGGATGAAGTGAAAGAAGAGCCTAAACAAGAACAACCTAAACAAGAACAACCTAAACAAGAACAACCTAAACAGGAAGAGTCTAAACAGGAACAGCCTGAAAGAAACAATCAGCGTCAAGTTGAAGAAGTTGAAGAACAACAAGAAGAAGTTGAACAAAAACAAAACGATGAAAACAGACAAGATGAATTTGACGAGCAGCTACTTGAAAACGCGAGAGGCGATTTGAAAGATGAAGATGAAGAAGTTGAGCGAAGCGGAGGCTTCTCTTCATTAGTTGTGGAAACGTTTGAAGATGATTTCCAAAAAATAGAATACATCGAATTACAAGAAGTTCTGATATTTATGCAGGTCGCATTTGATGGTACTAAAGAAGATATGGAAAATCTACTTGAGTACTATACAGATGAACAAATTGTTGAACTCTTTAACCTGTTTAATCATGAAAATCTAATAGAAATAGAACAAACTAGACAATTAGTTTCTATATTAGAGGAAGCTTACAATGATGTTGATGAAGATGTTAAAGAAAAAGTAGAACAACAACTCAAAGAAGTTGAAAATGAAGAGAAGTTAGAAGAAAACAGAGGTGTGGTGCAACGAATCTTTGATTTCTTTAAATCTATCGGTTCGTTCTTCACAAATTTATTTTAGTTATACCTACCCCTTTCATTTTTATGGAGGGGGTAGACCAAAGTTAAATTGTTATTGAGAAAGGTAGGTGAAATATAGATGAATATAAAGATCAAAAAAATTATTATTACTGCTCTTATAATTATCATGAGTTTTACATATATGTTTGAGGACACTGCTGAAGCAACTGATTACCCAATGATAGGTTTTAACGAACAACAAACAAAATACATTGAAAATCATATGTTTCCATATAAGTTTAAGGGGGTTATAAATCCAAATGGACATTTAACTGGAACGTATTCAGCTCCTATTATTGTTGATAATATCGCTTATATGATGGGGACAGAATCGGCTAGAGTAATAGCTTATGATTTAATTGAGGAAAGGGTTTTATGGACATCATCTACACTTAGAGGTAACTGGAGTGGTCATCCAGCCTCTCCAATTGTAGTAGACGATAAGCTTGTTGTTCCAACCGGTCGATATGTACATGTATTAAATAAAAATACAGGTAGTTTATTTAAGCGTATTAATGTGGGTGTTGATGATTCAGGATGGAGAGTTAATAGATTTGTAGGTACACCGCTGCATTTTCGAAATGGTGAAGTATGGGCTTCAGGGTGGCATGGGCATATTTTTGGATTCAATGTCCATAATAGCTCCACTACTCCATTCTTTAACGAACAAACAAATTTTGTGTTATCAGCTTCACCGGTCTTAATGGAAAGAAGTAGTTTCTCACCACGTATTGTGTTTGCAGGAGATAGTCATGCAGGAAGATTGTTTAGGGTAAATCCTCATAATGGAGGAAGTATGCATGGGAGTCAAAGCACAACTTATGGTGTTGCTGCTACTGGTGTTGCAATTGATGATGATAATTTTATAGCTGTTGATAAAAGGGGTAGAATGTACCGATGGAATACTTCAACAGGGGCGTATAATTCATATAACAGTATCCATAATGTATTTGGCACTAATCAACTCATGAACATGGGTGTAGGTTATAGTCCACGTCTAAATAGAATATTTGTATCTACTAATAGGAGTAGTGATGGGAGGGGTTACGTTTATAATGTAAATCCTAGTAACGGCTCATATACTCAAATTTTCACTAATGCAGCAGGGATGAATTCGGGTCCAACTGTCTTTTCGGATGATAAGATTATGGCAACGCTTAGAGACGGTAGAATATTTTCTCGGCTACATAATGGAGATTGGGTAGCCTGGTACTCAGGAAATACGATGTGGTACGAGTTAGATGGAGCTAGGATGTATTCAGATCCCGTTATTGGGGGTGGGGATAAGAAAGTCATGATGATTAACGGTGCAAGCGGAGTATACCTCTTTGAACCTGATTACCCCAACATTCATGGTCAGTATACACAAGCGAGAGATTCTGATGGTAATGTAAGAACGACTTTTGATTCTACTGAAGAAATACATTTTGTAGGGCGATTTATCAATAATGGTGTTCGTTCTGTATCTAATGTTCCTCATAGGATTGTTATAAATGGAACTGGAACTAATGTTCAAACCCTTAGTTATTCTGTAGATCAACAAAGATGGCCTAGTTTAAGAAGAACCTTAGATCCTGGGACATACGAGATATATTTCATAGCAGACCCCGGTGGGAATATCACCATGACAGATGGAAGCACAAGGCGTACTCCTACAATAACAATCACAGTAGAGCAAGGTGATACTGAACCGCCAAAGTATGTTTCTAGCTCAATCTCAGGTTATCAGTATAGAGATGGTAATGATTACTGGATAGGTCCAGGTCGACAGATAAGTTACCTCATGAGAGCAAGCGATAACGTAGAATTATATAATGTTCACTCAAGATTATTGGGGGATGGCTCAGATTCAAGGTCAGGCTATAGGACTGATAGAGGGACGGTCACCGCTTGGGAAAGTTGGCCGTCATTTGACTTCGTTTCTGGTGAAAAAACATATGAGAGTAAGACGAGTAATGGTCATGTTATTGAAACTCGAACCACTGTGAAAGCAGATAGTAACATTACAGGAAATTTATATCACTCTTTGCAATATTGGTTTAGAGATACGGCTATGAATACAGTGGGTTATTCTAATACAGGAAAGAGAATAAACATTGATGGAGATCCACCAAGTCATATAAGTCATGCTCTAACAGGAGCAGATTATGTTGATGGAAACGACTACTGGGTAAAGCCAAATACAACAGTTAATGTTAGATTGCGGCAGCATGATGATGGTTCAGGTAATGCTATACAGTATTTAAGGTTGCTCGGAAGTGGTGAAGATGCTAGGAAAAGACATAATTTCGACCAATCATCAACTCATATTGCAGATGTAGGGAATGGTTTCCCTAGCTCGCATGTAAGTATCTCAGCTGCTAATAGAACTGAAAATACTGCTTACGGTAATGTTAACTGGACAGTCGAACCTCACACACATGGTCATTCCTACGATGTTATGTGGCATTATAGAGATAATGTTCGTAACGATAGGGGATATGATACCGGCGAGGGACAGACAGGTATGAGTTTACGCGTTGATGGTGTCGCACCTTTCATAAGTTTCAGTCCAAATAACAGTGCCTGGACTAATGAAAGTGTTACTGTAAATGTTAATGCGTCAGATAATCACTCAGGAGTTAATAGGTTAAGGTTTAGAACAGAAAACGATGGTAGTTGGGGGAGTTGGAGTAGCTGGTCTAGTCAGTCAAATAGAGAGATAACTCTAAATTCAGAAGGAATTAGACGAATACAAGTACAAGTTGAAGATAATGTAGGTAATACAAGAACTGTAACCAGTGGATATTATTACATTGATAAGACTCCTCCAGAGCAAACAAGTTATGGAATTGAGGGACACAGGTATCAAAGTGGTAATGATTATTGGATTAAACCAAACGATACTTTAGATATTAGCCTCCGTGGTTATGATGAAGATGCAGGTCTAAGAACAACTGGTTTAAGTTTAGGGTCTAGTACTGTTCGAGAAGTAGCAGAGCATAATTGGAATGGGTCGTCGACAAATATTAATCACATAACAACCGATCCTGCGTTTGATATTTTTTCAGTTAGTAGAACTTACAATAGCGGAGCCTATAAAGAAGCGACTTTTGAAGTCAGAGGTAACACCCACGGTTCAAATTTTATAGTTCGTTCCCGTTACAGGGATAATGCTGGAAATATATCAGAAGGGGATGCATATGGATGGAGTAATTCTTTTGCAAGGTTAAGAATAGATGGTGTAGCTCCAATTATTACGTTCAATCCTAATCAACATAATTGGACCAATGATAATATAGATGTTGGTATTTCGATTAGTGATGATCATTCAGGTGTAAATAGATGGAGATATCAAATAGAAACTGATGGTAATTGGAGCTCATGGAGTGATTGGTTCACCACAACAAGTGAGAGTGTGTCATTTACAGAAGAAGGACGTTATCGGATCAGGGTAACAGCTGAGGATAATGTTGGAAACCAAAGAACTACAACTTCAGGTTACTATTTAATTGATGAAACACCGCCTTTCATTGAGTTTAGAAATCAAGATGACACTCAAAACTATCACAGTCGCGATTGGGAAGAAAATGATATTGTTGTACGACTAAAATTCAACGATGATTTATCGGGTTATGATAGTTCGAGGTATCAATGGACAAATAGTACAGACATGCCGACTTCATGGGGTGGTTGGAATACCAGTAGTAATTATCTAGCAACAACTATCTCAGAAACAGGAGAATGGTTCTTGCATGTTCAATCTCAAGATGAGGTAGGAAATGTACGCTATGAATTTAAAGGGCCATACAAATATAAAATAATGCCTGTTGCTAATTTCACTTATGAAGATAAGGCATACTTTGTAGGAGATACGATAGAGGTTGAATCTTTAGCAACCTATGATGAAAACATTGAGGGTAATGGGCTAGACTTTGAATATGAATTTAGGTGGCCGAATGGAACGATAGAAGAATCCACTGAAGAACATCCGACGTTTGTTTTCCCTGATATGACAGGGCAATACACAATAACCCAAACGGTAACGGATATACATGGTCATTATGATACATGGAGTTCTACCATAAATGTCGGTGATTTAGAATTAGATGGGCAAGTACATCATGAGGAACGTTGGAACGATCATAGAAAAGCCTACAATCAAAATGAAACAGGGACAGATGATTCTCCTAGGCATTATGACATGTATTGGGCAGGAGAAAACTTCATTATCAGAGCCTATACGACTAATACAGGGACATCTACTATAGCAGAAAGTGTCACTGTAGAGATGGAAGAAACGGATGAATTTAGAGAACTAAGTACAAATAATAATGTTGAATGGACAGGTAATGTATGGGAAGAGTATTTTGAGCATTTACCTGACGGGACATATACCTTCCGCTTCCGTACAGTTTACTCAAACGGTATTGAAAGAGAAGATACTTATTGGATTGAGATAAATGGTGAGTGGGGTCAGTATATGAGATTCCGAAGAGCAAAATAAGACTAGAATCATTTAAGGCAAAGTCCATATTAATTAAGGGCTTTGCCTTTTTGTTTATGTTCATTTATAATAGATTTAAGAATTATAAAATCGTAAATAACGAAAAAATCGGAAGCACCGATTGCAGATATAGGCGATAAGTATGTCTATTTTTGTAATGGGTGCTTTTTTACTTTTTCAAAAGGAGATGTTGTACTTGGTGAAATCTATTGAAAGTCCTTTGGTTGTTGGAGATTTAGTGAATGAAGGCGAGTTAGCGTGGTTTTGGTGGGTAGAAGAACATAGTCGTTTAGCGATAGTTGGTGACAATCAAAAGACCGTAAAGAGAAGGATGACGAAATCTATTTCGCAATCTGTGGTTAGTAGAGATCCTAATGCTGTTTATTGGATTACAGGAGAAGAAGATCAATCTTCTGTTCAAGGGATACATCCCTTAGAGAGTATTATGTGGGTGGAAGAGTTCCCTGATCCTCCAGAGGATTTTGAAGATCGTCATGTTTTTATCAATCAGCGATTATTCTTTGCTACTTCCTTTTTAAACCTATTGGCAAGAAAAAAGGGAATGGATAGGCGTGAGTTACTTCCTGGTGCTTCATATCGTGGCCACATGGAAGGTCCGATAATTGGATTTGGTAGAGCTTTAGAACGAATGGAAGAATCTCCACATAAAACATGGTTGGCAGAACAGTTTGATTCATTAACACAAATAGATTGGTATAAAACGCAAGAAGGTTTTAAATACCACTTAAATCGTTCAGGAGATCTTGAGGAACGCGCTTTATCATTTTTAAAGGCTGCTTGGTCTTTTTGGACTTTTATTGCCCAACAAGATGTTCCTCAGCAGTTCTTATTGATTGTAGAACCACCAAAAGAGCTATTGTTACCAGATGTTGATCCTGGTATTCGTGACATCATGAAAGAAGCAATTAGTATCTTAAACTATTTAACAGAAGTAACAACTACCACTTTAATTTTATCGTCAGAGGCATTTTTCCCAATTCCTGAATTGAACTTTAGGCATAAGTTATTTTTCGAAACTGCAAATTCTGATTTAGATTTTTGGGATCCAGTTAATAGAGAATCTATCGATATTCCTGATTTATATCGTTCATGGGAAAGAGGCGAAAATGAAGTAGGAATGTGGGAAGATGCTGCAACTGGTGAAAGATATTTGGCGCGTTTCAGAGAAGCGGAAATAGCATTTGATGATGAACTTTTAGAGCAAATGAAGGCTGAATAGAATATAGCGGTTGACACTCATGAAGCATACCGTGGAAAATGAGTTAACGGAATATGAAGTAAATAGCTACATTAAAATAATGAACGAAGATTTAAGTTTATGAGGGTAGAAAAGTTACTTTTTCTATCCTCATTTCTCTATTACAGTGGAAATGTAATAAAAGAATTTTAGTTTTTTATATATCTATGTCCACAAAAGCAGAAATTTTTGGTATCATTAAAACATAAACATTTAATTTTAATTTTTTCACCCGAATTCTGACATGCGTCGGAATTGTATTGATTTGTAGAAATTCAGCCTCATTAAGGTTGCTTAAAGTCTATTTGTTATGGGCTCATAGTGAACTTAATGGGGCTTTTTTGCGTTCTATGAATCTTTTTAAACCAAACACCAATTTACTTTTTTAAAAAAGGAGAGATTTCAATGGAGAAAATTACATTTAAGGACGTTGCAAACAGTATGGGCTTATCGGAAGAGAGTTGTAGAATTTCAATGTCTTTACCGCCTGTTGCCGAAGAAGTAGCCAATTATCGAGTGTTTTGTTTAGCGGAGATGTTAGTTAATCGAGCGAAACCAACGATTAAAAAAGTTACTTACAATCAGTGGGCTGAAGTAAGAAAGGTATTTCTGTATACAACGGATACCTTTATAGCTGTTGTACAGTTTAATGGTAGTCCTCAAACCTTTCCACTAAAAATTCCAATGTCAGCAATTATGGGGCATCCTTCTCATGTTGTAATGAATGCTCGAAAGATTGAAAGGGAATTGGATGATCAGCTGAAAGGTTGGAGTAAGGTGACGCTGAATGGTATGAGGAAGTTTTCGAATATAGTAGAAGTGCTACATGCCATGCAAAATCTTAAAGGGAATAAAGAGAAGAAGAAAGTTAGTTAACTAATTGAACCGTAAAGGTAGAGAGAGCTTATTAAAAGCAATCATACCTTTGCGGTTTTTTATTTTAAAAGGGAGGTAGAGGAACAATGAGTAAACATATGAAAGACTACTGGAGCGATGAGTTACAAGACATGCGTTCTAAAGTGCAATCAGGAGAAATAAAACTTGGAGAACATGTAGACGTCAGGATGGCGAAAAGAGGGATTGATATCTTAGATGTTGCGACTGCCATCTTGACAGGTTCAATCGTTGAAGGATTTGATATTGGACAATATCCTAAATACCGTAACCCAGACCCTTTTCGAACTATCTGTGGGCAGGATTTAAAAGGAAGTTACATAACAGTAGGAGTAGCCATTAAGTCTGACGGTTCTTATTATGTAACTACTGTGTATGTTGGTATTACAGAACGTCTTAAGGATATAGTTGGTTTTTAATTGACCGCAGGAGCCAAAGCGTTCCGGGTTAGTCATTCAAGAGTTTAACATGTTATAATCACCATAATAATATCGTGAGGTGATTGTCATGGGAACACTCTGTGAAAAATGCAAAACGGAGGAAAAGCTAATGACAAAAAATAGAGATGTGAAAACTACTTCAGGTGAGAAGATTAGAGTAACTGATGTTCCTTTTCAAAGTTGTGAGTGTTACGGTGAAACGATCACCATGTTGGATGCAGCAATAGTAGAGTACTATGCTAAAAGTGAAGAAGAACATCAGCATATAATTAGCTTTAAAGTCCTTAAAGAAATGTACAAGGATAAGAATATGATGGATTTAATAGATCCTGAAGGAAAGTTAAAAGGGTTAAGCCATTGATTTTAATGGCTTGACTCTTTTTTTATGTGCGCCACGCATGGCGCGTAACTTGGCGGTGAAAGTCCGCTATGGGGGCTGGCAGTTGCCAACCATTAGCCAAGAGCAAGGGTGTCCACCGCGAGGTGGAATCTGAAGGAAGCTGGAGGCAAAGTTCCGACCCGAGGAACACAAATCGTATCAGGCATCCAAAGTGGGATGAGTCTGCATAACAAGACGAAATCCAATAAACTGCACGGACACGAGGATGTAAATGCGGCGGGTACATGGGATGAAAGCTACGCGTCTTACCGTGGGAGGTCTCACGGACGCATGAAGCGCATTTGCAACATGCGGTTGAAACAAGATTTATCGTGAGAAGTCAGCAGATACCATAGTAGTAACGCAGTCGACGGCGTTATGAAGGGTTGAACCTAAGGAGGTGTTCAGTCAATGAAAGTTACCAAAGTCGGGACAAAAGAAAGCAGAATACCTTGCTGTGGCAAGGGCTACCCGCAAAGAGATAGTGCGGAACACGAAGGGTATGCGGGAGCGCTTACTGACAAGAGGATAACTGAAACAGACCACACCAACACCAACAGCCGAGAGGACGAACTTCTAGAGCGAATCTTGAGCCGACACAATCTCAACCAAGCCTACAAACAGGTGAAGAGAAACAAAGGGGCACACGGAGTCGATGGGATGGAAGTAGAGCATCTTCTACAATATCTCAAAGACAATGGAGAGGAACTCAAGAAGCTCGTCTTGGACGGGAAATACCGTCCGAATCCAGTCCGCAGGGTAGAAATTCCCAAAGACAATGGAACAATGCGTACGTTGGGCATCCCAACGGCAGTAGACAGAGTGCTACAACAAGCGATAACGCAAGTCCTGTCACCAATCTTCGAACCTCAATTCGCGGAAACCAGCTACGGTTTCAGACCGAGAAGAAGTGCTCATGATGCACTGAGAAAGTGCAAGGAATATGCCAACCAGGGATACACCTATGTCGTTGACATGGACTTGGAGAAATTCTTCGATACGGTGAACCAATCGAAGATGATCGAAATCTTATCAAGAACGATCAAGGACGGTAGGGTTATATCCCTCATACACAAGTATCTTAACGCAGGGGCAATGAATCGAGGGGAATTCGAAGAAACAAAACTTGGACTTATACAAGGCGGGAACATCAGTCCGTTATGCAGTAACATCATGCTCAATGAACTCGACCATGAACTAGAACGAAGAGAAATAAAGTTTGTCAGATATGCGGACGATATGATCCTCTTTGCCAGGACGAAAAGATCGGCGCAAAGAATACTAAGACATATCCTACCTTACATCGAAGACAAGCTTAGACTCAAAGTGAATCGGGAGAAAACGACAGTTGCCTACATCGGAAAGATAAAGTTCCTCGGTTACGGATTCTATCCATCGAAAGATGGCATCAAACTAAGAGTCCATACCAAGAGCGTGAAGAAGATGAAGGCAAGAGTGAGAGAGATTACCACGAGAAGTAATGGACTCGGTTACGAACAATTGAAATTAAAATTAAAACAGTTCATCACTGGATGGGTCAATTACTTCAAACTTGCGGACATGAAGAACCTGCTCAAGAAGACGGACGAATGGCTAAGGCGGAGATTGCGAATGTATATCTGGAAACGTTGGAAACGAATACGAACCCGATATACAATGCTACGTAAACTAAATTTTGACCACAACACCGCATTCAAATTCGCATGCACAAGAAAAGGCTATTGGCGAGTCGCCAACAGCCATATCTTAAATACATCTGTAACTGATGCCCGTCTAAGACAGGCAGGCTACGTATTCTTCACGGATTATCTTAAAACTGTTCGAATGTAAACTTAGGAACCGCCGTATACCGATCGGTACGTACGGTGGTGTGGGAGGTCGGCTGATCAATTAATGTTCAGCCTCCTACCCGATTTGTAGATAGTAATAAAAACTGGAAAGAATTCCAGTTCAATTTCCCATAAGTACTTTTAACCTCCAGTAAACTATTATATAATATAATTATATTTAATTTAATTTTTTGTAATTCACGAGTGGACAAGCGTCCTTTCGATTCTAATAGCTTTTTAAAGCTAAATTCATTTAGAAACAAGTGTTTCTAATGTTTAACTATTAGAATGGAAAGGGCATTTTGTGTCCATTTTTTGATTTTTAATTGCCTGTAGGGAAGTTAGTGGAATTTTCACTATGCTTTTCTATGGGCTTTTTGATTTTTCCAAAACTTTTTTTGAAGGGAGTGATTTTAAATGAGTATAATACAAGTAATGTTGTTGGTATTTGTAATTGTTGTAGGGGGTGCTTTCGGAGGTTTTCTCTACAGTTTAAATAAAAGGAAAGAATTTGTGTTAATGAAGTATAAGGTCTACAAAACTAAGCCTAATGCCATTGATTTCGGCTCGTTTACTGAAATGTTTTTTGGTATAGGAGCTAGCTTAGTGGTAAACAGTTTAGGTACTGTAGCCTTACACATCACAATTGACCTTTTAGTGAATTTAATTGATATCCCATCTGCTGAAGTATGGTTGTTAATCTCTACAGCTGGTATTTCGGTGGCTGCTGGATATGCAGGATTAAAATTACTAGAAAGAAAGGCTGGTAAAATAATTAACAAAAACTCCACAGACGAACTAGATGACATAATTAAAGCAATGAACGAAGAATTGAAGAAATAGGAGGAGTGTTTGAAATGGCAAAACAGCCAGCACCTAAGTATTCTCTGGATGAGGTGAACATCCTCATCCGTGAATGCTTATATCACTTGAAAGTCGCTGAATGCGATGAAGAAGTAAGGAAGAGAGCAGCTCAATTACATACCATCGAGGAATACAAAAGAAAATTTTATGGAGAATCCGAAGAATTAAAAACAGCGCTTTAGATTTATGATCTAAAGCGTTGTTTTTTTATGTTTAGACATAATGCTAATTGTTTGTTATAAAGATAATAAAGGGAATATTAGGACATAGAAAGGAAATGATTATTAACATAACGGTGCATTATTAATGTTTTGGAGGTGTTGTATATGTTAACCAAAGAAATCACATCGAGCTTTATGAGATTTATAAAGTTAAGTAGTGTATATGTAAAATTGGATGGCGAGGATGCAGAAATTATATTAGATGAAATAAAAGTTATTGCAGAAGAGGTTAAACCGTATCTCTCCAAATTACCTGAAGAAACAAAACAGAAGTATCGAAACATTTTAGACCTTCTGCAAAAAAGCTATAAAACCGAACAAGTTCCAGATAAAGACGAATATACAAATTTATTATCACAAGAATTATCTGAGTTGGAAAAGTTGGTAGAGAGAAAGGGTGATTAAATATAAAGTATGTTGAGTTAATGATTCGTATATTGGATTTACTTACTATAAAATTTAAACTACAGCAACATAAGGACCAAGAAATCATCCAACGAGAGATTAATAAATACATTGATATGATGCCTAAAGCCGATAAAACAGGTGTTGATAGTGAATTAGAAGGAACCTATATGCAAATAGTCGATTTATATACTAAGGCATTATCAGCTCCGTCGAGCGGAGAAAAGTTGGTTTATATGCATCAATTAGAGCAAGAAATAGAGAAAATAGATAGACTTAAATCGGGTAATGAATAGTGAAAAGAACTAGATAAAATAGTTAATAAGAGGAGAAGGTAACATGTTAAAAGTAACTACAAATCAATTAAGATTTTTACTAGATGCTATTAAAGAAGCTGAGATAGAAGAGATGATAGGATATCATGAAGAAGGGGAGGAACCTTCAGTTCAAGATAAAGAAATAAAAGAAATGAATGAATTTCTAAGAGGAATAAAAGAGGGCCAAACAATAGAAGTAAAATAATATTAGATTTCTATTCCATTTGCGTATCTGTGCTTTTGTTATACTCATTTTTATGTTATATTATAATTAACATCAATCGAATATATTAAATGCGAAGCACGCATTAGTCCTATTGTTTTTACCGTGGGATTAGTGTGTGCTTTTTTCGTTGGAAAAGGAGAGCTGTGATTTGGGGTGGATACAAGAAGAGAAATGGGATGTATTGATACTAGCAGTTATAATCTCCTATTTTTTGATAGGGGCATTCATTAACTTTATTATATTCTTACTTGCCAAAATTAGAGAAGAAGATGAACGATATGAGATTTGGGACCCAGTATTGAATACCATACCTGGTTTTATCAACTTTGTCTTTGTCTATAGTCTACTTTGGCTGCCGGTTATGATTCCATTTGTGCTGAACAGAAAACAGAAGCAAGGCAACAGGCAAAAATCAAAATGGGTTTATTTTATTAAACACCCTATCCAAGCTTACAAGGATTGGTTTATGAAGCGTTATTACCAATAATTAAAAGAGAGGAGAAAGTGTTATGAGTTCAATCGGAAAGAGAATTGAGGTAAAAATGCCAAATGAATTATCGAAAGAGGAATTATTAGAACGATTAGCGGTTGCAAAAACAGAATTGAAGTTAGCTCTTGAAAACTTTGAATTCGAAACAGTTAAAGGTTTAAAAGAGGATATTGCAACTTACCATAGTGAGTTAAAAAAAAGGAAAGATAAAGAAGTGCGACAGGCTCGATAGAGTTGGTTAATCATCAAACAATACAAAAATTTAAGGGGGAATAACTATCATGGCTGGAAGTTTAGAGAAGAGTATCAAGGAGTTAGAAAATGCTTATGAAAAAGTACAAGATTTCATGCAAGAAAATGAAGGACAATTAACGCAAATTCAATATACGGATCTTGTTGTCATTGCAAACGAATTTAAGGAAGCTATTCGTAGCATTAAAGTGGATTGTAATTTACAGACGGATGATCGAATCTTTATCAAAGAATAATGATTTTGTATCTTCTTTCTTAAAGAAAGGGTGAAAGAAATGAGAATAAGAATAGCATTAGCTTTTATAGTTATACTGATGTTAGGTATAACTATGGGCTGTAAAAACACCATTCATATGGCTCCTTTACATGACTTTAACGAAATTAATAATATACAACAATACACCGTAGAGTAAAGTGTACGGAACCATCTTTTATATCGTTATGATTCTCATGTTAAATGGTAGTAGGGGATAAGTATTTTTCATCAAGTAGGAGAAGATTTATTCTAAAAATGAAGGGATCGCTATTTAAAAGCGGTCCCTTAAGCTTTAATCAGTCCAGATTAAATAAATGGGGGGAAAAATGAAAAATCAATTGATATCTTTGGGTGTGTATATCACTATTCATTATAGTTTTTTCATTTACGAACTTTTGATGACTAATTTTTGGATTCCTGTAAGTATCGGCGTATTTTTAATTCCTAATTTTTGGCCTATTATATTTACAATATGGTGGTCGTTGGATTGGATTGTGGCTCGAATTAGGAAAGATCAAACGATCTCATTTAAAATAAGAATTGTTACTTTCTCGATAGCTATTAGCATTTCCTTTTTAGCCCTTTCTCAAATTTTTTCAACGTATGGGTGATAGCTTTTAAGTATCACTACTTTTGAAACAATCTCTATGTTATAATAGGTTTATAAATAATTAATTATTTTTTATTCTAACTTCCAGCCACGCGGCCAGAAGTATTTGACTGATTGAATTGATGATTTACATAGATGGGACACTTGTGCTCAAAATCACCTTATAGGTGCTTGATAGTCTGTATTTTTTGGACTAATAGCTCTCTATAAGGTGATTTTTTTATATACAAAAACACCAATACAAATTTTTGAAAGGAGAGGTTTAATGATGAAAAGCTCTGAAACAATCAAGGCATGTCGTGTGGCGTTACCAAATAGGCACACGTTCATTACTATTAAAACATGTCTACTGAGTTTAATAGCTCAATTAAAAAAGGAGAAGTCAGTTCGTAAGGTTGAAGGGATTACTGTACGAAATGGTTGGATGGAAGTTCTTCTATCTGAGGGAGAAGTTAAAGATTGTTCGGTAGATGATCGTTTAGTTAAGGGAGAAGAAGGAATTAAGCTAAACATTCAAGAGAAACTAAATGTTGAGTCGTGTAAATGTTTGATAGAGGACTTAACAAATCATTTGATTTCATCAGGTATGAAGCAGAAGTCGAAAACAATCAATACGTTAATTGCTGAAGATGGAATCTTTAAGATTGAATGGGAAAAAGGGGTTCCGCAACAAGAAATAAATACAAATGAGAAGGTAACTTCTATTCGCAAGAAGAGTAAAACTCCTGATGAAACTCTAGTAGTCATTGACGGGAATAATATGTTGTCACGAAGTCATTTTGCAACCGCTTATAGAGGTACAGATGATTTAATGAGAACAGCTGACGGAAGATATACAAATGGTGTGTATGGTTTCATAAACATGTTGTTTAAATTGCTAGAAATATATAAGCCTACCAATTTAGCAGTAACGTTTGATGTGAGTAGATCTTCTACCTTTAGACGTCAGATTCATCCTGAATACAAAGGATTACGAGAGGAAACAGATCCTATCTTAAAGGAGCAATTCGACACCCTGCAATATGTATTGGATAAAATGTCTATTCCTTATTTCAAAGTCGATAGCTTTGAAGCTGATGACCTCATTGGTACTTTCGTTAAGGAATGGTCCAATAAAAAGGGAACGCCTTGTTACATGGTGAGTAACGACAAAGATTTATACCAATTATTAGATGGTAATGTTTTTCAAGTTTATCGAGAGAAAAAGCAAGATGTGGTTATCTCTAAAGATAATTTCATAGAGAAATACGGGATTCAACCTTACCAATGGATTGATGCTAAAGCAATAATGGGGGAATCTGGTAAAAGTAGCGATAACATACCTGGTATCAACGGGATCGGCCTTAAAGGTGCGCTAGACCTTCTCGCTTCTTACTCTTCATTAGATGACATCTACGCAAACATAGATGAAATAAAAGGGGCTAAGAAAAAGAAATTAGATGAAGGGAAAGACGACGCTTACTTGAGTAAGAAACTAGTCACTATTCGTACTGATGTTCCAGACATTCAAAATATTAACTTGGATGATTTACGCATTAAATTAAACAGAAATGGAACACTTGAAGTTTTTGAAGAGCTGGAATTTACCTCGTTACTAGAAAAAATAAGCTAATGAGTTTTTTAATAGGGAGGAGAATTTGAATGGCTAAACCAAATACAACTATTCATAAGTCTTCTAAAATTTATCGCAAATTACTCAATGCGAAATCAGAATATCAAGTGTTTAAGATTATTGAGAGGCTCGATGAAAAAACCAGTAAGCAAGTGCTTAACATATTTGTCGAGCAGCAAAGGAATAAAAGTGAGTTATTAAGAGAGTCAGTATAAAAAGGAAGGTGTAGCTGATGATAGTCAGAATCACATTCAGTAATAATTTAGTCATGTTATTCGGCAATTCGTATAAAACATGGGAGGAACAATTTAAAGATTATTACTTACTATTTAAAGATGAATTACCGAAGCCTGAAAATGTTGAAGTTACATGGAGTAAGTGGATCTCTTTCGGGGGGTTAAAGTGGTGTTCGCATGAGAATTTTCAATCTCAATTAAATAGAGAAGGGGTACAAGGTGATGAACCAGATAATCCGAATCCTCGTTCTTATGCTGAGATGAACTTTTTTGAAAACGTTCAAGCGAAACAAAAGATACAAGAAATTATGAGTTAAACTCTTAACAATCTAAAATTAGTTTGGTATTATAGAGTTAACAAATAAAAAACGTCATGAAATTGCGAAGCACGTAATTTCCTCTTATATATACATGAGGTATATATACAAAGGGGAATTTGCGTGCTTTTTCGCGTTTAAGAGAGGAGAACTAGAATGTTTATTAGCTTATTAACAATAGCGGTTATTTTCTTTACTTGGCACTACCATACTCGCAATGGTCCAATAGGTATTCCATTTAATATATTCGGAACATTGTGTGCGATGGGGGCTTTAAATGCATTATTTTCAGGTGAGCTTGGTGCACTTTTAGGTCTTATTGTTGTAGCTTTCATCTTATATGCTCTAGCACCTGTGTTTGGAGAAAAGCCGATGGATTAACTCCGGTCCCGCTCCAAAATGAAATAATAGATTCATAGTCTTTTAATACGCAGAAGGTGTTCTATCAATTTTTTATAGTTTTTAACATCCGTCATTTTATTTACACCAAAGACTATACTAAAAGTATCTCGTTGGAGGACAAATAGGAATTATATTTACATATCATTCTTTTCCTTCTCTCCAACCTGAGTGCGTATGAGTTCATTTTAGGCCTGTGTGTCAGTTTATCTTAACTACTGTTCTTCTTATCTCATGAGATGGAAAGGATCTACTTTTTTCCGAGCTGACCCCCTGCTTAACGCGCGCGGCAGTCCAACTCCCCCCCTTTCCGTCCTGTGAGAGATAGATACGAATCTATCGATAATAATCGTATGTAGTAGATAAGTACGAATCTATCCGAAGCAATAGGAAGTTTAAAAAGAAAAGGTAATTGGAAGAAGGGAAGAAGGGGGTGAGTAGGGAATATATACAGAGAGTCCTCCAACGAGGTACTTTATTTTATACTGTATATGGACATAGAATGAAGGTGCACACATAATAGACCTCTTACGGTTATTGGGGGGTTAAGAAAGGAGGGATTAGTCATGGAGAGTGTAGCGGAAAAAACACTTACAGAAGGAAAGTTAGGTTTAACACGTAAAGAAGTCATCAAAATATACGTCCTTAGAGAGTTAAAGAGTATTCCCCGTTCAACAGCAGACCTATACAAGTCATTTAACGAAACCTATCCGTTGCCGAAGCGGGAAAAGTCCCGTTCCTATGTCTACAAAACCGTACAAGAAATGGAAATAGAAGGTCTAATCGCATTTAATCCTGATGGGCGTAAAAAAATCTTCTCCCTCACAAATAAAGGAGAAGAAACCTATAATACTTACTTTTCAGTTTATGGTAAGAGCTGTGAAAGAATCCTTATTGTTCTTAAGAAAATGAGGGACGATGCTAGGAACCAGTGGAAAGATATCCCTGTGGTGTTAGAAGATGATGATCGTAAATACATCAGTAAGTTAATTGATGTTGCTTCATTTATTCAATACGTTGTGCTGAAACATCTCCACCACCATAACCGGCGCATACATGGGTATGAGGTTTATCAATACATGAAGGAACGTTACAGCTGGACCACAAGTGACTCCTACTTTTATGAAGTTATTAAAGGAATGGTTGAACTAGCTTGGATTGAAGGGGAATGGGATGATGACTACAGACGTTCTAAACGAATGTATGTCTTAACGGACTTAGGGAGAGAACCTAATTTCAGTAATGTTGAAGATAAGGCACTCTATCATATAGACCAGGCTTATAAGTTTGTAAAAGATTTACTGAGTTTGTTTGATAAGAAGGGATGATGTCCGATCGTAATAGATGTACCGAATTACTGTTATATGATTGAATGGTTTATCCTAAAACAAATTAACCTTTTCAAAATTTGCACCATGTTGGACCTACAATATATCCTTAAACATATAGAACGATACACTATATATAGGGAGGCGTTTTAAAAATGAGTTTACCAATCAATAGACCAACAATTGAAGATATGAATCAGCTCGATACAGCAGTATTGATGGAAAAGTATTCTCTTATCCTGGGGATGATGAACTATGGAACCCCTGAGCAAAAGAAGCAAGCGAAAAAAGAATTTGAAGGAATGGATACTTTAATCCATCAACACGTAAACTCCGCTGCATTCCATGAAGCAAATTTCCGTTTAGGATTCAGCGAAGAAGAGCTACGATTCATTGAACCATATAGAGAATGAACAAAGCACCTTTTCGTTCACCGAGTAAAAAATGGCTTGTTTTCATCATCCCTCTATCTATAATTTCTATTCTGTTATGTCTTAATTATAGCATTGAATTAGTTTTCAGGGAGGAAACAAGCCTTACAAAACCACTTTTACTGGTCGGTGTTTTCACGCTATTTAGCTCAACCTATTTGTTTACAGGATATCGTTATTTACTTTGGTCCAACCCATATAAGAATGAATTGTATGACCTACAAAAAAAACTACCAGTTGTTGTTTATAAGGATGGATATTATCATATAAACGAAGATTTATTGATAAAGATGAATTTGGATCCCAAACCATATAAAATCATACAAAGAAGAGAGTTAAAGTATATATATCATTTAGATAATACAAATAAGCGTGGTGAATACAATGAAAGTAATCAATTATAATCATTTTAGGGAACTGTTAGAAGGTGTGGAAAGTCATCTTAAAAATGAGAAGGCCGATAAAAGGGTTATTCAAACTACTATTTTAACTCTCAGTCAATTTTCCGTATGGTTCGAAATGAACAAAAATATGCGTTTTAGCAAAGAACACATTACTTTAGAAAATATCTATGAATATCAACGACACCTAATGGATATAATGCCTTCAGGGTTTGAGAAGAAAATACTGAAACAAATCTCTGCTTTGCACAACATTTTATCCTATTTGCAAGACAGAAGGTTTCAAAAAGTGGCTGACTTTAAATATGTAGCGAAGCAATCCCCCTCTTTCCAGACAGTTTAAATGTATGATAAAATAAGTTTAAGAGCTTTGTTTTTATCCAATTGAATAAATATAATTGTGGAAGCACCGCAAGCTGTGGCCTTATAAGAAAGGCTTAGTTTGTGGTTTTTTGTTTTTTATGAACATATTCCCTATTGCGAGGAGGTGATTATCATATATAAAGCAAGGTACGGTCATCGTAAGGAAGTAATTATGGCTAGGGATTATGATGAAGCAATACATGGGGAATTGATTTGCCCTTTTTGCCCTAGAGGGAAAATGAGTATCAGAAGACCTAAAAATAGAAGGGATCATTTTGTAGTTAAAAACAGAAGCTCTCACACTTGTGATTATTTTTCCAACAGTATAGAAGATAAGGTCAGTCATTACCCTTCTGATACTGTAATGGTGAATAGGCAGGGGTCTAACCTAACATTTACTTTATTTGTTGATGGGGACACTCATTTAACAGTTGATAAAAAATACCCATCCATTTCGTTACCTTCATCCAGGGCATATAAACACCAATCATATGAAAGTGTAACTAAAACAAGATCTGTCCCTAAAGCCAAAATAAGCATGATGTTTATACAGGATATGTATGACCTTATTAAATCTAATGAAAACGATAAGGCGTTAAGCTTCAAATTTAAGATCAGCAAGAAAAGCTTTAAGGTTCGCGAAATCATTCCTGAAGTCCAAGACATTTTAAAACTGGATAAGAAAAAATCATTGAAAAAACACAAACGTTTTATTGTAGGTACTATTTTCAAATGCAGCAGGAATGTTAAAAGTGGCAATCTGTTACTCACTTTAAAAAGGGAAATAGATGAAGATGGTTCTTTTATATACACTAATGTCGTGGTTATGAAAGAGTATCTTGAAAAAATGGGGTATTGTGAAGTCGATTTTAGAGTACAGCGTAAAATTATACTATATTCGAAACCCAAAGTTGATCGTAAGAGAAAGGCTATTACAGTCTTTGCTCGTTCCGAAGAAGATATGATTTTATGGCACGATAAGTCTAAAGATCATGATTATGTTAATTCAGAAATTGAAAAACACATTGATAATTACCTTTCTTATCAAGGGATTGTGCATTACGTCCCTTCTTTAGAGGTTGGAAAAGAACTTTTCACACTTTCAACTAAAGAGAATAAATTTTATGTACCTGGTTGGATTGTTTATATAGGTTCTAAGCCTATTATTATGGAGTATTGTGGTCATTATCCTACGGAGCATAAAGAGTTGATGAAACATAAAATTAATTACTTTTCATCATTAGAACAATACAATTTTATTGCTTTGGAGAAGGAAGATCTAATACCTAAGTTTGAAGGTTTAGAAAGAAAATTAAAAAACATTGTGACCAGATTAGATTTAAAGCCCTTCACCTATTATGGTCCGAAATAAAGAAAAGGGATTTAAGACAACAAAATAACCACTTCAAAAAATGAAAGTTAACCAGCTGTTAGGTAGAATGTAACCAAGATAATAAAGGGGGAGATTTTTACAATGTTCACGGAAAGAAAATCACTTGTGAAACATTTATTTACTTTAATGCTTATTTTATCACTGTTTAGTTTTCTAATAGGGTGTGAGGAATCTTCGTCAAATGTTTCTGCAAATCCTCCAGAAGAAACAACAGAGGTAACTGCTGATGAAGATGCAATAGAAGAGGAGTCAAGTGATGGTGATTCTAATTCTACACCTGACGAAGAAGTGGAGCAAATGGGTTCAAGTGAATATAACGGCGAGTTACAAATTCACTTTATAGACGTAGGTCAGGGGGACTCCACTCTTTTTAAATATATCGTTGATAACGAAATTGTGTATTCTATGATTTTTGACGTTGGAAGACATGACCGAAATGATGTTGTTGAGTACTTAAAAAGTATTGATAGTCTAGACTCTTTGATGTATATGATTTTATCACATCCTCACGCTGATCACATAGGACAAGCCGATAAAATTCTCGAAAACTTCGAAGTAGGAACTGTGTGGATGAGCGGGGACGAACATACAACACAAACTTTTGAAAGAACACTTGATGCCATTCTTGCCAGTGAAGATACTAATTATCATGAACCTCGTGCCGGAGAAGTGCATGAACTAGGACCATTAACCATTGAAGTTATCAATCCAGAAAAGCTCACAGGAGATCTACACGAAGGTTCTATAGGTATCCGAGTGATTTATCATGACTTTGCTGTTGTTCTTACTGGAGATGCTGAGTATCAAACTGAATACGAAATTTTAGAACGCGCTAAACGTACAGATGGGAATTATGAGAGTCTACAAGCTCAAGTGTTACAGCTAGGTCATCATGGTTCTCGAACCTCTTCAACAATGGAGTTTTTGGAAGCTGTAAACCCTGACTTTGCTATTGCTTCCTACGGGAAGGACAACCAATATGGCCATCCCCACCAACCAGTTTTATCAAACCTAGATTCACTAGGGATTATTCTATATGGAACTGCTGTCCATGGAACAATTGTCGTCACAACTGATGGATTCGCTTATGACATCACATCGGAACGTAATGGAAATATAAGCACCTCTGAAGAGTCCGAGCCTAATACGGAAGAAACTGAAACAGTTACTTCTGAACCGAGTTGTATTGATATTAATAGTGCTCCTGTAGAGGAATTAGTGAACCTAATACACATAGGCGAGAGTAGAGCGGAGCAATTGATCGAATTAAGACCATATGAAACTCTAGATGGACTGACAGCTATTTCAGGGATTGGTGCGAGTCGAGTGAGTGATATAAAAGATGAAGGGTTGGCATGTGTAAAATAAGTATTTTCAGGCTGTTGATGTAACATCAGCAGCCTGAATTATAAAAAGGAGTTGGTTTTAATGGCGATTGCAGCTATTAACTCATATGAAGAGCTACATGAAAAAATAAACAAAACTGATGTTTTAGAGAAAAACGCCATTTGTTATACGGCTCATATTATCAATCTAGTTGTTACGATTAATAGGTGATTAAAATGTTATCTGTAAGATGGTTTGCTCTATTTGCAATTATAATGACAGTTGGGGTTGTGATCTATTCTAATATTTTCGATGGAAATACAAATGACCAGAATGATAACCCGCTTTTTAAAAATGAAATATCAGCTCAACAACTTTCCGAAAAAGTTGAAGAAAAAGCTGAGTTTTTTGTATTTTTCTATGAACCAGCATGTGAAGAATGCGAAGAAGTAGCGGAGATTATTATACCTTTAGCAGAGGAATTGGATGTAGACCTATATGCTTTGAACGTTTTTGTTCCGTCTAGTTCAGCTAATACGTGGGGGAATTACGGAAGACCTACAATTCCTTCTGTAGCATTGTTTAAAGATGATATGTGGCACTCGAATTTAAATGGTCCACAAAAGGATAATATATACGAGGAGTTCTTTATGAGGCCCGGATTATATTGATCGGAGAGGTGAGAATGTTTATGAAAGCAGTAATAGATCGAATCGTAGATGATAAGTACGCTGTTATTATTGTCGGTGATGAAGAAAATGAGCATGTTATTCCTTTAGAACAAGTAGTAGACGGAGCAAAAGAAGGTACATGGCTTCATGTCGTTATTAAAAACAATAAGATTATTGAAATGTTAATCGACCAGGAAACAACTAATAGCACTAAGCGACGGATACAAAACAAAATGGAGTTATTGCGACGAAGGAGCTCGTTAAAAAGAAAAAAGTAATTAAATGGGGGAGATGAGATTTTCAAATGAATAGAAATACCGAAAAGCACAATTATGATCTTATGATTTTAGATAACCTTTTCGATAGTGCTGTTAAGGAACTAGGACCGAAAAAGCTCATACAAAATCTATGTGCAACCGCCTCTTCTGTTGTTGGTGTAATAGGTTTCTTGTTAAGTACATTCCCGATATTTGGGTGGTTCTCATTCCCGCTTTGGATAACAGCGATAATTCTAGGGGCGATAGGAAGAAAATCAAAAGTAGCAGGTTTTTTCGGTTGGGTTGGCATGGGATTAGGAGTGTTCACTATAGCATATAAAGTTTTATTCTGGATTTTTATTGACGTTTTTTTGCGTATTATTATGTAACTCTGTTTCACTTTTCGATTTAAAAGACTCTACTAAAGTTATTTAATTGAGAAGCGACAAATTCAAATGAGGTGATCCAATGGCCGATAAAATGTCAATTACAGAGTATAGGAAGTTAATAAAAAGTGAATGGACGGGGGACCCGCTTAACAAGTTAAAGTACGGAAACAGAGGGATGGCTTTTGAAGAGGATTTGGATCTGACTAATCAAAAATATGAACAATTAGGGATCGCGATTATACATAAGCGCCCAACTCCTATAAAACCGCTAAAATTCGATAAGCAAAGTGGAATGATAACTAAAGCGGTCTTTGATGAAAAATCGACAGTTGATTTTGATGGCACTTACAAATCAATGAGCCTTTACTACGAAGCTAAAACGACTTCAAAACCCTATTTCCCTTTGGAAAAT
>NZ_JAUSUG010000010.1 GCF_030813435.1 Evansella vedderi | reverse complement strand
ATCCATTATCAGAGGTGCGTCTACTATATAGGTGTTTATGAAATTTTGAGAATACGTGAGTATTCAGGAGATATTTTAACTTTATAGAGGGAGGTGGGGGTTGTGGAGCAATTTTTTTCCACGTTCTCTGCTAGGACCATTTGGACACCAGAGTTAATTTTTGTACTTATTATTTTTAGTTTTATTTATTTTTGGGTAACAGGACCAATTAGAAATATGTTTCCAGATTCTAAACCTGTCCCTGTTCGTAGAAAGGTATATTTTCACCTCGGTTTAGTAGCTATTTATTTTGGGTTTGGTGGTCCGTTATATGTACTTGGACACTTAATGCTCAGCATGCATATGCTGTCCATGGCTATTGTGTTTTTAGTTGCACCACCTTTATTATTGTTGGGTACTCCTTCATGGTTTTTCAAATTCTTTACCCGTTTTTCATTTATGCGTCGAATTTTTGTGGTTTTAGGTTATCCAATTATAGGACTTGTATTGTTTAATGCATTAATTTCCTTTTACCATTTACCAGTTACCTTTGATACTTTAATGGTGAATGAAGGGTGGCATAACGTATATCAACTTGTGATGCTTTTTGCGGCTATGCTTATGTGGTGGCATATAATTCCTCGTTTTACAACACGGTATGACTTGTCTGAGTTGAAGAAGATTGGTTATATGTTTGCGAGCGGTGTGTTATTTACCCCTGCCTGTGTTTTAGTTATTTTTGCAGGAGCACCACTATATGCAATGTACACTGATCCTGCAGTTTGGTCGACTGCCATTAGCTACTGCTTACCACCTGGTGCAGATATTCCATACGATGTATTCTATACTGGTGAAAATAGAATCGGTTTCCTTACACCGCATCACGACCAACAGTTTGGTGGCGCTATGATGAAGGTTATGCAGGAGCTAGTATATGGAATTGCCATTGGTTATGTATTTAGACAATGGATGATTAAAGACAAATCAGAAAATGCGAAAGTTGAGCTAAAAGAATACGAAATGGTTCAGCCAAACAATTAATTGTTTTTTTTTTGGAAAGAGGAGAAAGAAATGTTAAGAACGAAGAATGTAATTTATATGGGGATGTTTTTGATTTTACTTCAAGGCTGTAGTTTTTTATATCAGTCGCCTGAGCCTCCCCAGTCAAATGCTATTGTTGACTTAACAAGGGAAGAGGAGCCTTGGATGGTGACACCATTGTCAGGGTTGGATGAAAATGGTGACGCTTGGTCTACTGAAGATATGTCAGGTGAATGGTGGCTTGCAAAGACAATTTTTACCCGTTGCCCTACCGTATGTATGACCATGACCCCAAACATGGTTACCCTACAAGAAGCACTTGCCGAAGAAGGCTTAGATGTTAAAATTGTCTCCTTTACAGTTGACCCGGAATTTGATACCCCGGAGAGGATGGAAAGATATGGGGAAGCCTATGGAGCGAGCTTTGACAATTGGCAATTCATATCGGGTTATGAAGAAGAGGAAATAACAGAATTTGCGGCTCAGTCCTTTAAAGCCACAGTAATGAAGATTCCTGAGCAGGAAGATATTCTCCATTCCACTAGGTTTTTTCTCATGAATCGAGATGGTCAAGTTGTGCGTTTATATAATGGGGAAAGTGGTTTTGATTTAGAAGCATATATTGAAGATTTGACAAATTTGTTAACAAGTGAAAATTAAACGTAAAAATGCACCAGTTTCATCTTTGAACTGGTGCATTTTTTCTTTACAATATAAAGAGGACTTAATAAACAATCATTATAATTATATCTGTTTAGTTTGTTAAAATAATAAAGGATGGGTAAGAGTTGAAAGGGAGTGTGGGCATGGTTGAAGAAAGAACCCCAATACTCGTAAGTGAAGCAATAAAGCGAGTAATGGAATTTTCCATAAAAGGTAAAAGTGAATATATTTCGTTAGAGGAATCGAATGGACGCTATCTAGCAGAGGACATAAAGGCAGATCATAATATTCCTCCCTTTGACAGATCTCCTTTAGATGGGTTTGCTGTTCGCAGTAAGGATACTCAAAATGCAAGTTCTACGAATCCTGTTTTTCTGGAGGTTATTGAAACGGTAGGGGCTGGGGGAGTAACGCAGCAAAAGGTTACACCAGGCCAAGCGGTTCGTGTTATGACAGGAACGATCATGCCTGAAGAATGTGATGCTATCGTTATGTTTGAGTTGACGAAGGAAAAGAAAGAAAATGGCCGCACCTATATTGAGATTAAGAGACCCTTTAACTCCGGTGATTTTGTTTCCTTTGAAGGAGAGGAAACGAAAAAGGGTGACGTATTAGTGAAAGCAGGTACACGAATTCATGCTGGTGTCATTGCCGTTTTAGCAACCTTCGGATATAAAAATGTTCCTGTTGTAAAAAAACCGGTTATTGGTGTTTATGCAACAGGTACGGAATTACTAGAGCTAGATGAACCGTTAGAACCGGGAAAAATACGTAATAGTAATGCATATATGATACAAGCTCAAGTGGAACAAGCCGGGGGAGAAGCAAAATATTATGGACAGCTTGTAGATGACTTTGATCAATGCTATCAGGCAATAAAAAATGCACTAGGAGAAGTGGATGTTTTAATTACTACAGGAGGTGTATCTGTAGGTGATTTTGATTATTTGCCACAAATATATGAAAAGCTGGGTGCTAATGTGCTATTTAATAAAATTGCCATGCGTCCAGGTAGTGTAACCACTGTGGCTGAAAAGAACGGTAAGTTATTGTTTGGATTATCGGGAAATCCTTCTGCTAGTTTCGTTGGGTTTGAGCTTTACACTAGGCCTTGGATTAAAGCCTACTTATATTCAGAAACTCCTTACTTAGAAGTCGTGAAGGGATTGCTTACAAAGGATTTTCCAAAGCCTAATCCGTTTAGCAGGTTTATTAGAAGCCGAATGGTATTCGTTGATGGTAGAATTGCAGCAGAGCCAATTGGAATGGATAAATCACAGGTAGTAACCTCTTTAGCACATTCCGATGTTTTAGTGGCCCTTCCGGGAGGATCACGTGGTTATTCCTCTGGGGATGAAGTAGACATTTTGTTATTGAACCGGGAAGGATCCGTAAATCCATTTAAAGATCCAACTAAGTTAAGAAGTGGCGAAGGTAGATGAGGAAAAGGTTGATTTTTCAAATCGTCGGATATTCTAATAGCGGAAAAACGACTCTAATTTCAAAGTGGATAGAGAGATTGTCTAAAAATGGGTATAAAGCTGTTACTATAAAGCATCACGGACACGGTCATTCGTTAACCTCGTTAGATGAGGGAAAAGACACTAGTTATCATCGAAAGGCTGGAGCAATCGGTTCCTTAGTTACTAGTGATGGGGAGTTACAGCTTACAATGAAGCTCGAGGAGCCATTAAAATTAAAAGAGGTTCTCTCCTTTTATAATTCATTTGATTTGGATGTAGTGATTGTTGAAGGGTATAAGAAGGAAGCACTCCCTAAGCTTGTATTATTACGTAGGGAAGAAGATATCTCTCTATTAGATGAGTGCTCGTTAGTGGAGGCGGTGATTTGCTGGGAGGAAGAGGAGAAGGAAAAGTTGAGCGCTATGTTAATGGTTCCGGTTTTTTTCATTGGTGAAGAGGAGAAATACTTGAATTGGTTAGAAGAACGTGTAGAAGATAGGGAGGTTTTATAATGGCAGAAACTAGTAACTTTTTGATTACGGAAACGGTCATTGATATTCAAGAGGTTGTTAATAAAGTAACAGATCGAAATGCAGGAGCTATTAATACATTTATTGGTACCGTACGGGAGTTAACAAAGGGGAAGAAAACACTTTATTTAAAATACGATGCCTACGTACCAATGGCAGAAAAAAAGCTTGCTCAAATTGGTGACGAGATCCAAAAGGATTTTCCAGAGGCGAAGGTTGCCATTACTCATCGAATCGGTGAGTTAGCCATTTCTGACATTGCTGTTGTAATAGCTGTTTCTACTCCACATCGTGCAGATGCCTTCACTGCAAGCCGCTATGCTATTGAACGTATAAAAGAAATTGTTCCAATTTGGAAAAAAGAACATTGGGAAGACGGAGAAGAGTGGATTGGTGACCAACTGGAGAAAGTTGCTTATCCTTCTGGAAAACCAGAGGAGGGGGATTTGAAATCATGATACGAGTATTATTATTTGCAGATTTACAGGAAAAAGCAGGGATAAGGGAAATTGAGATTTCTGCGGAGAAGCTTACAATTAATGGTATCCGTGAACACATAATGGAGCTTTATCCCCAGTTGACAGCAATAAAAACAGCTATGCCGGCTGTAAATGAAGAGTATGCTGAGGGGGAGCAAGTGGTAAAAGCGGGGGATATCGTAGCGTTTATTCCACCAGTTAGTGGCGGATGATCTGCAGACATCAGATTCAAGGCTAGTTATGAAACAGGTAAGGGAAGAGAAGAAATGCTTACCTGTCTCATAATGCCCCTATTCCCCTAAGCAAACATATCCCTAACCTCAGGACTCATCCGTTCTGGTGTCCAGGCCGGCTCCCATACTAGGTTAACCTCACATCGTTCCATTTCTGGATGTAGTTGCACAGCAGACCTTACACCATTAATCATTGTATCGTGGAGAGGGCAACCGGGCGTGGTTAATGTCATCGTTATAACGGCATTTGGCCCCTCAATCGTCACATCGTAAATTAACCCTAAATTAACTACATCTACCCCTAACTCCGGATCGATAACGGTCTCCAGCTGCTTCATAATTTCCTCTTTTAATTCCATTTCTATTCCCCCTAAAAATTAAATTTTTAAACTGAACATTTAGTAAGTAAAGGCTTTAACAATCGTAAATAAATAATAAACGGTACTAAAGGCAAACAATATGGAGGTTGCTGCGATAACAAAGGATTCACCAGTCCCTAATCCAACGATAAACAATAGCAAGCTTATAAATAATAACCAAAGCTTTCTATGGACAACCGTTTCGTCTATCATAATCGCTAAAGATGGTGTTTCCTGTTGCCCCACTTGTTTTCCATAGCGGAAAGTCCACCATAGGAATGGTATGATCTTTGATAAATAGGCTAGAATAGATAAACTCACAAAGCCTAATATATAGAAAACTAATATAAGTGTTAAAAGATTTGATTGCCAAATGAAATGTGGGTTTACAAGAGAAACAATAAACAATCCACCAACTAATAACGTAAAGAAATATACGAGAAAAACGAAGAAAACAATTCCCTTGCCCGGGTTCTTCTTAAATCGTTTTTTCTGTATTTCTCTAATTTGTACAATGAACATAACCAGTCCCATCGTTAATAATCCGAGACCGATAGGAAGAATACTAGTGCCTTTTCCTATCACTGCTCCAAAAATACCTACCCATATACATAAATGTAAGCTTATTAAAATCCACTTTTGCCAACTTTCCTTGTGCCCATGAGCTAAATAAAACATGGGAAGCATCTTAAAGCTGTACCCTACAATTAGAAATAGAAACCAACCGATTAAACCCATCCATAAATGTCCAATTAAAAGTACATGATGGAATTCACCCAATATAGAAAATTGGAAATTTAAAACTATTAGTACCCCGCTAATTACCGTTAATCCTAAGTAAAACAAGGCGCTAGTGGAAGCAGAAATAACTGTATTTTTTAACCGGGAATGTTGAATAGTTAAGAACACATTTACTAGGAAAATGATGACAGCACCAACAGTCAATGAACCGAAAATAATCATTCCCGTCAGTTCAAAACTTCCAAGTGAAATATAAAGTCCAAATACCCCAATGGAATAAAGACCAAAATGGATGAACCCTAATTTAATACTGTAAATAGATTGCTGCGTTACCACTGCAATTAGTTGATATACAGCTCCCATGGCTAACATTGATGCCCAGCCTAAAATAAACAAATGGGCTAATGATAAGCCTTCTAGCAGCCTAATTAAATTTGGGGACAAAGCCGAGGGAGAAACTATTAGTGTAATTGAAAAGATGAGTAATGAGAAAAAACTAGTGATAATAAATGAAAAGGGTAGAATAAAAGAATTAGAATCTGATGAGTTATTCATGAGAGACTGATTGATTTGCTGCATAGAAAACTTCCTTTCTTAATTCTTGGTCAAGTGGACTTTGGCTGACCCATCTGATTGCTCCTCTATGGTATAACGAATATTAAAATCTTTAAGTTCTTCCAGTAGGAAAACAGGAACCCGATCATTATGAATGGTTAGTGTTTCACCTGATTTTAAGGTTTCCAACCGTTTCATCGTTCTTACCATAGGTTGAGGGGGTTGTAGGCCACGATTGTCTAGGAAATAAGCTTTAACTTCATTTTCCTTTAATAAAGACTCATCTTCTGTTTCTTTTTTGGCAGTAGTTTTTTCCTTACTGAAAAGGGAAGAGAAAAATCCCCCTTTTCTTATCGTAAAGGTTGTACGGTAATGGGTACTACCGAGCTTTTCCACTTCGTTGTCATACCCCTTTGCCTTCATTACCGTAAGTAATGGGGTTGGTTTAATAGTGGAGTGAAGAATAAATAATTCTTCCTTTTTCAGTGACTTTACGGTTGTCATTATTTTTTTTAATGGATCTTTTTTATTATTAAGGTCTTCACGTACATCTAAGATAACTTCTTTGTTCATAAAAATCTTAGCCTCCTGTTAATAATAATGTTATTTATAATGTAGTAGTTTTGAGGAGGAACGGAAGTGATACATATCACAAATGGAACTCCCGACGAAAATTCGTCACATTTTTTCAAGAATAATATCTTCTTAAAACAAATTATTGTTTGTCATAAAACGTTCATAAACAAAAGGAATACAATAGAAAATTGTGACAGCAGTCACAGTTTTATAAAGGAGTTGGGATTAATATATACCTATACGATGTATTGCGATGTATAGTTTTACTTCTTTTACGTAAGACCTAACATATTTTAATTGTCGGTTCCCCCAAAACCGACAGAGTTTCCAAGTTATAACGTTATAAACCCAAAACAAGTAAATGCATGGAATTTAGTTCAATAATACCCCAATCATTTGAACAAAAAAGAGGGTGACTCAAAAGGTATGTTTTTAACCTTTTGAGTCACCCTCGATGTATTTTGCGTAGCCGTAGCAATCTTTATAAAGCCCACTACGAGTGGTTTTCTCGTAGTAGGCGAATTAGTCCA
This sequence comes from Evansella vedderi, assembly GCF_030813435.1. GTDB lineage: Bacteria > Bacillota > Bacilli > Bacillales > Salisediminibacteriaceae > Evansella > Evansella vedderi. Next base: position 180,264 of record NZ_JAUSUG010000010.1, on the reverse strand, counting down.
GATATAGCTTTAACAGAAAAATTTCCATTAAAATAAAAGTAAAGACTAATGTGAACAAGGATTAATACACTGCTAATAATACCGAATGTTCGATGAGTCTTCATCCATTTACGAGCAATTTTTGCTAATTTAATTTGCAAACTTCGCTTATTCGTCAATCGTACCCAGCGAAATATAAAGTAAATCATGAAATTACTAAAGACAAGAAATGCCGCTAATAAACCAACAAAGCTAACTAATGATATATCCATAATGGTCACCTCAACAAAAAACATAACCTTACAAACAAAAAAAGGCAGTGATTCTACTCACTACCCATTTCATTTTATATTATCTATCTAAGTAAGATTTTAGTTCTTCTAGTTTATGAATAACAAAATATCCGGACTTTTTCGTTACTACTTCCTGTTGTTTTAATTGGTTCATCATTCTTGTTACACTTTCTCTTGTGGCACCAAAAAAGCTCCCAAGGTCTTCGTGTGTTAATTTTAACTTGATCATTATACCTTCGTTTGTGTCTACACCATAATCTGTACTTAATCTAACAAGTGTAGCAGCAAGGGCACCAAACTTTCCATATAAGGCTACATCCCTTAATGTTGTTTGTGCTACTTGTAACCTTTCTGCCATGACTCTAAAGATAGACATGGATAACTCTGGATGCTGCATGAGAAACAACTCTAGGTCTTCATTACGTATTAAAGATATTACTCCATTTTCTAAAGAGGTAGCGGTAGCAGGATAGGTACTTTTTTTCCGGCTAAATAGTGATACCTCAGCAAACATTTCCCCTGATTGCCGGATATTTAAAAGGATTTCTTTCCCCTCCGGACTACTTTTCGTGATTTTTATTTTCCCTACATTAATGAAAAAGATTGCATTTGCCCTTTCCGATTCCCTAAAAATAACTTCCCCTTTTGTCGTTTGTTTCGTGAGGATAATGGGAGTTAATTGTTTCCTAATATCCTTTGGTAAGGTTGAAAAAAGCGGTATTGTATCTATAAAATTATGTTCACCCACAATACAACGCCTCCTTGTTTATTATTTAACAATTTACCACTGTTAAAATGCTGTTTTTGAAGTTTCTTCAACAATAAAACTGGCTATTGTTAATTGTAACAAAGGGACACCAAAAACCACTGTGACATTTTTCACAGTGGCCATAGGTATGGGGGCGTAATGCTATTCTATTTTTTGAAAAGTAGTAATGTAATGTTCAGTAGAAAGTTCTTTTACATTATGGTTACACCCTTTTCCTTCCATTACCTTTAATAAGGGCTTAGGAATAAATGGAGTGTGAAGGATTAGTTTTCCCCCGTCAGTTAAGTTGCCAACCTCTGTCATTATCTTGTGAAAAGGATCGTTTTTGGAAGCTATATCTTCCCTTACATCAAGTTCAATTGTTTGCAAGAAAATCTTCCCCTTTCATTTACTTCTATATTTTTGGCTGATACATTGATATTAGGAGAAATTAGCCATATTCTCAGTGATGATGGTCACCTTTTATGGATAATAAATCTTTCCAATTAGATGATGTGATTGTTTTCACATAAATTATTTTTCTAATTTGCTAATCTGTTAAGTGTAAAGAATATTAAAATGGGGGGATAAGGGTGATCCAATGTGAGATAAACAAAATTGGTGATGACGACTTAATTATAGTAACTGGTGGAACGAAACCCCATCTTGGTGCCGTTGTAATCGGTACTTGGGAGGGAGATCATGCAAAGGTAGTTAGTCATGGGTTACTTCATCATAAAGAAGAAGATTTATTTGTTGAGTTAGCAAAAGTATGGTGTGATACATTTCAAAAAACGGTTGTCATTTCAGGTGGAATCCACATTGACAATGCTACAAAAAGTGACATTGAAATGCTTGTAAACAAGACATGGGAGAAATTCTTTCACTTAATGGCAGACCACAAAATTCAAGAATATCCATTACCACATTAATAAGCGCCCGCTGGATGATATAATTCAATAATTAACGGTTGATAAGTGTATTTTGATACAATAATAAGTATAGAAATGGAGCAAACACTTTTATATTTTTTACACCGGAGGCGTTATACATGAAGATAGATGTAACAGACGAAGCAATTAAATGGTTTAGGGATGAGTTGGATGTTTCAGAAGGAGATAGTGTACAATTTTTTGTAAGATATGGGGGTTGCGGTGATTTCCAATCTGGATTTTCGTTAGGAGTTAATGTGAAGGAACCAGAGGATATCGGTACATCCATAGAAAAGGAAGGATTACTGTTTTTTATCGAAAACAAAGATATCTGGTATTTTGATGACCAAGATCTTCTCGTAGAATTTGATGAAAAGATAGGGGAAATTCAATATACAAAAAAATAGTGAGCTGCATTTTAAAAGAATATTTCCACGAACGCGGGACTACCATGTCCACGCGTTTTTTTTGTACTAAAAAAGTATTTTTACCTTGGTCATTATCCTTTTCTAACAAGTTCACAAAATTGTAACGGCTTTGGACAGTGTGATTTATGGTCACTTTTGACAGAATTGTGAACCGTAAATTGTTAGTATAAAAGCCCTTATAAGTGTTGATGTATCAACTGTTGAGGCATCTTTATTATTTTTATATAAATATTGTTCCTGCTGAGATGTGACTAAAATCACAGAATTGCTGTGAGCATTCCCACAGTGGAGCTCCTTCTCCATTTCTAAAATAAAGGTAACAAAAAAACATTCATGAATGTGTTTTACATGAAAATAACAATGATGAACTTAAGGGGGGAGAAAAGTGAAGGAACTTGAAAGATCATTTTATTCAAAAGCTAGTATGTATTCATTTATTGTCGTTGTCATATTGTTCTTTTCCATTTGGGTAGGAACGGGACAGTTTACAAAGGTAGGCTGGATGAAATTTGGGTACATGGTTTCTTCATTTATATTTTTCATAGGAATCACCGTTCGATTAACAGCATGGTTAATGCGTCCAGCAACACATGAAGTAATGAAACGAACGATTCAAAATATGAAAACAACAAAACGCCAAAAAAGAAATGTAAAAGCAATCGTAAAAACTTTAGTGGACAACATCATTTTACAGAAGTTTATTTTTAAAAGAGGAATTTACAGAGGAATTCAGCATTGGCTGATTGCATGGGGCTGTATCGGTTCATTAGCAATTACGTTCGGATTAGTATTCGGATGGATGCACTTTAGGTTGGTTGATGCAACAACGTATCAGTTGGTCGTCTTCAATATTCCGACAATAACAATGCATCCGGATGGAATTTTTGCTCAACTCGTTTTCAATGGATTAAATATTGCAGCAGCAATGCTATTAGTGGGTTTAATTATGGCGATTGCTCGTCGCATAAAAAATCATGATTTAAAAGTAACGGAGCGAGCTGAATTTGATTTGTTCCCGCTCTACTTACTACTAGCAGTTACCGTTTCTGGGTTATTATTAACAGTTTCTTTTAAGTTATTAGATGGTTGGATGCATTCAACAATTGCCTTGGTGCATCAAATTACAGTAGTCATTTTCCTTGTCTACTTCCCATTCGGCAAGTTATTCCACTTACCAATTCGTCCGATGGCGGCAGCAGTACCGATGAATTATCAAGAAACGGTGCAGGTGGATACAAAGGAATGTATTGGTTGCCATAAACCATACTCAAACGACGACCAAATTGCAGATGTTCAACAAATGTTAGGAAATCAAGCGTTTGATTTAAAAATGAAGGATGGAAATCATCCGTCTGATTACTGTCCAGCGTGTAGAAGAATGTTACGAGTAATGAATCACTTAAATATTAAATCTCCAGTTGGAGAGGTAGCAGAGGAACCTGTCCAAACAAATAACGGAATTCACATCCCAGGATTTGGGAGAAGACGTGCAGAGTCCTTTTATGCGCAATCGGTAAAGGAGGAGAAATAATGACTCAATTTATTGTAAAACCAGGAACGAAAAACCTCCATCATGAGGGAGAGAAATTAATCACAACCCATTGCTGCTATTGTGCAATGCAATGTGGAATGCATATACGAGTGAACGAAAAAACAGGGAAAGTGGTAGGTGTAGAACCACGTTACGATTGGCCAGTTACACTTGGAAAGATGTGTCCAAAAGGGGTAACTGCATATCAAACGGTTGACCACGAAGAAAGAATCACAAAGCCACTAATAAAAAAGAATGGTGAATTTGTTGAAAGTAGTTGGGATGAGGCGCTGGATCTTATTGAGAAAAACTTCAAACGACTCCAAAAAGAGCATGGAAAAGATGCACTTTCCGTATACGGCGGCGTTTCTATGACAAATGAGAAGTGCTACCTCGTAGGTAAATATGCTCGTGTTGCTTTAGGAACAAGGTTTGTAGATTATAATGGTCGATTCTGTATGTCATCAGCAGCAGGTGGATTTATGAAAACACTTGGAACAGACCGTGGGGCAACGTTACCTTGGCCTGAGCTTGAGCACACCGATTGCTTCTTTATTGCTGGCTGGAATGCGGCTGAATGCCATCCAACGTCTATTCAATGGTTATGGAAAGCCAGAGATAAAGGGGCAAAGATGATAGTAGTTGATCCACGGGAAACTCAAATTGCCCGCCTTGCTGATGTACATTTAGATATTAAATCTGGAACAGATTCAGCTCTAGCAAACGGAATGTTGCACATTATTGTTCGCGACGGATATGTAGATGAGGCTTACGTAAAAGAACGCTGTAATAATTACGAAGAAATGAAAGAAAAAGTAAAGGAATTTACACCTGAGTATACTTCAAAAATCACTGGTGTATCCGTTGAAAAACTTGAAAAGGCAGCGAAGATTTATGGTCAATCTCCAAGGTCAGTAGTGATGTTCTGTCGTGGTATTGAACAACAATCAAAAGGGGTAGACAACGTTTCCATATATACTTCCATGGCTTTATTAAGAGGTCAGATTGGAAAATTTGCTTCAGGTGTTGCAACAGTAACTGGCCAAGGAAATGGTCAAGGTGGTCGTGAACATGGACAAAAAGCAGATGCACTACCTGGATATCGTAAAATAGCTGACCCAGAGCATGTGAAATATGTAGCGGGTGTTTGGGGAATTAAACCAGAAGAAATGCCAAAAGCAGGAGTTTCCGCTTATGAAATGTTCGATGAAATTCAGAAAGGAAATATTCATGCTATGCACGTCATGTGTAGTAACCCAGCAGTTTCAGCACCTAATACGGAATATGTATGGGATAGTTTAAGAAAATTAGATTTCTTAGTTGTTAGTGATTTCTTCATGTCAGAAACAGCTGAATTTGCAGATGTTGTTCTTCCGGCCACAACTTGGGCTGAGGATGAAGGTACAACAACGAATTTAGAAGGACGTGTTATACGTATCCGTAAAGTTAAAGATCCGATTGGCGAATCCAAAACAGACTGGCAAATTATGAAACTGATTGCTGAGCGGATGGGCAAAGGGAAGTTCTTCCCATATGAAAATGTTCCACAAATATTTGAAGAATTCCGTCTCGCTTCAAAGGGTGGAAAAGCAGATTATTACGGTATTACTTACGACCGAATTGATAAAGAAGATGGAGTTTTCTGGCCTTGTCCATCGGAGGATCATCCTGGAACACCGACAATGTTTAAAGAAAAATTCGGTACTCCAGATGGAAAGGCTAACTTAGCAGTAGTGGGTTGGCAAGAACCAGCAGAAATACCGACAGCTAAATATCCTCATACGTTAACAACGGGCCGTGTTGTCTTCCATTATTTATCCGGGACACAAACTCGTCGAGTGAAATTCCTAATGGAACAATGCCCGCTACCGTATGCAGAACTACATCCTGAGTTAGCAAGCCAGTATAACTTAGCTAATGGAGATAAAGTGAAATTAACTACACCGCGTTCTTCAATGGTTCTAGATGTTCGTTTAACGAAAGCAATTCGCAATGATCACGTCTTTGTACCTTACCATTGGGGGAAAGAACTTTCCGTTAACCAGTTAACGAACCCAGCCCTAGATCCAACTTCTAGAATGCCTGAATTTAAAGTTTGTGCCGTTAAAATAGAGAAAGTGTAATCGGATTGGAGGAGGAACGACCATGAAAAAAATTATGTACCTTGAATTTGAACGTTGTATCGGTTGTCGTTCTTGTCAAGCTGCGTGTCGTGAATGTGGTGGACATGATGCGAAAGAACGTAACTATGTAGAATATGTCGATTTTTTAGAAAGTCGACAGACATTTCCGATGATGTGTATGCAGTGTAAGGACCCAGCCTGTGCTAGGGTTTGTCCAGCAAATGCCATTCAAATTACCGATGACGGTGTTGTACTTTCGGCAATGGAAGAGAAGTGTATCGGCTGCCGTAACTGTACCTTCGGTTGTCCATTCGGGATTCCGAAGTTCGACTTTGAAGAAAACAAAATGTACAAATGTGACATGTGTTACGATCGAACGAAGCATGACATTGCACCAATGTGTGCCTCTGTTTGTCCAAGTGACGCCATCCGCTTTATTGATCACGATGAAATGATGGAGCTCCGCCGTAAGAGAACGCAATTAAATCTAATTGAAGGAAAGAAACCTTCAGAAAACAATAAATGGCAGTACGTACCAGAATTCTTCGGAGTATATTCCGATTAAAGTTAATTTCCTAAAGGAAATTAACGGAATGATGAGCGAAGCCATCGCTCTATATAGAAAACCACTGAAAGGAGTGGAAAAAATGTCAAACGAATGTAAAAAGGAACGTCACGCAAAACGTTCAAAGAGTGACATGGTTAATCTAATCCAAAATGTTGATCAAAAGGATGATTTGAAATATAACCGACGAGCATTTTTGAAAACAGCAGTTGGGGCTTCCATGGCTTTAGGCTTATCTACGGTTCCATTTAGCGTTCGAGCTATGATGGGTTTATCGGAACCAGACCATGAAAGGGTGGAGATTGCTAAGCTTGCTGACTTGCCAGAAGGGGATTCTGTTACCTTTTACTACCCAACGGAAAACGATCCAGCGTTACTTATACACACAGTAAACGGAGATTTAGTTGCATATAACTCTGCTTGCACACATCTAATGTGTCCTGTGTTTTACGAAAAAGAGGAGGACGTTCTTTTATGTCCTTGTCACAAAGGGTATTTTGATGTAAATAACGGTCATCCAGTAGCCGGGCCGCCACAGCGGGAATTACCGTTAATTGAAATTGAAGTGGAAAACGGAACCGTTTACGCAGTGGGGAGGCAATTTAGACATGGGTAAGAAAATATGTTGGGCAGTGATTTTCATTACGATTGCAGTCAATGTTGTCATGGTCCAGTGGACAGTGGAAGCTACCCTTGGAAGAGAATATAGCATTGTACCCATCTACTCCGGTATAAGTATCGTAATGGTCTTCATTGCTTTCTTCACCTATTTGCAATGGAAAAAATTAGAATACAGTGAAAGTCACGATGAATGATAGGGAAGGGGAGTACAAACTCCCCTTTTATAAACTAAAAAACTAGAAAGATTGTGGATTTAAATAGGAGGTATTACCGATGGCTAGAATTACAAGATGGGACCCAGAGGATGAACATTTTTGGGAAACGGAAGGAAAGCGTCATGCGAGAAGAAATTTATGGATCTCTATTCCGGCTTTACTTTTAGCTTTTGCCGTGTGGCAGATATGGTCTGTTGTTGCTGCTAGTTTAAATGATATTGGCTTTAATTTTACTAGTGCCCAATTATTTACCCTTGCAGCATTACCAGGTTTAACTGGGGCAACCTTTCGAATTATTTATACATTTGTCGTTCCTATTTTTGGGGGGAGAAACTGGACAGTTATAAGTACTGCCTCCTTATTAATACCAACAATTGGAATTGGAATCGCGGTTCAAAATCCTGAAACGTCTTTCGCAACAATGGCAATATTAGCAGCACTTTGTGGTCTAGGTGGAGGGAATTTTGCTTCTTCCATGTCTAATATCAGCTTTTTCTATCCGAAAAAAGCAAAAGGTACCGCTTTAGGTCTTAATGCTGGTATTGGAAACTTAGGGGTTAGTGCAGTACAATTTCTCGCTCCATTAGTTGTAACTGTAGCCATTTTTGGTGCAGTAGCAGGTAACCCACAGGTACTCCCTGATGGTTCGAATGTATGGCTTCAAAATGCAGCATTTATATGGGTAATTCCAATTATTTTAACAGTTATTGCTGCGATGTTTGGAATGGATAATCTTCCAGGAACGAAAGCTTCCGTAAGAGAACAAGCCGTGATTTTCAAAAATAAACATACATGGATCATGACTTGGCTGTATGTCATGTGCTTTGGTTCATTTATCGGATATTCCGCAGCATTTCCATTGCTAATCCGTACGGAGTTTCCTGAAGTAAATGCCATGCAATTTGCTTTCCTAGGTCCGCTCGTTGGTGCATTGATCCGACCAGTAGGTGGTTGGATTTCAGATAAAGTCGGCGGTGCTATTGTAACCTTCTGGGATATCGTGGTAATGATTGCTGCCACAATTGGGGTTATTTATTTTTATAATGCTGGAAACTTTACAGGATTCTTAATTATGTTCTTAGTACTATTTGTAACAACAGGTATTGCAAACGGGTCTACTTTCCGTATGATTCCATTTATCTTTAATAATCAAAAGGAAGCGGCAGCTGTTATCGGGTGGACTTCAGCAATCGGTGCTTATGGAGCTTACATTATCCCACAAGTATTTGGATGGTCCCTAGATACAACTGGAACAGCCAATTTAGCACTATATATTTTCATAGCTTACTATGTCATTAGTCTTGTAATTACTTGGTACTATTACTCTAACAAAAATGCAACGATTAAATGTTAATGCCTTATAAAGTCTATTCAAAAAGAGTATGAAGGGCTGGTTTAAATGACTTTCTGCCATAACCAGCTCTCCTTCTCCTACTAAAGGGACAAAGGAGCAACGTGTTATGAGTGTGAAAGAGCTTTTTCAATTTAAAAATCCAAGGACAAGAACACTGCATTTAACTTGGGGAGCCTTTTTTGTATCCTTTTTTGCTTGGTTCAATATGGCTCCTTTAGCTGGAACAATGATAGATTCAGTAGGCTGGTTAACTGCCGATCATCTAGCAGCATTGGCTATTTTAAACGTGGCTTTAACAATACCTGCAAGAATTATAATTGGGATGGTCCTAGATAAATATGGTCCAAGAAAAGTATTTTCTGTACTCCTTGTCATAATGGCTATCCCTACCTTTATGTTTGCCTTTGGTAATACGTGGATGCAACTGTTCGTTTCCCGTTTGTTACTAAGCTCCATTGGCGCCAGTTTCGTAGTTGGTATTCGAATGGTTTCAGAATGGTTTCCACCAAAAAGTGTGGGCTTCGCAGAAGGATTCTACGCTGGTTGGGGAAATTTCGGGTCTGCTGTCGCAGCCATTGTACTTCCATGGATGGCCATTACAGCCTTCGGTGGTGATGAAGGCTGGCGCTATGCCATTGCCTTTAGTGGTTTAGTATGTATCATTTATGGATTTATTTATTGGTTCTCTGTCAGTGATACACCAGAAGGGAAGACGTATCAAAAGCCCAGAAAAGTAGCAGCAATGGAAGTAAGTACCTACGGGGATATGATTCAGCTTATTATTTGGACGGTACCGTTAGTTGGGGCTTTAGCATTACTTACTTGGCGGCTGCAAAATTTAGACTTTTTATCAGAGCAAGCCATGTATATTATTTTTGTCGTATTAGCCATAAGCTTAGTGTATCAAATCATTCAAATATTAAGAGTGAACTTACCGATTTTACGAAAAGGTGTCCCTGAGGATGATAAATATAAGTTCCGAAACGTAGCTGCTTTAAATACGACGTATTTTGCCAACTTCGGTGCAGAGCTCGCTATTGTTTCTATGTTGCCACTTTTCTTTTTGATCACATTTGAACTATCTGTAACAGCAGCAGGTTTAATTGCATCCTCTTTTGCCTTTGTAAATCTGTTTGCACGTCCATTAGGAGGGTGGCTGTCAGACAAGATGTCAAGACGGAAAACGGTTATGCTCCTTTATATGTTCGGGATCGGAATTGGTTTAGTAGGAATGGGCTTTATTAATTCCGAATGGCCTCTCATTTTAGCAATCGCAGTGACTGTACTCACTTCCATGTTTATTCAGGGAGCAGAGGGGGCAACCTTTGCAGTCATCCCACTTATTAAAAAACGTATTACAGGGCAGATATCAGGAATGGCTGGTGCTTACGGAAATGTAGGAGCTGTTGTTTACTTAACCATCTACACATTAGTGACACCGCAAACCTTCTTCTTCATTTTAGCAGGTGGAGCCTTCATAAGTTTCTTTTATTGCTTATTCTTCTTAGAGGAACCAAAGGGTGCTCACGGTGATGAATATATTCTTTCCTCAGTGGATAGGGAACAGCAAGCTACTGAGAATTTAGATGTTAATGAAAAAACGAAATCAGCTTAATCCAAAAGGGATGATCCGCAGAATTACACCTTCCTGCATGATCACCCTTTTTATTTAGCTCTGTTAAATTTTGATGTTGATTTTCGCTTCAGCCTCCTCGGGCCATGTCTCTTCCTCTGAAGTAACGCTCGTCCCTGCGGTGTCTTGAGCCGTTGCTTTTCCCTCAGGAAAGAGCGTTGCTTCGTCGAATACACATCGATTTGTCTCGACGGTTAAGCTACAAAGCTAAGCTGGTAGAGGAAGAGACAGTTCGTATCTTCCGCTACAATCAACAGTGTGATAAAACCGAGACTAACTTAACAGAGTCTGTTTTTAAAAATCATTCCCATAATTTCTTCATAAATCTGACTTAAATTATTCAATAAATGGTCAAACATTGGTCGTTAGTGACTATGTAAATAGTGTTAACATTAAGTTAGAAGTTAGGAACGACAATATTGAATTCTTTAAAAGGTAGGTTTTCACTATGAAGAAAAAACAATTGGAAATGAAAAGGTTCTTTAATGAATTGTCAGATGAAAACCAGCAGCTGCTACTTACCTATGGGTTAGAGATAAAGGTTAGAAATGGAACATTTCTTTTTTACGAAGGAGACTTTCCAGAGCATGTATATTTGGTCCGTTCAGGAAAAGTTCGTTTAAGTAAAATGACAGCCGATGGAAAGGAATTCTCCGTTCACTTAAAGCAAAAGGACGAATTGGTGGGAGAAGTGGGGTTATTTAACGAAATGGCCATCAGTGTAAGTGCCGAAGTAATTGAAGATGCAACCCTTGTTCGCTTTGACCGTCACACCCTTGAAGCATTGTTTCGGGAGAATGGAGAAATAGCCGTAGCATTTATGAAATGGTTTGCACGGCACACACAATCAACACAAGCTAAGTTTAGAGATTTAATTTTGTGCGGTAAAACAGGAGCTTTCTATTCCACTCTTATTCGCTTCAGTAATTCTTATGGAAGTTTGGAAGACGATGGAATTTTAATTAACGTCCAATTAACAAACCAAGATATTGCTAACTACATCGGAACAACAAGGGAAAGTGTCAATAGAATGCTGAATGATCTTAAGAAGGAAAGGATTTTATCTATGAGAGAAGGCTGTATACTCCTTCATAATATCCAATTCCTTAAGGATTATTTACATTGTGGAGATTGCCCTGTTGAGATTTGTACAATTTAAAATTTAACACCAAGAGGCTGGGACATAACAAAAGTGTTTAATTGGAAATACGAACAATACACTACCTTAGCGTAGGAAATATACGTAGACTCGTGCGGGAGCAGAGGCAGAGGTGAGACCCCACAGTGCGTTAGCACGAGGAGGCTCACCAGCTGCCCGCGGAAAGCGAAGTATATTTCCGAAGCGGGTAGATTGCACCTACATCTAGTTTGTTCGGATTTCTTATTAGTAAAAATACTTTTGTCCCAGTCTCTTTTTTAGAGAAAAGGCTTACCATTGGGTTATTGGTGTTACTTCGATATTTTCTCCGAAGAAGGATTGTTCTCCCGATTTGGTTAAAATGTCACAGGAGATAAAGATAGTACCATTGGAGGTATCTTCCTTTTTATCGTAAGTTAAAAGCATGCCTTCACCGAGAATTTCTTCACCATGAGATACAGAGACCATTTGCCCCTCAAGTGATTTATGCTTTGCTTCGTTGATATAATCACTCCAATTAGGGAATCCATGATAAATAAATACCTTTTGACCAGCATTATCGTAACCAAGTAAAGCATTCTCGTCTTTTACGTTACCTTGCAGTTCTTCTGAAAGTGTATAAATGATTTCATAAATGATCTGACAATCTTTCATAGATACGTTTTCTGGAAAAGTTAATTTAAGAGTTTTTTTATCTTGGTATGGAATTAGCTTTAATTTTCTTTTTGTAGTAGGGAGGGCTAATGAATATTCTCCATTGTTTAAATGGAATCCAAAAGACTGTAATAGAGTATTCAGCATTCCGTCTTTTTTATATATAACCTCTGTTGTTAACATTTACATTCACCTCAATTTATATTATTAGGCTCTTTTATAAAAGGTTGCTCCTGGGATTACTTGTCGCTGGAGTCGCCGCCTTCCACTCCTCCAAGTTTTCTGAAAAAGAGTTAAAGTTTGTAAAAATAGCCTATCTTTAATTTAAATGTTAACAAATAGTTAAATGTTTCACTGTATAAAAGTTCACAATGAAAAGTGTATAAAAATTGAACTTTACAGTTGGAGAGGCTAAATAGTGATTAGAATCACATTGTGATCGAGTCCCTTTGAGTAAGATAAAGGTGTAAACAACATTTACACAGTTAGAAAGAAGGGATTTAAGTGAAATGGTATATACCTAGAGAGCATGGGGCGTGGGCAATGCTAATCGTTCCTTATTGGATAGGAGCTTCCATTAGTGGAGTTCAATGGTCCCATTTACTTTTTTTTATCGGACTTTTTGCCCTCTATTTCGCTCAAGCTCCATTATTGACATACATTCGAAATCCGAAAAACAAAGATGTTTGGCCTTCATTTTTTGCATATATTTCCATTGGGAGTATCATCATCATACCGTTTTTTTTAACTAATTTTTCATTGCTTTGGATAAGTTTAAGTATTTTACCTTTGTTTATGATAAACCTTGTTTTTGCAAAGTTAAAAAAAGAGCGGTGGTTTATTAATGATTTAATTGCAATTATCGCACTATCATCTTTATTGTTGTTAGCTTATCGATTAACGGAACCAGCCATTCATTTTGAAGCGTATAAATATGTTTTATTAAATGTTCTATTCTTTACCGGAAGTGTTTTTCACGTGAAGTCTTTGATACGTGAAAAAAACAATAAAATGTTTCAACGTACTTCCATTTTTTATCATATAATGGTCGTTATATTTACAGCTGTTCTTCAATTATTTGGTGCAGCATTGACATTTTTATTAAGTCTACTTAAAACATTGTATGTTCCTAAAAGTTATTTGAAACGCCCTCTGCAAATAGGAGTTGTAGAAATCATAAACAGTGTTCTCTTTTTCCTTTTAGTTATTTATTGGTAGACCTCCATGCAAGTAAAAATTTGCATCATGGATGATGAGAAGTGTCGGCAATGGCTCCGCTCGCCGCGCGGTTGCTCCTGCGGTTACTCGTCGTAAAAAAGATAGCTAGGAAACCCCCACTCCTAGCTACCTTTGTAAAGATTGCGGCGGCTTCGCTCATTGCTTCGGTGGCACAAAAGATAAAGTGACATCTTTTGTGCCACCTATTTTCAAGGTAGGTGCTGATAAAATCTCTTCGATTAGGGAAATGTAAAACAGAAAATGAAAAAGAAGGGGTGAATCGCAGTGTCCCAAAAGAGACAATTTAAATCTGGAGATAAGGCACCAAACAACGGGATTTATGTGGAAATCGGGGAAACAGAGAGCATGGTAAATAATCCAAAGCAAATTAAGTTAAAAGCCGGAGATACTTTCCCTGATAACACCAATCACAATCGAATATGGACCTACAAAAGAAAACCATAAACAATGATAATGGGAAGACACATAACTGAATAGAATGTAATAAGGAAGACATTTTTCAAGGAATAAGCTTGAAAAATGTTTTCTTATTTTAAGAACGGCCTCCATTTCATGTGAATAGCATATTATGTAGGAGAAGTAAAAAACTGGAGAGGGATGATCATGTCAGTCAGTAAACGTAATACGACAATTGAAGGAGAAGAATGTCTCATCCATCTTCCAGCAAGACCAAATGGGTATGCAATCTTGATATTGGGAGATCGAAATCACTTCGTCAAAGAAAGCTCAAGCCTTTGGCTTCAGCATCCATCAAGAAATGATTTTATAGATGGGCTTCTTCATGCAGGATATACGGTATTTTATTGTGATTTAGGGATTGCCCACTGGGGGAATGACCAAGCTTTTCGATTAGTGGAAAGGCTTGTTAACTATGTCCTTAGAAACGAGATTCTAAATAAGAAAATTCACCTTTTTGCTGAAGGTATGGGTACGCTTCTAGCTATCCGTTTAATTCACCACCCCTTTATTCACGTCCGTTCCCTTGTTCTATTTAATCCTTGTCTAGATCTGCTAGCTCACATGGATGAGGAAAAGAAAAATCGTTTTTTTTACAAGCGTTTTGTCAAAGAAATAACAGAGGCCTATGGGATAGATGAAGGTAGTATTGAAGAGGTTTGCCAAAAGAGAAAACAAGAAATGGATACCCTCCCTGCTACTAAGCCTATTAGGGTTTTTCAAGTTATTTATCAGGCACCTTACTCTCCGGACAATCAAATCCGGCCATTCCTAAATTCTAGGAAAGAAAAGGAACAAACGCTAATTGCTACCTATTTTTTACCTGGGAAAACAATAGATCAGTTTATTGATCCAATTATTGCTTTTTACAAAAATAATGAAAAGAAAAATATACGAATGCTTAAGACTGAAGATTAGAAGATTTGGTTATAATAGTTTTAAAGTTAAAGTTTCTGTTGCTATAAATACAGATTTTTGCCATTATAATAGAATACCAAGAAAAGTAATATGAGATTGTATGAAAAGGGGTGACAAATTGAAGGCATTTAATGGAGTAGTTGTGTTTGCAATAGTCACCCTCCTTTCGTTTATTACCCTTAGCACATTAACGGATTGGAATGAAGCTGCAGTTGTAATCGTTTCCATTTTAATGGGGGTACTAGGAGAAGTATTCCTGTACAGGCTAAAAAAAGGAGATAATTACTAGTTAATAATACATAAAAACCAAAAAGTGCCATGATTAACGAAGAAGAAGCATGTCTATGTTGCAAATCTCATAGAATAATATAAAGTTTTTTAGAGGAGAGTGGCATCACGAATGAATCTTTTTAGAAAGCTAGTCTTGATTTTAATACTCTTTCTTGTAGGGTGCTCTCAACCTGTAGAAGGTCAGCTTGAAAAGGCGGGTCTTCTATTATCTGCCCCTATTGATGATAAAGGATGGAATGCCAAAGCCTATCAAGGTATTTTGAACATACAGTCAAAATTTGGGGTACAAGTTTTTGTAAAAGAAGATATTAAAACAGAAACCCAAATTATTGAAGCGGTAGATGAATTTAGCCGAAATGGTGTTAATTTAATCTTCGGTCATAGTCACTTATATGCAGATTACTTTATGGAATTAAAGGACAAGTATCCTGAGATGTATTTTGTCAGTTTTAATGGCGAGGTTGATGGAGACAATATTACAAGCTTACATTTTGAGGGATATGCTATGGGCTATTTTGCGGGTATGCTTTCAAGTGAAATGACAAGTAGTAATAAAATAGGAGTCATTGCAGCTTTTGAATTCCAGCCTGAAGTTCAGGGATTTAAGGATGGAGCATTATATAATAAAGATAATGTGGAAGTCTTCGTAGAATATGTACATAACTGGGTTGATGAAACGAGGGCAATAGATCTTTTTACTGAAATGGAAGAATTAGGGGTAGATATATACTATCCAGCTGGAGATGGGTTTCATGTTGCTGTTATTAAGGAAGTAAAAAAGTCTGGATTATATGCCATTGGATATGTTGGGGATCAAATCGATTTGGGGGAAACAACGGTTCTTACGAGCACCGTACAGCATGTTGAAAAGCTTTATGAATTTGTAGCTGAATCTTTAAATAACGGTACTCTTTCTACCGGTAACAAGTACTTTGATTTTGAGGATGGGGTTATTTCCTTAGGCACATTCAGCAGTGAGGTTCCTGATGATATTCGTGAAAGAATCGAAAAGTCCATTGAAGTCTATATAGCTACAGGTAAGCTCCCACATGAAAGAGAGGATTAACTCAGTTATACTAATGTAAGTATATTTTTTAGAAGCTGTTTTGTAAACTTTGTTGCTTTTTTTAAGCTTTGGGAAGGGGAAAGCGTCCGCCTGTAGCTTACCCAAGGAACATTAAATAACGAAAAACAACATTCTTTTAGAAAACAGCCTTTTAGAATGATTGAAGATTGCATACAAAAGGAGTTTTGAAAATGACGCAGGATAATAAAGCCATAAATAAAATGGCCCAAAGGGTGATTGAAGGTTATGAGGCTGTTCATAACAAAGATTTCCAACGAGCAAAGCAGTTGTTAGAACCAATCTCTCCTTTATTACATCAGGAGGATAAACCAAACATTACCTTTTTATGTTACTTAGCCATATCCCAAATCGGTTCAAAGGATATTGACCCCTTTTTGGATACCTATGAAGAACTTCAAAAATACGAAATTAAAAATAATAAAGAACAAGCTCTTAAGGATAGGGTGGAAGAAATGTTCCATGAATTAATGAGTGCTTTTCAACAAACAGAGCAAGGAGAGTGACTTGGGACAGGAACACAGAGATAGATGTCCTCATATGATACTAGGGAAAACCTTGTCAGGGTGATACCATTCCCTCGAGGGGAAAAAAGGAGGTTATCATCGTGTATACACCAATGTATCATCACGGGTGGTATAGAAGTCATCAAGATCCACATCATGGGCATCATCACCATGGGGGACATTCTAATCAGCGCATTTTTTTACCATTAATGGCCGGTTTGGCCGGTGGTTTAGGAGGTGGATTATTGGCATCAGCATTCACAGGTCCAGGATTTGGTCCTGGTTATGGTCCAGGTCACTATCCGCCACCATATCCACCACCTTACTATGGCCCAGGTTATGGACCTAATTATGGCCCGAATTACGGACCAAACTACGGCCCGGGATACGGCCCGCAATATGGACCTAATTATGGCCCACAATATGGTCCAGACTATGGCCCGCAATATGGACCTGATTATGCACCAAAATTAGGAAGCGCACATCCTAAGCGTTAATCTAGCGGAGGGTGACTCTAAAGGGATGTTTTTTTACCTCTAGAGTCACCCTCTCATTCCTTATATCTTAATGCTTTTCTTATTGCATTTTTTTTAGTACTAGGTCATAATATTAAGTATAACAGTCTGTTCAAAAAGGTCGGTTTTTGGCTTTTTGCACAGACTCGAAATTTAAATTAGGCTGTTTTCACAAACTTTGCTACTTTTTAAAAAGCTTGGAGAAGAGGAAGGCGGCGACTCCAGCGACGAGTATAGCTTCTAGGTTTACTACGGCAAAAATATATTCATAAAAAAACAATATATACGAAAAGAGTCTAAAATCAGTTAAAAGGAATCGAGGAAGTGAAATAAGGAGGAAGTGGGATGCAAGCTGGTATTATTGGAATTGGTAAATATATTCCTGAAAATATTGTAACAAATGAGGATCTTGAAAAAAAATTAGATACAAATGATGAGTGGATCAGAACAAGAACGGGGATAAGGGAAAGACGTATTGCCACGGATGAGATCGATACATCCCATATGTCCTATTATGCTGCTTTACAAGCGTTGGAGGATGCAAAGATCTCCAGTGAAGATTTAGATCTTATCCTTGTTGCAACAGTTACGCCAGATAAACCATTTCCATCTGTATCATCCATGATTCAGCACCAATTAGGAGCTCATAGGGCAGCTGCAATGGATATTAGTGCGGCATGTGCTGGATTTATTTATGGAATGGTTACTGCTATGCAATTTATTGAAACGGGAGCCTATAAAAATGTTTTAGTAGTAGGAGCTGAAAAGCTTTCGAAAGTAGTAGATTGGGAAGATCGAAACACGGCTGTTTTATTTGGTGACGGAGCAGGTGCCATAGTAATGAGCGAAGTTTCTAAGGATAAAGGAATTCTCTCCTTTGAGCTAGGCGCAGATGGCAGTGGTGGAGAGCATATTCAACAGCCGAAAGAATTCATTCAAATGAATGGGAGAGAGGTATTTAAGTTTGCCGTTCGACAAATGGGTGAGTCTTCTATGCACGTAGTGGAAAAGGCAGGACTAACGAAAGAAGACGTAGATTTCCTTATCCCCCATCAAGCAAATATAAGAATTATGGAATCAGCAAGACAACGTTTAGACCTTCCAGTTGAAAGAATGTCAAGGACAGTAGATTATTATGGTAATACTTCGTCTGCTTCTATTCCCCTTTCTTTAATGCATGAGGTAGAAAGTGGTAAGATAAAAGATGGAGACTTACTTGTCCTTGTTGGATTTGGTGCTGGCCTCGTATGGGGAGCAGTAGCCTTAAGATGGGGAAGATAATAATTAGATTAGGGACAACCGAAAGGAGTTTCAGCAATGAATAAAAGACGAGTTGTGGTAACTGGTATTGGAGCAGTAACGCCGTTGGGAAATGATGCTGACACCACGTGGAAACGATTAATAAATGGAGAATCAGGAATTGACAAGCTATCTAAATATGAAGAGGCACAATTCCCCACAACAGTTGCTGCTGAGGTTAAAGACTTTGATCCAGGTAACTTCATGGATCCGAAGGACGCTAGAAAAATGGATCGCTTTACTCAATTTGCGGTGGCCAGCGCACTTATGGCCGTAAAGGATGCAAATTTAACCATTGATGACAGTAACTCCCATCGTGTAGGTGTATGGATTGGATCAGGTATCGGAGGAATGGGGACATTTGAGACCCAATTCCGTATGTATGAAAAAAGAGGTCATCGTCGTGTCAGCCCATTTTTCGTACCTATGATGATTCCAGATATGGCGTCCGGACAAGTATCCATTACATTAGGTGCTAGGGGAGTTAACTCCTGTACAGTAACAGCTTGTGCTTCAGGGGCAAACTCCATTGGGGATGCCTTCAAGGTTATCGAGCGTGGAGACGCAGATGTTATGGTTACAGGTGGTGCGGAGGCACCAATTACAGAAATGGCACTTGCAGGTTTTAGTTCTGCAAAGGCTATGTCAACTAATCCTGATCCAAAAACAGCGTCACGTCCATTCGATAAGAATCGTGATGGCTTTGTGATGGGAGAAGGATCTGGTATTTTAATCCTTGAGTCATTAGAGTCAGCTCTTGAAAGAGGTGCCCATATTTATGCAGAAATATGTGGTTATGGTGCTACAGGTGATGCATACCATGTAACAGCACCAGCACCTGAAGGGGAAGGGGCTGTTAGGGCAATGAAACAAGCTCTAGAGGATGCCAAGATGAAGCCTGAAGAAGTTACTTATATGAACGCACATGGGACGAGTACAGAATATAACGATAAATATGAAACACTTGCTGCGAAGAATGTTTTTGGAGATCATGCATATAAGCTAGCCATTAGTTCTACGAAATCCATGACAGGACATTTACTAGGTGCAGCTGGAGCGGTGGAAGCCCTCTTCTCAGTAAAAGCAATTGAAGATGGAATAATTCCACCAACAATGAATATCGAAACACCTGATCCTGAGTGCGATCTTGATTATGTACCAAATGAAGCCCGCCGTCAGGACGTAAATGCGGTAATGAGTACCTCTTTAGGTTTCGGGGGACATAACGTAGCATTAGTATTTAGAAAATATCAGTAATAATTAACAATAAAACAAGAGGGTGTCTCAAGAGGTATGGTTTTAACCTTTTGAGATACCCTCGATATAATTTATGGGACATCCTCTTCTTCCATTTCTACTTGCAAAAATTCATGCAATGCTTGCCTATTTTTTTCCCAATCTAATTCAAGAACTGCCCCTGCATGCTGGTATGTTTCATCCCAATAACCACCCTCAACAGGAATAGTTAATGTTTCAATTTCATCAACTGAATTTAGAAACAAATCTCTTCCATAAGAGAGCATATCCTGTGTTCCAACGTTTGTTTGAATATAAGGTTCAATAGCACCTAAAAGCTGTGGAATTCGGCGTACCCCAGATATACTGAGAACTTCATCTTTTAAAATAGACAAAACTTGCTGCTGTCTCCTAACACGGCCGAAGTCATTCTCAAAGTCACTTCGAAATCTCACATATTTAAGCGCTTCCTCTCCACTCATTGTTTGCAGTCCCGGTTGGAAGTCGATAGTTAAGGAACCAGATTGATAAAACATTCTTCTAGCGACATCTACTTCAATTCCATCAGGTGCTAAAGTATCTACAATCCGTTCAAAACTATCAAAATTAACTTGAGCATAGTAATGAAGGTCAATTTTAAAGTTTTCCCATATCGTTTGCCGTAAAAGTTCTAATCCTCCTAAGGCAAAGGAAGCATTAATTTTGTTGTTTCCGTGACCTGGTATTGTAACATATGTATCACGCATGAGAGAAACTAGCTTTGCTTCCCCTTCATCTGGACGATATTGAGCTATCATTATAGTATCTGTCCTAGCAACATCTTCCTCGTCATCCAATCCGACAAGGAGTACATTAATATAGTCAAGATCTTCTTCTGAAGCATTAAATTCAATTTCCTCATTGGAAGGAACAGTACCGCCACTTTCTTCAATATTTCGTAATGATTCTTCACGAGCTTTATTATAGTCATTCTGGGCCCAGACAACAGTAATGAGGCCTGTAAGGATGATTACTAAGGAAATAAGGAGAAATATTTTTTTTCGGATAGAAAGTTTAAAAAGAAAATTGGTCATCGTTGGTCACCTCTGTTAATTGTGATTATAACAGATAATGTCCAAGACTTAAATGAAGAAAAATCAGCCTTGGGGCGGAGAGGAAAACGGTCCGCCGTCTGTTTTGATACTCTTTTTATAAAGCTATTCTATAAATAAGAAAATAAAACCTTCGAGAAATTCCTAAAAAAATCAATTGGCGGTTAGAGAAGGAAAAGCTACAATAGAAATGGAAGAGTTATTAGTCACTCTTCACCAAAAAGGGGAATGGAACAATGAAAAACATAATTGGATTATTTATTTTAACAATTGGTCTATTATTTCTACTATCTAATACTGGTCTTATTAATACAGAAGTAACGGGCTTATTCTCCACATTTTGGCCAGTTTTGATTATTTTAATAGGCTTAAAGGTCTTTTTTGAAGGAATAATATATTTTTTTCATAGCATCAGAAGGGACAAGTGGCATATTGGGAAAACTGTTTGGGGTGCCTTTATCCTAGCCATAGGTGTTATTTTGTTAGGGAACAATGCAGAATGGTTTTCCATTAGTCTTGCTGACTTATGGAGCTGGACTTGGCCTGTGCTCATTGTATATATCGGCATTAAAATTTTATTTAACAAAACAGGGGATATTGTGATAAATTTAGGTCCTTCATCATCAGAGGATGATAGTGATCATTGGGATAAAGCTAAAATAAAAAAGATTAAGAAGAAATGGAAAAGCAATAGAGTAAAATACAACCAATTTATTGGGGATATTCAAATGGGAAAGCAACCTTGGGAGCTTGATGGTGCCGATGTTGCTATGGGAATTGGTGATATAAATGTTGATCTCACAAAGGCTATTTTAAAAGAAGGAGAAAATGTTTTAAATATTGCTGGCTGGATTGGTTCAGTAAAAATTTTGGTTCCCCGTGATATGGCTCTTAAAGCATTTGCAGATGTAAGACTTGGTGAGGTAACGTTGTTTGATGATTCCTATTCAGGTACAAGTAGAAACGCAACCTATACGAGTGAGAATTTTTACGAGGCGGAGAAAAAAGTAATCCTTCACGTTAACCTAAATATTGGTGATGTGGAGGTTATGACAGTTGATTAAAAAGGAAAAGAAATCGTTCGAGATAGGAAAAAGGGAAAAAGGATTAAAGGGGATCCTTTGGGACCTCTTGCGGTTACAAATAAAAATTAGTTCCACTGCATTAATTACTACTTTTTTTCTATTATTAATATTACAAACATTACTTCCGCAATACTTTAGACCGCTCCCTGGAAGCAACGGAATAATCGGGTCTGTTATGGCAACACCAATGGTCTATATGGGACTATTCTTCTTGTTTTTTGTTGTTTATTTATGTACAGCATGGATTTTTACTTACTCTTATGGTGCATCACTTAAAAGATCTGTTACTCATTTAATTCATCAGCTTAAGCAATTTCAGCGTGGTTCCTTTCGTCATACAATATCTATTGATCGAGATGACGAACTGCAAAAGCTTTCCGAAGAGATCATTACCTTAACAAGGGATGTGGAGCAGCAAATTATTTCTATGCGACGTCTTCTTAACGAGAATGCTAATTTGATTACAGAAGCAGAGAGGGCAGCAAGTTTAGAAGAGAGGCGGAAACTGGCAAGGGATTTACATGATGCGGTTAGCCAACAATTATTTGCCGTTTCTATGTCACTTGGTGCAATGCCAAAATTATTAGACTCCAAACCGGAAAAGGCAAAGGATGTTTTTAAACAAACAGAAAAAATGGTTCATCAGGCTCAGCAGGAATTAAGGGCATTAATCATGCATCTTCGACCAGTGACATTGGAAGGAAAAGGGTTTATTCAAGCTATTGAAACATTATTTGAAGAATTGAAGCGTAAACATCCCCATCTGCAAATAAAATGTGTTATCGAAGAATTACCAAGGCTCGATCCAGGTACGGAGGAACAATTGTTTCGAGTTATTCAGGAGGGACTCTCCAATGCATTGCGTCATGGAAACCCGGAGAAAATTAATTTTCATGCGTCCCATAAAGGGGAAAGGGTACTTCTTATTTTAGAGGACGATGGCATTGGTTTTGATATGGAGAAATTAAATGAAAAACAAAATGTCAGCTATGGTTTACGTTCCATGAAGGAAAGAATCGTAGAGCTTGGGGGGCATTTTACTATTTTATCTTACCCAAATAAGGGTACAAAGCTAGAATTTAGAGTACCTATCGTACTCCATTGATAGAAGAGGTGGTTTGTAATGAGTAATCCAATTCGTCTTTTAATTGTGGATGATCATGAGATGGTCAGAATGGGTTTAACAACCTATTTGAGTGTGGAGGATGACATCGAGGTAGTTGGAGAGGCTGCTAATGGATTGGAAGCAATCCAAAAAGCGAGGGATCTCTCTCCAGATGTTATTTTAATGGATTTATTAATGGACGGTATGAATGGTATTGAGGCTACAAAGGAACTTGCTAAGGAAGATATGAAGATTATTGTTTTAACAAGCTATCTTGATGACGAGATGCTTTTTCCAGTAATGGAAGCTGGAGCATTTAGTTATTTACTGAAAACGTCCAGTGCAGATGAAATTGTTTCAGCTATCAGAAAAGCATATAGAGGGGAACCTACCTTTCAAGGACAGGTTACCCAAAAGATGTTTAAGCATATGCATTCCAAACCGAAACACGAAGAGCTAACTGCAAGGGAGCGGGAGGTGCTTGCCTTAATAGGAAACGGCAAGACAAATAAGGAAATTGCAGATACCCTTCATATCGGGATAAAGACAGTAAAAACTCACGTAAGTCATATTTTAAGTAAGCTAGAGTTGGATGACCGCACTCAAGCCGCAATCTACGCAAACAAAAATAATTTAACTTAGGTTAATAAAAAACTCTTAACCATATATTACAGTTAAGAGATGGTGCATATTTGCAGAGGACATTTCCCACAGTGCAAATGTCCTTTTAAATATTCCATATTTTTAATAATAATATTTCCACTTTGAACCTTCAGAACGTCCTCACGTTTTAAATCATTCATCATTCTATTCACCGTTTCCCTGCTCGTACCAATATAATTAGCTAATTCCTTGTTTGTTAACTTTAAATCAATAAGGATACCGTTGGGATGAGGGATTCCATAAGAATTAGCAAAACGAATAAGAATGGAATAAAAGGCTCCTGTTTTTCCATAAAGGAGTAAATCTGAAAATTTAGCCTGTGTTGCTTGCGTGTTCCTTGCGAAAAGCTTTATGAATGCTACTGCAATCTCTCCATTTTGTGTAAATAACGCTTCCAAATTTTTACGATCAAATCGAATGAGGTTGGAGGAGGAAGTGACCTCTGCGGTCATACTGGCTTTCATTTCATTAAAAAGGCTAAATTCCCCTACGATATCATCCGTTTGTTTTAAATGAAGGAAAAATTTCTTATGGTCAATGGTCATTTTACTTAAACGTATTTGCCCTTCACGTATTAAATAAATATATTTTGCTTCTTCTCCTTCATAAAATAAAACTTGCCCTTCTCTGACTGTTATTTCTGTTCCGTGCAGTAATAAGATATGTTGGTTTTCAGGAGAAAGCTGCTGAAAGAATGGTGTATTCTTTTTCGTTAACTCTACATTCATTCTATCTTCCCCTTCCATGTACATTCAGTGAGTCACTTTACCTATCATGAGCATAGCATATTATGTCAGGTTAAAAAGTGAGGAAAATCACTATTTGAATATTATTTTACATCTTAGGATCTTTAAAAGGAGCTGAAATTTATTGGCAATTATTCCAACAAAGGTATGGGTGGAGGAATTATTTGACCAACTTGAAAACCAAAGGGGAAAACTTCCGTCATTTCAACCGCTTATGAAGCATTTTCCGAATTGGAGTACAGAAGAATGGCTACATTTCTTATATAATCAGGGGATGATGCCAATAGTTGATGAAACAGAGGGTAATTGGCAAAATTGGCAAAAGAACGATCCAATTAAAGGGATGAAAGAATTGTACTCAAAGCTAGTAGAGACATTTCAAGGGCCAGATGTAGATATATTTTTATTCCCTTTCAACCATATAGATAAATCCAGACTGAAGATAATGAATGGAAGAAATGGCATCTCATTTCCAACATTTATTCTCTTGTTTTTTCATGAAAAATTAACAGTATTTGAAAAGCAAGCTTTACTCTTACATGAATATCATCATGTTTGTAGATTACATCACCAAAAGAAAGATGTGGAAACGGTAACTCTGTTGGAATCCATCATCATGGAAGGACTTGCTGAATGGGAAGTTAAAAGATTACTTGGAGAACAATATGTTTCACCATGGATGAAAAAACATACAAAGGAGTCTCTATTATCATGGTGGGGTAAGAAAATTAGAGTGAGAAAGGATGTAAAGGGGAGAAAACAACATATACCTTTTATTTATGGTGGTACACACGGTTATCCCCTATGGTTGGGGTATGGATTAGGGTTTCTAATGGTTGAATCGTACCTTGAAAAATACAAAGATAATCCTCCACCTCCAATAAAACTTTTGAAAACCCCGCCGAATGAAATTCTAAAAGGATCAATTTTTTCCCCTTAATTGCAAAAAAAGGGCTAGTTTGTCTATTGAGTGTCCTATTCTTGTCTAACTAGCATATAAATAAAAAAAGGTTAGAATTGCTGGAGAAGGACCAAAGTAATATGTTCGTTGGTTTGGAAATAGGAAGGAGGAGGGGGGACAACCTGTG
The DNA here is from genome assembly GCF_030813435.1 of Evansella vedderi. Lineage (GTDB taxonomy): Bacteria > Bacillota > Bacilli > Bacillales > Salisediminibacteriaceae > Evansella > Evansella vedderi. The sequence continues at coordinate 154,728 of NZ_JAUSUG010000010.1, read as the reverse complement.
TTATTTAGATTTTTTTTATTGTTCATTGGTTTTGGACTTGCTGTTGCAGGTGGAGTAAGTGTCCTTGCCTATTTAAATTTATTAACGGTCGGCTATTCTTTGACCGACTATTTCCTGTTTTTGCTTGGGAGAATTGAATTTTATGTTTTCGTTGTCGGCATATTGATTGTTTGGATCATGATCTATTTACCCTTAAATAAGAAATAATGGAAAAAAGAATCCCCTTAAGTGGAATAAACTGGTTTTCTCATGACCATACTGTTCTTAACGAATCATGTAAGGGGGTTTAAAGCAATGCTCCATATGCGTGATGTATGGGTAAATTGGTTTGAAGGTGAAGAAAATGGTTATAACGTTTGTGAATTTTATGAATGGCGAAAAGAAGACCGAATTGAATTACTGGATCAGGTAGCGGTAATTAAAATACGAGAAAATTTATTTGATTATATTGAAAATTCCTTGCTGGAGCTTCCAGAAGAGCTGTTAGCTGATATATATAAGCAGAGCTATATCAGGCGAAAAAGCCAAAGGGTAGAATTAGAATATTGTTTTCTTGCTACGGATGGAAAACGAACCTTAGTAGTTGATACCCTTGGATATCACACACCAGTGCGTAAAAGCAGATTAGTTCCAAGACAGGAAGAGCAATTGATGGCCCTAGTTGAAACGGAGCCTGTTAGAGATTACTATATGGATTATTTAGACTGTGAAAAGGTATATCACATTTTGTCACCTGAGCCAGCGCTTATGCACGGTCTTATTCGTAAAGAACGACAATTAAAGCAGCTCCTGTTCATGGTACTTGACCAGCTGTATAATGATGCGGAAGAAGCTGAACTTCGATATTGGTATACGGAATGGGCACCGGATAAATACGCCCAAATTCAGCAAATGAGCTTCGAAGAGGCATGGAACGGCCTTTTTGAAGAGGTAAAGCACGGATGGTCGAAGAAGCACGAAGAATATTGTTACACGATGGTAAAAGGACAACCATTCTTCGAAAAGCTATGGGAAATCCAACAGGGACCAATGGAAAAGAAAAATGTGCGCTAGAATATGTATTGTTACATAAGAGACAATAGGATTAGAAAAAGGCTGCCCTAAATTAATGGGGACAGCCTATTTTTGTATGAAACAATAGTATTTCGTTTGAAGCGCGTAACAAAAGTGTTGTGTTTGAAACGCGAACCTTGCATTAGAGTGAAAGTTCCCGTCTTATCTCTTTCTCCCGAGCCCCATAGCCTTTTCTGCTTTTTTCAGCATCTTAAACGCCTGACGATTTGCCTTTTCAGCACCCATATCTAGAATTTCATCTAATTCTTCAGAGTTAATCAGCTCATTATAACGCTCTTGGATTGGTGCTAAAGTATTTACAACAGCTTCAGCTACATCTGTTTTAAATTCTCCATAGCCCTTTCCACTATATTTATCCACAAGATCCTCTATTGACTCTCCGGAGCATAGGGAATAAATGGATAAGAGATTAGATACCCCAGGCTTAGCCTCTTTATCATAGCGAACCTCATTGTCAGAGTCCGTTACTGCACTTTTAACCTTTTTCGTAATGGTTTTTTCATCGTCTAACATAGAGATAAAGCTTTTCACATTAGCATCAGACTTGCTCATTTTTTTCGTAGGTTCAACTAATGACATAATTCTTGCCCCAACCTTTGGAATGCGCACTTCCGGTATTGTAAAAATATCATTGTATTTTTTATTAAAGCGCTCTGCCAAATCTCTTGTTAATTCCAAGTGCTGCTTTTGATCCTCTCCAACAGGTACGATGTCAGTTCCATACAATAAAATATCTGCAGCCATTAACGGCGGATAAGTTAACAAAGCAGAAGAAACTCCTTCTTTACCCTCTGATTTATCCTTGAACTGAGTCATTCTCTCAAGTTCGCCAATGTAGCTTACACATTGCATAATCCATCCCAGCTGAGCGTGGGCTGGCACTTCTGATTGTATAAATAACACAGATTTATTAGGGTCAATCCCAACTGCAAGATATAAAGCAGCTAAACTGCGAATATTTTCCCTAAGCTTCAAACGGTCTTGTGGTACAGTAATGGCATGCTGGTCAACAATACAGAAATAGCAGTTGTTTTCCTCTTGCAAATCCACAAAATGCTTCATTGCTCCTAAATAGTTTCCTAAAGTTAATGTACCGCTTGGTTGAATTCCTGAAAAAATTGTTTTCATGTTTCATCTTCCTACCTTTCTAACACTAAGTATATTTTTGCTTGGATACGCTACAAAGAGCTTTCCTTCTTAGAAAATACATCAATTTGTCTCGGCGGATACACTACAGAGCATTGCTCCTGCGGTTACTCGTCGCCCGGAGTCGCCGCCTTTCGCTTTTCCAAAAAAGCAACAAAGTTTGCGAACAGATTTCAATAAAAAAAGCCCATTCGTCTCCTTTTTATAGGGACGAATGGACCGTGTTGCCACCCTGATTATTTCAAATTATTTTGAAATCACTTCATTCCCTCACTAACTTCACTTCCATTAGAAAGGGGTTTCAAGATAACGTTTGAATGACGTCGAAGCCTACTCAGTATATAATTCCACCGTTCAGCTTGATGGCTCGAAAGTCCATTCCTTTTCGTTACATTGTCTGCTCCCAGCAATTGCAGACTCTCTGAAAATGTAGTGATGAAAAGTACTACTCTTTGTCATAGCCAACATGAGTTTCAAATTTGTTATTTATTATACGACCAAATCTTCCTAGATGCAAATGTAATTTTCGTTTTTCTGGAAAAGAATTATATTCATCTTTGCCACATCCAGAAAAAAATATACCTAACAGTTCATTGGAATGGATGTCCCAAAAAAATCATAGGATGTTTTTAGAGGGAGGTGTAGGTGTTATGAAAGGAAAAATTCAATGGGGTATCCTTTGTTTTGTTTTATTCATATCCGGTGCGTTTTATCTTCAATCTAATCATGAATGGGCCTTAACTCAAAGGGCAATGACGGAAGTGTCTGAAGGGGTGCAGCAAGGGGAGAAAGCTAGTCCTCTTACTCTCAATAACTTATCAGGGGAACAGGTAAACTTAAGTGACTTTAAAGGGGAAAATGTTTTTTTAATATTTTTTACAACCTGGTGTCATATTTGTGGTGAGCAATGGGGACAATTAGAGCTTGCAAAAAAGGGTGGTCTTTTAGATGATGTGCAGGTTATTGCTGTTAATCTCACTAAAGGGGAGCGGAACGTGGATAATGTAATTGCTTATACGGAATCCATTACCCTTGATGACGTAGTCTTTTTATTAGACGAAGAGGGTGCTGCTCAAGACCTTTACCATGTATATGGAGTTCCAATTAGCTTAATTATAGATAAGGAAGGTATTATTGAAACACGGGTTGATGGCTTTTTTACCGTCGAAAAAATGTTAGAGAGTCAAATTATAAATAAGTAATTTAAGCCCCAAAAAAGATACTTTCACATAAGGTTTAAAGTCGGAGGGTGACTCAAAAGGTAAAGAAACAATCCTTTTGAGCCGCCCTCTTCGTAATTAACTAAATGTGAAAATGAGGTAACTAGAGACACCATAAAAGACGATTAATAAAATGGAAGGGAAAGGATAGCCGAACGGGACATTTCCCTTTCGTTGCCACAAAATAATTCCGAATATGACGATAATATTTAAAATGATAACTGCAGAAGTAGTTATTGCAGTCACTGGACTTGCAGCCCCAAGAATGCTACCACCTCGAAATAAAAAGTCCGTAAATGCTAGAATCATAATATTAAAGATGTTACTGCCTAATATATTACCCACTGCAAGGTTATAATTTAATAATTGTATGGCAACGAGGACAGTGACAAACTCTGGAAGGGAGGTTGCACCGGCGATAAGAAAGCTTCCTATAAAACTGGAGCTAATCCCAGTTGCATTAGCAATATTATTACCAGCTATAGTCAATAGGGACCCAGTTACGAAGATAATAATAGCGAAAAAAACGAAACCATACTTTGCTTTTTTAACAGAAATAGCTCGTGTATGGTACGATTCCATTATTTCCTTTGCATTACTGGGCATATCTATCTTGTTATTGGCCCCTTCCTTTTCAGAGGAAGCAGATATTTCACGTTCTGTTACTTGTATAGGCATTTCCTCAGCAGGATTAGAAAGGAATTTCATACTTATCCCATAAAAGATAATCAGCAAGTAGGATTCCATACCAATGCCTAAGAAGCTTATATTTGTTGGATATAATATCGTAATTAATACGAGCCCTGTTAATCCCAATGCAATAAGTGCCGTTATTGTATGGTTTTTGCTTATTTGAGTCATCATTCTTTTTTTACGGTAAATAAGGTCCACAGTCGCCAGGATAAACAAATTAAAAAGATTGCTTCCGAGAACGTTTCCTACGGCTATATCAGGGTTGTTTACGAATACCGCCGTAGCACTTGTGGTGACTTCCGGCAATGAAGTTGCACCTGCTAAAAGGAGGGTTCCTACAAGCATACCTCCCATTGAGGTACGTTCGCTTAACACATCGGCATAAGTAGAGAGTTTTATAGCTGAATAAATAGTGACCATTGCCGCAACAATAAATAAAAAATACATCATGTTTTTTCGTCTCCTTTAATTAAACAAAAATAGACCTTTTTATGAAATACTTCTTCTAAAAAATGAAGATTATATTTCATAAAAAGGTCTTGCGTACTTCACTTGAAAGCTTAATGAACCGAGCGGATTATCGCTGAAATGACGATTCATTAACCATATATAATGGTCGCTACTCCCCTTTTTAAAAAAGGTCTTATTCAATTACTATTAATCTATCATCTGTTAACGGAACGGTCAAGTGAAAAATAATACAGGGGAAAGAATCGGTGGACTCAAGAGGCGGATTGATCCTTTCCCACTTTCATTTTTTCTTCAACCCTTTTATCCAATTCCTTAATCCGCTTAACCGCCTCCTTATTAGAAATGGTTTTATAGTGATGTCCCCCTCCAGGTTCTTCGTCTGCCTTATCTGCCATGGCAACTACCTCTTGTAAAGGATCCAGCTCTAATTCTCCCTTTGGCAAATAAGAATCGGTGTGTAGAAGGATAGCTAAGGCAATTTTCTTTGCATGAACTGGATTTTCTCCTAAGCGAATCAATAATTTATGTGCACGCTCCGCCCCCTTTATGGCATGAATATCGTTTTCTTTATAAAGATGATAATCCCATTTTCCATTTCGATACCATAAGTAATGACCCATGTCATGCAAAAAAGCAGCTTTTACAGCTAAATCGTGATTTACCTTCTTTTGGTCAGCAAAATCGAAGGCGTAACTTGCAGTGGAAATAGCATGGGCTAATCCTGAACGATTTACGTATTTTTGAGTAATAGGGTGACGGTAAATTTCCAACAAAGTAATTCGTTTCATTGTTTCATCTCCCTTATTATTTATTTCCAATGTTATTTTTTATAAAAAAGTATATTGTTCAATATTTTAAGGCGATGGTGGTGTTGTGTCAATAAGAATTTACGGAATAAACACTCAAATTTATGGAAAATTACAAATTGGTTAAAAATCTTAATTGGTTCTTGTCATTTCTCATTGTATAATTGAGTAAGATATATATAACTGTATGTACTACGATAAAAAAAAGTGGAAACAGCTGGAAGTGATTTTGACATCTTATGAAATACAGGTAGAAAAGGTGTGATATGATGGGGAAAGTTAAAGGGATCATGATCTGTATTATGTCTTTTTTTATCCTTTTTATGGGACAAGGGGTTGTTCAAGGGGAAGAGGAACCTAATCCTCTTGAAGTAAAATTCCATCCAGAAAAAACGGGGAATTTAGTGGAGAGACCTTGGCCGGAAGAAGTTGCTCGGTTTGCTGTTTTCGATTCTGGGTTTTCATTTGAGTATCCAGATGCTGTACGGGGAATTTATGTAACAGGCCATTCGGCAGGCGGCCAACGATTTGAAACCTTACTTGAACTGATAAACACAACAGCCTTGAACACAATGGTTATTGACATTAAGGATGACTGGGGTAATTTGACGTTCCTTCCAGATGAAGATTCACCATACTACGATATTGCTCGAAATTATATTCGCGACCCAGAGGGAATGATGAGGGTTTTAGAGGAAAATGAGATCTATCCTATTGCACGAATTGTTGTCTTTAAAGACTCTGTTCTCGCAGAAATGAGACCAGACCTTTCCTTCTTAGAAAATGGGCAAGTTTGGAAAAATAGACGGGGAGAAGCTTTTGTTAATCCATTTTTGGAAGAGGTTTGGGAATATAATGTAGATATTGCCATAAAGGCAGCAAAGTTAGGGTTCCAAGATATCCAATTTGATTATGTGCGGTTCCCAGAAGGCTTCGAACGCCGAGATGACATTTTAGAATATGAAGTTGGTAAGTACACTGACGGTGAAGATAATGTACAAAAGCGTGTAGATGCTGTTACTGATTTCGTTGCATTTGCGAGGGAACAATTACAGCCGTACAATGTGGATGTTTCCGTCGATATCTTTGGCTATGCTGCAACAATTGAGGCAGCTCCAGGTATCGGTCAAAACTTCTCTAGAATTTCTGAAAATGTGGATGTTATATCCTCTATGATTTATCCAAGTCACTGGACACCATATTTCGGAATAGACAAACCAGACCTCTATCCTTACGAGCTGGTTTCAGCATATGCAGAAGTGGAGAATGAAGTTTTAGGACAATTAGAAAACCCTCCAACATCACGTCCGTGGATCCAAGATTTTACTGCTTCCTATTTAGGGCCAGGAAACTTTATGACATACGGCAAGGCGGAAGTGGAAGCACAAATTCGTGCTCTTTATGAAAATGGTATATATGAATTCCTTCTCTGGAACGCAGGAAACAGGTATACACCAGATGTTGACTATTTGAATCCATAAACGTTAATGAGCTGACTGTAGTCATTGAACTTCCCAGTCAGCTTTATTCATTCCTATAGGAAATTAAAGGATATGGGAGAAACATTCACCGTCAAGTTGGTTAATGGGACAAATAGCATTGTTTCTACGAATACGCAAGTTAAACGATCTTAAACCTTGTTTATCATTTTTTGCAAATAGCATATAATATAAATGAAAGAAGTGTTTGACCGCTACATTTATTTCAACAGGAAAAATGGCAGGAAATGATGGAGGTTTAACAAATAAATGAATTGGTACGAAAAGCTCAATCAATATTTTCCAATAGAAGAAATGAAATCGAAAGAGCATATGGAGCTTCTATTGAAGGAAAAGAAAGAAGTTTATAAAAAAGACGATGGTCCAAATCATGTATTAATGTATGTGGAGATGAACGACTTTATATTCATTGATTATTTATTTGTCTCGAAGGATGCACGAGGGCAAGGACTTGGTAAAAAGCTGCTAGATAAATTAAAGAAGAAGGGGAAACCAATTATTTTAGAGGTGGAGCCGATTGACTATGAAGATACGGATACTCAAAAAAGACAGCGATTTTACCATAGGGAAGGTTTTAAGCATGCCAAGTCTATAGGCTATCGACGCCGTTCTTTAGATACGGGTAAAGTAACGGAATTAGAAATTCTATACTGGTCACCGGCGGACGAGTCGGAAGAAAGCATTTATGAAAAAATGCTACACACGTATGAAAATATTCATACGTATAAAGATCAACAATTGTATGGTCAAACATATGATGAACCTGAGGAAGTACTCACCTTCGATCAAGGAGATGAGCCGAGAGTTTAACAACACCTAATTCAGTTTGGATCTTATTATTAGTCAAAATAAAGAAAAAAGTTAATGGAAATACTGTTTTAAAGTCTAAATTTTAATTTTCAAAACACTGAAAGGAGTGTGTTTTGCTATGAAGGCTAGTAAAAAAAGAAAAAAGCTGAAAAAGGATCTTTTGAAGGATTTGTTAAAAAGAAGTTGGGATGAAGTAAACAAAATCCCAAAAAGACAACCAGTTTCTCAGTCTAAAACAATTGCTTAGAAAAAGGACTGTCTTGTATAGTCAAGGCAGTCTTTTCGATTGTCTATTGAAAATAAATAATTCTAATTGAAAATCAATTAGGTAAAAATAAATTTTATTTTTTTATAAAAAAGTGAATCCTTTACTGCTGTAAATCGTATGTAATATAGGGATAAGTTTATTTATACAAAATAAAGTTATAAAATATTTAATTTTTTACGTTTAATCCTTTAATTAATTGGGTAAATGATCTCTATGGGTATAAATGATTATACATAACTTTAAATCAACTTTTTTAAATATACTCTACTCAAATTATAATAATTATAGTATAATAAGAGTTGTTACTTAGAATTGTTATTATTAAAGGGAAATGTAAAAACTTTTATATATAAGATGGGGAAAGGAGAATTAGTTTAATGGTCACACTATTCACATCTCCAAGCTGTACATCATGTCGTAAAGCTAAAGCTTGGTTACAAGAGAATAATATCGAATTCGTAGAGAGAAATATTTTTTCTGAGCCATTATCTGTTGAAGAGGTTAAAGAGGTAGTTCGCATGACGGAGGACGGAACAGATGAAATTATTTCAACCCGTTCAAAGGTATTCCAAGAACTAGAAGTGGAATTAGATTCTATGCCGTTACAACAGCTTTTCCAACTAATCAGTGATCATCCTGGTCTCTTAAGACGCCCAATTATTATGGATGAGAAGAGAATTCAAGTTGGTTATAACGAAGCAGAAATCCGTCGATTCCTTCCAAGAAAGGTTCGTACATTCCAACTGCAAGAAGCAACTAAGAAACTAGTAAACGAATAATGATTAGGGTGTGTCTGAAGGTGAAGTTGCCGACCTTTTGGACACACCCTAATATTTTTTTAGAATCAATAATTGTTACCCGTCTTTTCTGTTATTTCTTGAAAAGTGGAACCACTGAATCCCTTTAACATGATTAAAAAACCAGCCGCTGAAAAGGACCATTATTACAAGTGCCAAAGTGAAAACACTATTATTTAGGTTAATTAGTTGAAGTTTTTCCGCGATGATATCTTCGTGCAAGATCATTTTAGCAGCTGTATAAACTAATATCCCAGCTCCGATATAGATGATAAAAGGAAACTTATTCATTAAGTATAAGATTAACTTACTACCCCAAATAATAATCGGTACAGAGATTAAGAGTCCTAAGAGTACTAAAAATCCGTTACCATTTGCAGCACCAGCAACAGCTAACACATTATCAAATCCCATAACAACATCCGCAATAACGATCGTTTTTATGGCATCACTAAATTTTGCCTCACTAGTAATTTGGTGTTCTTCTTCCGTTCCAGTTAACAAACGAAATGCGATCCATAATAAAAGAATACCACCAATGGACATTAAATAAGGTATGGTTAATAGGTGTACAGCAACTAAAGTTAGGACCCCCCTTGCTGCAATTGCAAGCATTATCCCTAGTATTATTGCTTTATTTCTCAAGTGGGGGGGAAGCTTTCTGCAGGCAAGGGCAACAACGATGGCATTATCTCCACCAAGAATAATATCAATACCAATAATTGTTAGTAAAGAAATGATAAATTCTGAGCTCAAAGGTTGATCCTCCTTGGTCATCCAATATAAAATAGAAGTAATATTAGATGTAGTTATCATTGTCAGTGAATAAGGACAAGGAATCTTTTATATATATATACAAGCATTATTTAAATAAGAACCAAACAAATGTATTTACAGATCCCAATAATTTTGGTAAAACATAGTTACACTATTTTAATTCTTTGATTTATGTCATACAATGTAAGTAAGCATAAGGATGGTTTACTTTTTAACATTGAGGGTAATAAAAATGAGATATTGTTCTCAAGGAGTCGGACTACTTTTTTGAAAGGGTGAGAACAACATGGATATTGAAAGAATTAATGATTCAACCATAAAGTTTTATATAACATACCACGACATGGAACGTCGTGGGTTCAATAAAGATGAGATTTGGTATAATCGCGAAAGGGGAGAGGAACTCTTCTTCGAGATGATGAATGAAGCCAATGATCAAGAAAGCTTTGAAATGTCAGGCCCGTTATGGGTGCAGGTACATGCGCTTGAAAAGGGGCTAGAAATTATCGTTACACGTGGCCAACTAAGTGATGGAAATGTAAAACTGGAAATTCCATTGGATGACGATGAAAAGGATGAGATGCCTGTGGACAATAATATCGTTGACCTGCTCGACAGTCAGTTTGCGAAAGATAAGGATAATGACATTATAAAAGATCATTCCTTGAGCGTTGTTTTAGGATTTAGGGACTTTGAGGATGTTATTACACTAAGCCATGCTTTTACAGAGGAAGTGGATACAAGTCTTCACAGCTTTGAAGGTACCTACTACATTTATGTTACTTTAGATGAAAAATATAGTGATGACGAACAGGATAACCTCCTAAGCAGAATGTTGGAATTTGGCTATGAATCCGATGTAACGATTCACCGAATTTCCGAGTACGGAACAACAATTATAGAAGACAACGCATTAGCGGAAATAAGAACTAAATTTGCCTAAAAAAAGCCGATGAATGGTCATCGGCTTTTTTGTGTGCTCTGAAGGGGGGAGGAATTTGTTTGGGTTATCTTTTCTATGCTTTTGTATAGATAAGGTCTTTAAGAAACAAGAGAATTCTACGTTAATACAACTAAGTGTCTACAATGGGGTTCATCAAACTGAAAAGACTATTTTCACTTTTGTTACGGGTATCATTAAAGGTTTATGAAACCGGTAAAGTCAGTAGAGGTATGCTTACCTGTTCCATGGGAGTTTTATGAAACAAGAAAAGCAAGAAGAGGTATGCTTACCTGTTTCATGAGGGGGGATATGAAACAGGAAAAGCAAGAAGAGGTATGCTTACCTGTTCCATGAAATGGTATATGAAACAGGAAAAGCAAGAAGGGATAAGCTTACCTGTTCCATGAGGAGTTTATGAAACAGGAAAAGCAAGAAGAGGTATGCTTACCTGTTCCATGGGAGGTTTATGAAACAAGAAAAGCAAGAAGAGGTATGCTTACCCGTTCCATGAGTGGTTTATGAAACAGGAAAAGCAAGAAGGGATAAGCTTACCTGTTCCATGAGGAGTTTATGAAACAGGAAAAGCAAGAAGGGATAAGCTTACCTGTTCCATGAGGAGTTTATGAAACAGGAAAAGCAAGAAGAGGTATGCTTACCTGTTCTATGAAAAGTTCATTTTGTGATGTTTCAAACTTGTCCGATTAAATAAAAGTATAAAACACATCTATGAAAAAACTTTAATATAAGTGGAATACTTACCATGATTAATACGTTTAAAATTTTTATTAAGGACTCTTGAGATAGTCCTTTTGGATACAATCTTGCACCACTGATTGATATTTTGTGTATTTATTTCTCTATCTGGGAAAAGTAGAATGTATTCTTCTATAGTTCTCATGACAGCATCATCTCGTTTTTCCACAAAACCACATTTGCTGCATTTTACAAATTCTCTTCTTTCCAATTCCATTCTCGCCTACACTTCTCACGGAATATTCCTTTTTCCAAGCTTTCAAAATCATATGCTGGAATAATAGAGTATTCGGATTTAGTACGGTGCATGGAGATGAGTTTATCTGCAAGCTTTCTGTGGCTGAAGTCTACATGTACAGCTTGTTTACCTAAGTTTTCAATAAATCCATTCATTTGTGTTGGAAGTATAGCTGGTAGGTCTCTTGGTGCTTCGTATAACGTAAAGGTAGGATTTACAAAAACGAGGCGCGATATAAAGGTGAAGTTTGAATAACCGAGATTTGTGAGTAATTGTTGAAATAATGATTTGCTTCGTTGTAATTGAAGTAGCAGGTCTTTTCCATCGTTTGGATAATTAGGATGATACCATTGGCCATTCTCCATATAGTAGTCATGTTCAAAATTCTTTACATCGATTGGATAGATGGACTGGCCTCCAATAAGCACAGAGTCAATTTGAAATGATTTGTTATGTTTTAAGTTAAGATCGTTAAGTATGATCCACTTATGGGATATCTTTTCTAAATACGTATCAAACAAGCATTCTCCTTCCTAGCCTTTTTCTAAATTAAGATAATTTTGTTTTTTATCTGCTAGGTCCATACGGGAGTTTAATATACGGAGGGTCATTAATTCATCGGAGGGGCTTCGGGGTTTAGTGAACATTAAGGTTTCACTCTTCCTTTCACTATTTAATTTTTTATATTCAACATCATTCTATGAAAAAAATGTCTAATTTGCAAGAAAAAATAGATTTTTTATTTTTTTTGAACAAGCATTGAATTACTAGAATAGGGAATAGAATTAGATAATCATTTTCTTTGTGTTTTAAGCACTTTTGTGAAATTTTTGTGTAATATTTGACAACGATTTAATTCGTAGTATATTGGAGTTAAAGAAAAGTTTAAAAGATTTTTAGCAAAGCTGTTCTGCCTATTCTTCTTCGTAAAATCATCGTTTTAACTATAACTTACTCGTTGCAAGAAAAAAATACTCCTGCGCCACTTAAATTACTTATCGCAGTTCAACCAATACTCCTTCTGACTGATTTTATGCAGGGTTAACGTTACGCTTTTCCTACAATAGATAGATAAAAGGGGAACCCATATGTTAAAAAGACTTCAGATAATTGTGTTTCTAACTATATTGGGGAGTATATTATTCGTAACACGTGAATACTGGGAGAATTGGCTTGTTGGTGGTCTTAGTATAATCTTTTCCCTATCTGCCTTTTTTATTGCAATTGTTATCTTCCTTGAAAATCGAAATCCTACTAAAACAGTGACATGGCTTATTGTTTTAGGGACATTCCCTATTGTTGGCTTCTTCTTCTATTTAATGTTCGGTCAGAATCTTAGAAAGAAAAAATCCTTTAATAAAAAAGCTATTTCTGATGAGCAGGCCTTTTACCGTATTGAGGGAAACCGGCCATTAGATGGATCCAAAATGGCAGAAATGCCAGATCATCAGCAAAAGCTATTCCGTCTTGCTCATAAGTTGGCCAATAACCCAATTTCCTTTCAAACGAATACAAAGGTTCTGACAGATGGGAAAGAAACCTTTGCCTATATAAAAGAAGCACTAAAAAAAGCTAAAGACCATATACACATGGAATATTATATTGTTCGAGATGACCAGATTGGCCAAGAGATAAAAAATATTTTAATAGAAAAGGCCAAAGAAGGTGTTGTCGTTCGATTTCTATACGATGCCGTTGGAAGCTGGAAGTTAAGTAAGGAATATGTTAAGGAATTAAAAGCAGCAGGTGTTCAGATCATTCCGTTTTCTCCCGTTCGATTTCCCCTTTTTAATCATAGGATCAACTATCGAAATCACCGAAAAATAATTGTTGTAGATACAAAGTATGGCTTTATTGGAGGGTTAAATATTGGGGATGAATACTTGGGCAAAAATCGTTATTTTGGCCATTGGCGCGATACCCATTTGTTTGTTCAAGGGGAGGCCATTCGAAGTCTCCAGTTAATATTCCTCCGTGATTGGCACTATGCTACAGGGGAAACGGCACTGAAGCAAAGCTACCTATCTCCGGATCAGCCCGAACAGTTGGAGGAGGGTGGAGTACAAATGATTGCCAGTGGACCTGATACAAGGTGGGAAATATTAAAAAAATTATTTTTTACAATGATAACATCAGCGAAAAGGTCCATTTGGATTGCTTCGCCATACTTTATTCCCGATGAAGATATTCTTAGCGCCATAAAAATAGCAGCTCTCAGTGGTATAGATGTAAGAATATTAGTGCCAAGTCGACCTGATAAAAGAATAGTATTTTACGCATCAAGATCTTATTTTCCTGAATTACTTGAAGCAGGTGTAAAGATTTATGAGTACCATCGAGGTTTTATGCACAGCAAGCTTATTATTATCGACCATGAAATAGCATCTATTGGAACAGCCAATATGGATATGAGAAGCTTTCATTTAAATTTTGAAGCAAACGCCTTCTTATACCAAACAAGAAGTGTAGATACATTAGTAAGTGATTTTATTTATGATATGGAGCACTCCACAGTCATTCGCCTGAGTGTGTTTAAGAAGCGCTCCCTTTCCTCTAAGGTTATTGAATCCACATCAAGGTTATTATCGCCTCTATTATAACTGCTTTGTGGACCTCTGCACATATTCATTCCATCGAGGTCCACTCCCTTTTATTTCTAATCCATTCATTAAATTAACTTTTCGGTTTTTGAGGAATAATGTTTGGCTTGGATACGCTACAGGAGTAATGTCACCATCCAAGTTCCGGCGGGCAACGCTTCAGTCTCCTCGGGAAAAAACTGTGTCTATTCCTCTGCCGGCTTCGCTCCGAGACATCTCGTAGTTTACTCGTGAAGTAACACTCGTCCTTGCGGGGACTTCAGCTGCTCCTACGATTACTCGTCGCATGAAGAGCACTGTTGCTTTTCCCACCGGAGTCACCGCCTTCCGCTTTTCCAAGCTTTTCAATAACAAGAAAGTAATACATTCATCATTTTTATAAAAAAACCTGGAGGTGTTTGGTATTGTTTACTGCAAATCGTTGTGATGGATCGAGCATGTCTTTGTATGAGAAGAAATGGACAAGAAAGGAGCTGGAGAGGGATAGGAGGGAATATCAGTACAGCTGTCCTGAATGTAAAGAAAAGGTAATTTTACGACTTGGCTATGAGCAAGCTTGGCATTTCGCCCACCATGCTAATAGCTCTTGTAGGCTGCAGAAAGGGGAGACAGAAGATCATCGAAAGGGTAAGAGGTTAATTGTAGAGTGGTTAAAGAAATACAATTATGAACCACAGGTAGAACACTATTTGAAGGAAATTAAACAAAGGCCCGATATTTTTGTGATTATTGATGGGAAAAAATATGTTTTTGAGATTCAAAGGGCGTCGATCATGGAAGAAAGCTTTCAAAAGCGTCATGAAAATTACTGTAAACTGAATATTGAGCCTATATGGATAGGAATCTATTCTTCGATTAATCAAATAGATAAATATACGTACTCGACTCGGCAGCTAGATCATTTGCTCCTCCGGTCAGCCCCTTACCTTCACTCCATTTACTTAGCAGTTGAAGATCCATCATGGTACTTTTTTACTCATTTCCATTATTTATCACGCCAAAAAACAATGGCATTGCCCATAAAAACAGAGTTTCATCTTCCACCAAAAGAATTGCTAAATTTTAAAGTTAAATTCCCCATGAACTGTGATAACTTCCATAACCTATTTTTTTCAAAATGGTTAAGGGAACTCAGACAAAAGCGCCAGAAGGTTTATCTGAAAGTAACCCCCACAGAAAGGAAGATGCTTAGGGTATTCCAAAAGTTTCACCTTAATTTAAACTATTTCCCTGCCTTAGGAAGCCTTCCTTTAAGAAAAAATTATCATTTTTTGACTCCGCCTCAGTGGTGGCAATCCTGGCTTATTATAGAAAAAATAAATAAAGGGTCGTTAGGAGAGCGTTTTTCTGTTAGCAACATTACAAATGCTCTGTATCAGATGCTTTTATCAAATTACTTTCATGTTAGGCCTATTAATCTCCACCCGAAAGACTTAATTAGGGAAGCGGTAGTGGAGTACTTTGATGCCCTCTGTTTGTTTCAAGTTTTGGAGAAGGAGTTAAATGGGATATATAAAGTGAAAAATCATATTAATATTCACAAGCAGTTGGATACACTATGCTTAGATGATGTTTATGTTATTGAAAAATGGAAAGGAGAGTGGAGCAGGGAACTATTTCGATAATGAAAATATTTTATTAGAAAACAAGGATTTATTTGCTTTACTCTAGAAGTATAGAGAGGCACGATTAATGGATGAGAATATAGGAGGTGTTGGTATGGCAGGAAATACTGCTGCGTTACCAAAAAGGGAGGAAATCCCAAAGGATAAAACATGGGATCTGGAAGATATTTATGCTACAGACCAAGATTGGGAGCAGGAATTCAAAGAGATAAAGGAAATGCTCCCAAAGCTAAAAGATTATAAAGGGAAGCTTAGTGAATCTGCTGAAACTCTATATGAGTTGCTTCAATACCAAGATGAAATTTCAAAAAAGCTAGGAAAGCTCTATACATACGCACATATGCGTTACGATCAGGACACTACCAATTCCTTTTATCAAGGGCTAAATGATCGTGCTAGCCAGTTACTTTCTCAAGTAACGAATGCAGCTTCTTATGTAACTCCAGAGCTTTTGGCTATCCCAGAAGAGACAATTGCTAAATTCTTAGAGGAACATGAACCGTTAAAATTGTATAAGCATGCCTTGGACCAGTTAAATCGTCAGCGTCCACATGTATTAAGTGAAAAAGAAGAATCTTTACTCGCTCAAGTAAGTGAGGTAACAGACAGCCCTTCCAATACTTTCGGTATGTTGAATAATGCGGATATGAAGTTCCCTACGATAAAGGATGAAGAGGGGAATGACGTAGAAATCACTCACGGCCGCTACATTCGCTTTTTAGAAAGCAGTGATAGAAGAGTGAGGGAAGACGCTTTTAAGGGTGTCTACGAAACGTATGGCAAGTTTAAAAACACCTTTTCTAGTACCATTAGTGGGAATGTGAAGCGGAATATTTTTAACGCAAATGTTCGAAATTATGATTCTGCAAGACAAGCTGCCTTAAGCAAGAATAATATTCCTGAAGTTGTGTATGATCAATTAGTTTCCACCATAAATGAGCATTTACATTTACTTCACAGATATGTAAGCCTAAGGAAAAAAGTATTGGGTGTAGATGAACTGCATATGTATGACCTGTATACTCCTTTAGTGAAGGAAGTGAAAATGAAGGTACCATATGAAGAGGCTCAGGAGCTAGTAAAAGCGGGAGTTGCTCCATTAGGGGAAGAATATGTATCTATTGTTGAGGAAGGCTTCAATAAACGTTGGGTGGATGTGGAAGAAAACGTAGGAAAACGAAGCGGTGCCTATTCGTCTGGCTCTTACGGTACAATGCCTTATGTGTTAATGAATTGGCAGGATAATGTAAATAACCTGTTTACGTTAGCCCATGAGTTTGGACATTCAGTACACAGCTACTATACGAGAAAAGAGCAGCCATACCCGTATGCCAATTACTCTATTTTCGTAGCTGAAGTTGCATCTACTTGCAATGAGGCCCTTTTAAATGATCATATGCTTAAGGTGACAGAGGATAAACAGAAGCGATTGTATTTGTTAAACCACTTCTTAGAAGGATTTAGGGGTACGGTTTTCCGTCAAACGATGTTTGCTGAATTTGAGCAGTTGATGCATGAAAAGGCTGCAAATGGAGAGCCATTAACACCAGATTTATTAAGTGATTTATATTACGATTTAAACAAAAAATATTTTGGTGAAGACATTGTTATTGACAAGGAAATTGCATTGGAATGGGCTAGAATTCCACACTTCTACTACAATTTCTATGTGTATCAATATGCTACTGGTTACAGTGCAGCAACAGCTTTGGCAAAACAAATCCTTGAAGAAGGAGAGCCTGCTGTTAACAGATATTTAGACTTCTTAAAGGCAGGAAGCTCCGATTATCCAATTGAAGTGCTAAAGAAAGCAGGAGTAGATATGACTTCCCCAGAGCCAATCAAACAAGCACTTTCCGTATTTGAAGCAACTCTAAATGAATTAGAAGAGCTGTTATTTGAACAATAATTAATAAATGAACGAGACTGGTGAAAATAAACGCAGTCTCGTTTCTTTAGTTGCCCGCGGAAAGGGTCCGCCTGAAACGTATTCGAGCTAATTCAGCCTTCTCTAAAAAAGTCTCCGCGAACGAAAACCTTTAAAACGATGTCTGCCATTTAATAGATTAACTAAAAACAAAATGGACAAAAGGAGTAATGGGAGTGCAATCCATGTAGGGAAAATATTCATGAAACTTATGATTACTAAATAGAAACTGACGATAATAGTTATAATGGTAATGATGATTACGCCTGCCATCTCTATTCATCCTTTCTTCCTTATTTCATTTTTATATGTATGCTTGTTTCGTTGAAAATAGACAAACTTTAGAAAAAGCACGAGAAAGGATGATGATGTATGGACGAATGTTTGTGAGTGCTCACTGTCATTTGACAAAAATGTGAAATGTTTCACATTGTATTGTAAATAGTAATGGGATTTGGTAAATTGTAAATGTGAAGGGTATCGCATAACTCCCCCAAGTTAATGTGTAATATAAACGTCACACCCTGGACGACTTCCTTTCATGACAATGACAATGTTCCGTGAAAAAAGTCAGGTCAACCCGCCTGATTTTTTTCTATTACCAAAACGGGATCACCAAAAAAAGAAGGTGACTCTAAAGGTTAATAACATACCTTTAGAGTCACCCTCTTTCATTTCAATAAAATGAATTAATCCATATAACGCCACAAGTTACCATACTTAACAGGAACCCGCTCTGCTTTCTGTTGAATTTGAAGCTTTTTCATTTCTTTTTCTACCCGTTCTGTACTCCAGTCAAAAACGACACTAATTTCTTTAGTGGCAACAACAGAATAGAATTGAAGAAAGCTTTCTAATGATAGGGGAGGGCATTTTTCCATTGTTGTCTCTCCTAACATTTCTGACATTATTTTTTCGTAAACGGAATAATCGTACAATCCAGAAACCTTAACCCCAGGTTCATCGACGTCATCGTTAAAGAAAACTAACGTTGGGAGGGTAGTTACATTCATCTCTTTCGTAGTTTTTACATCCGCTTGGAATGCTTTTGTGGCACTTTGTGATTGTAAATCATGTTCAAATTCTTGAACGTCCATTCCCTTTACTTTATTAGCACAATCAATTAAAACTTCTTCCGATGCAATGTTCTTTTTGTGTACAAATAGTGCTTCCCGAAGGCGGCGGAGGTACTTCGCTCCGATTGCTTTACCTTGTAGCTCTGCGGCTTTAATTGCGATAATTGCTAAATATGGAGTAAAGGAAGAATTTTCATACCATACATCTCCATCACAAGGCATTCCCGTACGTGTAGCAATTTCATCATACATCTTAGCTAATTGCTTTACATGGCTCGATTTTTTTGAACCACATGGCTGATTCAAAGACTTTATCTCATTACCTACTATTGTCGTTAACGTAAAATATGGAGAATACTCCATCTGAAGTTTTTTTATAATAGGTTCTAATGCCCAGCACTCCGGACACAAAGGGTCGATAACCATATAAATTTCTAAAGGTTTTTTCTTTTTATCTGATATATAAAAGGATGATGGCTCTTCTGGACAACATAGGCCCAATTCATCATAACAAACGAATTTTTCATTTTTAGAAGACATTATTTTCCCTCCTTTTTGAAGAGAGCAAATATTTACTCTTGTGTATTTATCATATGATTTGCTGTATATGTCAATCGATTAAAAAAATAGGTTTTGAACGGATCTTGAAGGTTCACATCCTCCATTGCCTGTTCCATACAAGATAACCATGCTTTTGCACGGGTTGGTGTAATTGGAAAGGGCATATGCCTTGCACGTAACATTGGGTGCCCGTGTTCCTCTGTATATAAGGGAGGCCCTCCAAGAAATTGTGTTAGAAATTGCTTTTGCTTACGAGCTGTTTCCGTTAAATCATCTGGAAATATAGGAGCAAGATCAGGATGATTAGATACGAGCTCATAGAAGCGGTCTACAAGTTGATGGAGTTTTTCTTCACTAATATGGTCATTGGGTGTTCTGTCATTTGTTGACTCCATAACAATCTCCTTTGCACTAGCTTATTAAAAAAAAGATTAGTACTTTTCTCATAGATCTATTATTTAAATTTATTGTAGCAATCATCCATTTTATCATCAACAAATGTGCATCAATTAATAAATTTTTCCACTTTTATTACAGTATTTATATACATAATCCTGAAATGATAATACAAAATTATTATAGGGGTTAATTAGTAATTTTAAAGCTCTGTTAAAGGATATGTTGATTTTTTTACATAGTTGATTGAAGCGTAAGATACGAGACTCCTGCGGGAAAAGCAACGGCTGAAGACCCCACAGGGACGAGGAGGCTGAAGCGTTGCCCGCGGAAAGCGAGTATCTGAAGCGAAAATCAACATCAAAATTTAACAGAGCCAATTTTAAAAATAATAAGGATGGTTCATTAGGTTGATGTTAACCTATGAACCATCCTTATTAACCAAAATTGGAAGTGAGTTCTTCCACTGTGTTTAATACCTTTCTTACATAGTTTTGAGTTTCCTTAAAGGGGGGAACCCCACCGTATTTGTTTACATTACCTGGGCCTGCATTATACGCAGCCAAAGCAAGTGTTTTATTTCCGTTATAACGATCTAGCATTAATCTTAAGTAGCGAGTTCCTCCGTCAATATTCTGCTTTGGATCGAAGCTGTCAGTAACCCCTAGGCTTTGAGCGGTTCGAGGCATTAACTGCATTAATCCTCTAGCACCTGCATGACTTATGGCTTGTGGCTTGAAATTAGATTCATGCTTTATTACTGCATAAATGAGTGCTTGATCAACACCATGTTTTTTAGATGCTTCCTCAATCAAGGACGAAAAGGCTTTTTCCCGAACGTTAAAGGGAATGGACCTAGAGGAAGGCTCCGCCAATGTTTTACTAGACAAAAGGGAAGTGGTTGTATTCATTTTACTTTGAAGCTCAGTCTGTAAAAGGTTATTAAAGGTTTTCTCCACCATTTGGGAGGAAGTGAGCAAACTTTGCCCCTTTTTTTCACCCCAAGAGCGTAAAACCTGCCATTGATAAAAATCATTTTTCCAATTTGTTTTCATCTTCTTGTTTCCTCCGTTTTATGAAGATCTCCGGATTTTTTCATTATAGAATCGAAGTATTTTATTCGGTGTTTTACGTTTTGGTATGTTGTGTTTTGAGAGCATACTTTCAAAAAATGCTTGGCCGGTGCTCCACTCTTCACATTCAAATTCCAATTCATAATCGACAATATCGAAGTAGTAGCTTTTATCGAGAACAAGCAGTCCTTCAGGTAGCGTTTTTTCCAATCGCTCTGTTGTCAACTCACCTAAATACGTCATTTGTATAAGGTTAGTTGTTTTTAAAATATCCTTTAGTTGTGAAACCACGTCACCAGTATCAGGTAGAATCCCCTCTGAAATAGCACGATCTACTTCATGGGAGCTAAGGGTTTGGTGTGTTTCAAGTAAGCCCTCTTTAAGGGGTTCTTTTAAGGTGAGGATGTAATGATCACCTTTTTTTCGAATCCTTAAGGCACATTTATTTTCCTTTAATTGCATTTCCTTTGTATCGAAGTAATAGTTGGTTTGACCGACTTTTTCTTTATCTGTAATACCAAAAGCATTCATTAAGCTTATATATTCATTCCTAGTCAATAGATTTTTAAATTCAATCTCAATTTCCTGAGTCATTGTTTCACCTTCAATTTGTCGTTTCAATCGTTGTCTTTATTATTCCATAGGCTTATTATGTTTACAATACGTTTTAGTATTTTTTGTCGAATATGGTTGAGGGGACGCATTTATATGTCACACCACTTTCGTCGAGTTACAATTAAAATTATGTTAAACTAAAATATGGAATAATTAACGTTCAGTGGAGGTAAAAAAATGAATAAGTGGATTGCAGAAAAATTAGAAGAAAAAGCAGGTTCTGGGGAGATATTAATTTCGGCCAGTGAACCTATCGACTATTTAAAAAAATTACATGCTGCAGGACAAATATTAGTTGATTCTAATGATTTAGCATTTGTTTATATATTAGAAGATCCAGATAATTTCGTACATATAAGACTACCAATAAATTTATGGGGAAGTTTAGAAGAATTAAGAAATAGGGAAACCCCTATATTTGCAGTATTCTCTACACCAGAGAATCAAATGAAACTTGAGCTGTCTCATTTCTTTACTGAATTAAATAGCCTCATTGAAAATATTCGTGGTAATGCAAATTATGGTGAAGAAATGGTGAACGCAGTAGAAAAGAATTTTCCTGAATAAATGGATTCCTTTTCAGTATTTAATACATCGAGAATTCATACTTGGTGGTGATACCCTTGACGATAGAGTGGGAGACATTATTAGCCCCTTATAAACAGGCTGTTAATGAAATGAAAATTAAGCTAAAAGGAATACGAGAGCAGTATCAGCTGTCATCTAGGCACACACCTATCGAGTTTGTAACTGGACGTGTAAAGCCTGTATCAAGTATTATTCAAAAGGCTGAGAGAAAAAATATTCCACTTGATAAAATAGAGGAACAGATGCAAGATCTTGCTGGAGTTAGGGTCATGTGTCAATTTGTTGGTGATATTGATACAGTTGTTGGACTGATTCGAGACAGAACCGATTTTGAAATTGTGGAAGAAAGAGATTATATAAAACACAAGAAAAGGAGTGGCTACCGCTCCTACCATTTTGTACTCCGCTACCCAGTTCACATGATTGAGGGGGGCGAAAAAAGAATACTGGTAGAACTTCAAATTCGTACGTTGGCAATGAATTTTTGGGCGACCATTGAGCACTCTTTACAATATAAATATTCCGGGAAAATTCCAAGGGAAATTGAAGAAAGGCTGGAAAGGGCAGCAGAAGCAGCATTTCTTTTGGATGAAGAAATGTCACAGATACGCGGTGAAGTTCAGGAGGCCCAGCAGATCATTTCCAAAAAGAGAGGCTCCATGGAGAAGTCGAATTAAGTTAGAAGGGAAGTACTTGTATGAATTTCACAGTGTGTTCAAGGGGAGACGATGTCTCCAATGTGATATCAAAAAAAATAATAAAATACCTAAAGGAATTTGAACTAACCTATAATCCTGAGAAACCGGATATTGTTATTTCCGTTGGCGGTGATGGAACTTTATTAGAAGCATTCCATCAATTTACCCATCGGTTAGCAGAGACTTCCTTTGTTGGGGTTCATACGGGACATCTTGGTTTTTACGCTGACTGGCAGCCAGAAGAAGTGGAAAAACTAGTCATCCATATTGCAAAAACTCCATTTAAAATTGTGGAATATCCACTCCTAGAAGTTATTATCCGCCATCATAATAATAAGAAATCGGAAAGATTTTTGGCCTTAAATGAATGTTCAGTAAAAAGCACGGAAGGCTCCTTAGTGATGGATATAGAAATAAAAGGAGAGCTATTTGAAACCTTTAGAGGGGATGGATTATGTATATCCACGCCTTCAGGAAGTACAGCATATAACAAGGCCCTTGGAGGTGCAATTTTACACCCATCCTTACCCTCCATCCAGTTAGCAGAAATGGCCTCCATAAATAATCGAGTTTATCGTACAATAGGTTCACCATTAGTTCTTCCCCAGCATCATACATGTCTGTTAAAACCTAATAATGATGCTGATTTCCAGGTTACTATTGATCACCTTACATTATTGCAGCAAGAAGTGAAATCTATACAATGTCGAGTTGCTGAAGAAAAAGTAAAGTTTGCCAGATTCCGGCCATTTCCCTTTTGGAAAAGGGTAAAGGAATCCTTTATCGCGGACTAATGTCTTCCATCACGTTTACTTGGACTGTTCAGCCATCAGAAGATGGACAATTGCTGCGAAATTATTTAAGAGAGGAAAAGAGAATTTCTCGAAGAGCTCTCGCTGACATAAAATATAAGGGCGGTAAAATTACCGTTAATGATCAGGAAGTAACCGTTAGATATGTAGTAGCGACTGGTGATGTTGTAACAATTAATTTTCCAGAGGAAAAAGTGAGCGAATGGATAAAACCAACTATGCTTCCACTGGATATTGTTTTTGAGGATGACCATTTGTTAGTATTAAATAAACCGCCCTATTTACCGACAATCCCATCGAAGGGAATTAATGAGGAATCCTTAGCTGGAGCTGTCATCCATTATTATCAGGAGAATGGAATCAGATCCACCTTTCATGCTATTAATAGATTAGATAAAAACACCTCTGGATTATTGATGATAGGGAAACATAGACATATCCATGATTTGTTTGTGAAGGAACATGTGAAAAAAAATGTTCGGCGAACTTATTTAGCATTAGTTCACGGGGAGGTTATGGATTCAAGTGGCACGATCGATGCTCCAATTGGCCGAAAGGAAGGAAGTATCATAGAACGGACTGTCACAGATGCCGTTGACGGTCAGAGTGCCGTAACTCACTTTGAAGTGGTAGAAAGGTACAGAGGAGCAACGTTAGTTCAATTAAAGCTGGAAACAGGAAGAACCCATCAAATTCGTGTCCACCTTAGCCATAAAGGACATCCTATTATTGGCGATACCCTTTATGGTGGGAGGGAAGATGGAATTGATAGGCAAGCCCTTCATTCTTCCGTTCTCGAGTTCACCCATCCTTTAACGGATGAAGTACACATCCTTCGAAGGCCACTTCCGAAGGACATGGAAAGGTTAGTTGAAAAATGGAGAAATAACTTAGCATGATTTAATCGTGCTAAGTTATTTTTGATTTGGTGAAAAAGCTTTCTTCTGCGATTTAGAGTCCTAGGTTGAAACGCGAGCCCGGGTCAGGGAGAGAGCTTCGCGTTCCAAAAGCGAGTGTTGAAACGCGAACAAGAGTAAGTAAGAGGATTTCCCGTAAGTGTTGCCAGGTAAAACTTAATGAGGATCAATTCGATTGAACTTCTCTTCCACAAATGGCTGCTGAGAAGGAACAGAAACGATTGTCGTCTCAGGCCATTGGAAAGCTGACAATCTATTCCCAAAAACACAACCTGTATCGATGTTCACTGTATTTCCAACGAACCTTGGTTCTTTAACAGGAGTGTGTCCATAAACTACGGTACAATCGTACGTATATTTCGAAGGCCAATCCCTACGTACAGGTCTGCCATCTGGATGCTTTTCCCCGGTAATATCCCCGTACAAAACAAAGGTTTTTACTTTCTTACTTGTTTTACCAATATAATCTGGTCTAATCCCAGCATGCACTACCACTAGTTTCCCGTCATCTAACTGTAAGTATAAAGGAGCGCTTTCATATAAGTTTCTAAAGAGACTAGAGACATGGTTGAATTCTTTGCTTGTCAACGCTTCTAACTCCGCTACAGTGGTTTCTAAACCGTGGCTGACCACAACATTTCGCCCCAAAAAGTACCGGTATAATTTATTACAATGATTTCCCGGACAATAAAGTGCTTGCTTATTTTTTACCCAATGGGTAACGGCATAAATAACAGAGAGTGAATTTGGACCACGGTCGGTTAAATCACCTAAAAAGACAGGAATACGTCCCTCCTTGTGAGAAATATTACCTTCCTTTAATTCGTAGCCAAGCTCTTTCATTAACTCTGTCATTTCTTGATAACAACCGTGAATATCGCCTATAATATCATACAAAAGACCACCTCATTCCTACTTAACTAAAACTTGTATCATTTCTGTATTTTTAGCTTATCATTTTAGATATAGTCATTATCTCGAAAGAAAGGATATTTTACAATTTATGGACACCCCTAACTTATTATCATTGACGAAACTCAAGATAGTAGGGTAAAATTATGACCAAGTACTAATAACTACTTCTAAAACTTTGGAGGAGATTTTTCCATGAAAATTGATTTAAGTAATCGTACGTATGTGATTATGGGAGTTGCCAATAAACGAAGCATTGCTTGGGGAATTGCAGAATCCTTGGCTAGTGCAGGAGCACGTTTAGTGTTTACATATCAAGGTGAGCGTCTGGAAAAAAATGTACGTGACTTAGCTGAAACATTGGAGCGTAAGGATTCCATTATTCTTCCATGTGATGTTACAAATGACGAAGAAATTGATAAAACATTTGCTTCAATAAAAGAGCAAGCAGGTGTTATCCATGGAATTGCACACTGTATTGCCTTCGCGAACCGCGATGAAATTGATGGTGAATATTTAAATACAACTCGTGATGGGTTCCTATTAGCACATAACATCAGCTCTTATTCTTTAACAGCTGTAGTAAAAGCTGCTCGTCCAATAATGACAGAGGGTGGAAGTGTAGTTACCCTTACATACCTTGGCGGAGAAAGAGTTGTTAAGAATTACAATGTTATGGGTGTGGCGAAAGCTTCCTTAGATGCAAGTGTAAAATACTTGGCTAATGACCTTGGTAAAGAAGGTATTCGTGTAAATGCCATCTCTGCAGGTCCAATAAGAACCCTTGCAGCAAAGGGAATTGGCGGATTTAACGATGTTTTGAAGGAAATGGAAGAAAATGCACCACTTAAACGTACAGTTACCCAACAAGAAGTGGGAGACACGGCATTATTCCTCATGAGTGACATGTCCCGAGGAATCACTGGAGAACTGCTCCATGTTGATGGTGGTTATAATACAATTGGATTAATGTAATGATTGAATAAAAGGTTATATCCTGGGACGAGCTATCGCCTTAAGGATATAACCCCTTTTTTTATAAAAAAGCTTCGAGTTTCTAAATAAATTCATTTCCGTTTCTATCAATAAATTATATAATTAAACTACAACGTAAACTAATGAAAGACACGAAAGGGTGGAGTTTATGAAATTTAGCGAATTCGAATACAAGCGTCCTGAAATGGAGGAAGTGCATAAGGAATTTAATGCTCTTTTGGAAAAAATGGGGCAGGTCAAGAATGCAGCAGAGCAAAACAAAGTTGTTGATGAGATCATTCAACTTAGAACAGAGTTCGAGTCGATGATGAGAATTGTAAGTACGCGTCACACCATTGATACGACAGATGAATTCTACAAAAAAGAGCAGGATTACTTTGATGAGTGGAGTCCTGTTTATCAAGGCTTAATACATAAATATTACGAAACGCTGGTTCAATCACCTTATCGATCTGAGCTAGAGAGTTAGTGGGGAAAGCAATTATTTAACATTGCCGAAGCAAAATTAAAAACGTTCTCTGAAGAGATTTTAGAGGATCTTAAAAAAGAGAATAAGCTAGTAAGTGAATATGTAAAGCTACTAGCCGCAGCAAAAATTGAATTTGAAGGAGAAGAGAGAAATCTTTCACAGTTGGGTCCGTTTCTCTTATCAAAAGACAGGGAGACTAGAAAAAAAGCACATGAAGTTAAATACGCCTATTTCTCAGAAAATGAAGCTAAGTTAGATGACATTTATGATCAGTTAGTTAAAGTAAGAACAGCAATGGCTCAAAAGCTTGGCTATGATAACTTTGTTGAATTAGGTTATGCAAGAATGAATCGTACTGATTATGGACCAAAAGAGGTAGCGTCTTTCAGAAGTCAAGTGCTTGAACATATTGTTCCAGTTGCTTCCAAGCTTAAAGACAGGCAGCAACAACGTATTGGTGTTGATTCCCTCCAATATTATGATGATAACTATAACTTCATGACAGGAAATCCTGAACCAAAGGGTGGTCCAGAGTGGATTGTAGAACAAGGAAAGAAGATGTATGAGGAACTTTCTCCTGAAACGAATGAATTTATTAACTTCATGATTGATAACGAGTTAATGGATTTAGTAAGTAAAAAAGGAAAAGCTGGCGGTGGCTACTGTACGTATATTAAGAAATACCAATCCCCATTTATTTTTTCCAACTTTAATGGAACATCAGGAGATGTTAGGGTTCTAAAGCACGAAGCAGGTCATGCACTTCAAGTTTACTTAAGCCGTGGATTTGAAGTACCAGAATATGCAATTCCTACTTTTGAGGCAGCGGAAATCCATTCCATGAGCATGGAATTCTTTACGTGGCCATGGATGGAACTCTTCTTTAAGGAAGATACGGAAAAATATAAGTTTAGCCATTTAAGCGGGGCACTGCAATTTATCCCATATGGTGTATCTGTCGATGAATTCCAACATTTTGTATATGAGAATCCAAAGGCAACCCCTGAGGAGAGAAAGAAGGCATGGAGAGATATTGAAAAGAAGTACCTTCCACATCGTAATTATGAGGAAAATGATTATTTAGAAAAGGGTGGCTTCTGGCATCAACAGGCACATATTTTCAAAATGCCATTCTATTACATCGATTACACTTTAGCGCAGATTTGTGCCTTCCAATTCTGGAAGAAGTCCACTGAGGACCATGACCAAGCATGGGAGGATTATATCAACCTTTGTAAAAAAGGTGGAAGTCTTCCTTTCACTGAATTGGTTGACGAGGCAAACTTAATTTCACCGTTCCAGGAAGGCTGTGTTAAGTCCGTTATCGGCGGAATCGAACAATGGTTAAATCAAGTTGACGACTCAAAATTATAATGAAGGATGAAAAGAAGGTATCCCAATTCAAGGGGTACCTTTTAAATTTACTACCATGGAAATACAAATCTTGTTGCTCATTCGCTACGGTCCGTTCGCTTTCCGTGGGTGACCTGCCAAGCCCCTCGCAATGTAATATACAACATTCGCCTAAAAAATTTATTCATTTTAATCCCAATATTTTTATTTTTACATATGGTAAATAGGGGGCATTCGTTTATATTTTCAAAGGAAATGAGGGTGCTGTTATGCCAATTGAAACATTTCATTTTGTTTTATTTGCTTTAGCAGTTTTTCGATTGACCCATTTACTCATTTACGACACGATAACAGAGTCTATTAGAGAGAAGTTTATTCATTATGAAAACGAAAAAGCATCGGACGGGACAGTTGAAACAGTATTAGTTATAGCGGATAAAGGGTGGAGAAAGTGGATCGGAGAATTATTAACCTGTCATTGGTGTTTGGGAATTTGGTCTAGTGCTTTTCTTTTAATTGGTTATCTTTCCTTTCCGTTCACCTTCTCTATCATTATCTTTATTCTTGCTGCAGCAGGTGTTGCTGCCATATTAGAATCATTCGTCATTCGGTATCTAGATTAGAAGAAATGGCCAATGGATTGGAGGTGATCCTTTTGAAGGGAGTAATATTGGCCGGAGGAACAGGTACAAGATTAACGCCATATACAAAAGTAATAAATAAGCATTTACTTCCTGTTGGAAGGTTTCCAATGATCTATTGGCCATTAAGGGCAATGGAGAAGGCAGGGGTAAAGGACGTTATTGTTGTAACCAATGAAAAGGATGTAGAGAACTTTCAAGCAATAATCCCTGATTTACCGTTAAATAACCTAAACATAACTTGGACAATTCAGGAGAAACCAAGGGGCATAGCAGATGCCCTGTCAAAAACAGAGGACCAGGTGAAGGGCGAAAAGCTCCTTGTCATACTAGGTGACAATGTTTTTACAGATAATTTAAAAACGACTGTAGATACATTTCAGGCAACAGGGGAAGGCGCTTTATTATTCGTAAAAAAAGTAGCCGATCCTGAAAGGTACGGTATAGCTGTCACGGATAAACGGGGAAACGTGGTGAAGCTATTGGAAAAACCAAGGGAGGTCGATTCCAACCTTTGTGTGACTGGTATTTATTTATACGATGAAAAAGTATTTGAATTTATGAAGGAAGTTACTCCGTCAGAGCGAGGAGAGCTGGAAATAACGGATATTAACAAACTTTATTTGAAAAGCTCTACAGTTAATATTGAAAATTTAAAGGGATTTTGGTGTGATGCAGGTACAATAGAATCCCTTAATTACGTAAATAGTGCTATGTTTAACTACGAATAAATTTATGAAAGAGGGAGGCTGCCAATGAAAAATATCCTTGTAACCGGGGGATTAGGATTTATTGGTTCCCATTTTATTCAGTTAATCTCAGAGAAGCATCCTGAGACACTGATTACGAATGTAGATAAAAAAACATATGCGGTAAATAAACAAACAGAAGCGGATTTAAATAAATTAAGGAATTACAGACTTAAAGAGGCAGATCTTGCTAATAAAGACGATTATTCTAAAATTTTTGATCAATTTTATGACGCTATTATTCATTTTGCAGCAGAATCACATGTAGACCGAAGCATCCATTCTGTTTTTCCCTTTATTCAATCCAATGTCCTAGGAACAGTGAGACTTTTGGAAGCATTGAAGGAAGGAAAAGCAAAGAGAATGATTCACGTATCGACAGATGAAGTATATGGTTCCTTAACAAAAGAAGCCCCTCCATTTCACCAGAAAAGTCCCATTTCACCAAACAATCCTTATGCGGCAAGTAAAGCATCATCAGATCTATTTGTCCGCTCCTTTTATAAGACTTACCAAGTTCCTGTCATTACAACAAGGAGCTGCAACAACTTTGGAGAGAATCAGCATATTGAGAAATTAATACCTAAAACAATAGTTAACGCCTTAATGGATAGGGAGGTTCCCGTTTACGGTTCAGGAAATCAAATGAGGGAATGGATTTATGTAAAGGACCACTGTGAAGCACTTTATATAATATTAATGAAGGGGAGAGTGGGGCAAACTTACCTAATTGGATCAAACGAAGAAAAACGGAATATCGATGTGGTAAAAAATATTTTATCCCGTCTAGGTAAGCCTGTGTCTCTTATTTCTTATGTGGGGGATCGATTAGCACATGACCAAAGGTATTCTCTAGAGAAGGATGATAAATTAAATCAGTTAGGCTGGAAGCCAAAGTTTACCTTTGGTGCAGCTTTGGATAAGACCATTCAATGGTATTATCGAGGGGGAATAAACCGTTGGCTCTAAACAACCCTATACTCATTACTGGAAAAAGAGGGGGGGTAGCCAAAAGCTTGCAGCGGTGTTTATCTACTCATAATCTTCCATTTGTTGCTTTAGGTCAGCGTGAAATGGATATTACAAATAAGAAAAAGGTTATGGAAGTAATCGGTCAATGGAAACCTTCGATTATTATTCACACAGCTGCCATGACGGACGTGGATCGAGGGGAGAATGAATTTCAAAGAATGATAGAGATTAATCTACATGGGACTAAAAATATTTTGGATGGTGCTAGGACATTTTCAAGTTCTATTATGTACGTGAGCAGCGACTTTGTTTTTGATGGGAAAAAGAAAGTGCCTTATGACAGTGCAGATCGCCCTACCCCCATTAATCAATACGGCTATACAAAATGGTTAGGGGAAGAATATGTTCGGCGTTACCCTGGTCTTTGGTGGATTGTTCGCACATCGTCTTTATTTGGAGGAGGAGCAGGATTTGTTGATTTCGTTGCTCATAAGGGGAGGAAAGGGGAGAAAATAATGGTCGTGGAAGATCAAGTCAGTTCCCCTACCTATATAGAGGATTTATCAAAAGATTTGTTAAACCTATTAGAACAACCTGCTGGTATTTACCATGTAACAAATAGGGGAGAGTGTTCGAAGTTTGAGCTTGCTCAGTTTATATATGAGAAAGTGGGTGCTCCTATGAAACTAGTTACAGCCATAACTTCGAAGGAATGGAATGCACCAGCAAGTCGCCCCTCATATTCTACTCTTCAACCCAATGTGGTGGTGCAACGACATTGGAAGGAGGCAGTGGAAGAGTATTTAGTTAGAAGAGGGTGGTTAGATGATTGAAGGGGTAAAAGAAAAAAAGTGTATCCACCACGTGGATGATCGTGGATTTTTCATGGAGCTTGTCCGGGAAGATGAAGCTCTTTTAGAACGCTTCGGTCAATTATCTTTGTCCATGAGTTACCCTGGAGTTATTAAAGCTTTTCATTACCATGAGAATCAAGATGATGTTTGGTTCTTTCCAGTGGGTAATGCACAGGTAGTTCTTCATGACCTCCGTGAAGACTCCCCCACTTATAAAGAAACAAACGTCTTTTACATGGGGGAAACGAATCCAATTGTATTAGTAATTCCTAAGGGTGTTGCCCATGGCTACCGTGTTCTAGGAACATCACCAGCTACTATTGTTTATTTAACGAGTCAAGCCTATAATCCAAATGCGCCTGATGAATATAGAATTCCGTGGGACGATGAAAGTATTGGATTTGATTGGGAAACAAAGAATAGGTAGTTTAACGGTTCGGACCTTTCGCAAAATTATAGGTACTGTTGGACTAATTGGCAAATCTTTTTAATTCTATGGTAAAAGGTATGTTGTCCTTTAACAGTAGTAAATGCGTTTTCTGCCTTCTCTCTACGTTTTGTTTCATCAACAATATAACGGTTTATAAGGTCAATTCCGTCACTAATTCCTTTATAGGTTGGAATTTTATTATCATTAGAGAATAGCATTTCAATTCCAGGGCGATAATCACAAACCTGAAGGGTATTACATGCTGCTGCTTCAAAACATCGATTATTAGGGCTTATAGGCGTGATGTTGGTATTTCCTCTTGTGTTCAAAGCTTCAAAGGGTCGATGTGGATTTAATATGATTTTCGTATTGGAATAATATAAAGCTACTTTTTCTGGAGGTATCCATTTACTTATACAGTTAAGTCGTTTACGTTTTACCCATTTATTTAGTTCTGATGCCCATCTTCCCCCAACTACTGTAATGTCCCAGTTTGTCTCTTTTAATAATTCTTCCATTATTGAAATCCTATTGGGGTAAGGATAACCAACTAGGCAAATATCACTCCTATATTCAGTATCTTCGATTGGTTGGGGGAAATAAATTGCTGGATCATAACCTAGCGGCATATAGTAAGCAGCATTGCTTTTTAAAGATTTATAGAATTCAACTGCAGCACTTTCCACTGTAAAGGTGATGGTGAATTGCTGCGAAAGAGTTCCAGTTTCGTTAAGGAAATAAGGATCCTCTAAGAACCATCCGACTTTTGGAATCTGAATGTATTTTAGTAAATGTGTTAACTCTTTTCTACCCCTTCCAACTAAAGTAAAAAGAAAATCTGACTGGTGTTCCTTAATTAAATTTTGGATGTGTTTCCTTTTATATGGGTAGGGGACTGATAATATATCAACATTATGTTGTTTAAAGGCATCAATAATAGATTTTTCCAAATATTTATAAATCCCTTTATAAGGGGTTTGTAAATAGATAGTTTTCACAATGTATCCCTACCTACAAATAAAAGGAAACAGTATTTATTGCGGGTATTCCCTTTTGATAGTTACGAGCATAGAAGAAACCTTCAACGACATAATGTGAGTATTCAGGTGCAGGATTAAATGAAATATTAAAGTTTGAGAATTTCAGTTTTTCAAAAGGTTTTAAGATATCTAAATGAAGGGGCTTTAACCAATGCTCCCCCTTTTGATTAACCATCTGTCTCCAATTTTCCTGAACATATACCCATTGTTCTTCCTGGTTAAGGGAATACTCGTCTGAAATTTGTCTTGGACTTATATTTATTTTTCCGCCGATGCTTATTTTCCCTATAGGTTTAACGCGAATACAAATTACGGGTTCTTGGAACTCCGTGTCCGAAAGATTTTGGAAAGTGAGGTTACCAAAGACATCGAGCTTTTTTTCATTATTGTCGTTTTCTTCCAGAAATGTAGCATAATTAAAGTAAGCTATTATAGGGTGAACGTGCTTTTCAAATTGTACTTTAAAGGACTCTTCCTTAGGTTCTTGTACGGGTTCAGGTTGTTGTACCTGCTGTCCCCTTTTAGAAAGGAAAATAATTTGCCTTTTATACTTCTCTAATTCGGATCGGTAATGAAGGATTTTTTGATTAAGCTGTAAAATTTTATCTTCCTTATTTTTTATGAGTTTCTGATATTTGTTTGACATAAAAAAACCTCCCATATATACAAACATCTATAACAATATGTATGCATGAAACGGATAGGTAAGTATAAAGATTTCTTTCATTTTTTCATAGCTTGAATCCGTTACAGGCGGATCAATTATGAGCTCTGCATAAAAATATGTTTTTTGTCTAGAAAAAGAAAAATCAAGCTGATGTTATCCATCAACTTGATTGAAATTCGTCCCTTAGTGTTTTGGTGGGAAGATTTCTGGGCATTGTGGTGGGAATTCAATTTCAGGGCAAACTCTTTCAACGATTGGTTCGATAATATCTTCCCGTGGTTTGCAAATTCGACCTTCCACTTCTACTTTAACATCTGCTTCTGCTTGAATGGATTGGCAGATTGTTAGTGTCAGTGCTAAGTCGATGAATTGCCCGTTGTTGCAGCAAACAACCCCTGTACCGAAGAAATCAAATACGTGGCATTCAATATCTGTTCCTTCTGGTGCACATAATAAGAATTTCTCAAATATGCAGAATGGGATAGGGGCAGATTCACAAACCACTGCACCATCTTCTTCTAAGTGTAGTAGGATTTTGAAGAATCCTTGCTTTTTAAGTTTAACAGTTTGAAGCTCGATCCCTAAATCCTCTACAAAGACATCTCTGCGATGTCCCACTTCGCGGCATTCAATTTCATCTAAATCAATTTCGTTTCCTTGTGCATCTGTAGGGATGACGGACACGATAAATTCTTGATCATCTTCAAGTAATTCACATGGATCTGCATCAGGAGTACCATTGCATTGGAATGATAATCTGTCTAAGCCTTCTTCTCCGACAAAATTAAAATCTTTATCTACCTGTCTAGTTACCCAGTCATATACTTTAGGAACTCGGATGCAGAGGCGTTCTAATTTGGACATTGTTCGTATCATCCTTTCATCATAGTTATTCTTTATCGGGACTACTTCATTGTATGAAAAAGAGTGGATTTTGTGCAGGTTCCTACTTCGAATTTCAAACGATGGGCTCAGATTATGCAACTTTGGGCGATTGACGACATATGCTATTGACAGAAGATTTTAATCAAATATAGGGGGCGAATAAAAATGCAAAAAATAAAATTGACTCCGGTACAATTACAGCAAAAAATCATTCATTTGCAGTCAGAGATAGGAAAATACAAAAAACAGATTAACGATTACCAAGAAAATTACCATTACAGTCTACTAGAAGAACTAAGGGAAGAAAACAAGGCCTTGGTGGATAAAAATGAGCTGCTTGAAACGAGCTATAAAGAAATTTATGAAAAAAACCAACAATTAGAACAGGAAATTAACGAGATAAAGACGAATTTAAGTAAAAAAGAAGAACAGAATCAAAAGCTACTTGAAGAATTGAAGGAAGTTCAAGAACGATTTAACAAAGTGGAAAAGAAAGAACACAGTCCGTTTATTAACCAAGAAACAAGTAAGGAAATATTAAAAAGCACGGATGAAACGGAATGGTTCACTCGTAATCTTCAAAATCAAGTAAAAGTCAACAAGAACCGAAAAAACAAGTAATTTGTTTGTCTAATGTAAATGGTATCAAAATCCCCTCTAAACACATAGCTTGTTAGTGAGATAGTTAGAGAGGGGAATAAGAAATGGTTCAAAGACGTACTGAGAAGAAACTAACTACAGTCAGCAGGGGAAAAGAAGTAAAAAAGAGAACATGGACAGGGTCCCACCCTAGAAAGAAGAAATCTGGATGTGGTTGTGGAGGGAGAAAAGTTCGAAAAAGCACGTAAGATATTTATAAGTAATGAGATTTGATCCAATTTTTTGAGAGATAACAGTACTAGGGGTGATAAGAATGGGGTATATTCCGCCAATCAGAGAGGAGCAGTGGGTATTATATTCTAGTAGGCAGCAACCTATTTCTGCTAGAATTCCCATCGTTCCCCCTACACAGATCGTTACGTTCCACAGAGTTGCAGCAAATCCATTACTTAGAAATAGAACGGAACAACCGACGGATGACAACCGTAAAAAAGTTAAAAAGACAAAAGGGAAGGAAAACCAATTAACTGGTAAGGGTACCTATGTTGATGAGCTTATATAACAAAAAACAGATAAAAGGGTTGGCACAATGTAGTTCTTGAAGAAACATTGTGCCAATTCTTTTTTATAGCTGTTTTTACAAACTTTGTTTCTTTATTTGAAAAGCTTGGAGAAACGGAAGGCGTCCGCCTGTAGTGTATCCAAGCTTATATTCCTTAAAACAACAACAATTTATAATACAGTTTTTTCATTTACTAGGTCAAATCAAAGTTGTATATTCATATACTAAAAGGTCAAAATGTTTTGTCAGGAGGTCCAATGAATGGAGCATGAAATTCATTTGTTTATTTTGTGGGAGAAAAGTACTCCTCAAATGGATGAGATTATAACAGATATAGAAAAAAAGTTTACCATTCTGGAAGTGATTAAAGTTAAATGGACACGACGTTTATTTACTCAAAATCTATCTAGGTTTTACGGTATGAATTTATCTCCACGTAACTTAAAGGAAAAGCATTGCGGATCAGGTCCTTTTCATTTAGTAATTGTTAAAGACGTAAATCCAAAATATGAAGAAAGAAAAACGTCTAGAGGTATGGCTGTTGTTAACAGTAACGTGTTCGATGCAAAGCAATTGTATCGAGATTGGACAGGTGGTGGCCATCGAATTCATGGGACGAATTCACAGGAGGAAGCGGAACATAATATCGCCCTGCTGTTAGATAAGGATATCCATTTCTATTTGAATGAGGCTCAGTGGAATGGAATGATAGAACAGCATGAGGAGGATATTGTAGGAGCAAATGGTTGGTGGAGCATGGAACATTTACTAACGGTTCTTAATAGAACGACAAAGTATGTAATACTTAGGAATTATGAAGGGTTACCCCATAAATATACAGTAAACTCCCATGGTGACGTTGATCTTTTAACAAATGACTTAAATAATATGGCTCTGATCACAAATGGTAAGAAAGTCTTTCCTAAATCCTATCGGGTTCATTACAAAGTAAAAGTGGCAAACGAAGATGTTTATTTTGACTTTCGCTATGTTGGTGACAATTATTATGACAGTACATGGGAAGAGTCAATATTAGAAAATCGTATTTATCACCCTAATGGGTTCTATATTCCTAATGAGACGGATTATTTTTATAGTTTGCTATATCACGCATTAGTTCATAAACGTAAAATAGCAGAGGATTATAAAGAAAAATTGATTTACCTTTCCAATAAATTAGATCTTCATTTAGACGATGAAGATTTTAAAACACCTACAGTATTAATGAAAATTTTAGAGTCTTATTTAAGGGAAAAGGGATACCGTTATACAAAGCCAAAAGACCGGACTGTATTTGTTAATAGAAAGATAGTAGGATATGGTCTTCGATGAGTTTAATAGACTATTTGTCAAGAACGTTAACTAATTCGACTGATTTGAAAAGAGTTTTTCCACAAAAAAATAGCCATTTTCATGAATTTTATACTGGAATAGATAGAAAGACGAAGAAAAAACTATTTATTAAAGTAGATAAACAGTGTTGCGGGTCCGTTGAACGAGAGGTAGATATTCTCAAGCTCCCTTTAATCAAAAATTCCCCTCATTTCCCTAAAATTTTGTATGAAGGGAAAAGGGAATCTTTTTCCTTTGCTGCCTTTGAGTATATTCAGGGAGAGATGTTAACTCGTTATCTGTATCGACGCTCATTAAAACGTCAGCTGCAGAAGGAGGAGTTTTTCAAACAGTTATTAGAAATTGGTATGATATTATTTGAAGAGAAGATTGTTCATCGTGACATACGACCAGGGAATATTTTTGTTACAAGAAATACGAGTGGAACATTTAATCGGATTATCTTGATTGACTTTGCCTTTTCTGTTGGAATGGACAGATTTCCAGAGCTCCCTATTTTAAAAGAGAAAAAAATGCTAAAGGGATTAGGAATGAGGAAATATAAACCAAATGATTATGAGTGGGATAATTTCTACGCCCTCGAAAAGGTAGGAGAAAGACTCGATAGAAACTATCGTCATCGTTACCCCCATTTTACTAGAGAAATAGCCTCATACACAGGGAAACAAGTATATACTCATTCACCTAGAAGTAGTGGGTAAATAGACGAGAAACCATTACTTCTTTTTTAATGTAAAATTACCCGATGAATTCTTTTGAATAATATAGCCAAAGTCATCCAACCTTTGTTCAAAACGATGGAATGATTTAGCCTGATGGTTCTTGATATAATAATCTAAATCCCTCTGCAGTTCTTCGATTGTATGCCCCCAGTTTTTTACAACATAACGGTCATTAAAGGCTACTTTCCAACCTAATCTTTTGACATGACGGGAAAAGCGGCCATCATGTGGGAAGCGAATTCCGTTGCTTCGTTCTAGATTTGTCCAACGAAGACCATCTTTAATTAAATTGCTTCTTATAATAGAAGTTGTTCCTACATTGTGTTTTGCCATATAAATCGTTTCTTTATTTTTGGATACTTTCGTTGCTGCTTTTTCCCAAGAGAATTCTCCTTGAGATGTTTGCGGGAATGGGGAAAAGGGAGAAATTTGTCCTATGTCAGAAAAAATATCCAGTTTTTTTAAGAGAATCTGGTCCCAAGCAGGTAAGTATTCAATATCGTTTTCTGAAAAATGAATATAATCATACGGATTTAATTCGATACCGCCTAAAGCTTTATTAAATGCTAATCCCCCTATGTTTTTTTCTAACTTCAAAACATTCATCTTATATTTACCGGATAAATCCCCCAATGTTTTTAAGGTCTCTTTATCGGATCCATTATCCACAATCATGAATTCAAAAGGTGAGGATGTATTTTCAAAATAGGATTCTACTGTCCGGGTAAGTAAATCTGGACGATTCCAGCTGAGGAGAATAGTTAAAATCTTCATTACACATAACTCCTATTCAACATTGATTTATTATAATACATTTCCCTTTCTTTTTTATTAGGCTACCGTGAAAATATCAATCATGTTGTCATTCGCTACGGCCCGCTTGCTTTCCGTGGGTGACCTGCCAAGCCTCCTCGCGACTTCTGCTGTCTCTTTCTCACGGACCTTCGCTCATTCCTATGCAGGCTAAAATTTTCATTTTTCATGGTGCAAAATTACTATTGCATAGAAGTCTACCCTCGTATAATACAAATACTGAGTTGGTATTCGCTGCAGCCCACTCCCTTTCCGCGGGCGAACCGCAAGCCCCCTCGGGCTTACGCCCTGTGGGGTCTTACCTGGCTCGCTGTTCCCGCAGGAGTCTCGTGGGCTTCCGCTCACACAAACTGCAATAAAAACTTGTATTTTCATACTCCATGGTGCAAATTTTCATTTCCATGGAGGTCTACCCTGAGAATACGAATCTGGGTGCCACTCGCTACTGTTTGCTCCTGCACCACATCCTGAAGCGAAAATCAACACCAAAGTTTAACAGAGTTTTTTAGTTAGAAAATGGAAATGCAAATAACAGTATGGGTCTCTTTTAGTTTGCTATACAAATAGAAACATTGGGTAAAAAACTATTGGATAAGGATATTTGCCTACACCATTATAGGGAAAATGCATAAGAATATGGAGAATATCCTTATTAAATTATATGTAGGAGAGGTATAAAATGGTT
Organism: Evansella vedderi; assembly: GCF_030813435.1. Classification (GTDB taxonomy): domain Bacteria; phylum Bacillota; class Bacilli; order Bacillales; family Salisediminibacteriaceae; genus Evansella; species Evansella vedderi. The sequence continues at coordinate 115,642 of NZ_JAUSUG010000010.1, read as the reverse complement.
TCCATCATTACTTGTACAATTAGGGATAATCATATGAATGATGTGTTCGAAAACTACGAACGACAAAATTATCCTGAAAAAGAACTTATCGTTGTCTTGAACAAAGATAATATGTCCATAGATAGATGGCAAGCAAAAGGAAACGAATATGAAAATGTAACCATTTATCAATTACCAGAAAATACTCCTTTATGGGAATGCTTTAATTATGGGATTGAAAAATCTTCTTATCCTTATGTATTTAAATTGGATGATGACGACTATTACTCTCCTTTTTATATAAAAGAACAAATTAACTGTTTCTATAATAGCAATGCAGATATAGTAGGTAAAACTACAAGCTATTGCTATTTAGAAAGTCAAAAAGCACTTCTTCTTCGTCATGAAGGTAATGAAAATACGTTTGTTAATTACGTTTTTGGGGCTACATTAGGCTTGAAGAAAGAGGTTTTCCGTAAACTTAAGTTCCCTCCAAAGAACATGGGCGGAGATAGAATGTTCTTAAAAAAATGCAAAGAAAAAAACATTAAAATTTATGCTTCCAGCAAAGCCAATTATGTGTGCATAAGGAAGGCGGATCCTAATCATCATACGTGGAAAAGCGAAGAAAAAAATTTCTATAGAAATGGAAGACTTATAGACTATACGGATAATTTCAGATCCCTCGTGGAATAGAGAGAAGAAGTTAAAGGCTGAAAGTAGGGTTATGTATGAAGGGGAACGATTGTTATAATCACTTAAAAGTAAAATTAACGGAAAAAACGGCGAACGTTGGTGTCATTGGTCTTGGATATGTAGGTTTACCGTTAGCGGTGGAATTAACCAAAAAGGGATATACCGTGTTTGGAATTGATGTTAATGAAGAAAAACTCAAACATTTACAGGAAGGTAACTCTAATATAACGGGGGTAGCAGATGAGGATGTTCGCACCGCAGTAAATAATAAAAGGCTTATCCCTACAAATGATTTTTCCACCATTAACAAATTAGATACGATTAGCATCTGTGTTCCCACTCCTTTAACCAAATACCAATACCCCGATGTTTCTTACATTGAATCAGTTGTAGATAAAATAAGAAAGTATATGCATAAAGAGTTATTAATCATTTTAGAAAGCACAACTTACCCAGGGACGACAGAAGAATTAATTGAAAAGCAGCTGGAAAAACAAGGGTATGTCGTAGGGGAAGATTACTTTCTTTGTTTTTCACCTGAACGTGTGGACCCCGGTAATACAAACTACAATACGAAAAACACTCCAAAAGTGATAGGTGGAACAACGAAATTATGCAGCCAATTGGCAATGTGTTTATACGAAGGAGCAGTTGATACACTAGTTCCAGTATCTTCTCCTAAAGTAGCAGAGATGTCGAAGTTACTGGAAAATACCTTCCGCAGTATCAATATTGGCTTTATTAATGAAGTGGCCATGTTGTGCGATAGATTAGGTTTGGATATATGGGAAACGATTGAGGCAGCTAGTACGAAACCTTTTGGGTTTATGCCATTTTATCCAGGACCGGGAGTTGGTGGTCACTGTATTCCGCTAGATCCTATGTATCTCGCTTGGAAAGGGAAAGGCATTAATTTTAATTGTAAATATATAGAACTTGCACAAGATATTAATAAATCTATGCCAAAACATGTGGTTAATAAAGTAGGCGATATACTAAATACCCATGGGATGGCAATAAATGGATCTAAGATACTGTTATTAGGGGTGTCCTACAAGGCGAACTTAGGGGATTTACGTGAATCACCAAGTCTAGAAATCTATGAATCACTAAAAGTGAAAGGGGCACATATTACCTATAACGATCCTTATGTTCAAAGCTTCAAAGATAAAAATGGCATGGAAGTACAATCCATAGCGTTAAATTATGAAGAACTAAATAAATATGATTGTGTCTTACTAGTGACAAATCATGATTGGTATGATTACGAAATGATAGCCAAACATTCAAGGATAGTTGTAGATACTAAAAATGCTTTTAAACATATTCATCATCAAAATCAAAACATTTTTAGGTTATGGGGGACGAATAAATGAAAGGAACTGATTATTTTTCCAGAAGTGTCTTAGGGGGGATAAAATGACTTCACTAACGATGACGGTTGTAATGCCTGTCTATAACCGGGAAAAAACAATTTATAAGGCCATTCGAAGTGTTATAAACCAGACATATGAAAATTGGAAACTTTTAATAATTGATGATGGATCAACGGACCGAACAGTGAATATTATAAACCCCTTCTTACATGATAAGAGAATTCGTCTCATTAAGTGTAATGAAAACAAAGGTATATCCAGTGCATTAAACACGGCCCTTCGTTTTATTGATACACCATACTTCGTACAGCTAGATTCCGACGATTGGTTTGAGAGTAACACATTACAAGAATTAGTCGATGCGATACAACAAGCCGATGGAAACACGGCTTTGTTTTATGGAAACAGTAACTTATACAGAAAGCTTAATGGGAGGTTAAAGAAAATAAAATTTATCCGTCACCGACAGTTCACGGATAAATACGATTTTCTGCAGTATTTAACCTATATGGTTACGCCCAGATGTTACAGAACCGAGGCAGTTCGTGCAGTGGGTGGATGGGAGACGAATAATATTGTGGAAGGCCGAATGATGGAAGATCGTCTTATGTGTTTGAAAATAGTAGAAAAATACCCAGTTTTTTGGATTGATAAACTACTATACAATTGTATGATCCACCAAAACCAACTTTCAGGAAGGAAATCCATTGAGATAAGAAATGTAATGAGAAAAAAAGTCATTTCCCATTATTTATACAAGTGGGGGAATGAATACACACCAGTATTTACAAAAAATAAAAATGGTTATTTGAAAATAGAACGATTAGAAAGAATTAAAGAGGAAACGGAAAAGTCAGAAGAAACAATACAAGAGGAAACACATGAAAAAGAGAAAGAAAAAGAGACAGAAAGAGTAGGAAAGCTGACAGTAGAAGCAACGGAAGATAGATTACATCGAGAGGTTGCTAAGACCGATCTTAACGATAAATTGAAAATATTGTATTGTACGGTTGATCAGAAAAATTATGTAAAAGAGAACCGTGAGTATTTTAAAAGGGAAATAGCAAAATTAGATGATGTCCATGTAGAGTTTATTACTAAGGGTGGAGAAATGGAAGATATCCTTAGCAAGTTAAATTTTACACCGGATTTTATCTATATGGATGACTTGAAAAAGACTAAACCACTACTTGGGTTAGATCGTGTAAATATTCCAAAAGGATTTTTATATACAGATTTACATGGGAACCACGAGTTTTTTAGAAGTTTCGTAGAAAAAAATAAGATAGATTTAATTTTTAGTTTATACCGTGATGCTTTTTCACGGTTTCACCCACAGTATACGGATAAATTTGTGTGGCTTCCCCATCATGTTTATACTCCCATATTTAAAGATTATGGACTAAGGAAACGGATCGATTATTTACTAATGGGAGTAATAAGCAAGAAAACCTACCCGTTCCGAGCAAAAATGGCTCAAGAAATGAAAGGAGTAAAAGGTTTTGTAAGGCATAAGCATCCAGGTTATCGATATTTCACAGAGGAAGAAAAAGCAAAGGCTTTGATCGGGGAAAATTATGCACGTGAAATAAACAGGGCCAAGATATTCCTAACAGACGACTCTATCTATAAATACCCTATTGCGAAATATTATGAGGTAGCCGCATGTAATACATTAGTACTGGGATCAGCATCGCAGGAATTAGCTGACTTAGGATTTGTAGATAAAGAAACCTTCGTTGCAATTAATGAGGATAATTATTTTGAAAAGGCTAAATATTATTTGAAGCATGAAGACATACGTCTTGAAATTGCGAAAAGAGGGTATGAAATGGTAAGGGAGAATCACTCAACGGCTATTCGTGTGAAAGAGTTTGTAAACTGTATTTCTAGATTTGTAGGTAAGGAAAGTAAAATAGGGGATAACCTAAGGGAAAAGGAATGGGTGAAACTGTATGGGGAAACACCTTCTCATTTATGATGTGGATTGGTGGATATTAGGATATAAAGCCCGGATTATACAAAAATATCACCCTCAATTAGAGATTATAGCGGAAAAGAAAATGAAGCAGCTTATTAAAGAAGAGGGTGCCGAAGCAATTAACCGGGAATATGATGTCATTTCAACGTTAAGCATAGGCACTGCAGCTCATTTACTAAAGAAAAAAGTGCGAATAGATTCTTCACAAGTAGGTGGTTTTAATTACTTTACAACAAACATTCATACATTCAAAGAATGGGAGGAACGTATAAAACCTAACTACCCATTTATTCGTCAAACGTTAAAAAAAATTGATAGATTAGGAGCAATAAGCCCTAACCTTACAGAGATTTTAAGAAAGTATGCCCCGCAAACAGAATATATTCGACATTTTGTTGATAGCGATCATTTTAAGCCAATGGAAGATAAGAAGCCCCCACACGAAGAACCGTTTGTCATCGGTTGGGTAGGTAATAAACGACGAATTGGCAAAAATTACGAAACACTTTATCAACCTATTGTGGAGGCGTTTAAGGATAACCCAGCTGTTGCGTTTATAGAATCAACGAAGGAAAATATGAGATCAATAGAAGAAATGCCTGTACTGTATAATAGCTTTGATTTACTTCTTGTTACTTCCGCAAATGAAGGAGGACCCGCACCAGCCATGGAAGCTTATTCGTGCGGAATCCCAGTCCTTTCCACAAACGTTGGGTATGTAAAGACAGCAGCTTCTCCCGAAGCGCAATCATTAATTTTAAATAGCGATAATCCAAAGGAGTTCATAGAAAAAATAACATTTCTATTATCTAACCGCCAACAATTAAAGGAGTTAGGTATTGGAGCAAGGGAGAATATTCTCAAATCCTGGACTGTGGAGAAGACAATAAATGACTGGTTAACTACTTTATTTAACATAACAAGGGAGGAGGAACGATGAACCGATTTGAAAGGTTGGAAGCGATATATCAAAGAAAAGGTATTTGGCCAGAAAAGGTTATGGAAATAATCGACCATGCAATAGAGAACAACCATCCCCTTTCCCTTATTCGGCTTGGGGATGTACCTGTCACATTTTTAGCCAATCGTTGGCACGAAAGGTGGCGTGGTGCAAGGGCAAAAAAGATATTTCCTTTTATGGGCATCCCGTACCCTCCCCCAGCAGCACTTATGAAGGATATGCATACTGCATTAGTTACTGCAGATATTGTAGGGCTCCGAACAGAAGGAAAGGGGACATATAATAAGTGCAGAGATTATTTAAAAGAGCATCATATTAAACCACCTTATATCACCAATGCCTTTATTAATGATGATTTATATAAGCGAGGATATTTTCACGAATTAATCAAGAAAAACAAAGTAGTATTAGTAGGAAGGGAAGCCATTAATGCAGCAAAACGATTGAAGAAAAGGAGATTGATTGTGAGTAATACGTATAATTTAGAAAGTTGGGAGGATATCGAGCCTGTATTTTCCGAACTCAACCAGTCTAAAGGTAGTTGGGATATTGCGTTAGTAGGTGCTGGTGTACCTGGTTTGATTCTAAGTTCCAGGCTAGCAAGGGAGCAAAATAAAGTTGCCCTTGAAATTGGCCATGTAATGGATGGTCTTGCTTATCCGGAAATATGGAAACAGAAAGATAAACGTCGTATTTTTAGGGATCAATTTTATGATAAACAAAAAGGTGCTGAAGAATAATGTGCTTTGAATAATTAGACCTTAATCTATGGTATGGAGGGGGAGGTATTCATGAATAAAATTCTCTATCTTGGTTGGGTCGGTTTTGGTAATCTTGGTGATGATGTATGTCGTGATATTTTCGTTGAAAAAATGGGAGAGGCTGCAAGAACAAGAAAGAGAGAGGTGGAGATAAAGTCTGTCTACGCCGGCACCTTTACCAAAGAGGATCTTTTAGACTATAATCCTAACTTTGTTGTCTTAGGTGGTGGCTCCCTTCTAACCTCCAAAAATGCTAAAATGCTTTTATTTGCCCAAAGTCAAGGGATTCCCACCATGATTTGGGGGTCTGGCAAGGATGGGAAGAATGAAGAAACCTGGAATGGGGATTTCCATTCAAAACTTCCTAAAAGCGCTAAAATACTTCGAAGGGCCGTTGATAATAGTTGTCTTGTTGGTGTAAGAGGTCCGAATACGAAAAACTATCTAAAAGAAATAGGCTGCAATAGTAATAAGATAGGAATCTGCGGAGATCCTGGGTTATTGCTCTCTATACAGGAGCAATCAGGAAAAATAATGGAAGAGCAAGGTTTGTCATGGATGAATGACAAGGTTATTGGTGTTAATTGGGGTACGACGTTTAATCGTTTATACGGTAGGGATGAACATAACATCCGTATGGAGATGCAATCAGTCATTTCATCGTTAGCAAAGGATTTTAAGATAGTCCTATTCCCAATGTGGTATAAAGATATATCGGCAATGAAAAAGCTGGTGGAAGGCTTGGATGATCGAAAGAATGTGAGATTCATTGATACTGTCTATCCCATTGAGGAACTTGGAGAAATGTTACAAAGGTGCTTGTTTACCATTAATTTCAAGTTGCATGCTAATGTATTTTCTGCAGCAGTTGGTACGCCATTTATCTCCCTTGGATATAGAGCAAAATGCATGGATTTTGCCCTTTCTCTCCAATGCGAAGATTTAGTTATTAGAACGGATGAAGCAAGATTAGGAGAACAGGTGTTAGAAAAGTGTCATAAGCTCATCCATGAAAGTAAGGAATATAGGGAGAAAATGAGTGAAAAGAAAAAGGAATATGAGAAACGACTGTATCAACTTTTATACGATGCCGTCGATGTAATCACCAAAGATTAAGGCTTCATTTTTTGTATTATAATTTTTAAAGATTACCATTAGTGAAGGGGGTTACGTATGAAAGAAAGATTAATAGACCCAAAGGAATTATTTTTTGGACAGCAGCATATAGGGACTGCGGAATTATTTGGGGAACATTACCATACCGTTCCTCTCACCGAAACACCACATTATCAGTTTTTGCTAGGAAATGACGTGTTATATTTAGATTATTTACAGGCATCTTGGGGGTATCTCAAACCTCGTAAAAATAGAATAGAAGAAAAGAAGAGGAAGCTAAAGAAATTTGAAACCTTACTAAGTGACATTCTTCATGATGGTTGTCAATCCCCCATTAAAGTTTGTAAAAGAATGGATGGGAAATATGTGGTTATACATGGGAACCATCGGGCATCTATTTGTTTATATTTAGGCAGGGAGATTAAAGCAAAGGAAATATCAATGGAAAGGCATTTGAAAAAAATTACGAAACAACCAAGTAGATATTCTGGAGTAAACGATGATGGAAAAACGTACCAAAAGCTGTTGCAAATAATAACAGGAAACCTAGATAAAAACGATTCATCAACTAACTTGCCTTATATAAAAAGTGAAGACTTAAAGGGCAAAACGGTATTAGATGTAGGGTGCGGTTATGGCATGTATTCCTTTTATGCTGCCATGGAAGGGGCCACTAAGGTTATGGGGCTAGATGTAAGTAATCAATTATTAACTGCGGCTATACGTGCAAATACTTTATTTGCTAAGCCTTGTTATTTCAAAAATGTCGACTTCTCACAGCCGTGTCAATTAGAAAAAGCGGATACAACCTTTGTATTCGCTGGAGAAGAATATTTTAATCATAAAATTCTTGCTGACAACCTAATCAATCATACGAAAAAAGTTGTCTATTTTGAAACAACTCATAACTCTGAAGTACCAAAAGAACTGAAAGAAATATTTTCAACCATACAACTAATGGGAAGTACGGAAGCGGGAAATCGAAAAATATATAGATGTGAAATGTAAAGTTTCTTTTACTTTTTAAAGTTTGTGCGGACCATTTCATCATGAATTTCCTTTAGAAATATATCTGAGCTGGATTTTTCTAATACTTTAGAAATGTATCTGGCCCGTTCTTTATAATACCTATTAAGATTAAAGATAGATCCATAGTTATCTAACTTCCCAATGATCTCTAAGGATAATAATGTTCGAAGACATTTCCAGCATTTACTGCAATTTTTTGCACTTTTCACACACACATTCAAATATTTATAGGATGGTTCGTAATGGGCAACCATACGAGTTTTTTCAAATCTTGTTCGGTTAACCCCTGATGAAAACAAGTGTAGACTTTCTGTAGATAGCATGTTCAACGTAAAGGGATCAAAATAGGCTGGATTTCTTTTATCCATATGAAAATAATCAAGCGGTGCATAGGATGCATAGTAATATACGTTAAATAATTTTTGAAGGGTTAACACGGCAGACATGCTTCGAAGGGTATGTGTTGACTCAAAACGCATTCTTAAAACTTTACTTATATTGCTATCGATAGTTATCAACTCTTTTCCAAGCTCGTTAGCGCATGCTCTCGAGTTGTTTGCCCTTCTTGTAAAGAGTTTTTGAGCTCTTTTTCCCCCATGAGATCCCACATTAAAAAAAGTGAAATGGGTGATATTATAATTCTGAAATTCACTATGCAAATGGTCACAGATGGTACTAAATGAATCGATGCCACAGGATAGTCCAGTACCAACCGCCCCAGTATTTCCTACTGGTTGCCCAGCAAGTTCAGAACACCTAATCTTTATTGTTTTTTTACCATATTGTTTTGATAAGACAGGGATCAAGTAATTATTTAAAGTAAAATACAGTCTTTCTGAGATGGGAGCAACAACTTCAATATTTTGAACTTTTTTAATAGCCAACCACAATAATCCAACCACAAAAGCATCGGCTCTTTCTGTTGTTAAAAAGTCACCATATTTCTCCTCAACCTCATACCAAAGTACATTTTCCATATTATTCATTTTAAAGGGGGCTTGTAATCTCACGCCTGTATCGGTCTTTATTATCTCTGCTGGATATATTGTAATCATTGGTTTATTTCTCCTTTAAAGATCGCGAAGTATTTTACAATATTAACCACAATTGTCTATACGAATTTCTAGGGGGGCGAATAGTATAGGTTAGATGACGATAACCAAAAAACAATGAAATTTTATTAATAAGCGCTGTTAGATTTTGATGTTGATTGAAGCGAATATCTGAAGCGAAAATCAACTTTGTTAAAAAGTTCTTTAACAGAGCCTATAAATAAAAGGCTCCGTTCTTGATTTATATGCATTTAGAACCTGTCTTATTTTTAAGTGAGTCAAATGGAAAGGGATGAGGGGTGGTTGATATATGATTGGCATTGTCCTTTCTGAAAAAAAAATAAAGGATAGGGAAGATGATTATTATTCTTTTTACTGTAAATTAGCAAAGGAAAATCATGTTGATGTCTGTTTTTACTCAATTCAAAAGATCGATATGAAAAAATTAACTGTAGATGGTTATGTCTATGATCATAAGAAAGATCTAATAAGAGAAGAAGTGGTTTCTATTCCACATATAAACCTCTACAAATGTAATTCATCCATTTTCAATAAAAGGCAAAGAGAAAAAATAGAAACCCTTCAAAAAGAAAAAAACAGAACTTTTTTCAATGCATGCAGTATAAAGGAACGGGATAAGTACGATGATCACATGTATTTAAAGCAGTTTCCTTCCATTAGAAAACACCTTCTGAAAACTCGTCCATTAAGCTATAAAACGTTGTCCAGGTTATTACGAGAATATGGATTTGTTTTTATTAAAAGGAGAAGAAGCAAGAAAGGAAATAACATTTATACTCTCGAGAGGAAGGAGAAAAATATAATCATTAAATTTTATAATAAACAAGCGGTACAATTATTGGAGATTCCAAAGTCTGAACTTGAGAAGTTCTGTAATCGAACTTTTCCTAAGCCAGAAAAGTTTTATGTCCAGCAAGGAGTTGACTTGAAACGTGTTACTAATAAAAAGTTCGATGTACGAGTTTCTCCACAAAAATATCCTGGTGACTTCTGGAAGGTTACGGGAGCGATAGGTCGATTAGGTAAAGAAAACTGGGATGTTACTAACTTAGACCAAGGTGGAATTACAATTAATTCACTGAAAAAAATAATTTCAAAAAGGACGAAAAAAGAACTTTATAGGTTAAGTAAGGACATAGCTGAAAAATTAGCCGACAAGTCCAGCAACTTTATTGAATTTGGGCTTGATTTTGCAATAGATGAACAGGAAAATATTTGGTTTTTAGAAGCAAACTTTCAACCCTATCGGAAAAATATATGGGTTTACCGTAATAAAATTCCCTTTAGATATGTTTGTTCTATATATAAAAATAACACAGCCCTTCGTTATTAAAAGGACTCTTTTTTCTATCACTGCACTAGAATCTTCTCAATTTCCTACGATATGTTTTTATGATACTTCTTTTATCCATTACCACTTATAAAAAGAAAGGCAGATGAATAAAATAATGTTTTTGAACAATGAGTCTATATCCAAACCATATATAGCGGTCCTTACAACCTCCCGTTATATGAAAAAGTTAAAGCGAAAAAAACATTTAAAGCGAAAGCTGGTTGAAGCAAACAAAGAGGTTGGTACTAATTTATTTTATTGTTCATTAAAAAACATAGACTTTGAGAATAATAAAATTAAAGGATTATATTTTAATTATGACACAGACATGTGGGAGGAAAGAGAGTTCCCATTTCCCGATGTTTTATATAGAAGGACACCTAGTCTAACGAGTCGAAAATATAAAAAGCTAAGGGAAAAATTAAGACAACATGGAGTCAAACGATTAAATTATGAAAATAACTTTAATAAATGGGAAGTTTATCAAGGCTTAAAGGAAATGGATGAGATGAACTCCTATTTACCATGGACAGAACGGTATAAAAACAAAAAAGGATTAGAGGAAATGATAAATATATATACCACTGTTTATTTAAAAGCACACAAATGTGGCCGTGGAGAACAAGTAATGAGGATTCAAAAAAACGAAATAAACGGTTATGACTATAGTTATCACTCTAAAAAAGGCCTGGTACGAAATAATGTGGAAACTTTATCAGAGCTTGTTCAAAAAATAAAAAAATTCTTCCGTAAAGATGATATTTTAATGCAGCAAGGAATTGATTTAATATCAATTGAAGATAGCTTGGTTGATTTTCGGGCAGAGGTTCAAAGAAATGGGCAAGGCGAGATAGAAATTATTGCAATCTGTGCTCGTAGTGGTCAAAAAGGATCTCCTATCACTACACATGCATCAAGCTATACAACGGAAGACTTTTTTAAAAGTGTCTTGGACTATTCTGATGAAGAATTTGAACAAATAAATTTGAAAATGAAAGATTTTTTAGAAATAGCTTATAAATCCATTGAAAGTTTATATGGGGTGTGCGGGGAGATCGGCATCGATTTTGGTTTAGACAAAAATGGAGAGATATGGTATATAGAGTGCAATTCCAAGTCAGCAAAAGTTTCTTTGAAAAAAGCTTATGGCGAGGAGGGATTAAGAAGGTCAAGTGTTAACCTTTTAGAATATGCAAAATATATAGCAAATCAAGAAGGAGGATATATTTAGCAACATAATCCTCCTCTAGTAATGATAAAGAATATTATTTTAAGTGTTCCGGGCATTACCCGTAACACTTTTTTTGATGTCAGAAGCGACCGTTACTTATGTACGGTAATGTGAGAGGTCGGCGCGTAAACGCGCCCCCTACTCGATTTTAAAAATATTATTTTAACGAATAGCTTTTGTGGTCATATGTTTTTTTAGCAGATTTCATAAATAATCCAGGTTTTTCCGTTATTAACTTTCCATACCCAAGTAAATTTTTATACGATTCATACACTTTTTCTCTTCCATAGGCTTTCTTTAGTGATACTTTTTTCGTTTGGGCATTGGTTTCTATAAACCAAATTTTTTCCTGCTGATCAATTGCAAAATCAATTCCTAACTCACCACAGGATCCATACATCTCCTCAATATTTTCGTAAACCTTTTTTAAAAAGATATTTATTTCATTGTTTAGTTTGGAAAACTCTGTCTCTGTATAGTTTAATTTATTTATAAAGAAATCCTCTAATGTGTAGCTAGTTCCATGGGTGGTAACTGGTGAATTTTCTTTCCCAATACGTACCATAATTCCTATAATATTTATTTGGTTGTTATTATCTCTTTGTAATTCTGCTCGAATATCGAATGGCCTGCCATTATAACATTTTAATTGAATAGCTTGCTGAATGATAAATCCTTTATTGCGAAAGAATTTCTCGATATAGTTCACTAACGAGGAGAAGCTTTCAAACTTTTTAACAGTTAATCTTTTTCTAAAATGGTGACATTCATAATTGTTTTCTGAATTTTTTAAGACCTTTATAACATGCTTCCCTTGGCCACTGCTGTATTTCTTTAAATACAGTTCACGATATTTGTTAAGCATATGCAATAGGCTTTCAGAATCTTCATAAGAAATGGTAGTAGGTACGTAAGAACACAGGAATTCGTTTTTTTCACAATGTTGATGAAGGTCCCATTTATTAAAAATACGTTCATAATTCAATATCTTTGTACCTAGACTATCTAACTGCTGCTTAAATTCTTTCCCCTTGTTATTGAAACTACCTACACGGCGGTACAATACATTAGGATAAGGGAATTCTTTCCTTTTCCATTTCTTTAAACGAGCATTGTAGAAAACGCCACTTATCGTTTGGTTCTTTAGATCGATATCTTCATAACAAAAAAAATAAAGTTTCGTTTTCCACCTTTTATTTGCTTGAACCATTTCATCCCAACGCAAGCTGGATTTTTGTTGTTCCAATCTCTTGATGGTAGTTCTTGGTAATAAAACGCCTATTATCGTTTTTTTTGCTTTTGTATCAGACCGCATTTAATATCACCTTTTTTTTTAAAATTGACTTACTATACTATAATAAGCATTCTCCTATTTAGTAACGGCATCTGCTACATAAATAGGTGAATTATCATAGTTAAAACAAATGGTAAATTACACTATTCTCCTTGACGAAGTAATTGCTTTTTTAGGTGTGGTTTATGAAATTATTTAGATCTTATTTTAAAATTTGTATAATTTGTTTTATGAGTCACAGATAAACATTTAAATTCTGTAACCCTTGCTTTTTTAGGGCCTTTTTTAAGTCTTTTTATGAAAAGCTTCATGTTTTCTGAAGACCCTTGAGCAACAACTTCTACTGTCCCATTAGGATTATTTTTAACCCAGCCAACAATGTTGTATAGGAGGGCTTGCTTGTACGTATACCTCCTAAACCCTACTCCTTGAACTTTACCAGATAGTTGAATATGTTTCGTCTGCATATTTATTCCACCTACCTTGTTTACCTTTTGCTCTTCTCTAGCTTTGTGAATAGCAGCCTGTGCTAGGAGTAAGTTCGTATCTATTTTTTCACAATTGTTCTCCAAATGAGGAAAAAGTAATGGAATTTCTGTGCAACCTGAGAGTATAATAGTGACGTTTTTTGAATAGTATTTTTTTATTATTTTATTAAGAGAATTTAAATAAGGGTTATTCTTAATCAACCCCCTTTTGACAGCTTCAATGGATGAGGAGATGATCTTTTGCTCTGATTTAGATGGAACACAAAGAAAAAGCCCTGCAGATTCAAGTTCCTTTTGATATAACTTAGAGTAAACGGTTCCTGAAGTAGCTAAAAGAAGAATTTGTTTATGTTTGTAAGGAGTATTTTTCAGTGTTTCAGCGGTAATTTTTATCATGTTTAGAATGGGAATGGTTACTTCCTTCTGAAGGTCATCGTACCAAAGATGGGCAGTGTTGCATGGCATAATAATAAAATCTGCACCTGCTTCTTCGAGAGCCTTCGCTGATAAGATTAATTGTTCTAAAGGGCTTTGACCAGATTTTAGGATCGCTTCATTTCTTGAAGGAATTTTAGGATTGTTCATAACGATGATTTTGTGGTGATCCTGATCCCTTTCCGCTTGTGTATGAAGGATGATCTTTCTGAAAACATCCATTGTTGCCATAGGTCCCATTCCACCTAAAATCCCAATGGTTTTGTCAGGGGAAATCGTTTTTTTCGTCAATCAGCCCCTTTGCATATTCCAACAAAACTCTTTTTGATTCCATGATGGTATCTTCGTTATAAGCTTGTATAAATGCTTTTTTACCTGATGTTGCATTACATTCGATGAGCCAGAGCCTTCCTTGCTGATCTAATCCAAAATCAATCCCAAGCTCTCCAAAAGGCCCGTATATTTTTTCTGTATTCTTATAGACAGTTTCTAAAAATAGATTCACTTTCTTTAATAATTTTCTGTATTCACGCCGAGAGTATCCTAGTTTTTCTCTGAAGAAGGTTTCAAACGGATAGATTTCCGATTTTGTTCTAGAACTAGTGACTGGGGAGTCTTTTTGGCCTACCCGCACAGGAATTCCAGCAATCCTAATGTTTCCCCTCCCATCTCGTTGTATTTCGGCACGCATATCGAATATACGGTTAGTGTAACTAGACAAATTAATTGCTTGTTGTATTAATAAGGTTTTATCACCAAAAAATTTTTTTACTATTTTTAACACTTTCCTCAGTGTGTCGACTTTATATATTTCCAGTTTGGATGAATAAAACAGACAACGGAAGCCTCTTGGGGAATCTTTTATTATTTTCATAATGGCCTTTCCTCGTCTACCATGGATTGATTTTACATAAACAGAAGGATGAGCATGGATCATGTTTTTAAGATCCTCATATTCATAAAATCGTTTTGTACGGGGCAAGTATGGATCAACTTCCTCTATTTTAGAAAGCTCTTTGTACAGCTCCCATTTATCAAAATCGTTTTTCGAGTTGAGTTGTGTAACCCCTTGTTCCATGAGTTTTCTACGTAATTGACGAAATGGACGTCCTGGGTTATCAAGTCCTCGTGCAATTTGGTTATAAAATACATCTGGAAAAGGGAAGTTTTTTTGGAGCCATTTTTTCTTTTCTTCATTATAATAAGTTCCGAAAATAGTAAGTTTTTTTATATTTACATCATTTATGGAAAAGAAAAAAAGATCTGTTTTCGCTTTTTTACTTTCATTAACCAATGCATAAAACTTTAATCTTACATTCTCTTTTGTCAGAGATTTTTGTTTTAATAATTTATTTATAAATTTTTTCGTGGTTAAAGTACCGATGGTTAAAGAAGCATTCATCTTTGTCACCACCTTATGCCTCTTAAACTTTAAAATAATATATGTGTCAGTTATAAAAATGTATGGACTAATGATGAATAATGAACAACTTCCCATTATAAAGTCCTAGTTTTAAATGAAATAAAACACCAATGAAGCTGGGTTTCTTTTTATGGTAGAAAGGCCTTTTTTTAATCAAAGTAGGCTATCAGTTACACAAGCTTTCTTTTAAATCAATAAGATGAAGTACGAATAGAAAAGTGTAAAAAATCTTTAGAGGAGGTAAGCTTATGGCATCAAGGAACCCTAGAATTCCTGTCATTGGTGTGACCGGGAGTGCAGGAAAATCAACAACGACGGCTTTTATTTATTCTGTTCTAAAAACGAATTGGAAAAATGTATTGAAAACACCAGGGAATCGTAATTTGCCTAAGCACACGAAGGAAATGGTCAAATCGATTAGACCTCACCATAAGGCCGTTATTTTAGAAATGGGCTTAGGCAGGGCAGCGGGTAAATACCATTTTCGCCATATTAAACCAAATTTTGGTGTTATAACAAATGTAGGAACAGCCCATTATGGGAAACTTGGAAATAGTATAAAAGCAACAGCTAGAAAAAAGTCAGCTATGATTAAATATATGAATCCAAAGGGAACACTGCTGTTAAATAATGATGATGAAAATTCTAAATTGCTTACAAAAAAGAATTTTAAAGGAAAAATCGTGACAGTAGGTATAAAAAATAAAGCTCATTATCAGGCGAAAAATATTCAATATGTAAATAATGGTATGACTTTTCAAGTTTCATTAAATAAAAAATTAGAAAGTTTTTTTATTCCAACATTTGGTGAACATAATGTAATCAATGCATTATTTGCCATCGCTATATCTCGTAAATTAGGTTTTACTCCGTCACAAATAAGAGTTGGGTTAAGAAGGTACAAGGCCCCAGCTCGAAGACTAAAAGTTATTCCTCTACCTAATAATTCTCTCTTAATAGATGATACCTTTAATGCCAATCCTCAATCTGTAAAAGCAGCAACGGATGTACTCATGAAACTGGGCGAGGGTAAAGAAAAAATAGCAGTATTAGGAAGTATGCTTGAATTAGGATCTTACACTAAGAAAGGACATCAAGAAGTAGGTAGGTATCTAGCAAAGAAGGGAGTCAATAAAGTATTTGTTTTAGGAAAAAAGGCCAGTTGGATTAAAAAGGGTGCTATTGCTGCGGGATACCCGTCTAAAAACGTTTACTCCTTTACCTACCGTGAACCCTTACACAAAACGTTAAAAAAATATATTAAACCTAACAGCGTCATTTTAGTAAAAGGGTCGCACCGTATGTATATGAAAGATACGTCTGAATTTATAGCCAATTACAGCCTTGCTATTAATAAAAAGAAACGTTAAAAATAATTACATTTCTCGAAAGAACCTCTAAAGCTTTATTTTAGGAGGAGTAAAAGTGAAACAAAGAGTGGCTTTACTATTTGGTGGAAAATCAACAGAACACCAGGTTTCATTACAATCCGTAAGAAGTATTTACGATTCCATTGATAAGGAAAATTATGACATACTTCTTATTGGAATTTCGAAAGATGGGGAATGGAACCTTTATGATCATTTAGATACCTGTCTTGTAAATAGCCATTGCCCAGACTCAATAGAATTAAAAAAATCAGGTAAGACCATTGCACTGGTTTTAGGAGAAAAAGGGGGACAATTTCTAGAATTACAAAGTGGGAAGTCATTAGGAAAAATAGATGTCCTATTTCCATTAGTACATGGGGCTTTAGGTGAAGACGGCAGTATGCAAGGACTATTCCGAGTGGCTAATATCCCCTTTGTTGGGTCTAGTGTGTTAGCTTCTGCTGTCAGTATGGATAAAGATTTCACCAAACGGCTCCTCCGGGATGCTGGGTTAAAAGTGGCCAACTCCATGACATTTACAAAAAATAAGAAAGGAACGATCAATTTTAAAGAAGTAAAAGATGTACTAGGAACACCGATGTTTATTAAGCCTGCTAACCAAGGATCGTCAGTAGGGATTAGTAAAGTCGTGTCAGAAGAAGAATTTTATAAGGGAATAGACATTGCATTTAGTTATGATTCCAAAATTATAGTGGAAGAATCAATAGTTGGAAGAGAAATAGAATGTGCTGTGTTAGGGAATGATGAGCCAATTGCTTCCTTACCAGGAGAAATTGTAACCCAAAATTCATTTTACTCTTATAAAGCTAAATATATGGATGAAAAGGGAACAAAATTAATTATTCCTGCTGAACTAGAAGATACGGTGACCCAGGAGATCAAAACAAAGGCAATAAAAGCATTTAAAGCTTTACAGTGTGAAGGTTTAGCTAGGGTAGACTTCTTTTTAACTAAAGATAATGATTTAATTATAAATGAAATTAACACATTACCAGGATTTACAAAACAAAGCATGTATCCAAAGTTATGGGAAGTTAGCGGGATAAAATATCATGAGCTTATTAATAAGTTAATAAGCTTGGCGATTGAAAGACACCAGAATTAAAGAAGCTAATGGTTTGTCAAGATTTCCTATAAAAAGGCTTATTAATATAGCCTATACACTAAAAAATGAACACATCAAATAACCTTCCATTAAATAGTCATTGGAAGGTTTTATGCTTTTTTATTAAATGAACGTATTTAGCTATCTCTTCACTAGTGAATTTGTGTTTTTTTAGATAAATCTTTAATTCTAGTTGTATATTTAATCGGGAAATGAGTAGTTTTCATATTATAGTACAAGGCTTCCTTTTAAGACCAATGAGATTAGGTATAAGATGGAGGTGAATAATAATATGCTTTCATTTTTAAATAGGAATCATTTTGGAAGTCAGCCTGATATCAAGCCGTTAGTAGGTGTGTTTGTAAGTCTTTCTGTTATTCGAAAACTAAAAAAACAATCTTTTATTTATAAGATTAACGAACTCTGTCAAGCAAATATGGAGGTAGGTGTAGATTTATACTTTTTTTCAAAAAAGGATGCGGATTTAAACAAAAAAAGGATAAAAGGTACGTACTTTTGTACTAAAACTGGAAAGTGGACACAGAAAAATTTTCCTTTCCCGGACGTATTATATTATCGGCGATCTGACGGGAAGAAAAGTGTTCAAGCTTTTCGAGATAAGCTGAAAGAGTATGGGGTATTATTTCTGAATCCAGTAGCTGATTTTGATAAATGGGATGTGTATAATCGGTTAGTACAGCAAACGGACATGGTAAAGCATCTCCCCCTCACTATTCAATATAAACAGATAGAAAGTTTAAATGATATGTTTAATCAGTGTGATAGGATTTATATTAAGCCTTGTAAAGGGCGTTATAGCCGCAACGTTATCCGCGTTAACAAGAAGCCTGAAGGGGGGTTTGTATATTCTTATTACAGTAATCAACTTGTCGTGAAGAATGTTGATACTTTACCTGAACTAAATCAGAGATTGCTGGAAATACTAAAAGGAAGAAGTGCTATTATACAACAGGCTATCGAAGGAGAAACTAGTAATCAAAACAGTATTACAGATATGCGAGCAGAGGTGCAACGTAACGGTGATGGGGAAATAGAGGTTGTAGCAACAACAGTAAGAGTTAGTGATACAGGATCTCCAGTGACGAGCATGAGAACGAACGCCTCTGTTTATTCGTTGGATAATTACTTTAAGGAAAAGTTACATTATTCTGATGAACGATTAGAGGAAATACAGGACAAAATAAACAAATTTTTAATAACGATCTATAAAGGTGTTGAGGATGTATACGGGTTTTTTGGGGAATTAGGAATCGATTTTGTCCTCAATAATGATGGGGAATTATGGCTAATTGAATGTAATGCAAAATCTGCGAAGGCAGCATTAATTAAATCGTATGATAAAGCTACGATTCGTAGAGCCTTCTTGAATCCTCTTGCCTATGCTAAATATATTACAAGTAAATAATTGTTGTTTTCATAGAAAGAAAGGGGAGGATACTCTTTCTTTTTTCTTTTTTCTTGACCTTCCATACATAACTATTTTTAAGAATTTAATATAAGTGACCATCACCAAAGTAAAAGGTAGTCCATACAAATACTTGTAAGAAATGAGTTTTTAAAGGGGCGCTTAACCATGCAACAATCCAATGAGGAAAGGTTCAGCAAAATTGCGATTATAGGATTAGGCTATGTTGGTATTCCTGTAGCACAGTTATTTGTTCAAAATGGCTTTCATGTTATAGGAATTGATATTGATAATAAAAAACTGGAAAGTCTCAAACAAGGTAAAAGCTATTTAGCAGATATTGACGATTCCGTTATCCAACAGTTATTTAAAACAGGATCTTTTGAAGTCACCGATCAATTTCATAAGGTTAATGATGCAAATGCTTGCATACTTTGTCTACCAACCCCTTTAAGAGACTATCAATACCCTGATTTAAGCTATATTCAAATAGCATTAAAATCTATATCTCCATATGTTAATAAAGGTCAACTTATCGTATTAGAAAGCTCAACCTATCCAGGGACAACGGAAGAGGTTATTGTTCCAATACTTGAACAAAATGGCAAAAGAGTAGGTGTTGATTATTTCATCGGTTATTCACCAGAAAGAATAGATCCTGGAAATAAGCAATACTTGCTTGAAGACATTCCGAAAGTGGTAAGTGGAGTAACAGATAGATGCTTGGAAGAGATCAACAAACTATATCGTCAAGTGTTTAAGAAAGTCGTCCAAGTTTCTTCCCCAAAAGCAGCTGAAATGACGAAACTTTTGGAAAACGCTCAACGATTTATTAACATTTCATTTATGAATGAAACAGTAGCAATATGTCATGAAATGGGAATTGATATATGGGAAGTTATAGAAGCAGCGAGCAGCAAACCGTTTGGTTTTATTCCTTATTACCCGGGCCCAGGAATCGGTGGACATTGTATCCCAGTAGATCCTTTGTATTTGTCATGGAAAGCTCAACAATATAATATGGACACGCAATTTATTAACCTTTCAAAGAAAATCAATGATTACATTCCTCAATATATTGTAGAGCGAATTGGTAACCTGTTAAAAGCAAAAGGAAAGGATTTAAAAAACAGCAAAATTCTGCTAATCGGCATGACATATAAAAAGGATGTTAACGATGTTCGAGAGTCTCCTGCAGTTACCATTTTTAAGAAGCTGATAACAGAGGGGGCTAATGTCTGTTATCATGATCCATTGCTCAATGAATTACAGGTAGATAATCAACTATATTTCAGCCAGAAATTGACAACGGATCAACTAAACAGAAGTGATTGTGTTGTAATATTAACCAATCATAGCAGCATTTCTTATGACTCTATTATAGATCATGCGCCTTTAATATTTGATACGAAAAACGAAATTAAAGATTCGTTTACCCATGTTGTGCGCTTGTAACCTGAAAGGGAAAGGAGGAGGTCAAAATTAAACCGATAAAAGTTGGACTCATTGGATGTGGTAAAATTGCCGAACAACATGCCAAATCGATGATTGAACTTGAGGAAGAGATCGAGCTAGTTGCTCTTTGTGATATTAATGAGGAAAAAATCAATACCTTTCTAAAAAAAATAGATCTCAGCCGATATACCAATCTATCAACCTATACAGACGCCAGAAGATTTTTACAAAATGATGGAATAGAACTCGTCGTTATTGCTACAAGTACTGATTCCCATATTCCACTCATTCGTCAGGCTTTGCAAGCTAAAAAACATGTTCTCGTGGAAAAACCTCTGGCATTATCGATCGAGGAAGCTCGATCAGTGGTGGAAGAAGCCAACCGATTGGGGTGTGTTCTTGCGGTTTCCTTACAAACAAGGTATTTAACTCAAATACAAGCTATCAAAAAGGCTATGTCTGATGATCGCTTTGGAGGGTTATTATACGGTGTTGTAACCGTTCGATGGAATCGAACGGCGGATTATTACAAAGCAAGTCCATGGAGAGGGACTTGGGAAAAAGACGGTGGTGTCTTGATGAATCAATGTATTCATTACATTGATCTCCTTCAATGGGTGATGGGACCGGTCGTTTCTGTTTATGGAAAAGGTGGGACATTCGTTCATCCGATTGAAGCTGAGGATGTGGGGGTTGCTATACTTCATTATGCTAATGGATCATTTGGAATCGTGGAAGGAACAACTGGTATATTCAATCAAAATCTTCAAACATCTTTAAGTTTATTTGGTGAAAAAGGGTATGTTTCTCTTGAAGGTGAAAGGTTGAACAACTTCAAGCATTGGAATTTCAAAGCTAAAAGGCCAGAAGATAAAAATGTGATAAATCAGATAGCTGCTATTTCTCATACCCCTTTATACGAAGATATCATACATTCCATCAGACATGGAACAAAACCATTAGTGTCTGCTGATACCACATTAGGATCACTTGAGACTGTCCTCGCTATCTATAAATCAATGTTGGAGAAGAAATCAATAACACTGCCACTCCAACAATTCTCCACCAAAGAAATGATTAACTATCAATTAAAGAAAAAGAGGGGTAAGTCTAATGAATAGTCAAAATATACCGAAATCATGTGTTTTGGGAAATCATGTTGTCATTGAAGAAGGGGTAACCATTGGTGAGAACGTTAAAATTGGACATCATACTGTTTTACTTTCGGGAACGAAGTTAGGGGATAACGTTGTGATAGGTTCTCATACTGTTTTAGGTTGCCAGCCTTATAAAAACGAGCGTGTTAAACATGAAGTAGCTCAACAAGCATCTTTGACTATAGGAAAAGGGAGCAAAGTGGGAAACGGAGTTGTCCTTTATTCAGGTACAAAACTTGGTGAAAATGTACTAGTGGGTGACTTAGCAAGTATACGTGAAAATACGATCATAGGAGATTTAACAGTCATTGGCAGAAATTCTAAAGTTGAATGCCGGACGACTATAGGCAGTCGATGTATGGTTCAAACAGGAGCATATATTACAGCTGATATGATCATAGAAAATGATGTTTTCATTGGACCTGAAGTATCTACGTCGAATGATAAATATATGAGCAGGAAACCAACTATTCTGAAAGGTCCTTATATAAAAAAGGGAGCAAGTATTGGGAACAATGCAACGTTATTACCTGAAATTTCACTTGGGGAATATTGTATTGTTGGAGCAGGAGCAGTAGTTACAAAGGATGTTCCTGATTATGCAACTGTTGTCGGTGTTCCTGCAAAAGTTATTTCTATTGATCAAACAGTTATTGATAAAGGGGAGGGGGAAGAGGAATGAACATCCCTTTAATGGATTTAAAAGCACAGTATTTATCTTTAAAGAATGAAATAATGCATGCTATCGAGCGTGTAATAGATAGTGGTCAATACATTGGCGGTCCTGAAGTACGTCAATTTGAGCAGGAGATGGCAGCATATACAAAAGCTAAATATGCTGTATCTACTGCTAACGGAACCGACGCTCTCGTTCTGGCATTAGATGCTTGTGGGATAGGTCCTGGTGATGAAGTGATTACATCTCCCTATACATTTTTTGCAACAGCTGAAGCTATAGCAAGGGTGGGGGCAACACCAATTTTTGCTGATATTGATGAGAAAACGTATAATTTATGTCCGGAAAAAACAGAGGAAAAAGTAACTGAAAAAACGAAAGCAATTATTCCGGTCCATATTTTCGGTCAACCTGCTGATATGGAAGCTTTTATGGATATTGCAAAGCTACACAATTTGTATGTTATTGAAGATGCATGCCAAGCTTTAGGAGCAACTTATAAAGGTGAACCAGTTGGGAGTATTGGTCATGTCGGGTGTGTATCTTTTTTTCCAACGAAAAATTTAGGTGGTTATGGTGACGGGGGGATCGTTGTTACCAATAGCAAAGATATTGCAGAGAAGGTCCGCCTTTTAGCTCACCACGGAAGCAGGAAGAAATATTACCATGAAATAATAGGTTATAATAGCAGATTAGATGAATTACAAGCAGCTATTTTACGAATTAAATTGAAGCATTTGAATGAATGGAATAAATTACGACAACAGAAGGCCGCCATATACTCCAAACATCTTCAAGATCTTGAACTCATCGTTCCTTTCAATCATCCAGATGTAAGGAGTGTTTATCACCTATATATTATACAAAGTGAAAAACGACAGCAACTTGCTGATTATTTGAAGAAAAAAGGTGTAGCGACAGGACATTATTATCCGTGTCCTCTGCATTTGCAAAAAGCATTTTCCTATTTAGGTTATAAAGAAAGTGCTTTTCCAATCTCAGAAGTTCTATCGAGACGTGCAGTTGCATTACCTATGTTTCCACAACTAAAAAACGAACAACAAGAATATATTATTTCAGTACTGAAGAAGTTTACAGGAGAAAGTAGATAGGATCTATTATTTGTTTTAAGAAGAGGTGCTAATCTTGAGTCAAAAAGTGTGTATGTTGGTCAGGCATCACCCGTTTTTGGATGCACGTATTTTTCATAAAGAAGCCAAAAGTTTAATGAAAAAAGGTTACGACGTGACATTAGTTGTACCTCGAAAAAAGGGGTACTTATATGATATTGATGGAACTCTATTCATTGATCAGTTCCGACAGTCGAAATTTACCCACGAAGGAATTAAAATAGTCACTTATGATGATAAGAGAGAGAAGCTTAACAAAATGGTAAAAAATTTAAAGTCACGTGAAAAATATAAATTTAACGATCCGCTATTAAAAACAGGATTTGCGCAAAATGCTGATATCTACCATGCACACGAATTTTTATCTCTTTATTCCGGCATTGGGATTAAACGGGCAATGAAAAAACAAAAGGGAAAAAACATTAAATTAATTTATGACAGCCACGAACTTGTCCCCGATCCATTAGAAATGAAACACAAAAACAAAAGAAAAGTAGAGTTGTTACGTAAAATGCTATTCTATATGTTGAAAGAAACTGACTATATTCTTACTGTTTCAGATTCTATAAAAGCTTGGTATTTATCATTGAATCCATTCATACCTGTTGAAGTAATATATAATACCCCCCTTTTGGCAAAGGAGTATAAGCAAAAAAATTATCAAAAAGATGGTTTAGTAGCTTGTTATGAAGGATCTATTCATAAAATGAAAGGAAGTAAAGAGAAATTATTTGCCATTACCAATATTTGCTCTCAATCGATTGATTTTACATTTAAAATAATCGGCGGCGTACAAACGGGTGAATCATTGTCTGTCCCTGATAAACTTAAAGATAAGTTTATCCAACTAGGGTGGGTTAAATATACGGATATTCCTCAATATATGATGGATGTTGATATTGGGTGGATTGATTTTGATGTAAGTAAATCACTAAATCGTTCCTATGCATTACCGAACAAATTCTTCAGCTATCTTAACAACGGCGTACCTGTTATTGTCAATAAGTGTCATGAAATGGGGAATTTTATAAGGAAATATCAATGTGGACTTGTACTTGATAAATATAATCCAGCACCAGAAGATTATGCTAAGGCCATATTGTATTTACATGAACGAAAGGATGTTTTAAAAAGAATGAGCATAAATGCCCGTAAGACGATGGAACAAACTTATTGTTGGGAACATATGGAACAAAGGTTGGTTAATGTTTACAGAAAAATATGGTCCGATAATACACAATTTATATGAAATAATAAACCGAAAAAACACTAGATTTTCCAGTTGTAATGTATGATACGCATTCGTTATTTTTTTTTTATAGATTTCAAGAATTCTAAAAGGATTTGACATATTTTTTCGGCACTTCTTCCGTTACCAAAAAGAGCCGGATGTTTTGGTGGGAGCTTAAATTGATCAATTGTATTTAAAATAAGCTGGGTGTTAACACCTGTCACATGATTCCACCCTTCAGTTACAGTTTCAATCCATTCTGTCTCATCACGAAGAGTAATACAAGGAACTTTAAACAAATAAGCTTCCTTTTGAACGCCCCCCGAATCAGTTAAAATCATTTTAGCTTCGCTTTCCAGCATTAGCATATCAAGGTAATTTAGGGGATCTGTTACTTTAATGTGGGGAGAAGACAAATAGATATGGAGCTGATGTTTTTCTATTTGTTTCTTTGTACGTGGATGCAAAGGAAAAACGACATCATGATCCAGTTGGCTTATCGTTTTAAGAATGGAAGTTAAACGATTAGGATCATCTGTGTTTTCTGCTCGATGAACTGTTGTTAAATAAAATTTTTTAGCTGAAAGGTTTAATCGAGTAAGGATATCTGATTGTTTATGTGCTTTGGTTTTATAATAGAGTACGGAATCATGCATAATATCCCCAACAAGGTGGACGTTAGAAACAATTCCTTCTTTTTTCAAATTATCCAATGCGGTGTGTGTGGGACAAAATAAAAGTGATGAGAGGTGATCTGTAATCACTCTATTTATTTCTTCAGGCATTTTTTTATTAAAACTCCGCAAGCCTGATTCCACATGGGCAATTGGTATATGGAGTTTAGATGCTGCTAAACTACCTGCGAGTGTTGAATTCGTATCCCCATAAACCAAAACGATATCTGGTTCTTCATTGAATAATATCTTTTCGATTCCCTCTATCATACGTGCAGTTTGTGTTCCATGTGTTCCTGAACCGACGTTTAAATAGTAATCTGGTTCAGGAATATGTAACTGTTTGAAAAACACCGTCGACATATTGTCATCATAATGTTGCCCAGTATGGATAATGATTTCTTTGACAATGGAAGGGCGTAGTCGACTTATACATGCAGCTTTAATAAATTGAGGTCGTGCTCCGATTACAGTAATGATCTTCAAGTTGTTCACCTCTTTAAAATTAAACGTTCCCGCCATGTTATTTTATAAAATGAGAAATATCACTGTTTAAAATAATTTGTTAAAAATGAAAACAGTCTCAATACAATATATTTAATTGAACAAAAATATATAACGGTAATATTATGATTATCGAATATATTAGTGTAATTTAGGGATTTACAAGGAGGACATGGGATGAAAATATGTAAACTTATAAGGCATCATTCATTTACTGATGTCCGAGTGTTTGAAAAAGAAGCAAAAAGTTTAAAAAAAATGGGGTTTGATGTAACAATTGTCGCAGGAAAACGAGAAGGGAAATTATTTACAATTGGCAAAAAACCTGTTTTTCAGAAAGAAGAGTTTTATTACGATGGTATCCATTTTGTTACTTACGATGCACATTATCCATTAGGGCAAGAAAAAAAAGTTATGATCAGGAAAATGATAGAAGAGTTAAGAAATGGGGCTCAATCTTATTTTATAGATGGGCTAGCACAAAAAGCACTTGCCATACAAGCAGATATTTACCATGCTCATGAATGGGAAACTTTGTATGATGCAGTTCAAATTAAGAGAATTCTTAGAAATGAACAGAAACGTAACATTAAAGTCATTTTTGATGCACATGAATTGGAAAGTGACAACTTACTTATGAAAGAATTAATGAAAGAAGTAGATTATATCATTACGGTATCAAACGGTCTTAAATCTCAATATGCCCAGCGTTATCCAAAGGTTCCAATTACCGTTATATACAATTCCCCTCATTTTGAAAAACAAATACCACCGAAGGATTTCTCATCAAAATTATTGACAATTGCCTATGAAGGCTCTTTAACAAAAGATAAAGGGGACCCTGAGAAAATTGCGGAAATTATAAACCATTGCAAAACAAAAATTAACTTTAAATTCAAAATAATAGGTGGTATGCCAAAATTACCAGAATATCAAGGTGTGATGCAAAAGATGAAATCAAATCCTTATATTCAGTGGGTAGACTGGGTCGATTATCATGATCTTCCGAAACAATTAAGTAATGTTCATATTGGTTATATCAATTTTAGATTAAACACTCCAAATCGGGAATACGCACTTCCAAACAAATTTTTTAGTTATTTAAATAGTGGAATTCCTGTAGTGGTTAATGCCGCTCATGAAATGGAAGAATTTATTAAAAGACATAAATGTGGAATTGTCATAAAAAAAGGAGAGGCAACAGCAGAGGATTATGCAACACAATTTGTCAGATTATATAACAATCGTTTATTGTTAAAAAAAATGAGCGAGAATGCTCGGTCAGTTATTCGATCAACTTATGGATGGGAAATGATGGAAAGTAGATTGAGGTCCATTTATTCAGTACTTTCCAAATAAAAAAACTTTCGTTAAGGGCTCTAGAATATAAAAATAAGAACCTGTGATTTTTACATTATATTTAATTATGGGTTTTCGTCTAAGCAATAACCAACCTCCTGAATATAATATGTACATGGGACCGGAAAAAAAGGAGGAATTTGATGAAGTATGTACTACGGATTATTTTACTATTTTTTGTTGATATAGCCCTTCTAATTATAAGCGGTTATTCTTCTTTTGCTATTATCAATAATAGTATACAAATAAAACATTTAACACCGGGTATTATAACCTCCACAATCCTTTTCATAATCTTTAGTTCTCTCTTTCTTAAAATTTTCAAATCATACCAAACCTTATGGCGCTATTCTGAGCTGTATGAAATTATCAAAGTATTTAAATCTATAACACTTTCTTCAATTTTAAATATAATTATTCAAATAATGTTTTTTAATGGCTCCATACCGATTTCGTTATATTTTTTACTTTGGATGACATCCATTATATTTCTAAGTGGATTTCGCATAGGGTGGATGATTGTAAAAAAATTAAATAAACCTTCTATGTCTCTAAGAAAAAGGGCGTTGATCATAGGAGCAGGTGAAGCGGGAAGTATGGTAGTAAAACAACTTATACAATCTAACGAAGCAGAGTTTTATCCTATAGGATTTGTTGATGACGATCATAAAAAACAGAAACTCGAGGTCTCAGGTTTTCCTGTTTTAGGGCGGAGAACGGATATTCCGAATATCGTAAAAAAATATGATATTTCTACTATTATTGTAGCTATCCCATCTGCACCTAAATCACAGATTAAGGAAATTGTTCATATTTGTAAACAAACTAAAGCACATATTCAGATTCTTCCTCGGTTACAAGATCTAATTCACGGGAGAATTTCTGTAAAAGAAATACGGGGTGTTGATGTAAAAGATTTACTAGGGAGAGATATGGTGAAGCATAGAATTGATCAACTTAATAATTATTTACAAGATAGAGTGGTTCTTGTAACTGGTGCTGGAGGTTCCATTGGCAGTGAGCTTGCTTATCAAGTGGCTCAGTGTGACCCTAAAATGGTCCTACTTCTTGGTCATGGAGAGAATAGTATTCAAAAAACTGAAACTAAATTAAACGAGAGTATGCCCCGTGTGACTACTGTATCTCTTATTGTTGATATTCAAGATCAAATGCTCATAGATGATGTATTCAACAGATTTCGCCCCGAAGTTGTTTTTCACGCCGCTGCTCATAAGCATGTACCTTTGATGGAAAAAAATGAAGTTGCTGCTATAAAAAACAATGTATTTGGGACAAAAATTGTAGCTGAAGCAGCTGATAGATATGAAGTTAAACGTTTTGTTTTCATTTCAACCGATAAAGCAGTAAACCCTGTAAATATAATGGGAATGACGAAACGGCTTGGGGAACTTCTTATCCAACAGCTTGCCGCAAAAAGTTCAACTAAGTTTTCAATTGTAAGGTTTGGAAATGTTTTAGAAAGTCGGGGAAGTGTTGTCCCTATTTTTAAGAGACAAATAGCAATGGGAGGGCCTGTTACCGTTACCCATCCTGATATGGTACGCTACTTCATGACCATTCCTGAAGCTGTTCAACTTGTTTTAGAGGCTGGTTCATTGTCTTCGGGAGGAGAAATATTTGTTCTAAATATGGGTGAACCCGTTAAAATAGTTGACCTTGCTAAAACATTAATTCGTTTGTCAGGATATGAACCAGATTATGATATAAAAATTGAATACACAGGTATTCGTCCCGGGGAAAAGTTAAGTGAATCATTGTTCTATAACGATGAACGGTCAATTCCAAGTAAACATCCTGATATATCAATTGCCTCTACAATGTCAATAAACTATACACAATTTCAACGTGAGTTAAAAAAACTAGAAGTTTCTCTAAAAAATTCTTCGGATGACTTCCGGAATACTCTTCTAAGGATTATCCAAAATGTGTCTTCTACGAGAGTTTGATGATCGATTTGTGTAACTTTATTGCAAGGAGTTGGTCCAATGACTAAGAGTACTAAACGTATTTACCTTTCACCCCCTCATATGAGTTACTATGAACAACAACTTGT
The DNA here is from genome assembly GCF_030813435.1 of Evansella vedderi. Classification (GTDB taxonomy): domain Bacteria; phylum Bacillota; class Bacilli; order Bacillales; family Salisediminibacteriaceae; genus Evansella; species Evansella vedderi. Next base: position 86,284 of record NZ_JAUSUG010000010.1, on the reverse strand, counting down.
TTCAGAAGCCTTTTCGTCAAATTGGATTGCACCTGTAGGCCCTCATGTGGAAGCCTTTGAAAAAGAAGTGGCCAACTTTGTTAATATCGGAGATGCAGTGGCATTAAGTTCAGGTACAGCAGCTATACATTTGGCTTTAAAACTATTAGATGTAGGAAGTGGGGATTACGTCTTTTGTTCAACATTGACTTTTGTGGCAAGTGCAAATCCAATACTATACCAAGGGGCAGAACCTATTTTCATAGATTCTGAACCAGACTCATGGAATATGTCGCCAAATGCCTTGGAAAAGGCTTTTAAAGATTGTGAAAAAAAAGGGAAGATCCCTAAAGCCGTTATTATTGTAAATCTCTATGGTCAGAGTGCAGATATGAGTCCTTTATTATCTATTTGTGAACGTTATGGTGTCCCCATTATTGAAGATGCAGCAGAATCGTTGGGGGCGATCTATAAAGGCCGAGCAAGCGGAACTTTCGGAAGATTCGGTATATATTCTTTTAACGGTAATAAAATCATTACGACTTCCGGTGGGGGAATATTAGTGTCACAAGATCTTGAAGGGTTGGAAAAAGCTAGATTTTGGGCAACGCAAGCTCGTGATCCCGCAAAGCATTATCAACATAGTGAGGTTGGGTACAACTACCGTTTAAGTAATGTTTTGGCTGCTATTGGAAGGGGACAACTACGAGTTTTAAATGAAAGAATTGAGGCACGCCGCATAGTATTTAAACGTTATTTTTCGGCGTTAAAGAATTTTAAAGGGATTGAATTTATGCCCGAGGCCCCGTATGGACGATCCACAAGATGGTTAACGGCTTTAACCATTGATCCAGAGCAATCCGGTGTTACGCCGACACAAATCATTGATGCTTTGGAGGGCCAAAACATTGAAGCACGTCCGGTCTGGAAACCGTTACATTTGCAGCCTCTTTTTAAAAATTGTCCTTATTATCCTCACAATAATAACAGTGTGTCAGATGACCTATTTCGAAAAGGTGTTTGCTTACCTTCAGGTTCAAATTTATCCGAGGAGGACCAAGATAGAATTATTGAATGTTTAAAACATACATTTCAACAATAATGGAAGTAGGTAATGCACAGGTATTTCTATCTGTCAAAACATTATAAATTTTAATCAAGTTTAAAAAAGGAGGCTTATCATGGAAGTATGGCCAAAATACAATGTAAAGCCAGAATACAAACAATTAGTCAATAAGGCATTAATAAAGTATAAATCAGGTTTGGATTATCGCCCATACCTTCAGAATTATGATACATTTGGCGACTATTTAAACTGGGGTATATATAAATCCTATCGTCATTCTGAAAAAGTTCGCCTAGATTCAAATGGCCTACCCAAAGTGAAATATGGAAACGAGTATTACTATAATCCAGTTACAGTATCTCAATATACACTTTCTATGCATGGAAAGTATGTAAATGGTCAAAATTCTAAAGTGGCGTTTATGAAAGGGACAAATCAATTATTAATGATGCAAGATGATTTAGGAGCCTTACGTTATCCATTTTCTTATAATTATTATTTAAAAAAGTTAGAAAAAGGATGGGTATCTGGAATGGCTCAGGGGCAGGCTTTGAGTGTTTATGCAAGAGCGTACGATTTAACAAAAGACAATAGTTTTTTATTAGCTGGAAACTCGGTATTTGAATTTTTAATAAGCCCAGTTTCAAGGGGTGGAACAATGGATACTATGAAAGATTTACATCCATCTCTAGACAAATACATTATTTTTGAAGAATATCCCATAAACCCCGCATCATATACGTTGAACGGCTTTATGTTCACTCTCCTTGGTATTTATGATTGGTGGAAAGTTACTTCTACTTGCAATTCTAAAGTATCAAACTTAGCCGGTGATTATTTTAAACAAGGTATTAAGACGTTAAAACATATTTTGCCTTATTATGATCTAGGGGAACACACAACGTATGACTTGGCACATTTAGTTTACGGACTTGAGCCTAAAGTTGCAGGATATTACCATAAAGTTCATATTTATTTATTATATGTTTTACATTCCATCACTGGCGAAAATATCCTTAAGCATTACTTTCAATTATGGTCCTCGTATGTTAAATAATCCAAAACATGGGACATCCGCGCTTTTCGTTTTATTCCATTAATTACTGAATACTTATCGCGAGCCCCATAATACAAACGCAGTGTGACGAGGATAAAAGGTTTTATTCTTGTTATCGGGTAATAGCCGGAGATTTGGAAAAGAACCGTAATTACTATTGATTACTTCTATGAAATTGTCTTCCTTAGTTGTTTTATCATATTGCAAATAAAGGGGGATGTCATTCCGATTCCCAACTTTTTTTCAGAGTTTATTGTAAATTGTATAGGACCATACAAGAATACCGGATTCAAGTTTTACATTTTGAATGATAAATTCAGCAGATCCCTCTAGTCGTTCTTAAATCAACTTAATTTGGTTGTTATTAAAGATGTTACTTTGTTCATTTAATAAAGTTGATAGATTTACTAAAAACATTGCGGATAAATTTGGTACAAAGTAATTATCTGCTTTATTGGTACTATACCAAAAAAACACCATTCTTGTGACTACTCGATACACTTTTGCACCAATGCAAACTAAAAGCCACCAAAATTTCATGTGCGTCTTCTCAAATTCTTTGATGACAAGTTGGGGGATGACATTGCATTTATCCATAACAATAGAAGTCGTAATAGTATAAGGATGGTTGGAAGGGGGGAGGGATCCATTGGAAAATGCACCATATACTCGAGGTAATTCCCATCCGGTTTTTTCCATCTCCGTCATCTTCAGCATGGTCTAAAAGTCATGTTATTACTTCGTAGGCTCTTATATGGCTAAATTCATTTAGGATCTTTTTGTAGTAAAGAGCTTCAGAGGAAAGTAGTATACCTTATGTCATTGGCTGGTGAGAATATCCTGTAAACGTGGGTTCTAATCCTCCTCCTAAATTTCCCTCTGGGAATTTTCTGATTAAACGCTGATAATAGTCCTTTCTACTCACTAGATCGATCTCCCTCTAAATAAATGTTTTTACCTTAATATTCTCCACCTCAATTTTTTGTAATTAATAATGGTAGTAACACTCTTTTTTTAGCATAAGATTAAAAATCAAGTCAAAAAAAGGATGTGTCTATTTTGATGAAAAATCTTGTCATTATTGGTATGGGAGGACATAGTAAAGTTGTCACTGATGTTGCCAAACGACAAGGATATTCAATCATCGGTTATGTTGATGATAAACCACGACCATATGAAAAAGGTTACCTTTGTACCCTAAACGAGTTTCTGGATGAAAAATCCTTTCACGATTATGATGTTTTTATAGCCGTAGGAAATAATCGAGATAGACAACAAATTGTTAATGACCTTACACCCTTTTCTTTATCTTACGCTACATTGATAGATCCATCAGCAGTTATTGGAAGTAAAGTAAGGGTTAATAAAGGGACCTTAGTTATGCCGGGAACTGTTATAAACGCAAATGTACAGATCGGCAGGCATGTGATTATTAATACAGGAAGTACGGTTGATCACGATTGCAGTGTAGAAGATTTTGTTCATCTCTCACCTGGTGTTAATTTGGCTGGTGGAGTAACAGTAAAGAAAGGAGCACAACTTGGAATAGGTTCTGTCGTTATACCGTTAAAGACAATTAATGAATATTCTGTCATTGGCGCAGGTGCCGTTGTAATTGATAACATACCAGCTGATTCAACCGCAGTAGGGATCCCCGCAACAGTAATAAGAAACAACTGAAAAAAATTAAAAACTTTTCGTAAGCAAAATGGCCATCCGATTAATGCGGCTGACCATTTTTTATGTTTATTAGTGCTTATATTAATTCATTCATAACTAAGGATAATTTTTTAGTTAAATTTCTACGATCATATTTTTGAATCTCTTTCTTATTTGGTAAGATTCCAAGTTTTCCTTCTTTCCAAGCGTTTAAATACTTAATGACATATGGGATTGCTCCTGATGGATTATTCGAATCTATAACGACACCAGTACGCGTCTCATTAATAATCTTAGCTGCTGCACCCTTAGGAGGTACGATAGCTAGTATAGGTTTTTCAAGATTTATAAGTTCAAATATTTTACTCGTTACAGTTTGATTTCCTTGCTTAGGGTCTATCAGCAATAAAAGAAGGTCGGACGATGCTGCCTCTTTTAAGGCAGTATGATGATTGACGTAACCGGTTCTACTTACAAGATCATTTAATGCCCATTCGTTTGGGAAACGGATGTTATCCAGATAACCAACTAAACTTATCTCGATGTCAGTCTTTTTAATTTCATCTATTCTTATTGAATTCTCAAGGAATTGGAAAAAAATATCAAAAACGTTTCTTATGTGTCCATATACGGAACCCATATAACATATCTTAAATTTATTCGTTTTTGGTAAATGATTAATATGATGAAAGTCATCAGGATCAAATCCATTGGATATGGTGAAAAATTTATTTTTCATTTCATTCCCAGATAAGTGAAATAAAGTATTTGTAATTTGTTCAGTAACTGAAATGACAGCATCTGCTTCGTTTAAAACTAGTTTTTCTAATTTCTTGTTAAACACTCTATCATTTTTCCAACGATCTTTCTGCATAAATGGATTTGTCGTCCATTCATCCCTTAAATCAATCACTAAAGGTTTTCCGGTCAATCTTTTTAAAGCTAATCCGGACAATAAAGAAATATAAGGAGCAGAAACACTATATATAACATCAATGTCGTGTCTCTCGAGTAGAGGTAATCCGGTTTTTACCGTTTCTGGGAACCACCCTTTCATAAATTCATTGATTGTTATATAAGGATTTGCTGATAAATTTTCACAGTCCTTTACCCTAATAACATTACAAGAATCAGGTATTTCCTTTAACAATGTTATATCAACTTTGGGGTAGTTAGACTTTTCCGGAGCAAGTACCACCGGCATCCATCCGAAATGTGGAAGATATTTTACAAATTTGAGGCTGCGTTGTCCGGCGCTGACAGGTGGGAAGAAATAGCTAATGACCAAAACTTTTTTCATGAATATCCTCCCTCATTTAAGTTTTATCTTATATTATAAATCGTTATAAACATTGACCAATTGACGTGCAATATTAAACGGATCATGATTATTCACGGCATATGACCGCCCTTTTACACCAAGCTTGTATCGTAGCTTAGGTTTTTTAATAAGCTTGTATAATTTCTTTTCTAAGGTGTTAGGATTGGCCGAAACAACCGGTAGTCCGGATGGGTACTTTTTCAGTATGTCTTCACGTATAAATGAGATGACTGGTTTGCCAAATAGCATACTTTCAATAGCTACCGTACCATAAATACCTAAGCAAAGTTGATCGACTACAATATCTGCTTTTCTTATCCAATTAAGTGCTTGTTGATTTGCCATTTTTTCAACCTGAACATATTCAAAATCAACATATTTTTTAAGGTTGCTAATTGCTTTTTGTACATAATCTGTTCCTTTAAGATACTGATTGCTAGGTGCATGAACGATCAAAGGTTTTTTTATGTTCACATTAGGGTATGATGGGGAGAAATCTTTATAATCAATGGCTGCAGGTATAATGTAAATTTTCTTAAAATATCCTTTTACATACTCAAAAAGTTCATAATCAGGGACGATTACAGCATCAATATAGCGTGATAAAACATTAAGTCTCCCTAGAATCTCTTTCTCTTCGAAATTTTTATGATTGGCTACCCTAGTATACGGGTTATTTAGTTTAGCCAAAGAATATCTTCTTACTTCTGACCCCCAAAACGACATGACTAATTTTTTGTTGAATAAACTTAGATAGGGAAGGTCCGTATAATTAAATCTTGTAAAGGTTTGCCCGGCATGAAAATGAAAAATGTCATACTTATCCGTTGAATTAATAGTGAAGCTCATCATAGCAGGGTCATGTTCTGTAATAGGAACACCGTTTAATGGTGATGTAATATCGGTAGGGTATCCATAGCGTGACCTTGAATATGAACAAAAGGATACTGATAAGCTAAGATTTCTAAGTGCTAGTGCTTGTGTACTCATTTGGCCAGCAGGATTATTAGGTAAGTGTAAAATACTTTTTTCTTTTAGTTTGATAATATCCCTTTCGTTTGCTTGATTTGGAATTATAAGCTGACTGTCATGATTAGGGTAAAGGGGGGGGAAACGTAAAGGAGTTAAATGTTTATTTTGACTATCCAACTTTTGCACTTCCTTTTTGTTCTTTTTATTTCCGTGATTTCTTTTTCAATGGTTTAAAGTTTTTTGGAGTGATCTTCTCTTTACTTTTTTTTTTAGAACGTATTCTTTTTGTTATCTTTCTTCTGTGTTTTTTATTACTTTCCTTGTTGGTTTTGTCTTTTTTTCTAAACTTTTTTACTTCATTATTTTTTTCGAATTAACATAATTTAATTTCGTACTATATTATGAAAAACAAAAAAAAATGTGATTAATACGTATTTATATTTATAATTGAGAATAAAATTTATCTATTTAATGCTAACAAATGGTAAATCAATAAAAATATAGAATATTATTATTTAAAACAACTAAACAAAAAAACTTCTTGTTTTTATTATTTGGCACCGGTAAAACTACACTTTTTTCTTGTGTGAAATCCAAAATATCATTATATTTATTTTGACATCTTCTTCACTATGAAATACTCTCACATGGCTAGCAGAGTCAAAATTTGGGACTGAAAAAATAATACGACTTCTTTTAGGTAATCTCATTAATACTTTTCTATCTTTACTTAAATGTTCAAGTACTTCTAGCATAACAAATATATTAAAAGATTGTAATCTAAGTATGACAGAGTCATCATATAAATCCACAACACTAAAAATAAATTCAGGTACATATAACTTTGCTTGACGAATACGGCTAATGGAAAAATCAATTCCTAGGTACTTTTTATACCCTATTTTATTTAAATGCTTGGCAAATCGGCCCGTCCCACAACCCAGTTCAACTATCTTTTCACAACGATGTGGTTGAGGTAGAAAGAGGGCTGCATGTTAATATAAATCTTTATATAGACTTTGCTCCAACGGTAAAAGATCAACTTTGAAATTGTGTTATAAAAATCAGGTCCTTTTTCTGTATCCAACTCATTCAACCTCCCACTATCTATAATAGCCCTTCATTCAACAATCTTGTTTACCCATTTGAAGGTTTCCTATATCTTATTCAAACCATTGATAAAAATTGCTGGTCATTTTTCATTCTTTTATTCACTCTTAGTGAATCAGGATTAAATTAATTAACTGTTAGCACTGGATGTTCAGGATTTTAAACTTTATTTTCTTAAAAACGCTATTTTATTATATCGGTTCAGAACATTAAACCGTTTATTTCAATATAATATGTTAGGAATAAACTTTGCTCAAAGGAGGTTTAGTTTTGAAAGTACTTCATCTCGGATTTGGTGGCCAAATGATCGTCCAATGTGAAGCATTAAAAGAAATCGGTGTGGATGCAACATCGTGTCATTTTAATCAAGGAAAGTTTAAATTTCAACCTGATATATGTCTCCATTTAAACCAATTGTCAAAAGAAGAAAGGCTGCAGAGACGGCGAGAACTTTTAGCAGCAGCAGCGAAAGAATATGATATCTTCCACTTCCATTTTGGTAAAACTTTTTTACCAGATCACAGTGACCTTGCTTATTTAAAGAAATTGGGAAAAAAAATGGTTGTACAACATCGGGGTTCCGATGTTCGCAGGCTTTCCATTGCCAGAGATCAATATAAGAATCCTTATGTGAAAATAAAGAAAAAATTCAAAAATGAAAAGAAGGTAGTAGCGGTATTAAAAAAAATGTCCTCCTATATTGATCATGCTATTGTTGCCGATCATGAACTACTTCCTTATGTAAAAGACTTTTATAAACACGTTCATATTATACACCAAGCTATTCCTCTTGATGATTTTGAACCTAAATACCCTTCAGTAAGTAATCATACCCCCTTAATTGTTCACGCACCATCACATTATACAGTAAAAGGTTCAGAATTTGTTATTAATGCTATAAAGCGTTTATATAAAAATGGCTATACTTTCAGATGTGAGTTAGCATCAAAATTGCCCCATGATCAACTTAAGGAACTCTATAAAGAAGCAGATATTATTATTGACCAACTACGAATAGGTTCCTTCGGAGTTGCAAGCTTAGAAGGAATGGCCCTTGGGAAACCTGTGATCTGTTATATTCGCAATGACTTAACTAATACGTATCCGCAGGAACTTCCGATCCTTAATGCATCACCAAAATCCATTTATAAGGTTCTTAAAAAAATTATCGTAAATCCTGATCAAAGATATAAATTAGGAGTTAAAGGAAGACAGTATGCTGAAATGCATCATGATTTACAACAGATAGCTTCACAATTAGCAATACTGTATGAAAAACTATAAAAACATGTCCAAATGACGGACATGTTTTTATATATACTTTCTCCATAAGGTCCCCTTTTATTATGGTATGAGACAACATGTATTTACTAATTTAAAAACAATATAACCTAAATTAATTCCACTTTTTCCTATTTCAAAGTGATAAATTAAGACATAAGATAATTTAGTGCTTTTAATAGTGAGGAGTGTATAAAGTGGTATCTTATCTTGTTACTGGTGGGGCTGGATTTATTGGATCGAATATTGTTCAAGTCTTACTTAACAAAGGGGAAAAGGTAAAAGTTCTAGATAACTTCAGTACAGGTAAAAAGGAAAATATATATCATTTTCTCGATGATATTGAACTGGTAGAAGGGGATTTTACTGACGAAGAAACAGTTGAAAAAGCGTTAAAAGGGGTTGACATTGTCTTTCACTAAGGGGCTATTCCTTCTGTACCTAAATCCATAAAAAATCCATTAGCTTCTAATCAAGCTAATGTAACGGGTACGCTGCTTTTACTACAAGGTGCTGTGAAGAATAAGGTTAGCAGGTTTATTTATGCTGCATCATCCTCTGCCTATGGGAATACGGATGTTCTGCCAAAAAAAGAAAATATGCGAGGAATGCCTATGTCTCCATATAAATAGCGTTGCTTAAATATTGGTATTTCATATAATGATTATAAAATTAAAAGGGGTACAAGAAGTAAATCAAATGCTAAGGAGGTTGCTAGTTTTGAAAGTACTTCACCTCGGATTTGGTGGACAAATGATTGTCCAATGTCAAGCTTTAAGAGAAATGGGGGTAGATGCTATGTCCTGCTTTTTTTATAAAGGGATTTTTTAATTTCAACCTGATATATGTCTGGATTTAGAACGGTTACCGAAGGCTGAAAGGATGCAGAAACGACGTGAATTTTTAGCTGGAGCTGCCAAAGAATACGATATCTTTCACTTCCATTTCGGCAATACCTTTTTACCAGATTACAGTGACCTTGCTTATTTAAAACAATTTGGTAAGAATTAGTCTTACAACAACGAGGGTCCGATGTCCGTAGACTTTTCCATTGCCCGGGATCGATATAAAAATCCTTATGTGAAAATAAAGAAAAACTTTAGGAATGAAAAAAAGCGGATTGAGGTAATAAAAAAATTGTCTTCCGATCATGCAATTGTTGCCGACCAGGAACTACTTCCTTATGCAAAAGACTATTATAAACACGTTCATGTTATTTGCCAAGCCATTCCCCTTGAGGATTTTGAACCCATATACCCTGAAGTAACCAACCGTATTCCATTAATTGTTCATGCACCATCGCATTACAGAGTAAAAGGTTCAAAATTTGTCATGGATGCTATCAAACGGTTATATCGAAATGGCTATTCTTTCAGATGTAATTTGGTGTCAAAATTGCCACATGATGAACTTATGGAGGTTTATAGACAAGCGGACATAATCATTGATCAACTACGTATCGGTTCCTTCGGGGTTGCAAGCTTAGAAGGAATGGCTAGTGGAAAACCCGTGATCTGTTATATTCGCAAAGATTTAATTTATAAGTATCCACAGGAGCTTCCGATCGTTAATGCTACACCAAAATCTATTTATAAGTTTTTAAAAAAATGGTTGTAAATCATGACCCAAAGATACAAATTAGGGGTTAAAGGAAGACAGTATGTTGAAAAATACCATGATTCAGAACAAGTAGCTAGACAACTTGTGAAATTATATGAACAGCTGTGAAGCAAAACACGTTTCCATAGAAGGACTGTTTTTTGTTATTTGAGGTAGATCTATGACGTAAAGAATAATGGGAAAAGGCACAGTTATACCGACTTAATTAGCAGTACTACTTATGCTATGCTCACAGTTTCTAATAATCTTTCATAAAATACTTTGAAACTTTATTGACGAGTTGGAGGGGAACTGGTGACTACCTATTTTGTAACTGGAGGGGCGGGTTTTATTGGATCCAATATTGTTGAAGCCCTCTTGAAAAAAGGGAAAAAAGTAAAGGTCTTGGACAATTTTAGTACTGGATAAAAGGAAAACATCCAAGAATTTATCAAAAATATAGAATTAGTTGAAGGGGATTTTACAAATGAAGAAACTGTCAATAAGGCAGTAAAAGGGGTGGAAATCATCCTCCATCAAGGAGCTATTCCATCTGTACCTAAATCTATAAAAATTCCACTAGCATCTAACCGTGCTAATGTAACAGGGACCCTTCAATTATTAGATGCAGCTGTAAAAAACAGGGTTAGTAGATTTATTTACGCAGCCTCATCCTCTGCGTATGGAAATTCTGCTATTTTACCAAAACGTGAAGATCTGCAAAGAAATCCAATGTCTCCTTACGCTGTGAGTAAGTATGCTGGAGAGCTTTATTGCAAAGTTTATTATGAAATATACGGCTTAAAAACAATATCCCCTCGTTATTTCAATGTGTTTGGACCAAAGCAGGATCCTTATTCGGAATATGCAGCAGTAATTCCAAAATTCATTGATATGCTCATTAGGAACGAGTCTCCCACCATCTATGGAGACGGTAAACAATCCAGAGATTTTACATTTATTGATAATGTAGTTTCTGCTAACCTTCTAGCTGCAGAAGCCTCTAAGCTCGGTGGGGAAGTTGTAAATATAGGGTTTGGGAAACGGCATAATTTAAATTATCTAGTTACATGTATTAATAAGATACTTGAAAAAAATTTTTACCCGATATATCAAGACAACCGGGCAGGGGATGTGAAGCATTCACTTGCAGATATTCAATTGGCTAAGAAACTATTAAATTATGAAACAAAAGTTTCATTTGAGGAAGGCATGCGGAAGACGGTTAAGTGGTATAAAGAGAGAATGGTTCTTTGAATTGTATAAATGAGAGGTATTAGTTTATAATGGGCTCTCCTTTAATCCCCATTTTTTTAATGTAAGAGTGAAAACATATGTATTTTATGTCTTATTTGAATAGAAAATTATCAAAGTATTTGTGAATTAGTGCTAGATAAATTAATGATACTCGGTAAGTTAAAGAATATATAGAAAAAAACAGGACCAAGAGCGATATTCACTGCTTTAGGTCCTGCCTTTTTTATTTCCATGTTTGTGCATTTCACAACAATCCAATATTCCGTTTTTTTCGTTTAGCTTTATCAATTGTAATATAATCGGTACATGTTTAATTGGTAAATTACTTGTTATTAGTTCTAACTGGCCATCTGCCACGTAATTTTTATTTGGTTGTAGCACGCCGTTAATAAATAAATTACTAAATGAATACTCTGATTGCTCTGGAATAGATATTGGTGAACAAAGCAGACATTCGGCATCCTCTTTGTAAATAGAACTTTTTCCATCAGAAGCTGCACAAAAGGTGGCAACCTCCCCGGTCACTGTCCTACCATTTATTTGATAGATCTTAACAAATTGTACAATGATAGGAACGTGTTTTCGTGGATCTTCTTCTGTTAATAATATTAACTCCCCATCAGTTATTGTGTAATTTTCTTGAGGTTGCAACACTCCATTGATATAGAGGTTTACGTAAGAGTACTCATCAGGGTTTGGAAGGTGAACATGCTTAGGAAAGGGGATTTTTGACCCGGTAGAAAGTACAGTAAAATATTCCGTTTCTCCATTTAACAATTGATTATCATGATTAAAAACTTTAATAAATTGGATAATAATCGGAACCTTTTTCCTTGGAACATCTTCTGTCTGAAAGATTAATTGATTTCGTTTAACTTTATATGATGCAGGGTCTTGTAATACGCCATTCACATATAAATTGATGATTGTTACCTCTATTGGATCGTAAATCTTTGTACTTTCATAACCTTTTTCTCCATGAGATTCTGTATAAATTCTGCTTTTACCGTTTGCTATAGCATAATAAAATTGGGTTTTTACCTTTAATGGGCATGAGAGGTGATCTTTCCCTATTAAAGTGAAAGAGGTTGGAACCTTAACCCAATCGTATATTTTTTCTACATGAATACAATGTTTATTAAACTTGCAATTGGATCGAGTTGTAGAAAAAGATAATTGTTTAGTAGACCGGGATTGTATAGTTGTACCTTTGATTAATAGGTTTACTCGTTTATAAGTCTCAGCAAATAAACAGAAGCTTACTTCGAATTGTAAATAACCTAGATCAACACATACACAATGGAAATTTATTATTTTGAAATCGATTTTTCCGTCATCAGGAAGTATCAGTTCAACAGTTTGGATTCTAGTAAATGGTATAGGCTTTGTTCGACATTGCGGGTACTTTTTACTTAGCTCTGTATTGATAAATCCAGATATGGATAGTTTTACTTTTTTTAATGTTTTATTATGGTTGATAGCAGTTATGGAAATTACCTTTATTTTAAAAGCCTTTGGATGGTGGGATGGGATGGGATTTCCTGATTTATCGCATAAATAGCCCCCTGCTAATTGTTGGTTATTTTTCTCTGCTAAATACATTGTACTCCCTCCCCCTTGTACATTACTTAAAAGGGGACAGTTACTATTCCTTGGTAAGTTGTCACCCTATTGATAAATTAGCTATATAAATAATATGTTAATTACGTAGTAATGGTTACATCCGTTTCCGCATCAGGACCAAAATTAGATACTTCTAGAATGACTGGAGTTCCAGCTGTAATTGTTTGATCATCAGGGACGGTAATTGCTAACTGACCAGTTCCTTGTTCTCCAGGTGTGTAAGAGGAGGTCTCATCCATTTGAAGCACTCCGTTAATATACACATTGTAATAAGAGTTATCTTCTGCTAATTCAGGTAGTGCTGTAGGTGTAGCCCCCGTGTCATCTTCAAAGTCATTTACTTCAATAGTGAAAGTTGTATCCGTCTGGTCTTGATCTAACTCATAAAAAAAACGCTGTATGTCCGGTTGCGTTTCTACAGTTGTTTCAGCTGTTGCCTCTACGTGAAGCTTAATTATTCTTGCCATTTATTCATTCATCTCCTTTATTTCAAAATATACAATATTCTATGAAAAAATAGTCCTTAAGTAATAGGTAAGTATTACAATTTTACCAAAAAAAAACAAAATGGACGGAAAGGTAGACACTTCATTAAGTATGTAATATCTACCTTTCAATTAGTTTAGTTTTTCCAACTTTTCTTCATTATTTTTAATAAGTTGCCTTACCTTACTTAAATCGTCGCTAAGATGTTCTATTATCTTTGCCCTTTTTTGCTTTTCTTTTTCTTTATTTTCTTGTTCTCTTTTCTCTGCAAAGGCCTTCATAGATGAATAGATAGTTAATCTCATGTTCAAGCCAAAATCACACTAAAAGCCCATAAACCTTGATTCCATAGTATTCTCCACACCGTTTGTAGTCTAGACAAATATATTGATAGATCTGTATTTATCTTGATTTCCTAATTCATATTATATTATTGTAGTCAAGGCTAGTTTGTGGAGGGAAATCATGTTTGTGAAGGTGACCCCTCGAAAAAGGGGCGATAAAACTTATTACTACGCGGAGTTAGTGGAATCTTATCGTGAAAATGGAAAGACAAAACATAGGCACATCTTTTACTTTGGTAGTGTAGACAAAGTAAAAGCCCAAAAACTTAAAATTGCATTTTCTAAAGACTTTGATGCCTATACAAATATTGATAAAGTGGATTTTTCTAAATCCGTTCCTTATGGCGATTATTACTTACTTGATTCCATTTGTAACCAAATTGGTATGTTTCAAGACTTTTCGAAAATCATTCACATCAATGGATCGTCATATTACTGTACGAACAGCCGTCGATTACATAAAAGGTCTTGTGTTTCAACGTATTTCGCAACCTGACAGTAAATTAGCTTTAACCGAAGAATATCCACATACATCTTTGCCACATTTTTTAAATTTGAAAAAAGAAATGGATCTCCAAACGCTTTATCGTAGTTTGGAAATGCTGACAGAAAACTTCTTTAAGGTCGAAAACTGTTTGTATCAATGGGCATTAAAGCGGTTTAACCAAAATGATCGAGAACTATTTTATGATATTACAAGTAGTTATTTTATAGGGCGCAAGTGTATCATCGCTGAGTTTGGATATTCCCGAGATAAACGGAGAGATCAAGAACAAGTTGTCATTGGTTTAGTGACAACTTCCGATGGATTTCCCATTAAATGTAATATCTATTCTGGTAAAAATCAGATAAGACGACGGTTTCAGAGGTTGTTACAGACCTTAAGCAAAGATACCCTATTGAAGAGGTTGTCTTTGTGGGGGACAGGGGGATGTTAACATCAAAAAATATTGAGTCAATAAGAGAACTCAAGCAAAAATATGTGATGGTTATTCCTAGGACGTGGACGAAAAAGTATTTAAGTGATGTTTCCATTACGGAATTAAGTATGCGAAAAATCAAAGATGATTTATATGCGAAGTTCCTTCCGGAAATATATGGACAACGTTTCTTACTTTGTTTGAATACACAAAAAAGAGAAGATGATCGTAATTATCGACTTCACTGTGTGGACGCAATTAAGAAAGAACTCGAACAACTGAATAAAAGTCTAGATGAAAATAAAAACATTAAAACTCGTGATGAAGCTATGAAACGCGCCGAAATCATATCTAAAGAAATACAGCTGGTAAATACTTTACATTGAAACGGTGGATGACGACAAAAAATTCTCTAGGATTTTCTTTGAAGTATGAAATTAAACAAGACAAAATAAAAGCGGATGAGAGACTAGACGGAACTGTTGTCATTCAAACGAATGAAAAAAAATATGAAGATGAGGAATTAATTAAAATTTATAAAAACCAAAATAAGGTGGGGAACGCTTTTCGAATCATTAAACATGATTTGAATATAAGACCAATGTATCATAGAAAAGAAGAATGTGTAAAGGGGCATGTATATGTATGTGTAATTGCTTACTTTCTCGTTATGGCAATTGAATATTTAGAACAAAGAGAATCCTACAATAATACAGCAAGGGTCATTTTACATTACCTCCGCAGAATTCACCTAGTAGATATTAACTTACCAGATGGCAGCAAAAAGTACTCCTTGACAAAGATAGACAAGGAGCTTAAAGACATATTGCAAATTTATAAAATCAAAAAAATGAAGGTTCCCGATCTAGTATAAAAATTTTTAATGAAATCCTATTACATCGGCATTTTTTCAAAAAGTGACATGAGTATAAATCCATTTACACAAAACTATTTATACTCCCTCCGGTGAATTTATCCACTGCACTCCCCCTTTCAAAGGATTTTAGTTAAATATTAATTTTTTGACCATTATCGAAGTTACTAATGTATTTAGCATATTCCAATGGATTCAAAAAAGCTTTCTTAACTATTTCTCTTTTATGAGACATGTACAGCGAATCGTTTCCTGGTTTTGCATTACATTCAATGAACCATAACGACCCTTTTTGATCGAGAGCAAAATCAAGTCCCAGTTCACCGAAAACACCGTAAACCTTTTCAATACTCTTAAAGCTTGTAAGTAGAAATTCCTCTACTTCTTTTCTAAGACGTGTTATGTCATTCTTTGAATAGGACATATAATTTTTAAAAAATTCATCAAAACGACAAACTTGAGATCCTGTTCTAGTACTTGTAATTGGGTAATTTGGACAGCCGATACGAACTGGATAAGCAACTATTTCAACCTCTCCTTTTCCATTACGCTGAATGGTTGCTCTCATATCAACATGACGATTATTAACTTTGAGTACATTTATCGCACTTTGAATAATGACTTCTTTTTTCTTAAGGATGAATTGAAGGTCATGCAGGAGTTCGCTGAAACTATCAACCGTTTTTTGCACCAATTGTTGATTAATATAACTGTATGTGTAACGGTCATTCTGTTCTTTTTTGATTTTG
The DNA here is from genome assembly GCF_030813435.1 of Evansella vedderi. Lineage (GTDB taxonomy): Bacteria > Bacillota > Bacilli > Bacillales > Salisediminibacteriaceae > Evansella > Evansella vedderi. The sequence continues at coordinate 69,987 of NZ_JAUSUG010000010.1, read as the reverse complement.
ACAATATTTTTTCCATTATTACTTTCACATTTTTTCAGATACAATTCATTATTTTGTTTAAACATTTTCTTAATGTCATAAGGACATTTATATAACCTAGTCGAAGGAAGATAAGTACTCATCTCTTTCTGCCCTAATAACTTTTGATGCAATTCCCACTTATTAAATGTGTAAACAGGATTTATTTTTTTTAATTTCCCTGAAAACTCCAATTGTTCTCTGATATAATCTGAGACTATTTTTTGATTTTTTAAGACTCCTCCTCCTCTGTCATAAAGCACATCTGGAAATGGAAATCCAGTCTGTTTCCAAACTCCTTTTTCTTGATTAAAGTAAACTCCCTTAATCCTGTAATTAATCAAATCAATATCCTTAATTGAAAAGAAATAAAAATCTATGTGCTCTCTATCATTAGCTTTCATTAGCTCTAAGTGTCTAAAGACCGGTGTTTGGTTTAACATTTTTTTCATATGCCCTATGCTAACGAAGGCCCCGACAACTAACTTTTTCTTTGTATTTTTAACAGAAGATATGATTTGAGCCATTTTTTTGAAAGGAGATTGGAAGTCAGCTCCTTGATCACTGTTTTTAGTTTTGGATAGAAACTTCGCATACTCAATAGTAGATAAATACTGTGGTAATACCTTATCGCTGTATTCAATTCCTGGAGAAGCTAATTTATCAGGCTTAGAGTTGGCCTCTAATAACCATAAATGCCCCTCTTCATCAACCGTAACATCTAGACCAATTTCACCAAATGGTCCCATTTCTTTATCGATTAATTCGGCAACTTCAACCCCGAATTTACGAACTTCTTCATCAGTAGGTATATTTTTCTCATCTATTAAGTCGTTATATATGTCTTCATAGTACTTTGCTTGATGATTAACTGTTGTAATAGAATAGTTCCTTTTGGCCACACTAGCATGGTTATAAACCGCTTGCCATTCTCCGTTCTCATCTTTAATCATTAAAACCCTTGTGTCAAAGTGAGAATCATTATATTTCATAATAGGAATACCTTGTTGAACGATAAAACGCTTTTTAGGATCTATAAAATTCTTAACATAGTTTTTGACTTTTTTCAATTTCTTAACTTTAACCCGCTTCAATCCCCCGTCGTTATATATGAGAATATACTTTTTTCGTTTTTGTTCTATGGACATAATCTCTTCTCCACGACTACCATAGACAGCTTTCAAGAAAATGAAGCGGTGTTTATTTAGCATCCTCTTAATATCTTTAAACATCGAGTATTGGATGGTTTCAGGCAGATGTCTATTCATTTTAGAATGTTTGGATAGATGTCTATGCACTTCCCACTTTCCCAATGCATCTAAATGATTGAGAAACTTAATACTAGCATCTTTTCTAAATTGTTGTCGGATAAATTTCACTACCGACTTTTGTTCTTGCCTAAACGATGCCCCTCTATCGTAGATCACATCCGGAAATGGAAACCAAGATGACGACCATTGCTTCTTATCAGAATCATAAATATACCCCTTGATTTTCTTATCTTTCCAATTAATGTGCTTAATTGAGAAGAAGTAGGTTAAACAATGAGCAGCGTCTCCTGCACGCATATGATTCTCTCCAAAAGTAGATAATGTATTTCGTTCAAACTTTTTTATAAACCACATATTAACAAAAACCGCAACAACAGGGCCTAGACGTATCCTTCGGTCTTCTTTCCATATATTTAAAGGTTTATCATCTAACAATAATAAACGATTAAAAAGTCCTTCATGAACGTAAATATTCTCATTTTTTTCTTCATGAGTGTCTAAATACACTTCTTCAGTTAACTGTCCCACACATAATTGATATGTCAATTCCTTAGTTAAGACTAAAGTTTTACTTTTTAGAATTGGACCTGAAAGAACTTGGTAATATTTACCTAGCTGAATATGTCAATCTGTTTACTCATATATATATTCAGCGGAAAAGATAAAGGCTTAGATAAACGATAGGTATAGGAGGAATTAAAATGGCTCGCAAAGCTTTAGAACCATCCGACATTAGGACAAAATTGTTATACTCAAAAGATTCAATGCAATCTAAAAGAATTTTATTAAACATACTCAAAGTCCTCTATAATTCCAAAACTTAACCCTAGTCCAAAAGATAACCGCTTTGCTCTATTATTACTTTTTAAAAAGGAGAGCATTAAATGAACAAAGTAATCATCTATGTGCGAGTCTCAACCGAAGAGCAGGCAGACAAAGGTTACAGCATTGAAAGTCAACTTGAAAATTGTATGAGGAAAGCTCTGGAATTGGGTTACACAAAAAAGGATATAATCATCCTAAAAGATGATGTATCCGGAAGCATCATTGATCGACCTGGATTAAACCGCCTTAGAGAACTCATCAATGGGAAAGAAAAGCCCGATATTGTCATCGTCTATGAGCCAGACCGTTTAACCCGTCAATTAACCCATCAATTAATTATTACAGATGAAATTCTGAAGAACAACGTACGTTTGGAATTTATTAAATTTGAATGGAAAAATACACCAGAAGGTATGATGTACTATCAACTACAGGGAATATTTGCACAATACGAACGAGAAAAAATCCGTGAAAGAACGATTCGAGGACGAATGACCAAACTCAAAAAGCACGGAAAATTGAGTTATGACCCTCGTTTATATGGTTACACTTTCGATACGCATGAAGATAAGCTTAAAGTCGATCCTGCTGCAAGTAAGGTTGTCCAATTAATTTTTAAACTCAGCACAGAAGGTAAAAGCTGTGGTGAGATTGTCAAGACTTTAACTCAATGCCATGTTCCTGCACCAAGAGGGAGTAAATGGTACCCATCAACTGTTAGCCGCATTCTTAATAATAAAAGTTATTTGGGGACATATATGACTTATAAGACAGATTATCACCAAGGCGTTAAGCGTGTTCGTACAATCGAAGAGCAGTTCCCAATCAGCATTGAACCTTTAATTACTGAAGCAGTATACAGAAATGCTCAACAAACCCTTGCCAAACATCGTAGGTACTCGGGGCGCCCATCAAAGCGAGAGCATTTACTTGCAGGTCTTGCTAAATGCTATTGTGGACACTCAATTGTCACAAATGTCTCATCTGGCAAGTACGCCTACTACACATGTGTCACTAAATTAAGAAGAATAAAGAGTTGTCAAAGCCTCTATTGGAACACATCCATTGTTGATCAAGTGATTTGGTCAAAAGTATGTACTGTCATTAAAGAACAGTTTCATAATTATGGGGAGATATTAGAACAAGAAAATATCACCTTAAGTGATGACTTAATTACTCAGATGAAGCTGTTTGAGGAACAACAAAATAGAATCCAAAAGAAACAGATGAAAGTGCTCGATCTAGTCTTAGAAGGTAAAATTGATCATAATCAGTATGACTATAAACTTAATCAATTATCGCAAGAATTATTAGAAAATAATCTACAAATCCAGAAACTTGACAAGAAGATGATGGAAGAAAAAAAATCATTAAAAAATATCTATAAAGAGACTTTTTCATTACCCAATATAAGGGATAGACTGATTCATTTGCCATTTAAGAAGAAAAAAGAAATGACAGAGCTTATTGTTGACAACATTACCTTATATCCAGACTATCACTTAACACTCCTATTAAAAATATCAGAATAGTTTTTTATTTTAAGGATATTTCTAGATAATTAAACGATGGTTAAATCCATTGCATTAAAGAGTTCTTGAGGTAAAAAAATTTTATTCACCTTATGAGTTTTTACTTTCTTTACTTTGATAAACATCATATCCATTCACTCCCAAAAGTAGAAGTTCCTCTTTTAGTTTCAATATATGAAAAAAATATCTTAATGTATAGATAGATACCCTTAAGCAATCCTTTATATCAACCGAATTCTAACAAGGCTGCTTATAGTGTTTTATGTATTAATACAGACAGAATAAAAGGTATTCTTTGCATTAGGATTGGTGAAAATGAAAGTGCAAGTTTCTGGTTAGGAGTTTGTACAGAACTGAAGAATAGAGGTGAGGAATATATCCTCACTGCCTGTAAGGACTGGAGCTCCGGCTTTTCCGGAATCATTAATTCTGTCGTTCCTCAAACAGAGAATCAACCAGCAATAAAATAAAGAAGAAAATTAAAAAAAATTAATTAAAATAGCTCGGTTCAGGTGTGTAAACCGAGCTATTTTGATAGTGATTTGACCGCAAATTGAGTACAAAGACAGTTAAAAATTGAGCCTACATTTTTTATTGTAATTACAACTTTGGATAGGCTACGGAACCCATTAAGATTATTTTGTAGCCTTTATTATGATATTTTTATTGTTAAAACGAGTCACAGTTTAGTTGCCAATTAACCTGTCAATAAAGATTTTCTACTCAAAAACTTAACCCGTTATCCATAGGGGGATATGTCTTTTGCTTTATAAGGTAGATCAAGGACGTAAGGAATAAATGGATGAGTGGGGAACGGAACATGTACCAAGTTAATAAGCCTGTCCTGCTTATGAATTGCTCACAGTTTCTAATAATTTTCATAAAATACTTTGTAACTTTATTGACTATGGGGAGGGAAACGGGTGACTACCTATCTTGTAACCGGAGGGGCTGGATTTATTGGATCAAATATTGCTCATGCTCTTTTGAACAATGGGGAAAAGGTAAAAGTTCTAGATAACTTCAGTACAGGTAAAATGGAAAATATATGTAGTTTTCTCAATGATATTGAACTGATTGAAGGAGATTTTACTGACGAAGAAACAGTGGAAAAAGCGTTGAAAGGGATTGACATTATTTTCCACCAAGGGGCTATACCTTCTGTACCTAAATCCATAAAAAATCCTCTAGATTCAAATCATGCTAATGTAACGGGAACGCTACTTTTGCTACAAGGAGCTGTAAAGAATAAGGTTAGCCGATTTATTTATGCAGCATCCTCCTCTGCGTACGGGAATACAGATGTTCTTCCCAAAAAAGAAGATATGCAAGGGAGCCCAATGTCTCCATATGCTGTAAGTAAATATGCAGGAGAACATTATTGCAAAGCTTATCATGAAATACACGGTTTAGAAACTATATCCTTACGCTATTTTAATGTGTTTGGTCCAAAGCAAGACCCTTATTCGGAGTATGCGGCAGTTATTCCAAAATTCATCGATAAAATGCTACGGAACGAATCACCGACAATTTTTGGTGATGGTACGCAGTCCAGAGACTTTACTTACATTGATAATGTTGTTTCAGCTAACCTTTTAGCAGCTGAAGCACCTAAGCTAAGTGGAAACGTTGTGAATATCGGTTGTGGTCAAAGGTATGATTTAAATTATCTAGTTACTTCTATTAATAATATACTAGAAAAGAATGTTCGTCCGAATTACCAAGAGGGGCGAGTAGGGGATGTAAAGCATTCACTTGCTGATATTCAACTAGCAAAACACCTCCTAAATTATGAACCATTGGTTTCATTTGAAGAAGGTTTACGAAAGACCATTAAGTGGTACAAAAAGTTTATATAAAATAACATATTATCGTTAACAATCAAAAAACGTTATCTATCCCCTTGTATTAACAAGATTGTAAGATTAGAAAAAGCAATAGACTTTTGGATATATCTTTAAAGTCTGTTGCTTTTTCCCTCTTTATTTTAAGTACCTATTCAATAATTATGGCATAAATGGTGGGATAACCCGACAAGAATTCAAAAACCAGCAAGTTTTTTAACATATAATAAATTAGTCTTGATAGTATCGTAATAAAGTTTACGGTTTCCTGCATCTAAAGCAATTGTCTTATCCCCAAGAAAGTTAACTTCAATTAGCCATACCTTACTATTTTTGTCTATTCCTAAATCTAAGGCAAGTTCACAATAAGAGGAACCAAATACCTTTTCTACTCCTTTGGCAATTTCATGAGCAAGAGTTGAAATGTGTCTTCTCATCTTTCGAACCTCTGGATCAGTTAAGTTCCACTTTCTTTTCAGCGTTATTTCTCCCATTTCAGCAATACCTCCCGATGAAATATTGCTTACAATGCTCCTTTTTCTTCCACGTTTACTAATGAATCCAACATCATCCCATTCACCATTCACTTTTTTTAAGATGATCAAACGAAAATCAATTTTCCGACCTTTTTCCGACATTAGCGGTATACTTTGTTGGATAATATAAGATTTCGGTTTCAACTTTGTCTTTAAAAATGTTTTTAGCTGTGATGCACTTAGTAGAGAACGCTCCACCTTTGTTTTTCCATCTCTCCATCTAACGTGGAAGTAATGGTGTTTTTTTGTAATTTTTATAATACCTCTGCCAGATGATCCATTGATAGATTTTATAAAAACTTTATTATGCCGACGGAGTAATTCATGGATGTCCTTAGGGTTATGATAAAGGACTGTTTTGGGTAAGTGATTTTTGATAGTTGCTAGAGTGCTTAGTTTTTTATAAACGAACCATTTATTATATCTTCGATGGTTGGCTATCTTACGTCCATAAATAGAAAAAAGAGGATGTTTATTTGGTAATAAAGTTCTTCTTAATATGGAAGAAGGGTAACAAAATTGACTGTCTACCCACTCTTTCTTTTGAGGGTTGTACATGGCTCCCTTAATAGTTCTTTTTTTTATCCTATTAGATCGAAAGGCTACAAGCATTCCACCTAATTTATTATAATGCCTTGAATATTTTTCTAACCACGCTTTATTTTGCAAAGTCTTTCTCCCTACTAGAATACCAATAAAAGGCCCTAACCAAACCTCTTTTTTATTTGCGAATAGTTCGTAACGATTACAATGGACAATTCCCAAGTAAGAAATGATATTATCGGAAAGAGCAATCTCATTTTCTCGAATTTTATTATCTTCTTTTAGAATAAATCGAATATATCGTAGTCCGAAATGGAAAGTACCACTGCGGGGAATTCTCCATGTGGAAGCTGTCTTCGGATTTACAATCATTGTACCTGAGCTGTGTTTATGAGGAAGAACTTTAAAACGCATCAATTTAACTCCCCTCGTTATTAGTCATTAAACATATTATGCTTCTTTTGTCAGGGGGAATAGGGTTAGTGACCGAAGACAATGATACATTTTCCATGCAGTCCTTTTATGGGAGTAAAAAAATCCAGGATAAAATTGAGGGGAAAACAAGGGGGAAGTAAATGGTTTTATTTCCCCTTGTTATTTTCAAAACCTTTAAAGATAAAGGAGAAAAATAGAAGTGCGGTAATAGATAATAGAGCTAAACCAATAAATAAATTAGCGTAAATGGTGTTTTCCCCATTTTGTGCTAAAGGGTTCAATAGAGTAGAAACATTACTTAAGTCTAAAATAGATCCAAAAACAGCACTGGAAATAGCACCAGCCAAAAAGTTCAGTAAATTGAATAGGCCAATTCCCACCCCTGTTTTTTCCTTAGGGATAATAATTGTTAATAAATTGGCGGTAGAACTTTGGATTAATGGAAATGCAATGTATTGTACTAAAATACAAAGTGCAATAATCCATGGCGGAAATCCAGTAAAGGTAGAAATCAGTATGGTACCAATAATTACTAATGTAAAGCCAATCCTTGTAACAGGATAGCTCCCTTTTCGATCAATCAGCTTTCCGCCGAATTGGCCAATAATTCCTGCAGCCATTGCGCCTGGGAAGAGAAGGAGACCTATTTGGACGGTACTCAATGAATATAAGTCCCTTGCCATAATGGGTATAACGAAAATCATACCAAACATGGCTACTGTCCCTAAGAAACTAGTTATTATTGCGGAAGTATAATAACGATTTTTTAGCATGGAAGGTTGAATAAATGGTTGCTCATAGGTTACCGTTCTCCAACCAAAAAGGAGGGCTGTAACAATAGCAAATACAAGGGCATATAAGCTGCCATCTGTGATGAATAGAAGGAGTCCAGTAATAGACAAAGCTATTAGGACGGCTCCCACAATATCTACTTTTCCGTCCCGTTTTTCTTCATTTGGCAACCATTTTCTTAAGAATGGTATGGCAATGAGGGAAAGGATAGAAAAGATAAATAAAAATCTCCAGTCTAGTGCTCCTCCAACTACTCCCCCTGCAATGGGACCAGCTCCAGAAGCAAAGGCAACAGTTGAAGCAACAATTCCAAAGACTTTTCCCCTTTCGTTTGGCATAAATCGAGCAGGAATTATAAAGGACAAAGCAGGGATAGTGGCCCCTCCCATCGCTTGTAATGTTCTCGCTGCAAGGAGCATTGGGTAGCTCTGGGATAGAAATCCTAACGCAGCACCGCTTGCAAACAAGATAATTCCAATCGTTAATAATGTTTTAATTGGATAAATATCAGCAAGTTTTCCATACATTAACGATCCAATAGCAAATACTAAAATATATCCTGTCATTACCCAGCTAACTTCAGAGGGGAGCAGTCCAAACTCTTCGGCAATGTCCGGGATGGCAACATTAAACATCGTACCATTCATTACAGTAAAAGTGAGAATGATACAAAGTAATAGGGTTAATTTATTTTTTTGCGCTTGTTTTAATGTTGGTGAAGATGTCTCCGTCATAATATACCTCTTTCTCATACATTAAAATGCCATATCATAAAAGAAACGACGGTGGTTACAAGCCAATCCGTCGAAAATAAATATTAATTAATAAACTTTTTATTTTATTTCGGGTGTAGAAATATCTTTTCTTATTTTATAGAAATTTGCTTCCAGTTGTCAATCTAAAACATTAGTGTAAGAAATTCCATTATTTGATTGTTGGGAAAAGGTACCTATTGTTTATAACAAATTTAGTCGTATAATGAACTTGTTATATATCCCCTAGATGAAGGATGAGGAAAAATGAAAAAGTGGGTTAGTGCCATTATTTCAATAGCTTTTATTAGCTATGCAGGATATTTTTTTGCCCAAAATGTTCTTGGTAATACGGATGAAATGTTACGATATTTAGAGAAAACGGAACAATTAACGAACGACTATTTTTCGTTAATGGATCAAGAGCTTTTTGTTGAGTCGGAGGAAGAACTATTTACATTCACTGAGACGGTACTAGTTCCAGGGCTTGAGGAAATTTTAGAAAGGTCTTTAATGATCAGTGAGGGAATAGAGAAGGAGAAGCTAAAAGAAGTTCATGAGATTCATAATGATTCTATTAAGCTTCATATTGAAGCAGAAAAGGCTTGGCTCCGTGGAGAAGATAGCGAAACGCTTTTCGAACAATCGAGTGAGCTTTACTTTGAATATGAAGAGAAGCTTGATTCATTAGCAAAAAAATGGGGCGTTGAAATCGAATGGCAGGATTGGGAAGAAGAGTAAATGAAATCTACAAGCTGTCCTTAACGGGGGCAGCTTTTTTATTAATATTTAAGTGCCTCATACTAAATTCTCATAAGAAACATCTGATCTTTCATACATATAGTAATAGATGAAGGAGGGATGAGGAGTGCCTAATATTATTTGGGGAGTGGATTCGGCAGCGGCTGCCAATCAACAATTATATGATTGTGTGGAAAGTAATTTTGGAAAACCAGATGTATGGGGCAGATATTTGAATACTATACCTAATGTAAGTGAAGGGTTAACAAGGGAAGAAATTGCTTTTTTAAAGGACAGGGGTATTAAAGTGTTACCAATTTACAATAATTTCCGGGAAGCTGTCGGAAGCCAAGCAGGGAGAGTAGCTGCCCAAAATGCAATTTTTAATGCCCAACGCCTTGGTATACGAGAAGGTGTATTCATATTTGCAAACGTGGAACGCTTTTTCAATGTAGATGCTGATTGGATTATTGCTTGGGTGGAACGTTTTTATAACAGTAATTATCGCCCGGGAATATACCATGATCCCACAGAAGGCCCCTTTAATGCCGCTTACTGTGAAGCAATTGGGAGAAGCAATTTAGTAAGGGAACAAACTGTTCTTTGGAGTGCAGAACCTGAGCCTGGTGTAACGACAAAGAGGAATCATCCACGTTTTAACCCTATAACTCCCGATTGTGAAGGGAATGTTTGGGCTTGGCAATATGGTAGGGATGCAGAAGAATGTCCTATTGATACTATATTAGTTCAACGAAGGCTTTATACAGAATTACATTGAATAGACAGCATAAAGAAATGGATGGCCATTCATAACAAAAGGCCATCCATTTTTAATTAAAGGCAAGAAGCTTGCCCCTTTTTGGATGGTCTGCCCTATACTACCAAGTCCAAACTGCTGCTCCGATAATTACAAGCAGGATGAATAGGACTAACACTAAAGCAAACCCACCTGCAAATCCGTGTCCATAATGCATTTCAAGCCCCCTCCTTTCAATTAGGGATAGTACAACTTATGTAAAGAAAGGAGAAAGTGTGTAGGTGAGAGTAGAGAAAAAGAAAAGTTCCATGCAGTATAATTAAATTCTTTAAATGAAAATCATGTAAAGAAAAAATTAGAATAAAATGTATTGAAAAATACAGTTTGAAAACATGTGAAGCTGATGTCTAATTTAGAAAGGGAGTGGTGTAAATAATGAGAATTAGATTATTCAATAAAAAGGGCAAGAAAGAAAATAATAGAGAACATAAAGAAGAAGCCGTTCAACAGTTAATGAAAGGAAAAAAGAGTGGAAAAGTTTACTTAACGAAAGAAGGAGAAAAATTGCTGAACAAATGGAAATAGCAATATGTAAAAAAAGGATGTCCCAAATGAAGCAATATCATTTGGGACAATGCCTTCTTGACATGAGGGAGGGAAGAGCACTTGTACGGACCCCTATTTTCTCTCGTTACCAAGTTGTCACAATTGCAGCCCCAATAATGTCGATCAGGATGAAAGGACGAGCGCTTAGGCAAACCCTCCTGTTCTTGGACGAGAATGGACTGGGCGGTAAGGTTCGTAGTGCCTTATTATTAAATCCCTTTCAAGAGGGATAGTACATGTTATGTTAAGAAAAGCTTGCCCGTATAGTTAATAGACGGGTATAAACTAAAAATGGGTGAGTTTAAAAGTATAACCTTTTGTCACCCGATTGATTATTCATTATATGGTTGAACTATTTTCCTTCTTTCCCAATGCTTCTGGTATATAGACACAAAATGGCTCGCTTTCTAAATAATCACCTGTAACAGCGTAGGTCCTAGAGCGGGAACCACCACATACAAATCTAAATTCACATATACCGCATTTACCTTTATATAAATCTGGGTTGCGAATTTCCTTTAAGACTGGAGATTCTCGATAAATTTCCTTTAATGGCTTTTCCCTTATGTTACCAACTACAATGGGCAATAATCCGCTCGGCATAACATCTCCTGTGTGGGAAACGAAAATAAATCCATTTCCATCGTTTACTCCTTTTGGTGCTCGTTTTAATCCATCGATAAGGTAAGCTGTGTCCGAAATGGAATCTTCATACCGAATGTCCCCTTTATCAATGAGTCTTTCACGGGATTTCTGTTGAATGACCACTCGTCGATAATGCTGTGCAGCAGTTGTTTTAATGTCGTAAGGTGCTGTTTTCCCTAATTCATATAACCACCGGAATACCTTTTCGTGCTCGGCAGGTGTTAAACAGTCATCCATTTGCCCTCTACCAGTTGGTACTAGTAAAAAGATGTACCACATAACTGCTTTTAGTTCCCCTACTAATGCCGCCATTTGCTCCAGACTGTCATAGTTGTATCGGCTAATAACAGTGTTGATTTGCAGCGGCATATTTAATTCGTTTAAGTACTTAATCTTTTCTACTGTTAGGTCAAACGAACCTGATGTTCCTCGGAAGTGATCATGAATTTCTGGCGTTGGGCCATCAAGGCTAATACCCCAGCGTGATAATCCCACTTCCTTTGCCTGCTGCATTTTTTCCTTCGTCACATTATCTGTAGCACTAGGGGTCATGGACACTCGCATTCCTTTTTTCACTGCGTATTCGGAAAGCTCAAAGAGATCTTTCCTCATCATACAGTCTCCCCCTGTAAATACGAGCATAGGATTACCCAGATCGTATATGTCATCAATAAGCTTTATACCTTCTTCATGGGTTAATTCGTTAGGATGAGGCTTCGTTTGTGCATCTGCCCTACAGTGAACGCACTTTAATTCACAGGATCTAGTAACTTCCCAAATGACAATAAAAGGATTTTCATTATAATCAATGGTACTAATTTCATGACCTTGAGGATGGCCGCCAGAATGGGGATACCCATTACTGTGTGGGTGCCTTCCACCGTGTGAATACTTACCATGCATGATTCATCACCGCACTTCATGTATTTTGTTAAACTAACGATAAATATAACTGTAACTTAATTATAAAGTTGCTAAATAGAAGTGCTGATTGTAATTGTTACAATATATGTACAAATCGTTTACAGTCCTGTGAATATTTCTCCCCCTTAACGCAAAAAGCTCTCCCTTTTAGTTTTGTTGGAGAACTTTTTCAGTACTTAATCTTCCTCTTCCTTAAATTCTGTAAAGAAATAGATGAATATAATGATAGAAATTCCAATAATAAACGATGTAATTTTACCTGTTTTTATAGCAGGTATATCCGTTAAAGGCATTTATTTCACCTCTTCCTCTTCCTTTTCCTTTTATACTTATTAACTACCTTAGGGTCTAGGTCGAAATACTTACACACCAATTTATGAAAATTATCTAGGTAATTATTAAAATCAGGAATTTTCGGGGTAACACGTGGGAGACCTAATATAGGCCCACCGCAATTAATTGTAAATCCATCTGGAGTTAAGGCACTTCCAGTTACATTAAATTGATCCAGAATTAATAATTTAGCAATGATAATATTTAATAAACTAATGATTAAATTTACAATTGGATTGCCTGTTGGACTCTCGATTCTCCTTAAACCAGTAATTGGGCCGGCTAAAGTGACCCGAAAGCCGTGAGGTGTTACAAATATCCCCATAATCGTAATTTGACCAGTGAGTAATAAAATAGCTGTGATTATGGCGAGGTTTCGATGGATGTTCCTGACGATTTCGATTGTTTGCTGTTCATTGTATGATTTTGCCAACATCACCACACCCTCTAACAATATCCTATTCAAAAAAGGATTTAAACGTTCAAAATAAAGCCCATAGAAAGTACATTTTCTATGGGCTTTAATTGTATTTAATATGTAAAATAGAGGGGTATCTCAAAAGGTTAAAAACATACCTTTTAAGACCCCCCTTCCTTTTAAGTCTATTTTAGACTAAATGCCATATCCAAGTCCTACCGCACCGATAATTACTAAGAGGATGAACAGCACTAACACTAACGCGAAACCACCTGCGAAATGCATTCTTTTCAACCTCCTTATAAATTTGACTTAGGGAGAAGCTAATGTTACTCCCTTATTAATACTCTATGCTTCTGCGTGGACTCTGTTCAGATGTTCGCCCTGATTCTTAAATAATATTGATAAATGGGCGTTTTTAATGATTAGTAATAGCCGTAGCCGCCTCCAACAGCTAAAGCGCCAATAATTACTAAAAGAATGAACACCACTAATACAAATGCAAATCCACTGACTAAAGTGTCTGCGTGTTTGTGTGACATCTCTGTAAATCCTCCTTTATAAAAATGAAAAGGGGCTTTGATGACAACGTTGAGAAATCACCCTTTTAATACTACGCTATGACACAGTTTTCCCTTTGACTGTGCAGGAGTCTAGATTATGCTAATTAGAGCCAGTACTTTTAGTGTTGAATTTGTTTATATTGCTATTTTCAAACGAAGTTGATTGGAGCGTAAGGCACGAGCTGTCTCGGGTGTGCCTGGAGCGTAAATCAACATCCAGAGTCAAAGAAATAAGTTTTCATTTATCGTGGTGTCTGACATGGGAGTTTTGTACACGCTCTTATAATTCATGATCTTTTAAATAATGTTTGGCTATGGATATAAATTCTCTGACTGCAAATGGTTGATATTTGTTTCGTTTCCAAATTACCCCTAATTCTAAAGGGATATTACAATCAGTGATAGGAAGTGCTTTTATATTTGGATGGTTGATGTTCTGAGCTATCTTACTTGGTAGTAATGCAACTCCAAGCTTTGCACTAACCATTTCCATCATAAAATCTCTCTGGGAGCTTTCACATACAATAGTGGGGTGAAAATTTCTCTTAAGGAATTCCTCCTGTATTCGATCGTGTAAGGAAAAATCCTTACGATATAAAATGAAGGATTGATCAACAAGATCGTCAAGATAAACTTCCTGTTTGGTTACTAAAGGGTTTTCACTATGAACAACCAACATCAGAGGGTCTTTGAGCAACTCAAGGACCTCAAAGTTATCCTGTTGGATGGGAATGTTGCACACTAGGCCAATATCGAGGGAACCATCATCAATTCCTTCCTTTATTAATTTGGATCCAACTTCAGTGAGTGTTATATTAATAGCTGGGTAAGCTTCTTTATAGGAGCTTATTAATCTAGGAAAGAATGCGGCACCAATAATAGGTGGTATACCGATTTTTATTTCCCCTTTTTTGAGTTCCATTATATCTGATAACTCATATGTTAAATTTCGGAAGGATTCCAGTACATGTTTCGTATTGATTAATACAGCTTCCCCAACATCTGTTAATTCCAGTTTTTTAGAAGATCGATAAAAAAGGGGGACACCAAGTTCGTTTTCTAAGTTTTTGATGGATTTGCTTAAGGACGGCTGCGAGACGTGTAAATTAGAAGCGGCCTTGGTAAAACTTAACTCCTTTGCAACTTCAGCAAAATACTCCAATTGACGTATATCCATAGCATTCACCTACCTATAACCAAAAGGCATATTGTTCATTCGAAATATGTATTTAGTGTATTTTACTTTTTATTATAAAATAGACTCATAGAAAAATATACCCAGAACGAAAAGTAGTTTTTTAGAAAATGAGGAGGGAATAAATTGAGTCAATATGTAAAAGTAGGTAACCTGCAAGTAGCACAAGAACTCTATGATTTCATTAACTTAAAAGCAATTCCTGGGACAGGAGTATCAAGTGAAGGTTTCTGGTCTTCTTTCGACCAACTAGTTCAAGAGTTAACGCCTAAAAATAAGGAATTATTAGAAAAACGTGAGGATATTCAACGACAAATTGATGCTTGGCACAAGCATAATCAAGGAAAATTAGATTTTGAAAAATACAAAGGATTTTTACAGGAAATTGGCTATTTAGAACCTAGAGTGGAAGATTTTAAGGTTACAACGGATCATGTGGATGATGAGGTAGCCAATATTGCCGGTCCACAGTTAGTCGTTCCCGTAAATAATGCCCGCTATGCCCTTAATGCAGCTAATGCAAGATGGGGGAGCCTGTATGATGCCCTCTATGGTACAGATGCTATTAGTGAAGAGGACGGTGCAGAGCAAGGGAATTCCTATAACCCTCGCCGGGGTGAAAAAGTTATTAGCTTTGCAAGGGATTTCTTAGACGAGACAGTTCCGTTGGCAAATGGTTCTTACAAGGCTGTTGCAGCTTATATGGTAAGGGATGGAGAGCTGGTTGTTTCCTTACAAAATGGGGAAACTACTAGTCTTAAGAATTCTAGCCAATTTATTGGTTACAATGGGGAGAAATCTGCACCTGAATCCATATTATTAAAAAATAATGGATTACATCTTGAAATTCAAATTGATGGAGATCATCCCATTGGAAAAACAGATGCTGCTGGTGTTAAGGATATTTTAGTGGAATCGGCATTAACAACGATTATGGACTGTGAGGACTCTGTAACAGCTGTTGATGCTGAAGACAAAGTACTTGTTTATACGAATTTACTAGGTCTAATGAAAGGTGATTTAGAAGCTAGCTTTACAAAGGGTGGAAAAACAGTTACCCGCAAGCTGAATCCGGACCGAATCTACAAGGCTCCTAATGGAGAAGAGGTTGAGTTAACAGGGCGGTCATTAATTTTTGTCCGTAATGTGGGTCACTTAATGACAACGAATGCGATCTTAACGGGGGACGGAGAGGAAATTCCAGAGGGGATCATGGACACTGTGATCACCGGTCTTATTGCTAAGCATGATCTGATAGGCAACGGAACGTTTAGAAATTCAAGAGAGGGCTCCGTTTATATTGTTAAACCGAAGATGCATGGTTCGAAAGAGGTGGCCTTTGCCAACGAGTTATTTAATCGAGTGGAGGATATGGTTGGCTTAGAGCGTAACACCCTAAAAATTGGCGTTATGGATGAAGAACGGAGAACATCTTTAAACTTAAAAGCGTGTATTAAAGAAGTGAAGGACAGAGTTGTCTTTATTAATACTGGGTTCTTAGATCGTACAGGGGATGAAATGCACACGTCCATGGAAGCGGGCCCAATGATTCGCAAAAGCGACATGAAAGCCTCCACTTGGCTCCAAGCTTATGAGGATTCCAATGTATTAGCTGGATTATCCGCTGGATTCCAAGGGCATGCACAAATTGGAAAAGGTATGTGGGCGATGCCTGATTTAATGAGTGCCATGTTAACCCAGAAAATTGGTCATTTAAAGGCTGGGGCCAATACTGCATGGGTTCCTTCCCCAACTGCAGCAACGTTACACGCCCTTCATTACCATAAAGTAGATGTGAAGGAAGTACAGAAAGAGCTTCTAGAAAAAGTGAATGAAGACTTAACGGATAAGATCCTTGAAATACCTGTCGCTGAGAACCCTGACTGGAGTTCAGAAGAGATACAGCAAGAGCTAGATAATAATGCACAAGGTATTTTAGGGTATGTTGTCCGCTGGGTTGAACATGGAGTAGGTTGCTCCAAAGTACCTGATATTAATAACGTTGCTTTGATGGAAGACCGTGCAACATTACGAATTTCCAGCCAGCACATGGCTAACTGGCTGCATCATGGCATTTGTACGGAAGAGCAAGTGATGGAAACATTGAAGCGCATGGCTAAAGTGGTAGATGAGCAAAATGCGGATGATCCTGATTACAGACCAATGTCTGCTAATTATGAGGACTCTGTGGCGTTCCAAGCAGCATGTGAGTTAGTGTTTAAAGGAACGGAGCAGCCAAGCGGATATACGGAACCAATTTTACACCGCCGCCGAATAGAAGCAAAAGGAAAAATATCGGTTAAGTAATTTAAGATTGTTTTCATTCTTGGGCTCTCACTAATTATTGGATGATTAGTGGGAGCTTTTTGGTGTTCACCATTAGCAGATTAATTGTTAAATATTGTTCACATCATCACATACATTTGCTTCAGTGCAAACTTTATAATAGAAATAGAAAAACTTTTTTAAGTTAGGAGCTTTCTGTTGATGAAAAATAGACTAACCTTGTTCATAATTGTTTTAACAGTAAACTCTATTTTATTTGGCTGTGCAGCATCAGAAAGTAGTATAGTTCAAGAAGTGGGTACCCCAATCGAGAATGATTTGGAAACAGAATCTACTGAGCTTGATCAAATGATTGATCGCCTTCTAACTACAGAGGGACTTGTTCCATTAGGAGAGGTACCGGTACCAGAAGACAACCCCATGACAGAGGAAGTTCTGGAGCTAGGGTAAATATTATTTTTTGATCCACGCCTTTCAGGTAATGATGAAGTAAGTTGTGCAACATGTCATGACCCAGCACTTGGTTATGGTGATGGGAGAGCTACCTTTGAAACGTTTGATGGAGGGGATGGAGCAAGAAACTCTCAAACGATTATTAACTCTGGATATTATACTTCATTTTTCTGGGATGGTCGTTCAGCTTCCCTTGAGGAGCAGGCATTAGGACCGATTCAAGATCCACATGAAATGAATATGCCATTGGATGAGCTTTTGGAAAAACTAAAGGGAATTGAAGGCTATGAGGAGTTATTCTTAGTAGCTTTTGATGATGGTATTACAGAAGAGAACATTGGTAAAGCTCTGGCAGCATTTCAAAGATTAATTGTAGTGAATGATACAGCCTATGATCGATTTTTAAAAGGGGACCGTGAAGCCCTAACAGAGGAAGAGATACGTGGTTTAGATTTGTTTGCTGGAAAGGCTTTTTGTATTACTTGCCATGGCGGTGAGAACTTATCGGATAACATGTATTACAATATCGGTTTAAATTCAGAGGATGAAGGAAGGTATGGAGTAACAAAGGATGATGGTGATTTGGGAAGATTTCGGACGCCAAGTTTATACGGGATTACACATACAGCTCCATATATGCACAATGGAAGCCTAGAAACATTAGAGGATGTTATCCGTTTCTATAATAGGGGCGGAGATGATCACCCTAATAAGAGTATCTTTATGCATATGTTTATGTCAGAAATTAACTTGACTGAAGAGGAAGAAAAAGACCTATTAGCCTTTTTAAGGGTACTTGGGGGAGAACCACCAATCTTCTCAAAGCCTGAATTACCAGGAATGAAATAGAGGGTGACTCGAAAGGTTAGAAACATGCCTTTTGAGTCACCCTCTATTTTTTGTTCTAAATAATGAACGGTTATTTATGTAATAACAGGTGGTTGTAAATTTCGTTTGTGAATTTCAAGTAATACCAGTGTCAAGAATTCTTCCGATAATTTTAACTTAGCTGATAAGAAATATGTTTCAATCAACATTTCGTCAGATAATCTGTCCATAGAAAATAGCTCCTATAATATAGTAGTGATAATATTATATTACCTTAACTGTCCTTCTTTAGACTCTCTTGAAAATGAACATTTTGTGAATAAATGTGAATTTAAACCTATATTTTTGTAGGAGATATATTAAAAAAGTCCTAACAAAAATAAGGGAGGAGCGGTAAAATAGTCGCTCCAACCTTATTTTCATAGTATATGTCATTAAGTAATTTTGTTGTGGGCAGAATGGAAATTATTTTCCTACAGAAAAACCGTGGAATAATCGACCTCCATATGGACTAAGGACTTTATCCGTTAAATCAATAACTTTTTGTTTCTTCCCATTTCTATAAAAATCATCAAAGGCAGAAACGAATTCTTCCGTAAATTGAGGGTCGTATCGTTTCAAAGAACGTACGATCCATTTGGATTCACCAACCCATTGGTAGTTCGTACGTAATACAAATTCATGAATCCATTCTGCCAAAGTATTTGCAATGAAGATTTCTTCTGCCCGGTCTGTTGCACCAATAAAGTCATCTAAGACATCAGTAATAAAGTATCTTTTCGTATCAATTATTTCCTTACTCCACGGTAAAGGGCCCATTTCTAGCATTTGTCTTGCCTCCTGTTTTATGGACGCTATCACTCCCCTGTCAACAATAATCCTTCCTTCAACCACCATCATTTGGTGTGTTGGCATTGCCTGTTCATAATCACTTTTAAAAAATTGTTTGTAGGACGTTAAGTTATTTGCAAAAACTTCAATAGGCCAACCCATAAACAGGAGGGATTCCCGATAGCTCGAACGAAGTTTCCTATCGAAAATAATGATATCTAAATCAGAGGTTTTAGTAGCTTCCCCCCTTATAACACTTCCTGCTAAGAGAGCACCATCACAGTTTGGATAATACTTATATATAAAATGGTTAGCTGCTTCATATGGCTGTAATCGATTTGTATAATTCAACAATAATCCCTTCTTTCAGGTTGTAGAATAAATTATCCTCAACAACTATATATATATGGAAAGGATTCAAGTCCAATTCCTAAAAAGGGTTAGTCGAACTGTAGTGAATTTTGTCGAATAGCACATATAAGCATGAAAATCGCACATACAAGCTTGAAAATCGCACATAGAGAGCAAAAAATCGCACATACAAGCTTGAAATTCGCACATAGAGAGCAAAAAATCGAAACATACAAGCTAATAAATCGCACATAGAGCACTAACTAAGTTAAAAGGAGTGTCAAAAGGAATTTCCATAACCTTTTTGACACTCCATAGATTTTTTTAATCGTTTATATTCCTTTTTTCCACAACCATTCGCAACTCACCTTTAGGCCTTAATGTAATTAAAGGCTGAGGTTTCACTTCAGGGTGATTAGGAGCTAGCTTTACCTTATAATGCTGTGCAATACATGCCAAAACAAGAACAGCTTCCATTAAGGCAAAGTGGTTTCCAATACAAATCCTCGGTCCGCCTCCGAAAGGGAAATACGTATACGGGGGAAGGGAGTCTGGTGGGCTATTCTCAAACCTTTCAGGTATAAATTCGTCAGGGTGAGTAAAGTAATCTTCACGTCGATGCATAACATATTGACTAATAAAAACCATATCTCCCTTTTTAAGAAGATAGTCTCCTAATGGAACATCCTCATCTACCTGGCGCCCAATCATATAAGCTGGAGGATACAAGCGAAGAGATTCGTGAATAATATTTTGCGTATAGGTTAGTTTCTTGTAGTGCTCCGGTTTTAGTTCCCCATTACCTATGACACGGTCAACTTCCTTGTGTAACTTCTTTTGTACCCTTTGGTGTTGAGAAAGTAAATATAGCGTCCATGATAAAGCGTTTGCTGTTGTTTCATGTCCAGCCAAAAAGATGGTCATTAATTCATCACGGAGTTGCTTATCTGTCATCCCAACTCTATTATTCTCGTCCCGTGCTTTCATTAGGACTCCAAGGAGGTCATCTGAAGTGACCTTTGATTGTCGACGTTGATCAATAATACTATAAAGTACGCTATCAAGCTCCTTTATCGCTTTTTTGTACTGTCGGTTTGTTTTGGTTGGAATCCATAGTGGTGATGGTAGAATAGACCTCATTCTTTTGATGGCTAGTTTCATGACGTTTTCTATTGGTGTACCAATGATGTCATATCCTTTTGTAAATTCCATATTGAACATTGTCTTCGAAATAATTCCCAGGGTAATGTTCATCATATCTTCTGTTATCATTCTTTCTTCGCCGTCTTCCCATCTATCAAGATAAGCTTTCGTTGTATCTATCATATCTTGAGCATATTGACCAATATGCTTTTGTTGAAAACTTGGTTGGATCAGTCTCCTTTGCTTCAAATGGTGATCCTTTTCACTTGTAAGGAGACCTTCCCCAATAATTGGTTTCAACATAGTTAAATCCCTGGATTTAACAAAATACCGTTGTTTTGTTACTAGAACTTCCTTAATTAATTTCGGATCTGATACTAAAAAAACTTTTTGAAATGGACCGAAACGGAAATAAGCGACCTCACCATAATCTTCTAATAAATTTCTGAAAAATAGGAGAGGATTTCTTTGAAATTCTTCTAGAGAACCAACAAAAAACTTCCCTTTGGGTCCCGGGGGGAGCTGTTGCTTCATTTATAACCCTCCTCACAAACTTGTTCTAAAAACAGACTATGTGAGGTAGGGGAGAATGCTTGTACAGAAGTGGAAGGAGACGGAAATTGAGGAATTTGTCATGTTGGTCGAAAATACATTTTTTGAACTTATGTTTAGCCAATGTATATACATAATGTATAAGCTTGGTTGAAAGAAATCTAAGGAAAGGAAGAGTTAGAATATGCAAAAGGGAAAACAAGAATTATCGGAACTTATAACACTACTTGGAATGAAAGCGGAAGATCATTTTAACACAAAAATAAAAAAACAATGGAACGATTCAAATGTAGTTAAAATATCGGATTTAGCCTTAAAAAGGCATTTACAATTACTAAAGAATTTGAGGAAGTACTCCGATGTGATTGCATTACAGCTGAATTTACCAACTAAACAGGAGGTAGCAAATATCGCAAAGCTAGCGGTTCAAATAGAAGAGAAATTAGATGATTTAGAAGAGAAATTATTACTCTTAACAAAGGACGGTGTATTGGAGAACACCGAAATAACACAAGAGAAAGGAAAGTCCATCATTGAACCAATAGAAGAAAAACAGGATAACCGTCAACACGCGAAGGAAGCTTTAAGAAATTTAATCAGGGAGAATCTTTTAAATAACAGCCTAAATACCAATTCTCTTCAGGAAACCTTAGAAAAAATGATCCATAGGAGGGGGTAAGGTTGAGGAAAAGAAAAGCAGGAAAATTAGATAAACTTTTTCCTCAGAAAAAAGTGGGACTTACCCCTAAAACTGCGATTTGGAAAAAAAACAAGGCAACCCTTTGGTATTATCCAGCAAAGAAGAAAAAGTATAAAACACCTCTATTTCTTATCTATTCTTTAATCAATCAATCATATATCCTAGATTTGTCACCAGGAATGAGTATGATAGAAGCCTTTGTTAAGGAGGGCTATGATGTTTATTTACTAGACTTTGGTGTGCCGGGATATGAGGATAAAGATCTTACCCTAGATGATTATATCATTAAATATATTCAAAAAGGGGTTCGTCGTAGTTTATACCACTCAGAAGCAGGAGAAATTACCATTATTGGTTATTGTTTAGGGGGAACTCTAGCAACTATCTATGGGGCACTAGCTAAAGAACCAATTAGAAATATTATACTGTTTGCACCTCCCCTCGATTTTGGACAATCTCCCATTCCTGAAGAGTGGGAAGTAGCTTTGAGGGGAGGAGAACTGGCACTCGAACAGGTAATAGAGGAGTATGGAATAGTCCCTGCTGAATATATAGAATTTATACTGCGTATGTCAGTTTCGCCAGTGAACTATAGTAAATATCTAACGTTACTTCAAAGAGCCGATGATAAAGAATTCGTTAGAAAGTGGGAGCTTGTTAATGACTGGTTGAAAGATCATATTCCTTTTGCCGGTGCCACACTCAAACAATTAATCAATGAATTAGCCATTAAAAACAAATTAATTAAAAATAAATTACAAATCCAGGGAAATAGAATAAATTTAAGAAATATAAAAGCCAACTTGTTAGTTATTTCAACAAGTGAGGATGAAATTGTACCAGAGCAGCAAATTAAAGCCATTATGTCATTGGTTTCAAGTAAAGATAAAACGTATAAACGGGTGAAGGGAGGTCACGTATCTCTAGCTTTAAAGGGAGATTTACCTGAGTTCCTTCAATCCTGGTTAAGGGATAGATCCAATCCTATCAACTAAAAAACCGTGAGAAGCTATAGGCGATAGCTTTTCACGGTTTGATTTTGAAAGCATACTTAACTAATTAATTACCAGCTTATAATAGGTTGCTTTCTAAAAGCTTATTGTTTTCTAATAGGATGGAATATCGACTCGAATCCGTTACAGGCGGACGCTTTCCGCGGGCAACGCTTCAGTCTCCTCGGGAAACCCGCCCTCCGGGGCCTTCAGCTGTTGCTTTTCCCGCTGGAGTCGCCGCCTTTCACTCCTTCGAGTTAGTTTAAATAATAACATTTTCCTATCCTTGTGTTTATTAACCACCCATTTTTCTTCGTGTGTTCATTGTTTTTTTCGATTGTTGGCTTTTCATTTGCTTTGTTTGACTTTGAAAAGGATTTCCTGTTCCATTGTTAGCAGCCTTATTTTTCTTGTTTGCAAGCTGTTGTTTAATGGCCTCTTGTAAACTAATTTTCTTTGGTTGATCTGACATGATAATTTTTCCTCCTGATAGGTAGTAATAGTAATAGTTTAAGTATAATCTATTATTGTCCAATTTGTGTAAAATAATGATGGAATTACATCTTTTTTTGTAAGTTTACTTATGGCTTTTTTACAAATTCATGATACGATCATCATTGATGTAAATATGAATAAAAAAGTATTGAATTTCACAATTCCTTCATAAGTTGTTTAGTTGTTCTATAGTTTTGTTACAGGAAAAAACCTTATTTTTTAAGGGTTTTTCCTGTTTTTTTATGGTGAAAGCAGGAGTTTTTGTTCAAATATCTGACACAAAAAAAGTGCGATTTATCACAATGTGTGAGAATGTCAAAAAGTATGATATAAGTGTGGGGGATATCACATGCGTACTGTGAGAAATACCACAATGTAAGGCTAATAAATGGAAAATAAGTGCTAATAAACAAGAGTATGAGGGAGGGGGAGAAAAAAATGGGGGAAAGGCTAAAGAAATTAAACCTAGATAAAAAGCTTCTATTATTTACAGCAATAGGTGTCTTCTTGGGAATTGCTTTATTTTCAGGTACTGCAGGAGCCTTAAAGGCTACGGACACTGGTGAGTTTTGTTCAAGCTGTCACATTATGGAATCTGCCTATGAAAGCTTTACGAGCTCCAATCATGCATCACTGTACTGTAACGACTGTCATGTTCCAAATAATAGCTTAGTGGAAAAACTTCCGTATAAAGCAAAGGCTGGAATGAGTCATATGTATATGAATACGATTGGTGCAAACCAAATCCCAAAGGTTCTTCATGCAAAGGCTTCATCGCAGGAAGTAATCAATAATAACTGTATTATGTGTCATGAACCTGGTCTACAGAATATAAATCATGACTCCAAAGGTAATTGTATTGATTGTCACAGAACAGTACCACATAACGGTGGTGATTATCGACCAACCGAATGGTTCGAACCGAAGCAATTCCATTTTGCTGATCTAAATAAAAAAGGAAAGGAATGAGATTAGTGGAGAGTTATAAAAAGTCTATTATATTCATTGCAATATCGTTCTTGTTAATGCTTGTCTTAATAGGTTGTAATAGTTCCGACGCTCAAGAACAGCCAATAAATACTGGATTAGACCCTGATGAATGGAATAACCTTGCGTTTAAAGATATTTATCCACTACATTGGGAAAGTTACATGAAAAATATGGAGAATGAAAAAGAAGTTTTACCGAAGAATGATCCTTCCATTGAACCTTTCTTACCTATCCTATGGAATGGATTTGGATTCGCTGTCGAATATAACTTAACTCGCGGACATACTTATGCATTCGAAGATCAAATGAATGTAAGACGTATTACACAAAATCCTAATGCTATCTCCGCTTGTATGTCTTGTAAAACGACGGTTTTCCCAGCAATGCTAGAGGAATTTGGGCCTGAAAGGGCGTATCAATTAAACTATCATGATGAAGCACTTCCGTGGCTAGAGGATTTTGCTGGTGAATATAAAGGGATGATGACCGATGAACATGGAAACGTTGCGGAATGGGGCCATGCTTCCGTAGGATGTTCTACATGTCATGATCCAGTAACAATGGAATTACGTATAAGTCTTCCACAATTGACAGATGCTTTAGATCGATTAGGGTTCGATTTTGAAAATGTAACACAGCATGACATGCGATCCCTCGTTTGTGCACAATGTCACGTAGAATATTATTTTGATCCATTAAATGATCGTCAAACCACTTTCCCTTGGGGATATGGTTTAACATTCGAAGATATGTGGGAGTATTCCGAGTATCAAGCCTCAAGAGAAGGTGGTTTCCAAGGAGAGTACGTATCCACTATTTCTGGTACACCAATCCTAAAGGCACAGCATCCTGAATATGAATTGTGGAGCTATGGCCCTCACCAAACAGTATCTTGTGCAGATTGCCATATGCCATATCAACGAGTGGACGGGAAAAAGAAAGTTTCTTCTCACCGTTGGGGTTCACCAATGAACACTATGGAAGAATCTTGCTTAACTTGTCACGGAGATAAATCTGTTACTTATCTAGAAAATCGTGTAAATGATATTCAATACCGCCATAAAGACGCATTATTAAGAGCACAAGAAATTAGTGTATCTGCTCACTACTACGTAAACCGAATGATCACTCGCGGTGTTGATGAGGATAAGATTAAAGAAGCACAAGCGTTAGTACGTGAAGGGCAATGGTTCTGGGATATGCCGGCTGCGGAAAATTCCTATGGATTCCATAACCCAGATGGTGCAATGGCTTCTTTCACTCGATCCATTGAAAAATCACAGCAAGCGATTATTCTAGCGACTCGAGAACTAATGAAACTCGGAGAAGACATGGAAGAGTTGGAACGTCAAATTGAAATCACAAAGGAAAATGTTATTAACGAAGAAATACACCACGAGAAGCATAAACAAGCCATAAACGAATGGTTCCCTAATGTAAGAGATAATTAGGAGCCTAAATATTGAACTCCCTTCAATGTTAAAAACGTTGGAGGGAGATTCCTTTATATTCTCCCCCCTAAAAATTTTACATTTTTTGCAAGCTATAGAAGCTAACGCTCCCGATATGTCTTTTCTATATCCCTTCTGAATAGTACTTTATTCCTAATATACACGCTATTTTAACTAACGTTAAGGGTGACCTCAGTCTTTTTTCTCCTATTAACCCCCCCTTTTCTGCAAAGAAATTAGACCCTGTTTAGTTCTATTTATAGACTTACTATAATCCAATTCCAAATAACTAACAATTCTCGACAACCCCATAGGGACAAAGGGACCCTTTTTGTCTGAATAGTGTAAATAATCTTAAAAATGGCAGGGGTAAGCAACTAGTTTCTTTAATTAATCTAGCATACTAGTTTAGGAGGTGGCTTTATGAGGAGAACAAGGAAGCATTTCATTCGAAAAGGATTTATATGTATCCTAATATTTTTACTCACATTTTCATCCTTTTTTCCAGGCATGGTTGGGGCAGGAAATAATGGAATAATAGACTTGCAAATGGAGGATGAAGAACTTGAGAAGGAAAGGGAAGAACAATTTTTTCTGGAAGAGGAACAAGCTGACACAAGTTATGAAGATGAGGGGGACTTAGCTTCTATCTTGTCTGGATTAGGCTGGGAGGCACCTGATTTTGAAACAAATGCCCCTAGTGATGATTCAAAGAAAAAGGTGGAAGAGGAAATCTATGAAGCATTAAAAGAAGCTGATATGGTGGATGTCATCATTCGAGTAAAAGATGCATCAAGCAGTCTTTCAAGGGAAGAATTGTTTCAACGGGCAAGGGGACAGGAAAAACGTACGGAACGGCTGCGCTTTGTACAAGAGCAACTACAATCAAAAGCGAAAGCATCTCAAACTGGCATAATAAATGCTCTTGAAGCACTAGAAAAGAATGGACAAGCTAAGCAAAAGCAAGCTTATTGGATTATAAACGGTGTGTCTGCAACCGTTTCGGAAGGGGGATTAAAAGAGCTTGCCGAACGAGAAGATATTGAAAGAATTACCCTAGATAGGGTGATAGAATTACCAGATATAACGGTGGAGGACTCTGCACCTCGTCTTCCTGAGTGGGGTCTTGAAAAAATTTTTGCTCCACAAGTCTGGGGAGAATATGGGCTTAAAGGGGAAGGCATCGTCGTAGGGATTATGGACACAGGGGTAGACGGTAATCACGAAGCATTACAACATAATTATCGTGGAAGAGATGGAGATCATACTTACTCATGGATTGATTTATCTGGTCAAGGATACTCTAGTCCATCAGATGGCCATGGTCACGGTACCCATGTTGCTGGAACGGCAGTAGGTGGGGGAGAAGGGGAACCGATTGGTGTTGCTCCAGAAGCAGAATGGATCGCAGCGAAGATTTTCAATGATGGTGGTGGAACAACGACCTCCGCAATTCACCAGGCATTTGAATGGTTTATGGCACCTGGAGGCGATCCCGAAAAAGCGCCACATATCGTTAATAACTCTTGGGGAAATGCCAATACTTACAATCAAGAATTTTATGAAGGGGTTCAAGCGTGGGTTTCGGCGGGAATATTCCCGTTGTTTGCAGCCGGAAATAGTGGGCCGGGATCACAAACGATTGGATCACCAGCTAGCTTTCCAGACTCTTTTGCTGTCGGTGCTACGGATGTTAATGACTATATTGCTAGCTTTTCCAGCCGTGGACCTGTGTTTTGGACGAATGATGAGGGAGAGCAAGTACGCTATTTAAAGCCTGAAGTGTCTGCGCCAGGGCACGAAATTTACTCTGCTTGGCCGGAGGCTCTAGGGCGTGGGAAATATCATACAATCAGTGGTACATCGATGGCGACTCCCCATGTTGCTGGTGCCATAGCTTTAATTTTACAGGCTAACCCTAACCTGTCTTTGAACGAGGTAGGAGAATTACTGGAGAGCACCGCAAGGGTAGAGCCTCATATGGGCTCTGTTCCAAATGATTTATATGGACATGGAATCATTAATGTTTTCCAAGCAGTAACGGAAGCAGCTTTTGCTGGTGAGTTGTCTGGGAAGGTTGTAAATAGTGATGGAGAAGCCATCTCCGCTACGATTCAAATTCCTTCACAAGGGATTCAGTACAATGTAAGTGAGGATGGAGAATTCGTCCTCCGTGTTCGGGAAGGGAATCATCGGGTAACGGTATCTGCGTTTGGTTATGCCCCTGTTACAAAAAATATCGTAGTAACAAAAGGGAAAACGACAGAGGAAACGTTCCTATTACATTCGGCACCACGTCATTCTGTGTCTGGTTCAGTAATAAACAGTGACGGGGAACCAGTAGCTTTTGCCTTTATTCGAGTAAAAGATACGCCACTTCCGACCGTTCGAACAAATCAACAAGGAAGTTTTCAAATCAATGATCTTCCAGAAGGAACGTATACGTTCTATGTGAGTGGTGAAGGTATTTCAGGAAACGAGTTGGAAGTAACGGTCGATGCTACCAAACAATTATCAATCGAGGTTCAGTCACAGGAGTCGATAGCAAATTCCGATTGGCGCACGGCTAACAATAGCTTGAGTAGAAATGCCATTTCAGCCAATGCCATTGATGGAGAAAAATTAGAGGAAGCCTGGGTTTACAATAATGGTAATAAGGGGCAAATCCTTTTCTCCACTCCAGCAGCGGGGGAAGGGAAAATCGTCTTTGTTACGGATCGAGGCTGGGTTACGGCACTAAATAGCGGTACTGGCGAAGAAGTTTGGAGTATTCGGATTGGCAATATAAATCGCTCTTCTGCAACGATTGAATCTGGCGTTGTCTATCTCTCAGGAGGAGATGATCGACATATTTACGCCTTAGATTTAATATCTGGTAGAATGCTGTGGAGTGTTAATGTGGGGTCACCTGCAATCTATGAATCTCCACTCTATCATGATGGTATGTTATACGTTAGCTCTGGTTTGACTGATAATGCACAAGTAACTGCCATAGAAGCAAGTACAGGTGAAGTAAAGTGGACGCATCCGTTAGGCGGTCCGTCCTTCTTCGGTGGAAGTATTGGCGATGGAAAATTATTCGTCGGTACTTACGATAACCGTACGTTTAGGGCACTTGATGTAGACAATGGCACCAAAGTATGGGAAATTACATTGAAAAACGAAGGGTTCGCCTCCCGACCAGTTTACGTCGATGGCGTAGTGTATGCAGCAAGCACGAATTTTTCCACTGAGCGGGGAACATTACATGCTATTGATGCGCAATCAGGAGATGGATTGTGGCAAAACTCCAGTATTGGAGATACCCAGGCTGGATCACCTGTTGTTTACGAAAACATCGTGGTGATAGGGTCAGCATCACAGCCCGTTATTCGAGCTTTCGATAGGGAAACTGGGAGTGAAATTTGGGAAAATAGGGACGTTGGCTTTACTCTTCACAATGGAACCGTCACTGCAGATGGGACACTTTACGTTGGTAATACGAATGGTATTTTATACGGGTTGGATATTTTAACTGGGGAACCAAGACATGAGTTCACGTTAAATAACTATAGTACTTCTGGTGTTCCTGTCACATCAGGGAAAGTAATTGTCCCAACGAGAACAAGTATTCATGTATATGAATCACCAGGAATCTTAACTGGTAATATGACAACACCAACTGGGAAACCAGTAAAAGGCCATGCTCTTGTGGTGGAAACTGGTAAAAAGGTATATGCAGAAGGAGACGGAACGTTCCAATTACAACATGAGCCAGGTGATTATACTGTTCGAATCGGTAAATATGGAAAGAAACAGCATCAGGAGCTCGTGACCTTTGTGTCAGGCTATGAACAAGAGGGGACTTTCGTTCTAGAAGAGGCGGGGGAAGGGAGTTTATTTATCACTGTCATCGATGAAAGGACAGGAGATACATTAGAAAATGCACAAATGACACTTACGGATACGCCGATTGAAGGTATGACCAATAAGGAAGGCGTTTTCCTAGTAGAAGATGTTTATGAAGGAGAATATGAACTAACTGTTTCCCATACAGGCTATGTTACTAAAACGGATTTAATCAATGTAGAAGTTGGGGAAACATCAACGTTGACACTCTCCCTTCAACCAATTGATATCGCTGTATTAAATGATTATCAATCGGAAATGACAACAATTTTAAACGTCAATGGTTATACAGCAGAAGAAAGGGATTGGGATGTTATTGATGATTTAGATCAGTATGAAATTCTTTTACTAAACGGAGCATACGGATCTGGAGGCTGGCGACCAGATGAAGATACGTTTAAAAATTTAGTTAATATAGCGAATGATCATGATGTGAACATTATTTTTGTAGATGCATGGGGCTCCAACTATGGTTCCATTCGTCAACTTACGCAGTTTATGCATGATCCAGCATTCATTGCCCATCACAATGGTTCTGGTCAAGTAAGACTACAGGTGGATGAGGTACATCCAATCCTAGAGGGCTTCGAAAAAGGGGATCGCGTCACCTTATATATGCGAACAGGAGATTTTGCTTGGTTTAATGACTATTCAGGTCGACATCTAGCAAGTATCGGTAGCACAACACAAGGATTTGTTGGTACTGGTGTTGCATACAAAGCTGTTTCTGAAAACAGTGCCCACTTATTATTGGGTAGTCATGCGGCTGCACCTTGGATATCACCATTACAAGGCTGGCTGCCAGTACAACAAGGGATTTTATTTAATGGAATTGACTTTTTACTCGACAGCCACTATGGGCAATTAACAGGGACAGTTCAAAATGAAGCTGGCGCTCCAGTGGAAGCTAGTTTCGAAATCCTTGAAACGGGTGTCACCTTCCAATCAGAGTTAAATGGAGATGACTCCGACTTTCAAGTTTATCATGATGAAGGTACGTATACCTTAGAGGTACGGGCATCGGGTTATGATGTGGAAAAATATGAGGTGACCTTCACCCATGGATCACCAATGAATGTAGATGTAGTCGTCTCCGGAAGTGCTGCAGGAACGATTACTGGTGTTGTTGTTAATGGAGTAACGAACCAACAAATGGCCGATGTCCATGTTACCCTTCAAAATGAAGAGGGTAAACTGGCTGACGATACAGTCACAGGCTCCAATGGTCGGTTTACCTTCTCCGATTTGACGGGTGAAATATACACTCTTCAATTTGAAAAAGAAGGATATATCGCCGAAACGAGGGAAGTGGATTTAACTCGTCAAAATGGTGAGTTGAGGGTGGAAATGAATCCAGTACCGAGCATTGCGGTCATTGGGGATTATTGGTCAAGTTCAGCTAATTTCCAAGCTGTTTTTGCCGAGGTTGGAGTAGATGTTGACGGCTTAAATATTTCGCAAGCCATTGATAATATGGAACGTTACGATGTTATTTTTGTTAATGAAGTTTCTCTTGCCGCAGACAGGAACCGAATTGGAGAGCTGTTAGAGGTTGCGGATCAGCATGAAACAAGCCTTGTTTTTGGAGACTCTTACGGAATTTCAGCTGGTGTTAACCAATTATCACTCCAAAGGGGAGATCCAGTTTCCAGGAGTACGGTTTTGGATAATACATCTGCTGCTGGCTACATTGTTTTAGAGGAGCACCCGATTTTCGCAGGTAGGGACGCTGGAGAGTTTATTGAGTTACTAGTTCCTTCCAATAGTAGAGTAGGTTATTTCGATGGTTACAGTGGTTATCCGTTGGCAGAAATCACCCATGAATCTCGTAATGAATCCCACGGAATAGGGGTTGCCTTTAAACCGCGTACGGCCAATAGTGTGGAAATATTACTAGGGGGACATGGTTTTTCCTTTAACCATCATAAAGATCATTATACGGATGAAGCTTTAGAAATGCTTGTTCAAACAATGGTGTGGGCAGCCAATGAGCGATTTAACACGATTGAAGGAACAATTACAGATGAAGATGGTAATTCGCTGTTGGCAGATATTGAAGTAGTCGGGGAACCGTTCTCTGCTACAACAGATCCGGAGACAGGAAACTTCTCCATTGCTATAAAAGATGGAGACTATGAAATGGAGATCCGTGCATATGGTTACGATACGGTAACGGCTGCGGTAACAGTGGATAGTGATGCTGAACCAATTGCTATTCCAATGCCAGTAGCTGCAAGTGTAGGATCCATTTCGGGTATTATTGTGAATGAACAGGACGGTTCTGCCATTAATGGCGCGCACGTGGATGTGGTTGGTGTTCCGCGAGAGGGAACTTCAGAACAGGGGCGCTTTGAATTGGCACGGATGATGCCTGGATCCTATGAGATTGTCATTAATGCAGAAGGCTTTGTGCAAAAAGTCCTTCAAGTGGACCTTGGAGAAAGGGAAGAAAAGCATCTGGAACTCGAGTTGAAGCCGTCCCCAACGATTGGTGTTATTGTTGATGCTACCTCATCAAGTGCAGTGACTCTAGATGAATATTTAACAGAACGTGGTTACATTGTAGAGCATTTCTTCTACGATGAAACGGAAAAATTAGCTAACATTGATTTAGTAATTGCAAACTCTGATTTTAATAACAACTTCATTCCTTCGAAGGAAGTATTTCAGAACTTCTTAAAGGAATTAGATGTTTCAAGAACACCGGTCATTTGGACAGGGCAGCATGGAGGTAGAGGAAGTATCCGATTCCTTCATGAATACGAGGAAGATCCGAAAATTGCCTTTGGTGGAAGCGGGACATTGATGCAAGGAAAAGTACTAGCATCCCACCCATTAGTGGAAGGTTTAGAGGTTGAGGAGCAATTTGACTTAACAGCTTCATCTAATTTCCATTATGTGTTCGACGACTATTCTGGTGAGACGATTGTAGATGTACTGAACCCGAATAATGAACGGGTTGGAAGTATGGTTGCCTATAAAGGTCGAACCATCGATTCTCTAGAGATTCTCCTTTCCAATATGACCTTTAGTCACTCCTGGCACCCTGGAAATGAAGCCGTTTTTGACAAACAAAGGGAAAGAATTTTTAACAATGCCATTCTTTGGGCACTAGAGGTAGAAGAAGCCCTCGTAGGTGAATTACATGGAACCCTTGTGAATGATCAAGATTTACCTGTACAAGGGGAGATTTATGTCCATGAAACAGGCAAAACACTTACTACAAATCAAAAAGGGGAATTCTATTTAGGATTAGCAGCTGGAAACTATGAACTGACGATTACTGCCTTTGGTCACGAGGAAAAAACCGTTTCTTTCACGATGGAAAATGGGGTAAGACTTGATGAATCTATTGTTTTAACCTCTGAAGCGGCAGGAATATTAGGTGGAACGGCAGTGGATACATCTGGTGGTGTCCTTTCAGGTGCAACTGTTCAAGTTGTTGGAACACCTACTACAGTAACTACTGATGAGGAAGGACAGTTTAGGGTATCCCTTCCAGAAGGGACTTACGATGTGAGGGTTACAGCTCCTGGTTTTGCTCCACAAGTAATTTCAGTTGAGGTTACAGCAGGTCAAGAAACCAATGTGACGATTACCATGTCGGAATCAGAAGCGGTGGCAGTACTAGCAACGTCGTTACAAGGTAACCGAATTGTGAACTTACTTGAGGCAGATGGATATGAAGCAGAGCTATACTTGAACTCAAACTTCTTAGAATTACAGGAGAGTCTAGCAGACTATGCGTTAGTAATTTTTAACGATCGACATTTTAGTATGAATCAAGACTTGTTTAACGCTTTTGTAGAGAGGGCCGATGAAACAGAAACAAGTATTATCTTCCCAAGCCAATTTGGCGGTGGTACAATCCGCGATTTGGCAAGCTTTTATGGGGATCCACAGTCTGTTACTCAAGGCTTTGTTCCTAGTGCCGTTCAAGTAACAGTAAATGAAAATCATCCAATCTTCCGAGGATTCTCTGTTGGGGATCAAATAGAAATTCTTAACAACGGAACGAGCAACCAACAGTATGCTTATTATACTGGGTACAGTGGCAACACAATTGGTCAGCTTGCCCATGCTGATCAGGGAATTCTAGGTGATGGAGTAGGCTACAGCTTCCGAACAGCGAATAGTGTTCACGTTCTATTAGGTGGTCTTGCAGCAAACACATATGGACATCCTGAATCGCGATGGACAGAGGATGGTAAACAGCTTTATTTAAACGCTGTGGATTGGGCCATTTCCGCTAGTCTCGGTGAAATCACTGGTACCGTAACGGATACAGAAGGGGAAGCCATCAATGGGGCAATCGTATCCATTCTCGACAATGGTATGGAAACAACCACCAATGCAAACGGAAATTTCCGTTTTGGTATCGGTGAGGGAACCTATACCCTTGAAGTGACGGCAAGGGGGTATGAATCACAACAGCTGGAAGTAACAGTAGAAACCGTAGGAGATACGGTAGAAGTTGTAATTGAACTAGCTTCCTTAGAAGGTGCAACATTATCCGGTATAATAACCAATGCTGCGGGGGATAAGCTAGCAGGTGCAAACGTAATCCTTACGTATGTGAAAGAAAATCGAGTAATTGAGGAAGTTGTTACGGAAGAAGAGGGAAGTTACGAATTTACTGACCTATGGGATGGACTGTATGAGTTATCGGTAAAACGTAATGGTTATGTGGATGAGACGTTCGAAGTACTAATCGAAGGAGAAGACATTGTACTTGATGTTCAGCTACACGCTTATGAACTAGCCGTTATCGGAGATATTAACAGTGCTCTAACGGAATTCCTAGGAGGGTTTGAACTATTCGCTGAGGAGCGGGATTGGGATGTAGCAAATGACTTATCCAGCTACCGCTTGATAATAGTCAACTCCAATAAAGGAACAGAAGAAGAGTTAGAAGCTTTAACAAAAGCTGCAGACGACGGAGAAGTGAGTCTTGTATTCCTCGGTACGTATGGCGTGAAGGAAGGATCTATTCCATTGTATGGAAAAACGTTTGGCTACCCAACATTACTAGATCATGGGTATAACCAAGGGTCAGTCCATGTTAAGGTTTCTGAAGAGCACCCAATATTTGAACCCTTTGATGATGAAATGATTCGTATTCACAGTTCGAAGAGCCCATTTGCAGCCTTTGAAAATATGCCAGGAACCGTTTTAGGGCAGATTTCTGTGGATGAGAGTGTGAGAGGTGAGGGCATTTCCTATCAATTTAAAGGTAAAGACCATGTTTATCTCTTCTTATCTAGTTTTGCAGTAACGAATATGATTGGACCGGAGTACGGCTGGACAAGTGATGGGAAAAAACTATTTGTTGAAGCATTGAGATGGGCCATGGAGGCAGAACAAGTAGAGCCTACTACTCCAGTCTGGGATGATCAGCAACTTAGAACATCTGATAGTCCAGTTATGGTAACAGGAACAGCCGATTTACAAACGTCCGTCCATATTTATAAGGAGCAAGGTAGACAACGTACTTTGCTAGGTACAGTAGAAACGGAAGCTGACGGAATGTTTGAAACGAGCTTTGATTTAGCTAATGGAAACTACTTCTTAGTGGCAGAGGCAGAGAATTTTGCAGGAGTTTCCGAAGCTTCTGAGCGAATGCAGCTTATAGTTACTAGTGAAAATCGAAAGCCTGAGAAAAAAGACGAAGAGAAATCCGACAGCGAATAG
Source organism: Evansella vedderi (assembly GCF_030813435.1). Lineage (GTDB taxonomy): Bacteria > Bacillota > Bacilli > Bacillales > Salisediminibacteriaceae > Evansella > Evansella vedderi. The sequence goes on along the minus strand of NZ_JAUSUG010000010.1, from coordinate 34,606 downwards.
CTATTAAAATATTAAAAGGATAGATAAGCTCATTGTTTGCTTATCTATCCATCTTTTTATTCGCTAAAAATATAAACGGATGTATGTAATGGAATCGTATCGTACATCCATAAAACATCTGAATTGTGCATCCTAATACAACCTAAACTTACGTGCTTTCCGATTGAGGATGGGTCATTCGTTCCGTGTATACCATAAGTAAAATGATTAGTCCCAGGTACATTCAGTCCGAGCCAATGACTTCCCAGTGGATTCTCAGGTGAACCACCTGGTATATCCTTTGGGCTATACCAAGGATCTTCTACTTTATTTACTATTTGGAAAATCCCCTCGGGAGTTACGGATTGCTCCTTTCCTGTAGCCACAGGAAAAGATCGTACCACTTCTGAATTAAAATACACGGTGAGTGTATTCTTCGATTTATTTATATGAACAGAATATGTATCCTTTTCATCGTTTTTAAGAATAGTCGGATGGGGGATTTTCAAATCCATTCCAAGCTTTACGTCTCTCTTTGGATCCACAATATTATTATAATTAGCAAGGGAGATAAGATGCTCCGTTGTATTATAATACGTTCTTGTTATGCTAAAAAGGGTTTCTCCACTCTTCACCTTATGGATAGTAACTAATTCGGGATCTGGTATTTTCAATATGGTACCAGCTTTAATTTCTGTAGATGGATTATGTATATCATTAAACTTTGCTATCCGTTCTTGGTAGTGGCTGGTAGAAAAATATTGCATCGTAATACTAAATAACGTCTCCTTTGGTTGTACTTCGTGATTAACAACAAATTTAGGCTGGTTCAGTTCAGGTGTACTACCTACGTTTTCCTGCGGAGTTGATTCTTGAGTGCTTGAATCATTCCCTGCTTCATTCTTTTCTTTTTCAAATTTCTCTACCTTTTCCTTTGGTTCCTCATTTTCTTCTTCGACAATATCGCTCCTATTTTCTGTTGTTTGTAGACTCTCATCTTGAGAACTTTCTGTTATATGGAGAAAAGGTTTATCTTTTAAGGAATGCTCCGTTGAAGGTAGGTAATTCCCTTCTAATTCCTTTAACACTTCAACAGATTTAGTTTCCAATGCAGGGACATTCCAATAGCCTAAAGCTAGTGAAAGGGATGATGCTGCAATAACGAAACTAGTAATGGTTGCAAGGAGAATGGCGAATAATCTTTTGGGTTGTTTCCTCTTTTTATGTTTTTTTGAACGAGGTAAAAATTCTTGCTGTATATTCTTATCCTTTGACACGTATTTTTCCCCCTTTCTTTTTCATTTACCATGTCTATCCTGAAAATAGGTGGCACAAAAGAGCGCACTTTATCTTTTGTGCCACCGAAGCAATGAGCGAAACTGCCGCACACTTTCAAAGGTAGCTATGATCGGTTTTCTCATAGGTACCGCGCGGCTAGCGGAGCCATTGCCAGCACTTTTCATACTACATGGTGCAAAATTTCACTTGTATGGAGGTCTACCCTGAAAATACAAATCTGGTTGTTCATTCGCTACGGTCCGCTCCCTTTCCGTGGGTGACCTGCCAAGCCTCCTCGCGACTACGTCGCTGTGGGGTCTCGGCTAGGCCATTCTCCCACAGGAGTCTCGCGGACCTTCGCTCATTCCAATGCAGACTTAAATATTCATTCTCCATGGAGCAAATTTTCACTTGCATGGAGGTCTACCTAGACACTTGCCAAAAACTATACTTTTATTCCATAAAATTCGATGAAATCCTTTTATTTTAGCGACAAATATCATCATTTTTTGTAAAATGAATCCTTATATCTAGAAAGTTACGGAAATATAACCATAATTAGGTACAAGGTATCGGTAATATATTCCTGGAATAAAAACAGAATAGTTTAACAGAAGGAGAAATTACATTGAAAAATATCAAATTGTTCAACCTGAAATAATTGGAAAAATTTGATTGATCGAGGTGGTCGAATTGTGATATATTCAAATCGACCACTTTGGTCTAAATGTGGTGGGGAGGAGTGAGAAACTATTTCTGAGACGTTTTTAAATCTAGATTTTGCTAAGCAAAAGCGGATTGTAGATGCAGCACTTATGGAATTTGCAAAGCATGGGTACGAGAAAGCTTCCACGAATCGTATTGTAAAGGAAGCTGGGATTGGGAAAGGTATGCTTTTTTACTATTTTAAGAGTAAGAAAGAGCTTTACCACTATTTGTTTGACTATTGTATGAAGTTTATTATTAGTGAGTATTTATCTAAAATTGATGAAAATGAACGAGATTTTATCGAGAGGTATAAACAGGCGGGGCAGGCCAAATTAAAAGCAAATGTTAAAAATCCAGGTGTGTTTACCTTTTTGGGTTCCTTTGTAGTGAATCAAAATATAGACCTTCCAGAGAAAATAGAGAAGCAATATAAAGAACTTAGAACGTTAGGCTATTCGAAAATATACAACAACATTGACACATCATTATTTAGAGAAGATGTGGAAGGGGAAAAAATTTTTAAGTTTATCCGTTGGTCCATGGAAGGATACGAGAAGGAATTGCTTCAGCGTTTACAGGGGGTAAACTTATCCACTTTTGATGCAACTCCTTATTGGGATGAATTTTATGAATATCTTGATGATTTAAAGAAAATCTTTTACAAGTAGGAGAGGGGATGGGGAGGTTGAGTATTTTACAAGCAAGCAATCTCGTGAAAAGATTTGGAAGGTTTACGGCACTTAATGGGGTAAACATTGAAGTAAACAAAGGAGAGGTATTTGGGTTTATTGGTCCAAATGGAGCGGGGAAGTCTACTACAATTCGAGTCCTTCTTGGAATCTTAAAAGCGGATTCTGGGGAAGCAAAAATTTTTGGCAAGGATGCTTGGAAGGATGCCGTTGATATTCATAAACGAATTGCTTATGTTCCAGGAGATGTAAATTTATGGCCAAACCTTACAGGAGGGGAAGTTATAGATCTATTTATAAAACTTAGAGGTGGTAACAATAAAAGCAAACGTGAAGAACTAATTCAACGTTTTGACTTAGATCCAACAAAAAAATGTCGGACCTATTCTAAAGGGAACCGACAAAAGGTAGCATTAGTTGCGGCCTTTGCTTCAGAAGCTGATCTTTATATTTTGGATGAACCTACCTCTGGACTTGATCCATTAATGGAGCGTATTTTCCAAGAGTGTGTTCAAGAGGCGAAGAATACAGGGAAAAGTGTACTCCTTTCTAGTCACGTTTTATCTGAAGTGGAAAGATTGTGTGATAGAGTGGGAATTATTAGAGAAGGAAAAATGATCGAATCGGGGTCGTTAGGGGAGCTACGGCATCTTACACGTACAAACCTATATGTAGAAACGATACGGCCTATGGATTCATTGGCATCATTACAGGGTGTACATGAGTTAGTGAAGGAAGGGGAAGCCTTTTCCTTTCAAGTGGATTCAGAGCATTTGGATAATATAATACAGTACATTAGTCAATTTGGGGTAACGAAACTTGAGAGTGCACCGCCAACCCTCGAGGATTTATTTATGCGTCATTATGAAGGTACTAGTAAATCTGCAAACTCGGGAGCGGGAGGTAGACCTTAATGTTTGAACAATATTTTATGAAAACGGGAAGCTTAGCCCGTTTTATCCTCCGACGAGACCGGATTCGAATTCCCATATGGCTAATATCTATTGTTGCAATTACCCTTGTCGTGGCAGAGGCATTTACTAACTTGTATGCTTCGGAGACAGAGCTTCAAGCGATTGCGGAAACGATGCTTAACCCAGCAATGACAGCGATGGTTGGTCAGGGATATGGTCTAGATAACTACACTTATGGGGCGATGATGGCCCACCAAATGCTGCTCTTTACTGCTATTGCAGTAGCCATTATGAGTATATTACTAGTTACTCGACATACACGAACAGATGAGGAGGACGGGCGCATTGAAATGATTCGTTCTCTTCCTGCTGGAAGGTTATCGAGCTTAAGTGCCACATTAATCGTTCTGATTTCTACGAATGTGGTTTTAGCTATTTTTACTGGAGTCGGACTATATTCTCTTGGTATTGAAAGTATGGATTGGGAAGGTTCCTTACTATATGGTTCAGCTTTAGGTGCAACAGGCATCTTTTTTGCAGCTTTAACAGCTCTCTTTGCACAGCTTTCGGAAAGTTCCCGTGGGACTATTGGTTTAACGATGGGAGGCCTTATTTTAGCGTACCTTATCCGGGCCATTGGAGACGTGACAAATGAAACTCTAACTTGGTTTTCGCCACTTGGCTGGGTGTTAAGGTCAGAAGTGTACGTAAATAATTATTGGTGGCCAATCACCTTTATGTTAGTCATTTCGATCGTTCTTATTGTAGCGTCTCTTTATTTAAGTGCTATTCGTGATTTAGGAGCTGGCTTTCTACCGTCGAAACCTGGTCGAAAGCATGCGTCACCTATGCTCCAAAGCCCCCTAGGTTTATCCTATAGGATCCAACGGACAGCATTACTATCTTGGGCAGTTGGTATGTTTATATTAGGTGCTTCTTACGGTTCCGTATTTGGTGATTTAGATGCATTTTTTTCTGATATAGAAATTATGGAACAGATGTTAACCCCTATGGAAGGTTTTTCTCTTACGGAGCAATTTATTACGATGTTAATGGCAATCATGTCCATGTTAGGGACAGTCCCTGTGTTAATGGCATTCCTAAAGCTCAAAGGGGAGGAGAAAAAGAATCGCACTGAACTTTTATTAAGTCACGCAGTGTCCCGTACAAAATTAATTGGAAGCTACTTAATTATCGCATTCATAACAGGGTTTGTTATGTTATCGTTGGCTGCAATTGGTTTATGGGCTGCCTCTGTACCAGTAATGGATGAGCCAATAGCCTTCAGTACAATATATGGTGCAGCATTGGTGTATCTACCTGCCGTATGGATGATGACTGGGATTGCTGTTCTATTAGTTGGAGTTGCCCCAAACTTCACAGTGATTATTTGGTTATATTTGGTATTCTCTTACTTTGTGGTTTATCTAGGTGGACTACTCCAGTTCCCACTATGGCTTTCTAACCTAACACCATTTGGCTATATACCTCAATTACCAGTGGAAGAAATGAATATTACTAATTTAACATTATTAACATTGATTGCAGCAACAATGATCGTTATTGGTGCTATCGGTTACAATAAACGTGATATAGAAGGGTAGGTATAGCATGCTGTATGTGTAACTAGACTACATGCATACAATTTCCAACATTAAGAAAGTATTCCCTCACATAAATACTTTTGGAAAAACAAAAGATATTTCCAAAGGAGGGGGTTCTTTTTTATGAAAAAAGTGACTACAGTATTTTGGGTATCTATCATTCTTTCCATTATCTTTGTATTATGGGGGGCTCTGTTTCCTACACACTTAGGTAATGTTATGAATACCATTCTTGGTTTCTTTTTAGAAAATTTCGGATGGTTTTACCAATTGGCAGCAACCTTTTTCTTGGTATTTGCTCTCTTCTTAATATTTAGCAGATACGGAAAAATTAAGCTGGGAAAGGATGAAGATAAACCAGAATTTAACCGTCCCACCTGGTTTGCCATGCTATTTAGCGCCGGGATGGGGATTGGATTATTGTTTTTTGGTGTATCGGAACCTATATCCCATTTTGCAAGTCCTCCATTTATCGGGGGAGGTACGGATGAAGCAGCTATTATGAGCTTGCGTTATACTTATCTTCATTGGGGGTTTCACGCTTGGGCAATTTATGCCACGATCGCCCTTGGAATTGCCTATTTTAAATTTCGTAAAGGTTACCCTGGTTTAATGAGTGCAGCCCTGTATCCATTACTTGGAGATCGAGTAAAAGGAAAAACAGGTAAGATTATTGATATAGTTGCAGTTTTTGCAACGATCTTTGGGGTATGTGCTTCCCTTGGTTTAGGGGCAGCACAAATAAATGGTGGATTAAGTTATTTGACAGGGATACCAAATACCTTTTCAATCCAGTTTTTGATCATAGCAATTGTTACGGTATTGTTTATTATTAGTGCGGGCACTGGAATAAAGAAAGGGATCAAATATTTAAGTAATACTAATTTAGTTCTTGCTCTACTTTTGTTCTTTGCCGTATTAATTTTAGGACCTACCATTTTCTTAATGGATTTGTTTACAACAACCTTTGGTAGCTATATTCAAAACTTACCCCAAATGGGGCTCCGTTTAGCACCCTTTGACCCGGAAAGTGCCGCATGGCTTCAAGGGTGGACAATTTTTTATTGGGCATGGTGGATTGCATGGGCCCCATTTGTAGGAACCTTCATAGCTAGGGTTTCAAAAGGAAGAACGGTGCGTGAGTTTGTCGTCGCTGTTTTAGTTATTCCAACGGTTGTTTGTACGTTATGGTTCTGTGTATTCGGAGGAACTGGAATTTTCTTTGAATATAATCTAGGACTAGACGTATCTGGCCAAACACTTGAAACAGCTTTGTTTTATGTTTTTGAACAACTTCCGTTAAGTGGTATTCTTGCTTTTATCACCATTTTCTTGATCAGTACATTCTTTATTACTTCCGCTGATTCAGCTACCTTTGTTCTTGGAATGCAAACAACAAACGGAAGTACAGAACCACCGAATATTGTAAAGTTTAGCTGGGGTTTTATTTTAGCTGCTTCTGCAGTTGTTTTAATGGCATCTGGCGGTTTAGAGGCAATGCAGACAGCTATTATTGTTAGTGCCTTTCCACTGACCTTTGTTCTTATCTTAATGTGCTTTTCCATGTTGAGGTCATTTAGAGAAGAAATCAAGCCAGTAACAGATCCTTCAAGGGAGAAGATAAGAATTAGGAAACGAAGGTATCAAGAGAATCCTGATCCAACATAAAATAGAAGTACGGATAATAAAAAGCACGGGAATATGTTGTCCCGTGCTTTTCTTTTCTTACATTATTTTAGATTTAATTTAGCTAATGCATCCGCCAAGGCAGGATTAAATGGTTCGTCGTCTTGTTTGTTTTGTTTATTCAAATACTTGGCAACTTCTCGTTTGGAGAGCTTTGTATTTTTTTCTTTTTGTTTTCGCTCATTAAATGTAGAAAGCTTTTCTTTATGACCACATTTACAAACAAACACTTGACCTTCACCTTGACCTCTAAGCTCTAACTTTTTCTTACACTGCGGGCAACGAGCATTGGTTACTTTGGAGATATTCTTCCGATGACCACATTCACGGTCCTGGCAAACGTGCATTTTACCTTTCTTTGATTTTACTTCAAGCATGTTATTTCCGCACTCAGGACATTTCGTACCTGTAAGGTTGTTGTGTTTATATTTTTTATTACTATTTTTAATTTCATTGACAACCGTTTTGGCATAGGCTTTCATATCATTGATAAATTTGTTTTTTGGTAGATTTCCCTTTGCAATAGACTCTAGCTTTTGTTCCCATTCCGCTGTCAGTGCAGGTAATTTTAAATCCTCTGGAACTAAATCAAGAAGCTGTTTTCCTTTTGAAGTGAGGTATATATCTTTTCCCTTCATTTCAATAAGGAACGTATTAAACAGTTTTTCGATAATATCTGCTCTCGTGGCAACGGTGCCAAGTCCACCGGTTTTTGCTAGTGTTTTTGCTAAATCCTTCGTAGTTCCATCACCACTCATAAATTTTGAAGGGTTTTCCATAGCAGACAATAAAGTAGCTTCGTTAAACCTTGCCGGAGGTTTCGTTTCTCCCTTTGTTTGGGTCACAGATGTAATAGAAAGGATGTCTCCCTTTTCTATAAGAGGAAGTAGCTGTTCCTTCATTTCATCTTGGCTACCTTCCTCCTCAAACCGATTTTCATATACTTCCTTCCAACCTGATGAAATCACCGTTTTTCCTTTTGCAATAAATGATTCACCGGCAATATCCGCCTTTACCGTCGTTTGTTCATATTCAAAAGGAGGATAAAGAACGGCTAAAAAACGCTTTACAACGAAATCGTAAATCTTTCTTTCCTTATCAGAGAAATTGGCAATAATAGGTGTTTCCTCCGTAGGAATAATGGCATGATGATCGGAAACTTTATTATTATCCACAAAGGATTTGTTTCCCTTAATGGGCTTTTGTAAAAGCTTGTTTGCTAATTTTGTATAGGAGGAAGACCCATTTCCACAAGCTTTGATACGATCCTTTAACGTATCAACGATATCACTAGAAATATATCTTGAATCGGTTCGTGGATAGGTTAATACCTTATGCTGCTCATAAAGTTTCTGGAGGATGGACAAGGTTTCCTTTGCTGAATACCCAAATGCTTTATTTGCATCCCTTTGCAGCTCTGTTAAATCGTAAAGTTGCGGTGCAAAGCTTTTCTTTTGCTTTTTATCAATATCAACTATAGATGCTTGTTTCTTATTGGTTTTTTCTAAAAGCTGATCAGCCTTTTCTTTGGAAAAAGTTCTATTATCATTCGTCTGATTGTCTTGCCATGTTAAGGTTAGTCCATTATTCGTTTGAGCCTTAAGACCATAGAAGGTTTTTGGTTTGAAATTTCGGATTTCATCTTCCCTTTTAGCAATGATCGCAACGGTAGGTGTTTGTACACGACCACAAGATAACTGGGCATTGAATTTACACGTTAACGCTCTAGTTGCATTAAGGCCAATATACCAGTCTGCCTCCGAACGTGCCACAGCAGAGTGGTAAAGGTTTTCGTATTCCTTCCCATTTTTCAGCTTTTGGAAGCCTTCCTTTATAGCCTTATCAGTTACAGAAGAAATCCAAAGGCGTTTAATTGGTTTATTTACCCTCGTCTTTTCAATAATCCATCGTGCAACAAGCTCTCCTTCGCGGGCAGCATCCGTTGCAATGATAATTTCTCCTGCATCCGGACGGTTCAACTGCCCCTTAACTGCATGAAACTGTTTGCTCGTTTTTTTTATAACAACTAGCTTTAGGTGGTTAGGCAGCATTGGTAAATCTTCTATTTTCCATGCTTTGTATTTTTCGTCATAGGCTTCAGGATCAGCAAGTGTCACTAGATGACCTAATGCCCATGTAACGATATATTTATCCCCTTCCAAAAATCCATTGCCTTTTTTATGACAATTTAAAACTCGTGCAATATCACGGGCGACGGAAGGTTTCTCTGCAATAACAACACTTTTTTTCATTTATATAAACATCCCTTCAAATTAAAACAATTGACTCTAATATACCATACAATGTTAGTTGATTGCAGAAAGATAAAAAGTCTAAGTCTAAACAAAACGATCTCTTACCAAAAAATGAATAAAAGTGGGTGGTTCCTGTGCACTTTTGGAGAATAGAATACTGGAAACGCCCACTGCAATTTAATTAGATTAGGTTGATTAGGGTTCCGCCGATAGCTCCTGCTAGCACGACTATCCATGGTGGAAGTTTCCAGAACACAAGCATTCCAAATAATACAGCGGCTAAAGCAAAATCAACAGAAGATAATATGGAACTAGTCCAAATTGGGTGATAAAGAGCTGCAATTAAAATACCCACTACAGCGGCATTCACTCCAAAAAGAGCCCCTTGAATGTTAGGATTGCTTCTTAACACACCCCAGAAAGGAAGGGTACCTAAGATCAATAAGAATGCAGGAAGGAAGATGGCAGCCGTTGCTAATAGGGCTCCACTCCAACCATCCATAATAGCTCCTAAGTATGCGGCAAAGGTAAATAGTGGACCTGGTACGGCTTGTGTTGCCCCGTAACCAGCTAGGAACGCCTCTTCCGTAATCCAGCCAACTGGTACAAGTTCACGTTCAATTAGGGGTAAAACTACATGGCCGCCGCCAAATACAAGGGAACCGGCACGATAAAAGCTGTCAAACACAGCAATCCAGTGGATAGACGTAATTTCCCTTAGGAATGGGAGAAGGAATAATAGTCCAAAAAATATTGTCAGGCAGCTTATAGCAAATCGTTTACTTATGGGAACTTCAATATGAGATATTTCCGGTGCCTTTTGCTCACGGTATAACCAAAAGCCAATCAATCCTGCAGCAACGATAATGACTACTTGTGTGATTACCGTTTGCCATAATAAAGTTAGAATCACCGCAAATAAAGCAATGGTTCGTCTTTTGGCATCGGGAGTAAGCTTTGAAGCCATACCTAAAATGGCATGAGCCACAACAGCTACAGCGACAATCTTCAAACCTTGAATCCATCCTGCACTACTAATATCAAAACCTTGTACAAATAAGGCAAACATGATCAAAGCAATGACAGATGGGAGGGTAAATCCAAGAAACGCCATAATCCCACCCATCAAACCGGAACGCATGACACCAATTCCTATCCCCACCTGACTGCTGGCAGGGCCAGGTAAGAATTGACATAGGGCTACTAAATCTGCATAGCTTCGTTCATCAAGCCACTTTCGCCTACGTACATATTCATTATGAAAGTATCCTAAGTGGGCAATGGGACCACCAAAGGAGGTTAATCCAAGCCGGAATGCTACTAAAAAGACTTCCAGCAGGGATCCTTTTCCTTTATTTACTTCGTGATTGTTATCTTTGTTCATCGTCTCACTCCAATTATGTAAAATCCATTTATAATACCTACTTGATTTCTCTAAATAATTCGTATGCCTTTTCCCTTGCTTCCTTCAGTACTTCGTTTCCTCGGGGGGTAATACTATAGTATTTTCGAATTTTCCCATCTACTAATTGTTCCTTTTTTGTTATTAGACCATCTCCTTCCATTTTGTGCAGGATAGGGTAGAGACTGCCGGGGCTCATTTTGTAGCCATGTGACTGCAGTTCCTCTAGCATCCATGAACCGTATATAGGCTCTTCTTTTGCGTGATGTAAAATATGAATTTGTATAAAACCTAGAAAAAGTTTCCTTAAAATTTTATTTTCCATTATCGATACCTCGCCATCGATTATTTTATCAAGGGAAATTTCATTTTCCTATGATTTTAATGTAAAGATAGTGTTAATTTAACTTCGCCTTAAACTGAGATCGTTCTGTGAAAAAGGCTTTATAACCTAATTGAACAAACATAATAACAGTTAAAGAGACACAGCCCACAATCCCTAACATAATGGCAATTTGGTACTGAATAGCAGTGAGTGGGGAGAGCCCGGCAAGGATTTGTCCTGTCATCATCCCAGGTAAAAACACAATCCCCATCCCTACCATGGAGTTAATGGTAGGTAAAATTGCTGCATCGAAGGCTTGATTAACGATTTTCTTGGAAACAGTCTTAGGGGTGGCCCCAAGCATGAGTGCTGTTTCAATATGAGCTCGCTGATCATACATGCCGTCCACAAGTCGTTGTACCCCGAGGGCTACTCCTGTCATAGAATTCCCAATCATCATCCCCGCAATTGGTATGAAATACCTTGCATCATACCAAGGGGTAACTTGAACGACCACGATAATAAAATAAAAGATACTTCCTAACGTACCAGTAACCATAGAAATAATGATGATTTGTTTAAGCTTTTTACTAAGGGGCTGCTTTACCCGTTTAAAAATATTATCGATGGCAAAGAACTGCATGACAATAATGATGAGGATGATCCATAATACATGGTTGTTATCAAATAAATAAGCTAATATGTATCCAACTAATACAAGTTGTAAGGTCATGCGAATGGTGGCAATGAACAATTCTTTTTCCCTACTAATTCCCCGTGCCTTTAATATGAAATAAAGGAGCACAATGAATACATACGCAGCGGCCATCTGCCATAGCCCTAATTCAATGATCTCATCCATTGGTTGTTACCTCTCTTACTTTTGTAATTTTTCCCCCTTTTAAATGAACGATAACTTCCCCAAAGGTTGCGGCCAGCTTTTTCGAGTGCGTGACCATGATTAATGTTTTCTCTCTTCTTTTGATTTCCTCGATGATATTGCCCATTACCTTATCCTCTAGTTCTTCATCCAGTGCCGAAGTAGGCTCATCAAAAATATAGACTTCAGGCTCCATCAGTAAAGCGCGAGCAAGGGAGAGTCGCTGCTTTTCTCCCCCTGATAATTCCTCTGCATCCACGTCCAGTTCTTTAGGGAGACAAACGATAGATAAAATCTTTTGTAATTTTTCCACCTTAGGTGTGGATTTTTCCGAGAAGGTTAGCCCAATGAGTAAATTATCTTGCACTGTTCCTTCAAACATAACGGGAACTTGTGACACCATTACTACATTCCTACGCAGGAGGATAGGATCTATAAGTTGTAAGTCCTCACCATTATAGGTAATCTTCCCGTGATCGTATGGAATAAAGTTGTTCAGTAATTTAATAAGGGTGCTTTTACCGCCACCACTTTCCCCCATAATACAAGTAATTCTTTTGTCTGGAATATGAAGCTTATTGATAAATAGGATGTTTCCTACTTGGACTTCGTTTAATTGAAACATGATGAGCTCCTCCCTGGAGGTAATTAAAGTGTACTTGTTATTAAAAATTGATATCGTATTTTGATATTAACGTTACTATAACATAGTTTTAGATTTAAGATAGATCTCCATGCAAACAAAATTTTGCACCATGGAAAATGAAAATGGTACATTGTCTCTCGAATCCGTTACAGGCGGACGCTTTCCACTCCTTCGAGAGGGCAAATTAACATTGCATTTGTATTTTCAGGGTAGACTCTCATACTAAAAAAAATTGAACCTTGAAACGACAAGAACAGAAGGGACTATACAAAAAAGGTGTCTTAAAAGGTTAAAAACAATACCTTTTAAGACACCCTTTTTTTAGAAAAATGTGTTCTTGCTCCAAATCATAATCATATAACCAGTGTAAAGTGCTACTGTAGAAATTAATGATTTACGGAACAACGGTTTATAAGACGTTTTTTTATCCTTTGGGGCAAGCAAAAGCCTCACTAAAAAATATAAAGTTACGATAATTGCTAAAGTTAAAATGCTCCCCAAAATAATATGAACTAAAACATAAGGTTCCATCCCCTTAATCCCCCTCAAATTCTTGCATCTTGATGACTTAATTTTAGCACTTAAACATAGTTTAAAAAGTTAACAATTTGTGAATGTTAGTATACTAATTTTGCCCTCAGAATCCGGATGTGTGAGGACAAGAATCGAAGAAAACAGAAAATCTTGTCTTAAGAAATTAAATGCTTTTATCAGAATGAAGAGTAATTTTTCAATAATGGACATAGTTAGCTTGACAATTACACCCTTAGGCGTAATTGGAGGATCTGTAGCGAAAATCAATATTAAAGTTTAACATAGCCATAAAATTAAACGATAAATAAAAAATTATTACTATTGACAGTGATATTTTGATAGAATTTTAACTAATGAAAGCTTCGAGTTGAGGTGGGGAAATGATGAATATAAACCTTTCAGATAAGATGGAACAGTTCCAAACATCGATTTTTAACGAACTATCAAACTATAAAAAACAAAAACGGCAAGAGGGAAGCGATATAATAGATTTAAGCATTGGTAGTCCGGACCAACCGCCACCGGAATATGTAATGGAGGAATTAGCAAGAAATGTGATGGATCCTATTCAGTACGGCTATGCCTTAACGGGTACAGAAGGCCTCCATCATGCCATATCACAATACTATGCTAGTGGATTTGGCGTTCAACTAGCGGAGGATAAGGAAATAGTCGTGACGATGGGCTCTCAAGATGGACTCGTTCATTTGCCCATGGTCGTAACCAATCCTGGAGATATTATTCTAGTACCAGATCCAGGATATACAGCATACGCAACAGGTATTGCTTTAGCTGGAGCGAGCCCTTATTCCATGCCATTAAAAGAGGAAAATGGATTTTTACCTGATTTAGACCAGATACCTTCAGATGTAAGGGAGAAGGCGAAGCTCATGATTCTAAACTTTCCAGGTAATCCAGTCCCTTCTTTAGCGACAGCAGAATTTTTTACGAAGGTTGTTCAATTTGCTAAGAAATATAATATCGTAGTACTCCATGATTTTGCCTATTCCGAGCTCTATTACGGGGAAAAACCGTCTAGTTTTCTTGCCACAGAGGGAGCGAAGGAAGTGGGAGTTGAATTTAACTCCTTTTCCAAGAGCTTTAATATGGCTGGTTGTCGAGTTGGATATGTGGTTGGAAACAGTGTAATTGTGGATGGCTTAAATCGCTTGAAATCCAATTTAGATTATGGCGTGTTTACTCCTATCCAAAAGGCGGCAGTCTCTGCAATAACACATACATCGAATTTTAGTGAAAACTTAAGAGCGATTTATCAAGAGCGAAGAGACGTTCTTGTCAATGGGCTTCGGGAGGCAGGATGGGATGTAGACTCGCCAAAAGCCTCCATGTTCATTTGGGCAAAAGTACCGAAGCCTTATACTTCAACTGCATTTGCTTACAAGTTGATCGATGAAACAGGAATAGTAGTAACCCCAGGTAATGCCTTTGGAAAAACAGGAGAAGGCTACGTTCGAATCGCCTTAGTTCAAGATAAAGAAATCCTATCAAAAGCAGTAGGAAAACTAAAAGAAAGCAATTTGTTTAAATAAAGCATGGGGATTCCCATGCTGTTTTTTTTACAATTCTAGAGGAAATCCCTTAGGAATAAAGAATACTTAATACAAATAATTATTTCCATTCCCGAAATAATTATTTTAAAAAAGGCTGTTTTTACAAACTTTGTTGCTTCATTTTAAAGGCATTGGAGAAGCGGAAGGCGGCGACTGTAGCGTATCCAAGCCAAAAATAGACATCCTAATACAAATCTATTAGAAAACAGCCTTAAAAAAATAGGAAAGGGGAAAATGTTATGAGCCAAATTACTCGGGATCAAGTACCAGTTGAGGAAACATGGGATCTTACACCAATTTTCCAAAGCGACAAAGCATGGGAGGATGCTTTTATCCAATTAGAGAGAGAGGTGGAAGAGCTTTTAACACAAACAATTTATTTTTCCAATGCTTCTGATGTTCTGGAAGCTATCCGTACGTACGATAACCTACTAGTAGATTTAGGGAAAGTTGTGAGCTATGCCAGCTATAAATACACAGAAGATGGAACGGACTCCCGTAACCAAACGATGATGGGACGAGCTCAACACTTACAAGAAAAAGCGAACAGTGTTAAGACAAACTATGTGAATGGACTTATGGATATTCCTACTCAAAAACTTGAGGAATATAAGAAGGAAGAAAAGGGACTTGTAAACTACGAGAAATTCCTAGACCGAATCGAAAAAGCACGTGAGCACACTCTTTCCCCCGATTTAGAAGATGTGCTTACTTCTCTTGGAAGTACGTTAAATGCCCCTAGTGGGTTATATCAAACGATAACAGCCTCTGACATGAAATTTGAACCTGTAAAAAACCGGCATGGAAAAGAAGTCCCCATTTCCTTATTTATGTACATGACACAAGTGGAAACCTCACCGGATACGATTTTACGGAGAAATGCCTATGATTCTCTATCAAAGGGACTTGGGAAGTATCAGCATGGCTTGGCAAAAACTTTATCTTCTGAGATACAGAAGAATGTTACCCTAGCAAAACTCAGGGGATATCCATCTGCCTTAGATATGCATTTACAGTATGCATCACCTACTAATTCAACCTTTGAATGTGATGCTATTTCTTCTGAGTTCTTTGAGGAGATTTTAGACACCTTTAAGAGGGAACTATCTCCCCATATGCAGCGCTATGCCCGTTTGCGAAAAAAACAGCTGGGGCTGGATTACCTTAGTTTTGCAGATGTGAAAGCTCCGTTAGATCCGGACTTTGATCCGCAAATTACTTATGAAGAAGCAGGGGAAATTATAACGGAAGCAGTTAGCATTCTTGGTTCAGAATATAAGGACCGAATGAGCCGAGTTTTTTCCGAGCGGTGGGTGTACCGGGCAGATAATGTGGGGCGGAGAATGATTGCCTTCGGCGGCGGAGTGCATGGGGTACATGGGTATTCCTTCTATCCGTGGGGTGGAAACCTTTTTGACGTGCTACTTCTTGGTCATGAGTTAGGCCATGCCATCCATTTTACTTTAGCCCACGAAAACCAACGTCTGATTAATAATTCTATGCCTCTGTTTTTTGTTGAGTCGCCATCTACGTTAGTGGAGCATTTGATCGTGGAGTATTTGCGAAAAACACGGGACGATAAGCGATTGCACCGGTGGTTAAATATGTATTTAATGATGAGCTACCATCACAATTGTGTGACCCATGTGTTGGAGGCGGAGTTATTGAGACGGCTTTATAAATTAGCCGAAAGGAAGCAACCTTTAACTACAGCTCTGATTAGTGAGACAAAAGGAAATATTCTTTCTGAGTTCTGGGGTGACACTGTGGAGATTGATGAAGGGGCAAAACTAACGTGGATGAGACAGCCCCATTACTATATGGGTTTGTACCCTTATACGTATTCTGTAGGAATCTCCGCTTCTACGGTTATTGCGGAAAAGATCAAACAGGAGGGGGTTACTGCAGGGGAGCAGTGGACAGAAGTATTGAAACTAGGTGGATCCAAACCTGGATTAGAGCTGTTTCAAGATGCAGGACTGGATATGTCGTCCACGAAGGTAATAAGTGACGCCATTACAAATGTAGGTAGAATCGTAGATGAATTGGAAAAGAGCTTTTAGAAGATTTAGAGTGTTGAGGGAGCGGCGTGCCGCTCCCTTTTTGTTTGGGATTATGTTAAAACGCGAATTCAACGATATAAGGTTAGTTGCCGTTTCATTCTCCACGAACCAACTCAATAAGACAAATGTTTGTCGATTTTGTGACTTATTTTTTATACATATTTACTAATAACTCCTTATAACATATTATTATTATAGTTATAACTTTAAGTTATTCAAATGAAAAGAGAATAGAGTCCATTTGTGAGGTGATAGTTATACAACCACAAATTAATACTGATTTCGTTTACGATGCTGGTCCCATTGGCTGTGGTGAGCTCATCATGAATGTATTCCTGAAAATGAAGACCCTACAACCAGGTCAGGTTATGGAAGTTATTTCCTACGATCTAGGGGCAGTAGAAGATATTCCAGCATGGTGCCGTATGCAAGGCCATACGCTTCTTTACAGCCAAAGTGAAGGACTCATGAAAACCCATTTTTTTATAAAAAAAGGAGAGAATTAACATGACAAACAAATTTCTAGTGAGCTTAACAAACGGAAAGAACGACACAGACAGAGCGACGGTAGCATTTGTTGTTGCCAACGCAGCGGTAGCATCTGGAAAGGAAGTAGTAGTTTTCCTAAATATTGATGGCGCTTACTTATCAGAAAAAGGATATGCTGATGATATTCATGAGCCAGGTTTTGCACCACTGAAGGGTTTAATGGATCAGTTCGTGGAAGCGGGAGGGATCATTTGGGTATGCAGCCCTTGTCACAAGAAGCGCGAGCTAAACGAAGACAATCTAGTAGACGGAGCAACCATCGTTGGTGGTGCTAAAGTTGTGGAATTCCTTTCTGAAGGTGCCGCATCCATTACATACTAAATAAGGAGAATTCAGTCATGTCTCAGTTAATTGCGGATAGTATGTGCGATGGGGGAGACCTGGACTGTGGTTCAGGCCTTCTTTTGATTATAAAAAAAAGTATGGACCCGTTAGCAGCGGGACAGGTGTTAGAAGTGCGAAGCCGCGAAAGAACAGTGGCGGAGGACCTCCCTGCCTGGTGTCGCATGGCAAAACATGAGTTTCTAGGTTCAGAACTGGGGGAGAACTGGACCAGTTACTTTGTGCAAAAAGGTGGGAAAACGGTATCTTTAGAGGATGACCTACAAGCAGCAAAGGGATATCAATGGGTAGTTAGAACTAGTAACAGCGATGGCCTTACAGCGAAGGTTCATTCTAGAAATCATAGTTTCCTAGTGGGGCAACCGGCGGAATTCAGTGCCAAGGTGGAAGCACCAAGTGCCGTGGATTATTTACTAGCTTCCTTGTCGTCTTCCTTGGTGGTGGGCTTCAAGTCCCATAGTTCTCGTAGAAACATCGTCATTGACCATATGGAGGTGACCTTAAAGGGAAAGCTGGATAATGTATTGTATCATATGGAGCTAGAAGATACAGGAAGTCCAAAAGTAACAGAGGTAATAGGGACCCTTTATATTTCCTCCCCTAATGACGAACAGGAACTACTGGATGTTTGGAAAATCACGTTGGACCGTTCGCCAATCTATCAGACTTTAAAAGATTCAATCCAAATCCAACTGAATTTTTCCATCGTCTAGTAATAACTTTACGAAATAAGGTGTGATAAACATGACATTTCCACTTCTACCAACAACAGTTGTGGGGAGCTGGCCCCGTTCGAAGGAAGTCCTCAAGGGCTTACGGGACAGGCGGGCCGGAAGAATTACGGAAGAAGCGTTTCATAGAATCGCAGACGAATCAGTAATTGAGTGTATTAAATACCAAGAAGAAGCAGGGCTTGACCTTATTACTGACGGGGAGCAGCGCCGGGATAACTTCATTTCCTTCGTTGCCGACAAAATTGAAAATGTGAAAATGCTGTCAGTAGCAGACCTCCTAGAGTATGTGGAGGATAAGGCTAGCTTTGAGGAAATCCTCGGGACCCTTGATGTACCGGCCTTTTCCTTAACAAATCCGGCTGCGGCGGGGAAGATCAGCAGAAAGAAGCCCATTGCATTAGATGAGTATTTATTTGCAAAGGAGCACACGGAAAAAGCTGTTAAGGTAGCCATTCCAGGTCCTTATTTACTCACCCGTTCCATGTGGGTAGAAGGATTATCTGTCCAGGCCTACCCTACGAAGGAAGATTTAGCAGAGGATATCGTGGCTGTTTTAAGGGAAGAGATTGAAGACTTGATTGAAGCTGGAGTACCATTTATCCAGTTGGATGAACCAGTTTTGACGGAGCTTGTGTTTACCCAAAAGAATGCCAACCGTACGTTTATGTGTGGTGCTTTGACGGCGAAGGCCGATGCAGAGGAAGAGCTAGCCTTTGCCATGGGACTACTGAATAAAGTGACGGAAGGGATGAGGGGGAGAGGTACGAAAATTGGCCTCCATATTTGCAGGGGGAACTGGAGTACACAGGAGGATACTTTGTTACGGGGCCCTTATTACCCGTTGATACCTCACCTAGCCAAGTTAAACCTTGACCAGCTCGTTTTAGAGTATGCTACACCTCGGGCAGGGGAATTACAGGCATTGGAGCAGTTTAAGGATTCTGATATGGAAATTGGTTTAGGTGTGGTGAATCCCCGTATTCCCGAAGTGGAAACAGTGGAGCAAATTGTGGAGCGGGTGAAGGAAGCGGCCAAATTTATTCCATTTGAACGACTGTTTCTAAATCCCGATTGTGGGTTTGGCACGTTTGCCCAACGACCAATGAATACGCCGGAAATCGCCACTGCAAAGCTTGGTAACTTAAAGGCGGCCGCAGAAGCCATTAAAGTGGAATTAACTAAACAGGAGGTTTAAATAGTCATGTCAACACAATTTACAGTGAGTATTACAGGTAAAAGTGAAGGAATGAAAACAGAGGTAGCAGCAGGAAAACATACCCTTGTCTTGGACGAACCGGAGAGCATGGGCGGGAAGGATGCTGGAGCGGACCCACTTTCTACCTTATTAGCAGCCCTAGTTTCTTGCAAAAATGTCGTGATCAACCTCGTAGCAAAGGAAATGGAATTTAACCTGCGTGGGGTAGAGTTTAAAACAGACGGAAACTTAGATCTTCGGGGACTCATGGGAGACCCCTCTGTTAGAACATACTTTGAGACTGTATCACTAAGAGTAGTCCTTGATACGGATGAGCCTGCGGAACGAATTGAAGAGCTGCAAATAAAATCTGAAGCCCGTTGTCCTGTTTTTCAAACCCTAAAAGCAGCAAATGTGGAGCTTTCCACAGAATGGACAAAAGCATAAGCCTTCATTAGGATAACTCTGAATAGCTCATAGTTACCTTTCCTACTATATTTGGGTACAAAAGGGTCACCATAACTGATTTATGGTGACCTTTCAAAGTTCTATGGTCCTACAAAGGGCACCATATTGCTTTCCGATTCAACCTTCTGCCTGTCATTCTTTTAGTTCAATCCTTCCGCTGCAACAGAAAAGCTTTTTAAATCATCCCAGCCGTAGGCATATTCCTTTAGTTCCTTTCCTGCAATCGTTGTTTTCTTATCATAAACCTTCTCACCGCCAAGGGATTCAAAAAAGCTGCAGGATGGATGGCCTTTAAAGGTCCACAGTGCCATGGATGGTAGGTCGAGGGAAGCCAGGTGTTGGGCTACCGTTTCCAATAGCTTTTTCCCAAATCCCTGTCCTTGAAAATCAGGATGGACGTAGATCCCGTATAGCTCGCCTATGTAACTAATTCGTAAACGGGGATCTCGCATTGTTCCTCCGAGGGCAAAGCCGACAATTTCCCCTTGTTTATTTTCTACTACAAATGTCATGGTTCCTTTACCTATGGCCTTTGGCAGGTCCTTTTCCCAACGCTTTTCACGATTGGCGTATGTAAACTTATCTAAAACATCAGATGGTAAAAACTCTTGATAGGCACTGTGCATACAATCTACATGTACCTGGGCAATCCCTTTCCAATCATCGTGTCTCGCTTGTCTAATTATCATGATATTCCCTTTCCTCATTTCGTCTTGTTTAAAATAAGGTTACCATGTTAATCGTAATTTTTCACTTAACAAATACGAAGCTCTATTAGAGGAAAAAAATGTGTGTGCGTGGTAATATTCTTTTTTAGATAGTATAATCCATTAATAATAAGAGAAGAAGGGAGGGGATACATGTGAAATATGTAAATTGGCAGTTGCTTTTTCTTCTCTTGATAAGTCTCGTTTTGTCCGCTTGTGGCGGGAATAATGGGGCAAGTGAAGTGGATACATATAACCCGGAAGTTTTCCAGTTAGCATTCCCTAATGCAGCGGGAGAGATCGTTTCGTTAGAGCCCACGGAAAAAACGTTGTATTTATACTTCACTGGAATTGGCTGAGGACTTTGTGTTAGTCAGCTAGTTGAGCTGAACGAAAATCTCGATCTATTCGATGGTATTAATATTATTGCTATAAGCCCATCTACTCCTCAAGAGCATCAACAAATAATTGATGAATACGGCTTGCAATTTGATGTTGTCACCGACGTAAATTATGAATTTGCCATTGAGTTAGGATTTGTTAATGTAGATGAGGGAACTATTTATAGGGGATATGCTGGTGTAAACCCAGAAACCCAAACATTAATCAAGGAAATTGATTATTTAGTTGGTGAAAATGTACAAACTATTGCCGAAAATATGCAAGAGCTATAATCTTAAAAATGCTTTTCACTAACGAAAGCCCACTATGAGAAACAACTCATAGTGGGCTTTGATTGTATCAAACGTGTTGCAATGTGAAGCTTTTTTCCATATCGGTGAGCATTCCCACGTAGCCTATAATATCATGCTGTTCGTTTTTAATAGGGGTAATGGACAATAAAACTAAGAATATCTCCCCATTTTTTCGCTTATTCCTAATTTCCCCTTGCCAATGACCTTCTTTGTTAATTTGCTGCCACATTTTACTGTAGAATTCTGGTCCATGCTCCTCCGATTTCAATAGTCGCGGTGTTTCCCCAACAGCTTCCTTAAATGTATAGCCCGTCATTTTCACAAAGGAAGGGTTCACCATTTTTATACGACCCTTCGTATCTGTAATCATTACGGCACCCGCTGTTGATTCAATGGCATTAGATGCAAGGCTTAATTTTTCCTGATAAAACATCCATATAGCGAGAATCAGGCTTGCCAATGCCACTTGGGACAAGGCCATGAAGCCAATGGCATAATGGCCTGTAATGCCGTAAAGGAAGGTTAGGATAATCGGTGGAAAGAAGCCACCGAGTCCTCCCATAGCCCCTACAAGACCATTGACGATTCCTGCTTGCTTAGAAAAATAGAGTGGAACAAGCTTGAAGATAGCGCCGTTTCCAATTCCGGCAGAAAGGGCAACTATTAAACAGCCGATCGTATACAGGGTGAAGTTAGGCATTAACGCTAATAGTACTCCTGCAAAGGTAAGTCCCCCAAATACAAACATGAGAATTACTAATGCATTATATTTATCCGATAACCATCCACCGAGTGGACGAATTAATGTGGCAAGTAGAATAAATCCAGCTGTGCGAACCCCAGCATCCACTGCACTGAGCCCAAAATGACTCACTAAAAAATTCGGTAAGTAAACCGTAAAGGCAACGAATGCCCCAAAGGTAATGAAATAGAAGAAACATAGGAGCCAAAGGGTGCTGCTTTTATATACACCTTTTACTTGTTTTAGTAAAGGTGTGGTTACTGTAGGCTCCCGTTTATCACCATATATAAAGTTTAATAAGGCAAAGGTGGCCATTAATAATAAACTCAGCTGAACGGTTGAACTCCAGCCAATCGCTCCAGCGATAATTGGGGATAGGAAGGAGGTAATGGCTGTTCCCAGGTTCCCAAGGGCATAAATGGCATTAATCGTTCCGTGCCGTTCCTTCGGAAAATACTTTGGCAAAGAAGTAACTCCGATGGAAAAAATCGCGCCTCCTACCCCTAAAAAGAGACCACCAATGAGTAAGTCAATAAAGCTCGTAGCTAAACTAATATAATTAATGGGTGGGAGCAGGACAACGAAGCAGAGGAAGAAAATTCTTCTTGCCCCGAATCGGTTTGCCCAGTAACCTAATGGGATCCGTAAAAGGGAGCCTAGTATGATAGGCACCGCTGTTACGAGGGCGACTTCGTTACTTGTTAAAGGAATATCTTGTAGTATATACGGCATGAGCGGTGATAACATCACCCATACCATAAAGCCAGCAACTAAGCTCAGTGTTTGTAGTGGTAATTGTACGTTTCTAATGTTCATTTTTTATTCCCCCACGATAAAAGTTCGTTGACCTAACTATAAATCGTGGGGGAAACATGGTAAACATTCTTAACATAAATGTTGAAAAATGTTAATAATTCATATGCAATAGGAAATATTTCTGATTTTACCCTTGACATAAAAGAAACGCTTGGGTTTGGACCCAAGCGTTCTTTCAAAACCCCATTTTCCTTCTGACACTCTGAACATAGCTTTGGCTGATGGCTAGTTTTGGCTGGTTGGATGTATTCAATGTGACCTCTAAATTAGAGGCAATATCCCGGGAAATTTGTTTAATGTAAGAGATGTTTACAATGTAAGAACGATGAATGCGTATAAACAATTCAGGTAGGCGGATCTCCAATGTTTTCAAAGGGTACTTAGAATGGTAGGAATTATCCTTTGTATAGACGATCGTTTTCTTCTGATAGCTTTCAATATAAACAATTTGCTCCAGTGATAAAGGTACCCAGAGATCCTCTTTCCTCCCAACGATATACGTTAGGGGGTGGATTGCTTCCTTAGAATAATTGGGCGGTAAAATTACCGTTAAAGCCCCTGTGAAGCCAGTTTCCCTGTCCTCTAGGGGATAACCTACACCATAATACGGTACACCGAAGACAGACCTGTCAACAAAGGATTCTACCTTCTGTTTTTGTTTGTACACACGCTCAGTAATACTGCCAGAAGGAATGGGCTGCCCTTGTTTTATACGAATGTCATGGTTTCCAGGAATATAAGTGATGTACTTATCTCCCCCTGCAATGGCAATGGAAGCATCCTTTGGAACCCAATCTTCAATAAATTTGGAAAATTGTCGGACTACTTTACTTTCCAAGATCCCACGCCTCCGATACATAATATTTAGAATTTTTCGTATTGATCAAATTTATTTTTATTTTATCTACTTATATTCCTTTCTGTCAAATTTTTGTCACAAATTCATTTGTCTCCTCTAAAATATGAAAATATATCTTTAAGTTTCTAGTATCAGTATGTTGGAAAGTTTACAAGGGAAAATGTAAGCGCTTTAAATTGGTGAAAGGTTTCACAGATGAAAAGTGCACGAAAAAATTTTTAAAAACCAAGGAGGCAAACAATGATCTCAAAAACTATTTCTTCTCAAACGGAAACTAGCAACCTAGGAAATTACCAAGACATATATAACTCCTTTCAATGGCAGGAGGCAGAACAGCATTTTACCTGGAATGAAACGGGCCGCGTGAACATGGGCTATGAGGCCATTGATCGACATGCTAACTCGGATAAGGCGAATAAGGTAGCTCTATATTATTCCGATCAAATTCGGAATGAGGAGTATACGTTCCAGGAGATGAAGGATCTCTCCAACAAAGCAGGAAATGTTTTAAAGGATATTGGCGTAGCGAAGGGAGATCGGGTGTTTATTTTCATGCCTCGTACACCGGAACTTTACTTCCTGCTCCTTGGTACATTGAAGCTTGGAGCTATTGTAGGGCCTTTATTTGAGGCATTTATGGAAGGGGCAGTAAAGGATCGTTTAGAGGATAGTGGTGCAAAGGTGCTTGTTACTAACCCTGAATTATTAGGACGTGTTCCAGTAGAGGAACTCCCTGACCTAGAGAAGGTCCTTGTGGTTGGGAATGAAGTGAAGGAGGATGCTAAACTAATAGATTTTTATGAACGCTTCGATGGAGCCAGTAAATCTTTAGATATTGAATGGGTAGATAGAGAGGATGGAATGATTCTTCACTACACATCCGGTTCAACAGGGAAGCCAAAAGGCGTTTTACATGTCCATAATGCCATGATTCAGCATTACCAAACAGCAAAATGGGTGCTGGACTTAAGGGATGACGATGTTTATTGGTGTACTGCAGACCCGGGATGGGTCACTGGAACTTCTTATGGAATATTTGCACCATGGCTGGTCGGCGCTTCCAATGTAATCCGCGGTGGGAGATTTAGCCCTGACGATTGGTACCAAACGATTGAAGAAAATAAAGTGACTGTTTGGTATAGTGCTCCTACAGCATTCCGAATGTTAATGGGTGCAGGAGCTAAAGTTATTGAAAAATATAATCTATCTTCCTTAAGACACGTTTTGAGTGTAGGTGAACCGTTAAATCCTGAAGTTGTCCGGTGGGGAATGGAAGTAATGAACTTGAGAATACATGATACGTGGTGGATGACCGAAACGGGTGCACAGCTTATTTGTAATTATCCTTCTATGGAAATTAAACCAGGTTCCATGGGGAAACCAATTCCAGGGGTAGTGGCTGCCATTGTAGATGACCAAGGGAATGAGCTTCCTCCAAATCGAATGGGTAATCTAGCCATTAAAAAGGGTTGGCCGTCTATGATGAGAGCTATATGGAATCGTCCAGAAAAGTATCAATCATACTTTCTTCCGGGAGATTGGTACGTCTCAGGGGACTCGGCGTACATGGATGAGGACGGGTATTTCTGGTTCCAAGGACGTGTGGACGATGTGATCATGACCGCAGGGGAGCGGATTGGTCCATTTGAGGTTGAAAGCAAACTTGTGGAGCATCCTGCAGTAGCAGAAGCAGGGGTCATTGGTAAACCTGATCCTGTCCGGGGAGAAATTATTAAAGCTTTCATTTCCTTACGAGATGGCTATGAGCTAAGTGCAGAGCTGGAGGAAGACATCCGTAATTTCGTGAAAAAGGGGTTAGCTGCCCATGCTGCACCTCGGGAAATTGAAATTAAAGATTCGTTGCCAAAAACAAGAAGCGGAAAAATCATGAGGAGAGTACTTAAGGCCTGGGAGCTAGATCTACCAACAGGGGACTTGTCAACAATGGAAGACTAAAATACCGGGACCGGGTCCCGCACAATTTTGTGACGAAAAGTTCGGAAACCCGGTCCCGTACAATTTGGTGAACGTATAACAAAGAGGGGGGAACGGAATGCAAGTGAATAAGAATAGATGGTTAATCGCTTTATCCGCCATTGCTATTCATTTATCCATCGGTGCCGCTTATGCTTATAGTGTTTATACGAATCCCATTCGAGATACGATGGGGTGGTCTGTAACTGGAATTACCTTATCCTTTACGATTATGATGGCCCTCGCCGGTATTGCAGCAGCTTTCTTCGGAACGTTTGTTGAAAGAAATGGTCCTAGAAAATCAGCCATACTCGCGTCAATCCTATTCGGGCTAGGGCAGGCAGGTGCAGGGATAGCCGTTGCTATTGACTCCTTAACTCTTTTTATACTAACCTATGGGGTTGCTAGCGGCTTAGGGATGGGGCTTGGTTATATTGCACCAGTTTCCACACTAGTAAAATGGTTTCCAGACCGTAGAGGATTAGCTACGGGGATGGCCGTACTTGGGTTTGGTGCAGGGGCACTCATCACTGCCCCAGTTGCAGCGTTTCTCATGGAAGCAGTGACAATTCCAGCAACTTTCTATATTCTTGGAATAAGTTATTTTATTCTAATGGTGATTGGAGCGTCGTATATCGCTCCACCTCCGAAAGGCTGGATGCCGGAGGGAATGAAGAAGGCAATTGAATCGGGTAAGCAAGTGCTGAAAAAGGATTTGTCTCAGCTTACGGCAAAGGAAGCAGTTAGAACGAGACGCTTTTGGATGCTATGGAGCATGATGCTCATCAATGTGACAGCAGGGATCATGATGATTTCAGTAGCCTCACCAATGGCCCAAGAGGTAGTCGGATTATCGGCAGCTGGGGCAGCTACGATGGTTGGTTTAATGGGGATATTTAATGGTGGAGGAAGGCTCGGCTGGGCAGCCATTTCCGATTATATCGGCCGTCCGACGGTGTTTATCATCTTCTTCGTTCTACAATTCATAGCCTTTTTAACAATGCCGAATATTGGAAATGTCCTATTGTTCCAAGCACTCGTCTTCATTGTCGTTAGCTGTTATGGGGGAGGATTCTCCAACTTGCCAGCTTTTATTGGCGATCTTTTCGGCACCAAACAGCTAGGGGCAATCCATGGTTATTTATTAACGACATGGTCCTTAGGGGGAATATTAGGACCAATGCTCGTATCCCAAATTAGGGAAGCTACGGCAAGCTATATTCCAGTGTTCTATGTTTTTACCGGATTGATTCTAGTGGCCGCCCTTATTTCCATCTTCCTTCAACTGGATATTAAACGAATGGAAAAAGCAAGTACCGAAGGAACTCCGGAAGAAAAAACCTCATTATTAAAAAGGGTTTCATCCATTGGTGGGGACTAGAACCAATTTGTCTAATTCGGGTGAAAAACGCACAGATCAAATCTGTGCGTTTTTGTATGTCTCATATTGATAGCTGTTTTATCATTGTAGGTTATGTAAGCTTTCTACTGGGTGAATCTCGTCTTTTCTAACTAATTTAATATCATTAGCATAGGAGTTTTCTTTCTTGATTTCTACCTGGCCACTAGCATATTCGAATAACATAAAATACATTTCGTTTTTGTACATCACCTTAGAACGATTCACAAAAATTCCTCCCTCGTTAAATACTGTAGATAGTAGCAACATCGTGATCGCGTCAGTGTAAAACTAGAACAAAAGCTTATCCTAAATTTAAGCTTATGTTCCTTTGAAATACTTTTATTCCTATGTACATTACCCAGCGCTTAATAAATTCAAACTTATATTTACAAATTTTTATTAAAATATGTAAATTCGCTCCTAATTCTTCTAATAAACCATTCTCCCCCATCTAAACCACTATTAAATATATATTGTGAGAAAATTCAGACTGTATGTGATACTATATTAGGTAGGAACTCCAATCGAGTTAAAACATAAGATCAGCATGTCAAACAAACGTATTTTCCTTCAAGGAGGTATAGTCCAAATGAGTGAAAAGGTACATGTTTGTTCGGAGAAACAGTTGAAAGAGGAAGGGGTAAAGGTTGTTAAAGGGGGAAAACACGGGATTGCTGTTGTCCATCATGAAAATAGCATTTACGCCGTAGATAACCGATGCCCTCATCTCGGATTTCCACTACATATGGGAAGTACATGTGATGGGATTCTCACGTGCCATTGGCACCATGCCCGTTTTGACTTAAAAAGCGGAGGGACGCTAGATCCATGGGCGGATGATGTCCCCACTTATCCCGTGGAAATAAAGGATGGGGAAGTGTGGATTACCCCTGAACCCTTTGATAAGCAAACGGTGGTCAAGCTGAAGAAGAGATTAAAGGATGGTCTTGAACAAAACATTAGTCTCGTCATTGCTAAGGCTGTTGTAGGATTAGTGGAGGCTGGAGTAGACACGAAATCGATTGCCAAAATTGGTGTGGAGTTTGGTACGAAGCATCGTTGGAATGGGTGGCGATCTGGACTTACTATCTTAACGGCCATGACCAATATTCTGCCGTACCTTGATAAAAACGGGAAAATTCTCGCCTTATACCAAGGGCTCGTTCATGTAGCTAGAGAAAGTGCAGGGATGGGGACAAGATTTTTACTTGACCCATTACCATTAAATGAGGCAGCAGAACAACCGGAGATTTCCCAGCTCGCAAAATGGTATAGAAATAACATTGAAGTTCGTGATGTCCAAGGAGCAGAGAGAGTCTTACTAACTGCTATTAAGCTAGGGGCAACGCCAGAGGAGCTATCTGACATGATGATGACGGCAATCACGGACCATTTTTACATGAATATTGGTCACACATTAGATTTCCATAACAAAGCCTTTGAAATGCTAGAGCAGCTACAAGAAGAAAACCGGGAATATATTCTCACCTCTCTGATACCGGAATTAAGCAGTGCTAGTCGAAGTGAGGAATCCCACAGTTGGCAGGCACCGGTTAATTTAGTGGGGCCGCTAAAGAAAGCCTTTGCCTTACTGGAAAACATAGATATAAACAAAGAGCAAGCAAATGAATCAATAGGCCTGAATGAGGACCACTTAGTGGAGCAGTTACTAAGTGATGATCCTGTTGAAACAGTTAATCTATTAATAGAGGCGTTACAAAAGGGAAAATCCCCTGTTCGTCTTGCCCAATTAGTAGCGTTAGCGGCGGGGGAACGGGTAGCTCGCTTCCATGTGCAAAACGAATTTAGAGATTGGGACACGGTGTTACATACATTCACTCATGCCCATGCCGTTCACCAAGCTTTACGGAGATCAACGACGCCAGAACTAACTCGTGCTGTTTTTCACGGGGCTATGAGTATTTATTTAGACCGTTTTCTCAATATACCTTCCGCTCGAAGGCCCAAAGCAAACCAACCTTCACAGCAAGTAGAGGAACCTAAGGCCTTTCTTGATCTTCTAGATAAACAACAGCAAACAGACGAGGCGGCGAAATGGGTGGTAAACTATTTAGCTAATGGGGGAGACGTAAAGGAATTTTTTAACATTCTCGGTCATGCTCTTCTTAGGGAAAATGCAGACTTTCATACCTTCCAAATGTATGAGGGGGCGATTATGGAGCATCGTTTGTGGGAAGGGGAAGATTCCGAGATTTCTAGGAGGGCACAGGAAACGTTGATTATTGCCGCCAGTCGTTATTTAGCAGCCCATGCACCAACTTCAAGAGATACGTCCCATACAGCTAAAATTGCCATTAGACTCCATCGAGGGGAAAAATTGTTTGAAGAATAATTAGTAAAGAGCCTAATCTGAGTGTACAAATGTTATGTTGGAGTTAGGTGAGGATTAAGATTCTTAATCTGCTATTCTACTTTTCTTACCAAAATAGTTTTATACTAACTAACAGTAATTAAGAAGGGAAGGTTGATAATGAAGAAAATTCGATGGGGTATTTTAGGAACGGCTAATATTGCCAAAAATTCTGTTATTCCTGGTATTCAACAGTCAGAGACGGGGGAGGTAGCTGCCATTGCAAGCCGCGATGTTGACAAGGCTAAAGAAGTGGCGCAACAATGGAACATACCATTGGCCTATGGAAGCTATGAAGAATTACTTGCAGACCCTGAAATTGAATCCGTTTACATTCCGTTGCCGAATCATTTACATAAGGAATGGACCATTCGTGCTGCAGAAGCGGGGAAGCATGTTTTGTGCGAGAAACCATTAGCCCTTGATGCGATAGAAGCAGAAGAAATGGTGGAAGCATGTAATAAAGCAGGCGTTGTGTTTGCGGAAGCTTTTATGTATCGCTATCACCCTCGATATACGAGGATACGTGAAATGATGGATTCTGGTGAAATCGGAGAGGTCCGCGCTATTCACGGAACCTTTACCTTTAATAATGCCAAGGATAAGGGGAACGTTCGATATGTAAAAGAATGGGGTGGTGGTTCTTTGTATGATGTGGGTGTCTACCCTATTAGTGCTGCACGTATGCTGTTAGGACAGGAACCTCAAGCTGCAACGGTTCATGCTTTCTTTTCAGAGAAACATGATTATGTGGATATGATGGCTTCTGGCATACTGGAATTTGATAAAGGTGTTGCCCTAACGTTTGATTGCGGAATGTGGGCCACTTTCCGAAATACATTGGAAATCGTGGGGACAGAAGGTCGAATTGAAGTTCCGTCTGCCTTTGTCGTTGGCCAAAATGAAGGTGATAATTTCTTTGTTATTACTGGGGAAGGACGTAGGGAAGTGGAAGTGCCAAAGTTGAACCAATACGCTCTTCAAGCAGATGCTATTGGGAAAAGCATTCTCACTGGAGAGGCACTGACGTTCCCTGCAAGGGATGCCGTTTTAAATATGAAGGTGTTGGATGCTTGCTTAGCATCAGCAACGGAAAGACGACGGGTCGAGATGAACTCCGAGGGAATTACCATGGACACCATTGCAATAAAAGGTCTAGACAAACAAGTGTCTACCCTTATCCAAGGTTCAGATTATTTTAACCCTGACATTCAAGAAAAGGTGAATGCTGTTCTTGATAATTTTATGAGGATAGGTGGCAATACCATCGATACAGCCCACGTTTATGGTAGAGGGCAAAGTGAAATAGCCATAGGTAATTGGTTAAAGGAGCGGAATAACCGCGAGGATGTTGTTATCCTTACAAAGGGAGCCCATCCCGATGAGACTGGGGTCCGTGTAAACCCTGAAGCCATTGCGAAGGATTTAGAGGAAAGCTTAGAGCGCCTTGGTACCGACTATGTGGATTTATATGCACTCCACCGTGATGATCCTAACGTACCAGTGAGTGTAATTATCGATGCCTTAAATGAATATATTCAAGTTGGAAAAATTAAAGCTATCGGCGGATCCAACTGGAGTGTAGAACGTTTACAGGAGGCTAATGAATATGCAGCTTCCAAGGGGTTAGTTGGCTTCACATTCAGTAGTCCAAATCTAAGCTTAGCAAAAGCAAAGGAACCCTATTGGGAAGGGTGTATATCTGCTTATAAGTCTGACTGCCAATGGTACGAAGAACAACAAATGCCCCTCCTATCCTGGTCCTCACAAGCAAGGGGCTTCTTTACTGGGCGATTTACCCCTGAGGATCGAAGCAACGAAGACTTAGTACGGGTGTTTTATAATGAAGAAAACTGGGAGCGTTATGCCCGAGCAGAAAAGCTGGCCAAGGAAAAGGGAGTAAGCACCATTCAAATAGCGTTAGCTTATGTACTAAATCAATCTTTCCCTACTAGCGCCATTATTGGAGCACAGAACGAAGAAGAATTACAATCGTGCTTAAAAGGATCAAAGATTGAATTAACAAAAGAAGAGTTACAATGGCTAGAAGAAGTATGATGGAATAGCTAACAGCTTAAGGGAGTAAGATTACAGTAGTGGTTGGTTTTTTATTCGTTTATCCCCCCAGAGCGTTAAGACTTTAACATTCTGGGGGGTCAGTCCCCTTAAAGGGTAGGCAATTTTAAAGCTGTGTCTATATTTTGTAAGTTTAACTTGATTTGTTCGTCCGTATCCCAAGCATGGTACCATCCTTTTTCTATCATATAGTTTGAGATTTGTTCATGGAGCTCAAGTGCTTCCTCTAAGTGGCGAGTAAGTATTTCTTTAATCTCAGGGGTTCCTGCTTCTGTGACTGCCATAGCATAATTTCTAACTCCACTTTTGGCTGATACTAATAAGTCCATGGCAACTACTTGGTCCGTTAGTGCATCCATGCCGGTTAACTTTTCAACTATTTTATTCATGTTTCTTCATCTCCTAACTAATGCTTTGCTTTGGATAAGATGGAGGTAAATTCCTGTAACTGTCTTGTTGAAGTCTCAACATCTCGCTGCATAATGTCCTTTAGCTTCGGATCGGAAACTAGCCCTTTCATTGTTTTCGACTTCGTTAAGCAAACGGTCTTAAATGCGGCCAACTCTTGCACCTCGAGGACTTCATGTAAAGCATAATCCATCCGTTATAACCTCCTATTCCTATGGTTTCAACACTACTTTTATACAATCGTCCATTTTCGTATCAAAAATTTCATAGCCGTGTTTCGCTTCACTAAGGGGTAGCACATGGCTGACTACATCTCCAGGATCTATCTTCCCAGTGGAAACTAATTCAAACATATATGGCATATAGTGAATGACAGGAGCTTGTCCAGAACGAATGTTGACGTTTCTTTGCATAATATCTCCTAACGGAAAACTGTTATATCTGCCGCCATAAATTCCAGTTATTTGAATCGTCCCCCCTTTGCGAACGGCTTGAGAAGCAATAACAAGGGCACTTAATGTTCCACCTTGAAGCTTTAATCCACTGGCGAGGAACTCTAAATCATTCATTTTTCCATCCATACCAACGGCATCAATGACAACATCTGCCCCTCCTTTTGTGATTTCCTTTAGGTAGCTGCCAACGTTCTCTTGGCTTTCGAAATTTACGATTTCTACATTGTTTGTACGCTTAGCATGCTGCAATCGATAATCTACATAATCTACAGCTATTACTCTCTTTGCTCCTTTTAACCAACAAAATTTTTGAGCAAAAAGACCAACAGGACCACAACCAAGAACGATAACGGTATCTCCATCTTTTACACCGGCATTATCGACACTCCAAAAGCCAGTGGTCATGGCATCGGAAATAACCGTTAATTTTTCATCAGGCTCTTCACAGGTTTCAGGAATTTTAAAATGTGTAAAATTGGCATAAGGAACTCGTAAGTATTCTGCTTGGCCACCAGGATATCCGCCAGTATTCCCTGAGTAGCCGAAATAAGCGCCAATTTCACCATTCTCATTGGCGTTATCACATTGACTTTCTAAGTGGTTTTTACAATAATGACACTCCCCACATGCTATATTAAAGGGAATGATGACACGATCACCTTTTTTTACCTTTGTCACCTCAGGTCCAACCTCTTCCACAATCCCCATTGGTTCATGACCAATGACATAATCCTCTTGCATATTAGGAATAAAACCGTGGATTAAGTGCAAATCAGAACCACAAATAGCCGTACTTGTTACTTTAATAATCATGTCATCAGGTTTTTCAATTTTGGGATCTGGCACGTCTTTTACGACAATATTTTTGATGCCTTGATAGGTTACTGCCTTCATGTAATGTTACCTCCAATGTCAATGTTCATCAGGTGTTCGATCGAACATCCCTTTTCGATTTGTTTCCGTTGGAAAAAGATTCATATTGCCGATCATGATTGTATTCTTGGCAGAAAGCCGGTCTAACTTATACTGCTCACTAAGTTCATAGGGGTGGAACCATTTTTTTTCGACCATAAGTTCTGTAATTTCTTGATGCATGGCAATGCCTTGCATAAGCTGTTTCCTCAGAAGAGCTCTAACATCAGGTGAGGCCGTTTCCGTTAGTGCTGTAGCAATGTTTCTCACACCTTCTTTTGAACGGATAAGGAAGTCCACGGCAAATGTTGTATCTGCAAGCTCAGGAACATTTAATGAATTAATGGGATCTTGATAATCTTGGTTCAATGTTGTTTACCTTCCTTTCAGTTGATAATTGGTGTAGGACGACTTTCTGGTACAGGGGCTTCAAATGGTGCCCGCTCATAAATTGTTTGTAAGTCAGACAGATCTTTTATGGTTTGTTCCACGTCCTTTTGCATAAGATTCTTAAGGTCTTGGTCAAAAACAAGTCCTTGCATTAACTTTGATTTGGCTAAACACAGTGTTTTAAAGTTTATTATTTCATGTAAGTCTACCGACTCATGGGGTGCTAACTTTTGCTTATCCATACATTATCTAACCTCCATAACATTTAAATACACTGTTATTTTTCCTAATAAATGGTTTGCCACACTTGAAAATTATTGTAAGTATTTTCCTCAACAAAATACTAAAATGAGCGAAGCCGCCGCAATCTTTACAAAGGTATCTATGAGCGCTCTTCTCCTAGATACCGCGCGGCGAGCGGAGCCGTTGCCGGCACTTTTCATCATCCATGGTGCAAATGTATTTGTATGGGGGTCTATCCTGAGAATTCGAATCTAGTTGTCATTCGCTACGGTCCACTCCCTTTCCAAGGACGACCTGTCAAGCCCCCACGGTCTTCGCCCTGTGTGGTCTTGCCTGGCTCGCTGTTCCCGCAGGAACGAGCATTTACATTTTGACTAAGCTTCGAGTTGTCTCAACGCATAGGCTACTAAGCATAAGCTTGTAGAGGAAGAGACAGTCGGCTTCTCGTAGGCTTCCGCTCACACCAACTGCAATAAAAACTTGTATATTCATTCTCCATGGTGCAAAATTACTATTGCCTAGAGGTCTAGCCTAAAAATACGAAGTCCGTGTTGTTGTTTGCACTCTCGAAGGAGTGGAAGGCGGCGACTCCAGCGGGAAAAGCAATAGCTGAAGACCCCACAGGAGCACGCTAGTGCGACGAGTTATCATGAACGAAACTAGCTCCTTACTCGTAAATTCGTAGATTAATTTGGTAAGAATGTTTATTGAGAAAAAACAAAAAACCAAATCAG
>NZ_JAUSUG010000009.1 GCF_030813435.1 Evansella vedderi | reverse complement strand
CTTTTTCTAAATCAGCTCCTCGAATTTCCTTTGCAAATTGACTTCTTCTTAATCCTTGTTTACTCTTAAATAGTCTCATTGACTATGACCTCCTTAGTGGGTGGATGATTGAGTTAACTTGGTTAAGTACTTCAATCGTAGCATAGTCATTGGGACTTTTTGCGTATAAATAATTATTTCATACACCAGGAAATTATATTTTTTCTGAATGTGGATAACAGTAGCAGAATAATCCTTTATTAATTATCAAGTATTTCCTCACGAAAAAACCACCATCCAATGCTATAATAATGTAAGAGGTGGACGAGTATGAATCAAGAAATACTATTACAGCAATTTATGGACGAACCAGTATCCATTCCATCAATTTTGATGACAAATTACGTGAAACTAAACTTAAATGAAGAACAATTAATGCTCCTATTGCACATTCGGCTATTTGCACAAGAGGGAAATTACTTTCCAACTCCTGACGAACTCCAACAACGTATGACAATTAATAGCGATAGATGTACAAATCAACTTAAAGAATTATTAAAAAAAGGATTTATTGCAATTCAAGAAAAACAGGATGATGATGGGAGATTATCGGAGGCTTTTTCACTCAAACCGTTATTCGAAAAAATTATTGTCCTTCTAACAAACGAATCTTTAGACAATCAGCGTAAGGAAAAACAACTGGAGGAAGGTCAACTATTTCGAAGATTTGAAGAAGAATTCTCAAGGCCCCTCACTCCAATGGAACTGGAAATGATTTCGATGTGGCTTGATGATGATGGACATGCCCCAATGATTATTGAAGCTGCCTTAAGGGAAGCGGTTGTTTCTTCTAAACTAAGTTTCCGTTACATTGACCGAATTCTTTTCGATTGGAAAAAGAATGGGGTCCGTACTATTGAACAAGCAAAGGCACATGGAGAAAAGATTCGCCAGCACCAATATCAACCAGCTCCCAGTACAGCAACTGAGAAGAAGCCTATACAACAGAAAGCAAGACATCCTCGATATAACTGGCTTCAAGGTGAAAAACGTTAATCTGGAGGAAAGAACAAATGCAGTCTAAAAAAAATATGGAATTCATTCTTACAAAGATTGGGGAGATGTTCCCTGACGCAGAATGTGAGTTAAACCATTCAAATCCATTTGAACTTACCATTGCAGTATTACTATCAGCACAATGTACAGATGCTTTAGTTAATAAAGTAACACCGGACTTATTTTCTAAATATAAAACACCAGAAGATTATATACAAGTTCCCATAGAAGAGCTGGAAAATGATATTAGACGAATTGGATTATTCCGAAGTAAAGCTAAGCATATTAAACAGCTATGCCAATCCCTTGTAGAGAATTATGGTGGGGAAATTCCAAAGGATAAATCTGAATTAGTAAAGCTTGCAGGAGTAGGCAGAAAAACGGCGAACGTCGTTGCATCCGTAGCATTTGGGGAACCAGCTATTGCCGTCGACACCCATGTTGAAAGGGTGAGTAAACGATTGGGTATTTGCCGTTGGAAGGATTCTGTATTGGAAGTGGAAAAAACACTAATGAAAAAAATTCCTGAAGAGGAGTGGTCTGTCTCTCATCATCGTTTTATTTTCTTTGGACGTTATCATTGTAAAGCACAGTCACCAAAATGTGATGAATGCCCATTACTTGAGGTGTGTAGAGAAGGAAAGAAGCGGATGAAAAAACGGGGCGTATTTGTATGAATACAGACCTTATAAAAGTACCAAATCCCTTTTGTATGAAGCCCTTCTATACAAAGGGGGATCAAATTCAACTACCAATGGACTCTCTAAAATTAAAAAATTCCTGGGGAAAAATATATTTTGCCCATGATATTGCTTATTACAAAAAAATTTTAAAGGGAACTTCTCCTTGGGATAACCCGAAGGCAATAATAAAAGAGGGGCTAGCCTTATGGAAAAATGAAGGAATTCCCCTCTTGAAGGATTTTTTTAAAAAGAGGGATAGAAACAGCGCTAGGCCTATATTAATTAAATATCTGTCCATTTATATACAAATGATGATTTGGTTACAAGGAAGGCCAGTGCAAACAATAGAATCCATCTCTAAGGTGCTTCAAATACTGCCCTATGCGCCATTCAATGTCGAAGAGAGGCTTCAATTCATTATTGATAATCCAGACCATCACCATGCCTTTACCACACTTATTCAACTTTTTGAAGAATCGGAGAAAAAGTGGGCAATTTATTTGTTAAAACAAAAAAAAATAAAAATGAAAAGCTCTTTTTTCGCATAGATTATTATATTTAAACAAAATTTTTTCCTTGGATACACTACAGGCGGACCAATTATGCCTAAAACCGCGTCCTGCGTCTGCGATTACTCGACGCTGGAGTCACCGCCTTTCGTTTTTCCAAGCTTTTTTGAAAATGAAATAAAGTTTGCGAAAACAGCAAAAAGAAAAAAGCAACGAGGCTTGATTACCTTGTTGCTTTTTTCTGTATTCATTATTTAAGCTGGTAAAAATGGTGCGAGGTTTACTTACGCTTACGTATTTTCTCCTTCATCCTCGTCATCTTCCCCTTCAGGTTCAGACTCACCGCCATTGTCTCCCGCATCATCGTCCTCTTCATCATCTTCATCTTCGTCTTCATTGTCGCCATCGTCATCATCATCATCATTACCTCCGCGACCACGACCTCTTCCAGGACGCTCTTCTTCTTCATCCTCTTCGTCATCAAAGATTTCATCAGGGAGGTCAATTAATTCTTCTTCTTCTTCTTCTGGTGTTCTAACATCAACAGTGACAGGATCACTAATTAAATCTTCATTACTATCCGATATTGCTGTTACTCGGATAAAGTACCTTGTATTATAATCAGGATTTGTTAGAACGTATTGTAGATCCTTAGTAATATCCACTAACGAGTAATTTCCGTCTTCTCCTGCCCTAACCTCTAATCGGAAGCTAAAGTCGTCACGAAGTTCTTCAGGGTAATTCCATTGAATGAGAATCTTATGATTTTCTTCGTCATACGTAGCCTGTAATCCTTGAACAGGCTCAGCTTCAACAAATTCTTCAGATACTTCAGAAGGCTCTGTGCCTCTTACAAAATACTCATATACAATTTCACTTTCAGGAGTGTAATCACTTGGTAGTAACCCAGTAGATCTTTCTATCCCCACTCGAACAACGGAATCAGGTCGAGTAAAATCTGATACTTCTCTTTCCTCATGGGCAAAGGTCATTACTTCCCTAAATATATGTTGAGCAATACGGTTTTGCTGCCCATCCTGTAATATCCAGCCATCCGCTGGTGTATCGTAACCGGTCCAAACTGCAGCTGTTATTTCTGTGGAGTACCCCGCAAACCAAGAATCCTTTATTCCGTTTTCTATACCATATCGTTGCCTTTCTTCTTCAGTAAAGTTGGTTGAGCCGGTTTTTCCGGCAATAGGAACACCGGAAACAGCTGCATTCGTACCGGTGCCAGATTGCACTACGGTTTTCATTATATCCGTGATCATAAAAGCAGTGTAATCATTCATTGCTATAACTGGCTCAGGTGTTAAATCAATGACTTGACCATCAGGAAATTCAATTCTAGTTACAGTATGAGGTTTAATGAACTCTCCGTTATTTCCAAAAGCCGCATAGGCACCTGCCATTTGATAGGAAGAGACACCTCTTGTGAATCCACCGATAGCATACGGTTCTTCAATTGTATCTAAATTAAGCCCTAGTCTTTCCCCAAATTCCTTTACTTTCTCTATTCCTACTGCTTGGAACGCTTTAACTGCAGGGACATTTAATGAGATTCTCATTGCCTCTCTCATGGAAACATACCCTCTATACGTACGATCAAAGTTTCTGATTTGCTGTGAACTGTTTGTGTACGTGTGAGGTTCATCCAGTATTTGATGGTAGGTGGACCATTTTAATTCATCCACAGCAGGGCCATAGTCTAATATGGGTTTAATGGCTGAACCAGGCTGTCTCCTTGGATTAACAGCCCAGTTCCAGTTACGTACCCCTTCAGCGGGAGTACGCATTCCACCTAAGGCTAAGACTTCTCCAGTTTTCGTATCTAATACAGTTATTCCTGCTTGATACTTTTCGTCTGGAAAATTAATAACCTCTCCGGACTGCATCACATATTCTACGTGTTCCTGCAGGCGAGTGTCTAGTGTTGTATAAATTTTGAGACCGCTCGTATAAATATCACTCATTTCAATTCCTTCAATGGCTTCCACTTCATTAAGCACCTGATCAATGAACGCCTGATATTGGAAAGGCTCCGTTTCACTTGGATTTAATTGGTCTTCCACTGAAACACTTCTGGCAGCCTCAGCTTCCTCAGGTGTAATTTTGCCGTGACGTTCCATTAAAGCTATAACAGTGTTGCGCCGGGTTTCGGCTCCTTCAGGGTTAGTATAAGGATTAAAATGATTAGGACGCTGAGGTATCCCAGCTAATAGGGCTGCATCTTCAATGGTTAATTCCGATAACTCTTTACTAAAGAAATAATCTGCGGCCCACACAACTCCGTATCTATTTCCCGAAAAGTTAATAGCGTTTAAATACATTTCTAAAATCTGATCTTTAGAGTATTCTCTCTCCAGTTTAATAGCCAAATATTGTTCCTGGATTTTTCGTGTCCAGTTCTTACTAGGATCCAAAAATAAGTTTTTAACCACTTGCTGAGTTATTGTACTGGCTCCTTCTGCTCCAAACCCTCGAGTAATATTCGCTACTACCGCTCCCCCGATACGACGCATGTCTATTCCAAAATGGTCATAAAAGCGAACATCTTCCACTGCAATAACAGCATCTATTAGTACTTGAGGAATTTCATCAATACTTGCTAATCTACGGTTTTCTCCAGCTTCTAAAGAGGTGATTAATTCACCATCCCTTGAATAAATAGAAGGGTTCTGGGCTAATGTTAACCTTTCAGGATCTAATTCTGGTGCGTCGCGGATAATTGCATAAGCAGTAATCCCCCCAGCAATAATCATAATCAGCATAGTAATTCCAAGAGTCAAAAGAATTCTTTTCATTAAAAGCTTTCTGTTTGGTTTATTTTTCTTTTTATTCTCATTTTGTTTTCTTCTTCTTTCTTCTCTAGTACGATACTTGTCAGTCATTTTGCATCTCCCTTTCAGATACAATAAAATTAATAGGAATGAAATTTAAAATAACTACATATAATAAGTATTTACATATTTTCAATCATTTTATCAATTATTTTAAGATAGTCAATCCTTGGGTGAAAACCTAGGGGAATTCTGGTCCCGAGTTGCTCTATTTCTTTCTTGGGGATAGATTTCCTCCCTGATTTTTGTTCATTAAAGTATGGTAGTATATCTTCTGCGTAAACAAGAAACACTTCGTCAAAAATAGTGAAACGTAACAATGTAAAGGCTACTCCTCCATGATCAATTACTCTCTTCATATGCGTTATTTGATGATCGTGAAAGTTTTTTAAAGGAAAACTCGTTTTATTTTTTGTTTCCTTTGCTTCAAAGTCAATGTATTTACCTTTATATACACCATTATAATCTGTAGTCGACGGTTTCTTAAAATATGCCTCTGTAACAACAGCAGCACTTCTTTTTGGGTAATGAACATTTACAATTTGCAGCGGTGTTGGTTTTTTATGAATAACCGCAATTTTATGTGTGAGATAGTATTCATTTGTTTCGTTAATATCCTCCTCTAACGTCATTCCTCGATTACTAAATCTTTCATCTTTTTTGACGCTATTTGTCTTTCCGAGGATTCCTTTTGGGACATATTTTTTTCCGTTCGGATAACGAAAAGTCATTATTACACATCCTTTTTTCTTAAACCATCACTATATCTTACCATAAC
Source organism: Evansella vedderi (assembly GCF_030813435.1). Lineage (GTDB taxonomy): Bacteria > Bacillota > Bacilli > Bacillales > Salisediminibacteriaceae > Evansella > Evansella vedderi. Next base: position 184,658 of record NZ_JAUSUG010000009.1, on the reverse strand, counting down.
ATTTCGTTGTGGTAATAGACTTTATGACTAATTTTTATCTATCAATCCCATACTTAAAGGTAGGGGGGATATTACCTTGAAAGATATATATGATCAATGGAAGAGAGATATTTTTATTGAAAAATTAAGGATAGAAACAATCGTAAATAATAAAGAGAATGTTTCACGAACTTTGGCTTACCAAAAATATTATACTAGAAATCCTGAAATTACATGGGCCTATTTAGCAAGTATGGTATCAAGAAACGCAGGCTGGAATATGGGTGACTTGTGGAGTAAGCCTTTTAGGACGATCCTTTCAAAAGAAAAGCGCCATCACATTTTTACAACCTATGAACGGGCTAATTGGATGATTTTTTCTGATGCATATCCTCAACTTTTAGTCTATGAATGGTCAAAGAAAATTGGTAAACCGCTTTTTAATTATTTAAGAGAATTTCACGTATCTGAGTGGATGATTGAACAATGGAAGGATTTTTGGGTAAACAAAAATAGGAAAAAACTCTTGTATGCACTAATCATTAATGAACAGCACTTAATTCAGCAACCGGTGATTGAGGCTTTGTTTTTTAAGAAAAAAGTATTTCAAAGTCTTGATTATATTCTACAAGAAAGACTCCATTTCTCTGTGGTGTTACTCCCTACGAAAAAGGGAGAGATTTACGGAAGGTCAATAAAGGATTTTAACAATGTAAATAAGCGGGTAGAATTAGGTGTACATTTAGCATGGATCCTTCTTGAGTCACCCCAAAAAAATGATATTTATAATTTCTTTTGCAATGTGGAGTTTACGGGTTCAAGAAAAGATTACCAACAATGGCAAACAGGGAGTTTTTATCGTACACCAAGAATACTAGATAATTATCCCTATATTTTTCATAAAGATGAAAAGCGGAAGGATTGGTCCAAAGACAAAAACTATTCGCCAAATAAACTATTAAGGAAACGTTGGTCACCACCTAGGAAATTCCTTCTTACAGAATGGTACAAAAAAAAGCAAGGACAAATTATGTTAACGGCTACTGTTGTGAGCCTAGCTAACCAAAAAAATCTATTTAAATAAAAGAAAAATGTAGAAATCAGGACAGAGAAATTCGGCTATTACCACTTTCTTTGTTGAATAGAAACTAGTTTTGTCAATGGGGAAGGGTGTGTGAAGGGGAACGGAGAATAAATGGTGTAAGTGAGGAGAAAGGAGAATGGAAACATGGAAATGTCGTTAAAAACAAAGGATGTAGCCACGAAACTTGGAGTAAATCAAAAGACCGTTCAGCGTTGGATTAGACATTTTGGTTTGAAATGTGAAACAAATGAGTTGGGACATTATGTAATTAGTCAAGTTGTGTACGAACAATTGGCAGTTATTCAGGAGCAATTAAATTCTGGAAAAAGGATGAGCGAAATATCCTTAAAGGGTGTTGAAAAAAAGTTAACGACTTCAGAACAAATGGTTTCTTCGCAGCATCTAGACGAACGTTTCAATAGACTCCTTTTTCAAATTGATCAATTAGACCGTAAAATTCAAAATAAAGCTGGAGAAGTAGTAGAAATTCAAATGTTGCAGCATCGTAAGGAAATCGATGAGATAACAGAGACATTAGAAAGGTTCGATTTACGTTTGAAAAACCTTGAAAATGCTCTGAATAACGAAGCTGATAAAGTAATCCCCTTAAAAACACAACAAAAAGAAATACAAAGAAGTAAAAAAAGAAGGTTTGCCAGTATTTTTAGCTTTTAACTTATTTCACCTTTAAAGGGGAATTTGGTACAATCTCCTTGGAGGTGCTTTATGGAAAATGAATTACCACGTCTTGAGGAGCTAACAGAAAAGCTTTTAGAGAAAAACACACTTGCACTACAATACTTTGAATTTTACACCTTACAAGGAGAGTCTGCAGATTTTCAAACAATCGTACATCCATTTGCTGACGAAGTGAAAAAGCTGAGTGATGAATGGATGGAATTGGCTCTCTCATTTGTGAAAAGAGAAAAACCAAAGTATTTGTATCATAACCAAGTGGATAATGCACATGAAAATCTTCAAATACAGGCTGTAGCTTGTTTTCAAAAGGATACAAAAAGAAAACGCTTTTTAGAAAGAAATAAATCCATTGAATATACATTGGAAAGTTTATTAAAATTAATTATATAATAAAGCCTAGCCTAACCATTCACTAATGAAAGTGGATGGCTTTTTTGTACATTTAAAAGATTTTCCGCTATACTTTTATTTGAGATTGCAGGAGAGGGCGTACTATAGATGAAAACATCAATAAAATGGATGGTATTACTTAGTTTTTTTATACTTCTTGGATGTAGCGAAGAGGTGGTTTGGAAAAAAGAAAATAATGAAGATATCAATAATGAAGTAATGGAATTTATGAATGAATATAGCGAGGATTGGGAAGAAAGCTTGCGAATCCAAAACTTTTCTATGATGGAAAGGTTTTTTGTTCCAAACAGCCAAGTTTTTCATATGCAAAGAAGGCAGCATCAAACACTTTCAGCCGAGCGGAAAGTGGAAGTCTTTGGAGGTTCAGAAGAAGTCATGTTGGAAGTGAATGAATTCGGAGAATATCGCTGGACATGGACCGAACGTATTCAAATACAGCAAGGCTCAAACATAACGGAAGAAGAACGGACAAGGAGATATTATATATCTAGGGATAGAAATAATAATTTTAAAATAACAGCCATTTCTCGTGCCAATGATTAGAGGGATGACTCAAAAGATTTAAAGCGTACCTTTTGAGTCACCCTCTTCTTTAAATTTTTTCTATTTCAAATACACGAAGCCCTTCTTTCTCTAAATCATGAGTTACATTTTTCAATATTTTTTCGGTTGTATCTGCCGGTAATGTAATTAGGACACGGCGGAATAGTCGACTCTCATTATCTAATGTTAAAAGAGCCTGTATTCCAGTATGTTTTTTTACCGTAGAGACAATGGTACTTAAAGCTCCCTTATATTCATGAGTGGATATATTTAAAGTATAACTTCCAGTTTTAACTCCCCACGAGTCTTCTAAAATAGCCATTACATTTGCGTGGGTCAGAATTCCAGCAAAAGTCTTATCTTCTTTAATAACTGCTAAGTATGGGTATTTTTTAATGGAAGAAAAAACAGTAAAGAAAGATGCTTGCTCTTCAATAAATACTTCTCGATCATCAGCGAGGGCCATTACGGAGTCATCCCATGTATGAGACTCCTTAATTATTGCTTTATAGATGTCCTGTACATAAATATTCCCCTTATAATATGTTGCAGAATCATCTAGTATGGGAATACAACGGTACCCGCATTCTTCCAACTCCTCAACCGCTTCCCTAATTGTAAAACTTTCTTTAACAAAACTTACTCTTTCCTTTGGTATGATATTATATTTAATTTTCATCTTGCCGCTCCTCTCCCTACCAGGTTAATTTCATTATAGACGATAAAACCTGCTGTTATTGTAAAAATTTGAGAAAATAGTTTGTATTTTACTTGGATAAAATAATGTTATAACCTGACAGATGAAACCATTATTAATGCATAAAATTATGGTCAATGTCCACCTTAACATAGGAGGTGATGAGAATGACAGAACATAGTCATTTACAAAGTACTGTTGAGCAAATTCAACAAATTATGGAGAATGCAGAAGGACAATTGACGGAATCTAAAAGAAATGAGTCTGGTAATGCGGAGGAATTTACAAACGCACAGATGCAATTAGAAGAAGCCAATATGGAATTGGAAAGAATGATAGCAAGCGCAACAAACGAACAACGGGATCAGCTATTTAGATTACAGCAACGACTTCAACATTTACAAAATAAAATGATATTAGGTATATAAGTAAAGTTAAAACGAGGCTGGGACATAACTAAAGTGTTTAATCGGAAATACGAACAATACACTAGCTTAGGGAAGTATATTTCCCAAGCGGGTAGATTGCACCTACATCTAGTTTGTTCAAATTTCTTATTAGTAAAAATACTTTTGTCCCAGCCTTATTTTTTTTTCCACTTGTTTTTGTGAAGTCCTTATATCTTTCGAACTCATTAGGAAAAAATGATATAATTTTCAAAGTAGGAGGGGAGGAAAATATATGAAGGGGTTAATTGTAATAGATTACACACATGACTTTGTTGCCGATGATGGGAAGCTAACCTGTGGAGAGCGGGGACAATCTATTGAAAAAAGAATAACGGAAATTACAAAAACGTTTGTGGAAATGGAACAATACGTTGTTTTTGCGGTGGATGTACATGACGAAAACGATCAATTTCATCCTGAATCAAAGCTATTCCCAGCTCATAATATACGTGGAACAAAAGGTCGTAAGTTATTTGGTCAGCTTGGAGAATATTTTGACAAAGTGTTTCATGAAGGATTAGGCCGAATTGAGTGGATGGATAAAACAAGATACAGTGCCTTCACAGGTACAAAGTTGGAATTAAAGCTGCGAGAACGGGGAATTACGGAAGTCCACCTAGTAGGTGTTTGTACGGATATTTGTGTATTACATACAGCTGTGGATGCGTACAATAAAGGTTTTTCCATTGTTGTTCATAGGGATGCAGTTGAAACATTTAATCCCGCAGGGCACGATTGGGCATTATCCCATTTTGAAAATACGTTAGGGGCAATAGTTACGGAAAACTATCCTAACAAAAAAGACTAAAGTATTTTACTTACTCGGTAAAAAGTTACCGGGTTTTTCTTAATAAGGGGACATTAATGATGAAAGAAATTGTTAATAAAAATAATATGAATATCTTATTACATACAACAGATGTGCCATTACTTCTTTATTTTTACACCCCTATGTGCGGCACTTGTAAAATGGCAAAAGGTTTTCTTGAAATTTTGGAAAATATAGAACAAACTCCCCCCATTTATAAGTTGGATATTAATTTATTTAAGGAATATGGGGAACTATGGAAGATAAAGAGTGTCCCTTGTTTAATTTATTATGAGAAAAAAATGCCATTAAATAAGCTGTACGCGTTTGAATCAATCACTAATACATATGAATTTATTCATCAAAGGAAGTGAAAATAAAAATGAAAGCACCCTTCTTTTCCTTACCAGGGTTATTAACTGATGAAAAAGCTTCTTTACATGATTTTGAAGGGAAAGTTGTCTTACTAACATTTTGGGTATCTTGGTGTCCAGACTCCCAAAGGGACTTAGAAAATAAACAACAATTATTTACGGCAATGGACACGGAGCAGTTAGAAATGGTGATGATAAATGTTACAGGTAGAGAAAGTTCATCAGAAAAAGGCATTCAATATTATCAGGAAAAGGGATACACTTTTCCCTGTCTAAAGGATAAGGGTACAGCAACCTATGACCTTTATCAATGTATGTCTGTTCCCACCACATTCCTCATAAATAAAGACCAGGATATTGTACAGCGATATAATGATAAAGCAACATTTCAAGATATTTTAAAGGGGATTAGTACGGTCATTTAGTGAATGAGCATACTCGTTGGGGCGAAAATAGATATATGATAAGATTAACAGGAAAAGTGGAGGAAAGGGGTAATAGGATGAAAATTATATCCGTTGAACCAACACCAAGTCCTAATACAATGAAATTGACATTAAATAAAGAGCTACCACATGGGAAAAGTCATAACTATACCCGTGAAATAGCAGCTGATGGACCGTCATTTGTACAAGAGCTTTTTCAAATTGAAGGCGTAAAAGGGGTATATCATGTTGCAGATTTTATAGCAGTGGAACGGAATCCTAAGGTAGATTGGAAGGATATCTTACCCAAGGTTCGTGCTGTTTTTGGAGAGTCTGAAAGTACAGAAGAATCGGCAAGTAATGAAATAAACGATCAATTTGGAGAAATAAAAGTTCATATTCATATGTTTAAGGGGATACCAATGCAAGTGAAGGCCTCAACGAGCGAAGAAGAGGTTCGCGTTGGGTTACCAGATATGTTCAAGGCGGCTGTAGCAAAAGCCACGTTACCAGAGGATAATGTCGTGATGCAAAGAAAATGGGAAGAGCAACGCCCGAGATATGGAGAGCTTCAAGAAGTGGCAGAGGAAGTTGCAGAAGAAATACAGGCAGCCTACACACAAGATCGATTGGATAAGCTAGTAGAGGAAGCTAGTAAGCCTGAGGAGACAAAAGGAAAATCAGGAAATAAACAGTGGCTCCAAGTTACAGAGGAAATGTATGATAATGCAGGGGATTGGAAACAAAGATTTGCCCTATTAGAGCAAATGGATCCCACAATTGATGACTTATCCGTATTAAGGAAGGCACTTAAGGATGAAAAGGCCTCTATACGCCGCCTTGCAACTGTTTATTTAGGAATGATCGAAGACGAAGAAGTACTACCATACTTATATGAGGCTTTAAAGGATTCCACTGTTACGGTTAGACGAACAGCGGGGGATGCCTTATCTGATATAGGTAGTCCTAAAGCTATTCCTGCAATGGCTGAGGCATTAAAGGATAAGAATAAGCTTGTAAGATGGAGAGCGGCAATGTTTTTATATGAAGTAGGGGACGAGTCAGCAATTCCTGCCTTAAAAGCTGCAGAAGAAGATCCTGAATTTGAAGTCAGTTTGCAAGTTAAGTTAGCCCTAGCTAGAATCGAAGGTGGCGAAGAGGCAAAAGGATCTGTATGGAAGCAGATGACAGAAGCATTTGATAAAAAATAACGAAGCGAGGGTGACTCAAAAGGACGGATGAGTCATCCTTGTTTTCATAAGGGAACATGGCGTAGAATAATTCTTTATGATACAGTACAATTGGAGGAAATAATTTCTAAAGAAGGTGGATTCAATATGACAAGAGACGATATTGTTACGGAATTACATTCGAGAAATATGGATGAAATTATTGAATTAATAGAAGATGCGGAAAATGGTGAATTAGAGGAGCTCGAATTGGCAAAACCACTAGGTCTTTTACGTGAAGAACAATTAAATGATCATGTCATAAAGCTATTAGAAGAAAATGGTGTGAAAATAATTTACGTTGAGGAATAAGGGGAATCCGTATATGAGAGAAAAACCAAATAATCCTTTAGCGTTAAAAACATTAAAGGTTTGGCGAATAACGGCCACAATGGAATGTTTTTTTTTCCTTCTAATACCTATTGTCTACGTTATTGCCGGTCGCTATGTGGAATTACCCCAGTGGCCTATTTATGTTTTAGTTATTGTAGTTTTTATTATAGGTTACTTTAAAATAACTCTTTTTCCTAAGTTACAATGGAAAAAGTGGCGATACAAAATCTATGAGAATGAAGTGGAATTAATGTACGGGGTCTTTGTCGTTCGAAGGGTAATTATTCCAATGATACGTGTACAGCATGTGGATACGAGGCAAGGACCGATTCTCCGTCACTACGGTTTATCATCCGTTACCATTTCAACAGCTGCCACCATCCATGAAATTCCTGGACTAGAGGAAGTGAAAGCGGATGAACTAAGGGACCATATCGCAGAATTAGCAAGGGAAGCTGATCCAAATGAGTGATTGGAAAAGACAACATTCTGCCGCTATATTTATAGGTTTTTTAAGTAGCATAAAGGAAATGTTATTTACAATGCTTGCCGTTCTTATTTTTGGCCAATCCTCACAATTTGGAGGAGGTTGGTTCTACACTATTTTCTTTGCTCTGATACTTGTTTTCTCATTAGCTAACGGAATAATAAAGTGGGCTACATTTAAATACAAGCTGCAAGAGAACGAATTACAAATTAAACATGGCTTAATATTCAGAAAAAGCCGTTACATTAGAAAAGAAAGAATTCAAAGTATCGATATTAATGCTAAACTTCTTCAAAGATTATTCGGGTTAGTTGAGCTTCGTATTGAAACAGCTGGTGGTGGTGCAGAACCTGAATTTAGACTTATTGCATTAAGGCGAGAAGAAGCGAATCTGATTAAAACAGAGCTTTTAAAACGACAAGCCATTGATATAGAAGGAAGTATCGATGAAAGCGCAGAGGATTTGAAAGATATTCCAGCTTCAGATGAAAAGTTCACGGATTTTACATGGGAGTTATCAAAGCAACGCCTAGTTATTGCAGCAATTACCTCAAGCGGAATTGGTATTGCAGCCACCTTTGTTGCAGCAATCACTTCACAAGTACAGCAGTTTATTCCAGAAGCAATGTACGAGAGAGTCATAGGCTGGGTGATCCACTCTAGCGTATTATTAATTGGATTTTGGATTGTCTTTATTTTACTTATTGGCTGGATTATTTCTCTAATTAGTACGCTATTAAAGTATGGTATGTTCAAAATTGACAAACGTGATGATGAAATACATATATCTAGGGGGGTAATAGAGCAACGGCAGCTTACGTTATCCGCTAAAAGGATAACAGCTGTTCGACTCGTTCAAAATATAATCCGTCAACCATTTGGGTTTGTATCTGTATATGTTGAAAGTGCAGGTGGTGGAAGGAAGGATGAGGATTTATCCACAATACTCATACCTATATGTAAGAAAGGAGAAGTAAATCAATTATTAAAAGAAGTTTTGCCTGACTTTGTCGTAGAGAAAGCCTATGAACCTCTTCCTGCAAAAAGTGTTAGGCGATACATTATTCGTTTGATCATTCCATCCGTTTTTGTGGCTACTTTATTGGTTTATTTCTTTAACTGGGGTTGGATAACCATTATTATTCCTTTACTAGCAGGAGCTTATGGATATTGGCAGTATTCAAGCGCAGGTATTGGAATAGATGGAAATAATCTCTTGTTAAAGTCGCGGGCTATTTCATTAACAGAAGTGATCTTGCCAAGGAAACGCATTCAAGCTATGAAGTCGACACAATCACTATTTCAACGCTTAGATGATCTTTGTACCATTCATGTGTCGATTATTACTAGTATTGTTGGTAAAACATTTTCATTACGTCACATTAGCAAGGATCAAAGGGATCATCAGTTTAGTTGGTATTCCTATGAGGAGGAAAAGGAAAATATCAAAGGGGAGTCAAAAGGTTAAAGCATCCCTTTTGACTCCCCCTTCTTATGCTTAGGGAATTATATTTTTTCTTTGTGTATAAGTTACTGTCGTTGATAGTCGTCTAGCTCCAGCGCCTAGTCGCTCGTGTACAAGGGGCTTGCGCTTTTGTATTAATCCTGTGAAAATTGTGTTGCAAAGGTTGTTAATACCCGTTCTCCATTATCTGAAGTAAATTCAAAACGGTCGAAAGTAATATCATCTTCCTTATCGCGAAAGGTTCTTTCATAATGATGTTGTACAACGAACTGATTTTTTCCCTTTGAATAGGATATAAAATTCACACCTGTAACATTTTTTTGGTTTAGTGAACTTAATAATTGTACAAGAAGGGAGTTATGGCAAAAGACCGAATGTTCATGACCGATACCAAATTTTTTCAATCCCCTTTCCAAAGCATGTAGAGAGGGCTCCTCTAATTCATTTAATAATATTTGATAAGGATCGAACTGGTTTTTATTTAACCTTACAGTAGAGCCGTGGGATAATTCTACTTCTTGGCCATTTGTAAGTTGGAAACTGAGGCCTTTGATATATTCAGCTTGAACCCATTCATCGTTTAGATTAATTTCGAATTCGAAGGGACAGCCTTCTATTGGCAACGTCTCTAGTTTGTCTTTGTCATAAATATGAACAGTTCTCCCTTTTTTTACTAGCTTATAATACATATAACTATCTTCGAATAAGAGGTATTCCCCTTTAAGACGTCGTAATTCCTGTTGGATTAAAGTTAAGATAACTTCTGAATCCTCATTTATTTGCTGTACTTCATCCCATTTTGCTTTGAGGGCTATTTTTAAAGTATCGTCATAGCTATGCTTCGATAAAGAACTGTCTACTAATACGTCAATACGATGACCAGAGCACTCTAATAAGTCGTTCTCTTTTAAATAGGGTTCATTTAGTTCCAGTTCATCATAATTAAAATCCGGATACTCATAAACCCCTGTAATACGAACTATTGCCCTCCAAGGCTTCTTAGACTCCATAATCATATCTTCTAGAATACCAATATATTGTCCTTGGCTTCCTTCGTTTAGGAGAACCGCTTCTCCGATATATTGTTTTGCTTGTTTACGATCCATATATATCCCCACTTTAGTGATTTCAAATGTAAATAATATTCCATTGTATACTTTATTATAGTATATTTAAACAATCTCAAACACCATAAAACAACAAATTAGTCGGATTTATTTTTTAGTAAATAATCCATTACTCCCATAGCACTGATCGTAACATCTAAATCAATAATATCATAAACAGAATCGTCCTTTTCCAAACCGTAGCTGCTCAACTCTTTTTTGATCTCATCCATCAAAATATCTCTTAGCTCTTCCCACTTTCCACCTTTATTTACTACACGTACTCCATTATCTATGAAAATTGGAATCCACTTTCTAATCTCACTATAGATTTTTTCTGTCTCCTTACTAATCCCAAAATGACCAAAGGCAATTTGTTTTGGTTGTATATTTTCAATACGTCTAAGGGAATGAAGCATATCATCTGGGTTAAATTGATTTGGAGAGGTGGACGGTAGATAGAAAGAAATCCCCTGCCGTTCTATAGATGGATATCGAATGCCAATGGTATCTCCAGTAAAGAAGGTTTCTGTAACATTGTCATAAATACTGAAGTGATGTTTAGCGTGCCCTGGAGTATCATAAAAGGTTAGGGTTCTTCCTAGGCTTAATTGTAATGTTTCTTGATCCTTCATTTCTCTCAATCTATCCTCGGGGATAGGGATTACTGGTTCGAATAGAGTATCAAACTTCTCTTTATAAATAGCTTTAGCTCCTTGTATTAATCTAGATGGGTTATGTAAATGTCTTTTACCTTTAGGATGAACAATAACTGTTGCGTTTGGGCACTCTTCTAATAGAATACCAGCACCACCTGCGTGATCTAAATGGATATGGGTGACAATAATATTCTCAATTTCTTTTAAGGAAATGTTTAAATTATTTAACGCTTCTTTAATAAATGGGACGGATATGCTTGGCCCTGTTTCTATTATGGTAACTTTTCCCTCAGGTCTTTCATCTAGGACAAAGGAACCAGTCCTTTCGACTAACCCTAAATCATGTCCATCAATACAAATTAATCTAGAATCTTTTGGAAATGTGGACTCGCTCAACTTGTTCACTCCTTATTATTCATAGGTCCTATAATTATTGTATTGGATGCGTTATAAGATTGTAAACCTTTTAACATTAAATTGTAATAAAGGCATAGTAGTATTGTACCCTGAAATGTTTTAAAAAAAGAGATAAGATGGTAAAATGGCCCCCTTAAAACTTATGGTGAGGTCGAATATTAATTATGACATATATGAGAGGTGTTTTTTTGTGCTGAAGCGCCTAAAAATATTAAACCGAGAAGAGTTGTCTATTGAAGAGACAATTAGGCTTATTCAACAGGGCGATGGAGAATCTGAAATAGAAAATCAATTAATTCAAAAATATATACCCTTTATTCAAAATACAGCGACCAAGGTATGTAAGCGGTACATACGTACTTCGGATGATGATGAATTTAGCATTGCACTAATTGCATTTAATGAAGCGATTCATAACTATTCTGAGAATAAGGGGAGTTCCTTTTTATCATTTGCAAGTTTAGTGATTCGAAGAAGAATTATTGATTATATTAGACAGGAACAACGTAAGAAAGTTTCTTTATCTATCGATTATGTGGATACGGATAAGGAAAACATGGAAAATATAGCAGAAGTAAAGGCATCATTTAAGGAGTTTGAACAGCGGCGGGAAACGGAGTACCGAAGAGAAGAAATATTCCACTTACAGGAGCAGCTGGCTGTATACGGTATTACATTAGCCGAAGTATCAGAGCAGTCCCCAAAACATCAAGATGCAAGGGAAAATATGCTTATGATAGCAAAAACGATTATACAGAATCCCGAATTGAAGGAGTTTCTTATAGAAAAAAAGAGACTTCCTATGAAAGCATTAACGAAAAGCATTACAATGAGTAGAAAAACCATTGAACGAAATAGAAAGTATATCATTACACTTTGTATTGTTTTAATGGAAGATTATCGATATTTACAGGATTATTTGAAGGAGTGGACGTCATGAATAAAGGGGTAGTACTTGAAAAGCATAAACGCTTCATGATTGTCATGACAAATGAAGGAGAGTTTATCAAGGCAAAGCTGAGGGAAGATGTAGATATTGGGGAGGAAATACCTTTTAGTCCCATACAAGTCCCAAAATGGTCTACTATTTATCAAAGTAAGAAATATGTATCGGTAATGGCAGCAGCAATCCTCTTATTAGCCTTTTTACCAATTTACCAGTTTATATCACCAGATAAGGCGTATGGACTTGTTACTGTGGATATAAATCCTAGTTTAGAATTTACAGTTAACAGTAACTACGATGTTATCGATGCTGAAGGATACAATGAAGATGGACGCACGATAATAAAAGGTCTTAAAGATCAGGTTATTGGGCAACCATTAAATGTTGCTGTTAGTCTTTTAATCACTAAAGGGAATGAGTTAGGTTATTTATCAAACGAAAACGATATATATATTTCATCTTCCTTAACCCTAACAGAGGAATCGTGGGGCGAAAGCTATGAACGTTGGATGGAAGCCATTCAACAAAATTATGAAGTGAATTTTATAACGATAAACTTAGATAATGAAATATTTGAAGCAGCCAAAGAATTATCTATCTCTCCTACTAAATTTGTTTTCCTAAGGGATGCACAAGAGGAAGGCATAGAGATTGACGTAGAACAAATGAAAAATAGGTCCATTGAGGACATTGAAGCAGATAGAGGGAAAAAACTTGATAAGTTGATATCCCCAGAGAGTATCAAGGTAAACGCTCCATTCAAAAGAGGAAAACCAGAAAATCCAGGTAATTCTGATCATAAGAAAAATAATGAAAAGCAACAAGAAAAAGAAGAAAAGAGAGAAGAACAAAAGGAAGAAAAAGAGAAAAAAAATAGAGGGAACGGGAACAACCAAGGAAATAATAAATCAAAGGATGATGAGCATCCTTCAAACAAGAAAAACGAGAATTCAAACAAACAACAAAATAAAAAAGAGGATCATCCTTCCTCCAAGAAGGAAAAAAAGGAGAAACAAAATCAAGGGAATAATGGAAGACAAAACCAGAACAATGGAAACCAAGGACAAAACCAAAACAATGGAAACCAAGGACAAAACCAAAACAATGGGAATCAAAATCAAGGAAATAATAATAACAATTAGCGGAACCCTTATCTTGGAATAAGAAATTAGTCCCTGTTTTAAATAAATATTAGAAACTACCCCAAAAAACTATTAATTTTTCGAAAGTAATAGTGTGAAAACATAAAGGGGTGTGTTTATAAAATGAAATGGAAAAAGGTTAAAAATGTAATGACTACAGCAGCATTAGTTGGTTTACTCTCTACCACATTACCAGCTAATATAAGCTTTGCTGAGGAAGATGATTTAGTTAAAAGCGCAGACTTACAAGTTATTTTTTCTGAGGAAGGTACTGTAGAAGAAGTCTTTGATGATCATAATGTATTAAATAGTGATAATCTTTTACTTGTTCCAGGTAATTTTTATTACTTTATGAAGCAGACCATGGAATCTATTCAGCTAAAGCTAGCAACTAGTGAACAAGGTAGAGCGATGCTTTTAACACAATTTGCACAAGAAAAAATGGAGTTAGCCTATCAATTAATTGAACAAGAGGATTTCGAAGCAGCAGAGAAAGCAATCGAAGAAGGACTTAATCATTATGGCTCCATTACAGGTATTTCTGTAGACCTAGAAGCTCGTAATGATGACACACAAGACCCATTAGGAGATATAGATGGAGACTTGGATGATGAGACTCAACAGGAAGACCTTACAGAAACAGATATAGAAGATGAGAAAACTATTCATCAATCTGTTTTAAGTCTGCTTCGAAATATTGAAAAAATAAACAATCCAACAGCAAAAGAAGCCTTAACACGAAATGTGGAAAGAAAACTTTCGAAACTAGGATTGGATCCTGAAGAATTCTTTGCAAGTCTAGAGGAAGTAGAGATAGTGGAAAGGGAAGAAGACAACGAAGAACTTTTAGTTACGGATTCTTCCTCAGACAATAAAGGGGAAGAAGATACTAATTCTACTTTAGAAGATAAATCCAAAAATAAAGGTAAGGAAGTTGCCCCAGGTCAAAATAGGGGGAATAAGGAAAATAGGGGTAATAACGGAAATAATAGTAATAATGGTATTAAAGTAGATAAAGATACTGGAAAAAACGTGGGGAACGGAAACGGGAACAGAAAAAATAATGGTAATGGAAATAAAAATAACGGAAATCGATAAATAAAAATGGATGAAGATAGCAACTTTGCTAATCTTCATCCATCTTTTTTGTTTCGTATCGAAGACGGTTTAAATGGAGCAATTGCTTCATACGATCCATTCGTGATGAGTGCAGATGTTTTGCTTGGTTTTCTATATAAGTACGCATAGAGTGAATGGAATAAATGACCTCATCATACGATTTTTTCTTTTGATTCTCAGTTAGGCTTAAATACGTTTCTAATAAATTTGGCAGGTCATGGCTGACTAATCGTTTTATATGATGTCTTTCTTCAATATCCAATAACTCTACCTCTTTTATACATTCATTTAGGGAGTACTGCAACTCTCTCAACTTCGTTTCTATTAACTCGTCTTTGCCTTCGTATTTCTTAATGGCCTGTTCCATATGATTTAGTATAAAACGCTGCTCATCATTTATTTTTACAGATTGCTTCTTCTCTTTTACTTCCTTTGCTACGAAACTTTCCGTTTCCTCTGGAAGTAATTTTTCACCTGATAAAGATCGGTCTAGTTGATGAATTTTAATAAAAATAGGTTGAAAAAGGGGATGTTTCCTAATGTTTCTTACGATGGTGCGGTTTTCCACCTGGTAGTAAATGGTTGAATCGATACACTTACCCATTCCCTTTTCAGATTTAAATTGCTTGCGGAATATAGTAATATAAACTCTTTTCTTAATGGATGCTGAGGTTTTTTTCGTATCTATAAGCTCAACATGAATTTTCTTTTGCTTTATTTTGATTTTAAATAAAAAACCTTTGATTGTTCGTTTAAATGTTTTATTTAACCTAGGCAGCTCAGATAAGGAGGTTAGATCGGAGAGAAACTCCACTGCTTCTTGGACAAACTCCCTTGTATCTTCTGTCTCAATTGCCGGGTCATTTAATGGTTTTAAATAATTTGGGAGTAGAGGTTCTAACCACTTTTGCTCCCAAATGTGTTCACGCCAACTCATGACGGTCACCTCTAATCTAGATCATCTTAATTAAGGAGCTTTCGTTCCATCTGTTCGTTTAGTTGATCCATCTCTTCAATAAACTGTTTGCTAGACTCAATAATACGGACATTGGATTGCTCCGTCATTTCAATTGCAGCATAAACATCTTCATATGCCTTCTTGAAAGTTTCCATTGCGATAGCAGGCTGTTCTAATGTTTTCAGTGTTTCTTCTGTATTGGATTTTAACAACTGGGCATTAGACAGGAGCATGGACTCTGTTGTTTCATTAACGTTTTTAACGGCGTCAATGACCTTTTTTTGATTACTTAGTGCCAATTGAATAGAGGCAGTAACAGTAATTATATTCTTTGTCATTGTTATGGCATTAAAAATGGCTTCTTCTAATTTATCGTTATTTTCAACGATTATATCTACAGATGCTAGTGATTGCTGCAGAACAAGGACTGCTTGCTGCATATTCTTCACCCTTGATAAAACCTTTTGCTGTCCCTTTTGAATGGGGGTCGGGTCAGCTTTCCATTCTTCCTTTTTCTGCTCCTCTTCGAGCATTAGGTTTAATTGTTTACCTACTTCAATTTGTTCATGAAGGGCTTTAATACGCTCCCTTGCCACATCCTTTAATTGATGGAGCATGACAGTATCCTCTTGAAGGCGGTCTTTACCGCTTAATAAAGCTCCAATGATCGTCTCCACTTCTGCTTCTACCGTTTGGTATTTACGGGCGTATTTTTCTATAGGACTTTTCCGAACCATTTTTGAAAGGAACCTTTTAAATTTTCCTTCCTTTAGATAATTTGGCTCAAGCTCCGAAACCATTTCCTTTAACTTTGTCAATTGTTCTGGGAGGTCCTGATTAGAATCATTCATCATATCGCTAACAGGTCTTTTTAATGCCTCTAAGGATTCACCGGCTTTTTCCTGTTCAACTGTACCAATTTTTCCTAACGTTTCTAAAATTTTGTTTAAATCTTTGTCCTTTTCTGTACGAATTTTTTCTACATATTCCTCTGCCTTTATTTCCGGTTCTACGATGGATTTGTTTTGTTTACTCTGATCCTGTGTATATTCTTTAGCCATTACGTGTGCCTCCTAAATTGAGGATTATAGTTTACCTATGACTATACGGATTATCCCCATAGAAAGTTTCAATATCTCTTTAAAATTATACAGGTCTATATTTATTGAAACAACAGGGATAATGAAAGAATTGTTAATTAATAAGTAAATTATGTAAAATGGAAAGAAGGCTACTGATATTGATGCGGTGTTTTGTAGACATATTTTGTTAAAAAAGAGGGGGAATCCAAATTGTGTATATTAGGGGTTGCCATAAAGGTAAATAAGGAGTTTCCATTTATACTTGTTGCAAACCGTGATGAATTTTATTGTCGTTCAACGATGCACGCTCATTTTTGGAAAGAAACTCCTGCCATTCTAGGAGGGATTGACTTAGAAAAAGGGGGGACTTGGCTCGGAATAAAAAGAAATGGAAATATTGCAGCCCTAACGAATGTTAGAGAAGCAGGTAATAAGGACATGCCCTTTCAATCAAGGGGGGATTTAGTTAAAAACTATTTAAAAAATCCATCTTCCTACGAAAAAGAATTAAACAAAAAGGAACAATATGATGGATTTAATTTACTTTATGGAAATATCAACGAACTAACCTATGTTTCTAACCGAGTATTAGATACAGCAAAGATAAAAGAAGGAGTTCACATACTAAGTAATGCATCTCTTAACACTCCTTGGCCGAAGTCAAATTATTTGCGAAAGGGATTGGAGAATATGGCATCTATTTCTAGTAAGGAGCAGCTTCAGAGGGACTTATTACTCCTGCTACAAGACGAAAAGGAAGGGCTTGAGGAAGAATTACCGGACACTGGATTTGGAAAAGAGATGGAAAAGTTTCTTTCACCTGTTTTTATAAAAGGAGAAGGATATGGATCACGTTCCAGTACGGTTATCATTGTTGATAAGCATAATAATTGCATCTTTATGGAAAAAACATATATTCCAGAAGAAATGCAAGTTATCTATGAATTTCAACTACAAATATAGGAGTCTGGAGGTCGGTCTAACCTTCTGACTCCATATCATACCGTTAATAGATATTTATTGCCTTTTTTAAAACCTTTACTTGTACAGGTGTTTTTCCCAATTCTTCCCCATCCCCTTGTACGGCAATTGTTTCTTTTGTTTTAATAGAAAATTGCTCACCCTTTAGCGTTGTAACGTATGGGAGGGTAACGTGCTTTTTCAAAAATACCGTTGGCATGACTAAAAATAATTGAAATGCATTTAATCCGTGAACAATGACTAAATCTAATTTTTCATTCTGAGGATCGGCAGTTGGACAAATAGGGATTCCGCCACCATAATAGGAGCTATTACCGGCAGCGATTAACCAAGTCCTTGTGAAAGAATGCACCTTTCCATTATCCACTTCTATATCCACATGGAAAGAGCGGAAAGTTAAAATCGTTTTAAGTGCTACGGTTATATAAGCTAAACTTCCTAGTAAAGCACGATTTAATATTTTTTTTATTCGGGATTTTTGACATTTTATAGCTGTTTCAGCATCTACACCAATCCCTAAAACTGATAACACTTTCTGACCATTCACTTCCATTAAATCGTATAACTGGGGTTGTTGCTTATTAATTCTTTCAATCGCTTTTCGCGTATTTCGAGGGATTTTTAATGCGCGACCAAAGTCATTCCCTGAGCCTGTTGGAATTAATCCAAATGGCAAATTATATGGTAGAAGCCGTTGAATAGTTTGGTGGAAAGTCCCATCTCCCCCTACTACTATAAAACCAGTCACCCCTTCTTTTTGTTCTTTTATTTTGTTTTCTATCTCCATCCACATATCTTCCCCTTGATATTGATCAGAAAAATATGTTACAAAAGGAATATGTAATTGTGTGTTTAATTGAGTCATAATATGTTGGAAACGGTATTTTCCCGCGTAAGAATTAACAATAATAATATACATAATTTTCTCCTTTAATAAACATATAACATGTTTATTATAGCATCGAAAAACTATATTAGGGGAAAACATATAGAAATGTGGTGGAAAAATGTCGAAACGACAAAGTGTTGGTATATGTTTGTTAGGTTTTACTTGTATAGGAATTTGGACTATGTTGTTTGTTTTTCTATTCCAAGATGCACCTATTGCTAGTGAAGACCATGGACAGGTTAGACAACAAGAGAGAAGCATTTCTGTAATGAAAGAGCCGGCTGCTCGGTTTATTAACCGTATGGAAAGTAAAGAAATATTTACCGTGTCTAACGTAACGGTCGAAATAAATAAAATGGTTTTCCCTGAAACTAAGGTTGGTGATGCTATTAGTTATGGGGATGGGGTTTCTATAGATGATTTACTGGAACAATTAAATTTAAATCGTTAATTATGAAGATTATATGATAATTTACCATACTTATAGTAAAATCTAATTATAACATTTATAATAATGGAGTAGAGTTGTTTAACCATGTACCGTCTAGTGCGGTAAGAGGGAGGTAGTCATGCTGTCTAATATTGGTATTCCAGGGTTAATTTTAATTCTTGTCATTGCACTTGTTATTTTCGGTCCTAAAAAGCTTCCAGAAATTGGCCGTGCTATGGGGCAAACATTAAAGGAGTTTAAAAACTCAACAAGGGAATTAACAAAAGATGATGATGAGCAAGCCTCGTCAAAAGAAAATAGAAATCAGTAATAGGAAAAAATAAATCGTTTGAAGGGATGTGAGGTGTCTCATCTTACATCTCTTTCATGTTTAAGGGGCGTTTGGTCATGTCAGATCAAAATATGAATATATTAGATCATCTTGATGAATTACGCAAACGGATCATGATCTCCCTTGCGGCATTTATAGTGTTTTTTATCGGCGTGTTTGTATTTATAACAGATATATACGAATGGTTTGTTAAAGATTTAGATATGACTTTAACGGTTCTGGGGCCGTTGGATATTATTTGGGTATACTTTTCATTAGCCGGGGTAATAGCCTTTGCGTTAACCATACCTGTCCTTGTTTTACAAATCTGGCTGTTTGTCAAACCAGCATTAACACCAAGGGAACAAAGAGCCACAATTATATATATACCTGCATCCTTTATTTTGTTTGTAGGTGGGCTATGTTTTGGTTATTTTGTTGTATTGCCTTTAGTGCTGAATTTCTTGATAGGCCTCGGACAGGATATGTTCGTAACAATGTTTACTCCAGATAAATACTTCCAATTTGTCTTAAGGATGACATTGCCTTTTAGTATTTTATTTGAAATGCCTTTAGTAGTTATGTTTTTAACTAGTATAGGTATTATTACTCCAGAGGGAATGAAAAAGAATAGGAAATATGCGTATTTTGCATTAATCGTTGTTAGCGTTCTAATATCACCTCCAGACTTTATTTCCGATGTACTAGTAATTATCCCGTTGCTCTTCTTATATGAAGTTAGTATAAGTTTATCGAGAGTGGTCTACATTAGAAAACTGAAAAAGGAAAAAGAGTACGAACGATCACTCGAAAGCTAAATAGGAATAAATCATTTAATGGAGCTGACCAAAGTTTTATACTTACGGGTCAGCTCTTTGTTGTATTTTCTTCGTTCATAAAAACTTCACAAAATAACCATATATGAGGAGGAAAAAGTGATTTTCATCACATTGGGTAGGTACTGGCAAAAGATACACTAATAATTAGGAATTAGAGGGCTCAAGTATGTTTTGGAAACATGGGATGAGGGGGAAATAGAAAACCTTTGTATAATCTCAAAAAGCTGATTCTACTAGTTCTTTCCATAAGTTGTTTAGGAGTTGTTGCTGCCTGTAGTAATGATGTAGGTGAAGGTTTGGCCGTTGACCTTCCACAATTAACAGATGACAAGGTAGATGCAGCTACAATGGTCCTCATCTCATCACCTCCAATGCAGCCGGAGGACCACGTAAACAGGTGGAGCGGGAGTATGCAGCATGATAGTTGCTTATCATGTCACTGGGAGTGGAGGAGCTACTACATTGCTAAATGATCATTTCTATGATAATTGCATTTAACAGGGAAAACTAATAGAGGTGGGAAGGTAGATGGTTATTTCAAGTTTTATTGTTGAAGCTCATTTAAAAAAAGTGGATGAAGTTAAAACTCTATTAAAAAGCCTTCCAGGGGTAGAAGTACATTCCATAATTAAAGATATCAAAATAATTGTCACGCTAGAAACAGACACAATAGATCAAAGCTATCGAATCGGCGAAAAAATGAGTAAGCTTTCAGGGGTTATCAGTTTATGTTTGATTTATACTAACTTCGAGGATGAGGTATTAAGTAATCCTCAGGCTGGGTTATGATTATACCTGAGAATGAAAAAATGAACCGGCGGGAGTTCATCAAGGAAAACTTTTTATCATCCATTGGATTTTTGATGAAATTTATTGATGCAAGCATGACAACGGAGGTTAATTATATTAGACCACCAGGTGTACAGGAGGAGTGGGATTTTTTAACCTCCTGTACCCGCTGCGGCGTTTGCCAGGACTCATGTCCTGAAGGGATTATTTCATTGTTTTCCACCAATAGCGGAGTTAAGTTGACAGGAACACCTTATTTAAATTTGACCAAGGCAGCATGTACCTTTTGTAATAAATGTATCGAAACCTGCCCAACAGAAGCCTTGACCTATGGTACACACGCTGTAGTATTAGGTACGGCAAAGGTAATAAAGAAAAACTGCATCACTTTCGAAGGGGTAATGTGTGATTATTGCATTCGCAGCTGCCCAGTGAATGCTTTGGTAGGTCGTGGAGGACAACCAGAAGTCGATGTTGATATCTGCATCGGTTGTGGAATCTGTATTGCCGCTTGTATTGAGGAGTATAAAGGAATTACGATTGTACCCCGCTCAACGTAATAAACCATCCCCAGAATAAAAAAAGGATGGCAATCGCCATCCTTATCTTATAATCTCTGCAAATTACTTTTAAATTTCAAATACTTCATATTTGGGTCAGTTTGAAGTACTTCAAGGCTTCTAACGATTTCCTTCACAGACTCAGGATCATGACAATCATAGGAATCAATATCTAGATGGAGAATTGGGCACTCTTCAAACTTAGAAATCCAATTAGCATAACGAAAGTAAAGATCCTCCCAAAAGGAGTGGGGAGTATTCATCTCCATTTGTCTTCCCCTCTGTTTAATTCGATCCATTATTCTTGGGAGACTACCGTCTATGTATATAAGTACATCTGGTTTTGGAAAGTATGGGGACATGACCATTGCTTCAAAAAGGGATTCGTAAGTTTCAAAGTCACGATCAGTCATGTTTCCATTATCATATTGCAGCTTAGCAAATATCCCGACATCCTCATAGATACTACGATCTTGAACATAACCAATACCTGTCTCATGCATTCTTTTTTGCTGCTTATATCGCTCCGCTAAGAAGTATATTTGCAGATGAAAAGACCACTTTTTAAAATCACTATAATAATCTTCTAAATATGGATTTCCATCTACTTTTTCAAAGGATGCATCGAAACCAAGGGCATCTGCTAAGGTATTTGTTAAAGTAGACTTTCCTACTCCTACAGTTCCCGCTAGAGTGATAAGTGAATTTTTATTTAAACTATGCGTTATTTTTGACATATTTAACAACTCCGTTTAAAGAAGAATTCTAAAAGAATGCTTCCTGTTTTTGTATGAGTTCTTGAACTTGATCAATAATCCGAGTGAAATCACCTTCGTTATTTACAAAATCCATTTCATCACCGTTAAATGACAAAATTGGAATGTGTGAGTAAACTCTTCTATGGTCTTTTATAAATTGGTGATAGTCTTCTGATAATTGTAATAAATAATTTGGATCTATTGCTTGCTCCATTAAACGACCTCGCTGCTCAATCCTCTCGAGCAATGTGGGTAAACTAGCATGTAAGTGGATTATTATATTAGGCCTAGGTAAGTCATTAGTTAAAATACGATATATACGATTATATTTATCAAAGTGATCCTTATGGAGTGTTTGTTTTGCAAAGAGTAAATTTTTGAAAATATGATAGTCACTCACTACAGCATGACCTTTTGATAAGTGGTGCTCATATGTATCCTCTAATTGCTTGTAACGATTACATAAGAAAAACATTTCTGTTTGGAAGCTCCACTCTTCAATATCCTCATAGAACTTACTTAAAAATGGGTTTTCATCTACTATTTCCTTTAGCAAATGATAATTAAAATAGTCTGATAATCTATTCGCTAACGAGGTTTTTCCAACTCCGATTGGACCTTCAATGCTAATAAATGGTGCGTGATATTGCTGACTCATAGTGTTTGCCTCCTTTCCTGAAAAAGAACCTAGAAGTAAAAAAATACGAAGCAAATTTAATTCTATCATAATTTTACAATAAGAAAACGGATATGGGCAGGGAAATTGTTAAATCATTTACTTTTATTTAGAAATATGTCGGAAAGGGTATAATGTTCACGTGAAAAACCGCGAAAATGTCCAGTTAATCAAGTTTCTAAAGAAGAAATTTGAGGAAGAAACGTCAGGTAAGGTAGTTAAAAGAATAGGGATTTCTAAAAATAGTGAGGTTGGGACATAACTAAAATGTTTAACTGAAAATACGAACAATGCATTATTATAGGGTTATATATCCGAAGCGATTTATATGCACCAACTTTAATTATTTCTATTTAGTTATCGGATTTCTTATTGATAAAAACACTTTTGTCCCAGCCTCTTCTTTTATACCTAGATTTAATTAGTTATTAGCTTCTCTATATGCACGGCACATGCTTTGTATTCTGCTGTTCCTGAAATTGGATCATATTTATCAAGTGTCAGACTATTTGTTGGAACATCTGCCCAATGAAAGCTCATAAATACTAAGTCCGGCTGTACCTGGTCTGTGACTTTTACTTTAACTTTCACTTGACCACGCCGTGAACGAACTATAACCCAGTCCCCCGTAGAAACATCTAATTTCACAGCGTTGTGGGGATGCATATCAACAGTTTCTTCTGTTTGCTTTAATTTAATATTATCTGGATAATACTTTGTTTGAGTATTCGTGTTATATGGTTCGTATCTTCTTCCTGTTGTCAATGTAAATGGATACTCCTCATCCGGCAACTCCAATGGTGGTGTATAGGATACAGGGGTAAATGGTGCTTTTTTGGAATCAAAATTATAAAACTCTGTATGGATTATCTTTGTCCCAGGATGATCCTCCGTTGGACATGGATATTGGAGACCATTTAATTGATCTAATCTCTCGTAGGACATTCCACCGTACATATGACTACACAAATCACGTACTTCACTCCAAATGTCCTCAGAGGTTTCATATTCCATAGAATAGCCCATTTTTTCAGCTAGTTCCACAAAGATTTTCCAATCATCCATTGCTTCTCCTGGAGGATTAACGGCTTTCCTAACTCGTTGTATTCGACGATCCGTGTTTGTATACGTCCCTTCCACTTCAGCCCACCCTTTTGCAGGGAGGACGACATCGGCCAACAAAGCAGTTTCTGTTAAGAAGATATCTTGAACCACTAAGAACTCGAGTTTTTCTAATGCTGCCTTCGTATGGTTTTGATGAACATCTGCCAGGATCGGGTTTTCCCCGATTATATACAGGCCTTTCATAGCCCCATCGCTCATTTTTTCTAACATACCTGTTAATGTTTTACCAACAAAAGGGTTTAACGATACTCCCCAGGCCTCTTCAAACTTCTTACGTGCATCCTCATCCGTTATTGACTTTGCGCCAGGAAGCATGTTTGGGAGGCAGCCCATGTCTCCGGCACCTTGCACATTATTTTGTCCCCGTAAAGGCATAATCCCTGTGCCCTCTCTACCGATATGACCAGTGAGGAGGGCTAGGTTAGCAATATCAAAGACATTATTTACACCGCAATGATGTTCCGTAATCCCTAAAGTATAGGCAATCATACCTTTTTTTGCGTGGGCATATGCTTTGGCAGTTTCATAGATATCTTCCTTGCTAACTCCTGTTATATACTCCACCTTTTCTGGAGTATAATGCTCGACCTTCTTTTTCAATGCATTAAAATTTAAGGTGGAGCGAAGAACGAAGTCTTTGTTGTACCAGCTCTCACGAATAATAATATGCATCATCCCGTTCATAAGGGCAATATCACTACCTACCCTCAGGGGCAAATGTCTTTTAGCCACCTTTGTTATGTCTGTTTTTCTAGGGTCAAATACATAAAGCTTCATGCCTTTCTTTGCGGCTTTTTTTATTCTATTGGCAATGATAGGATGAGCTTCTGTTGGGTTTGAACCCATTAGCAAAAGGACGTCTGTTAGTTCAAAGTCATCAATAGAGCTAGTAGGGAATCCGCTTCCGAGAACAGTCGCCAGACCGGCGACACTAGGAGCGTGTCACGTACGATTACATCCGTCAATATTATTTGTGCCCAATACAGCACGGGCAAATCTCTGGGTTACAAAATTTGTTTCATTGGTTGCCCTTGCACAGGCAAATACAGATACTGTATCAGGGCCATATGTTTCTTTTATAGCTGTCAGCTTTTCAGCAACATAGGTAAGGGCTTTTTCCCACGTTGTTGGCACAAGCTCATTTGTTTCTAAGTCTCGTACTAATGGTGTCCTCAGCCTATCAGTAGAGTGTATATAGTGATAACCAAAAGCACCTTTAATACATGTCTGACCTTAGTTTACCGGTGCGTCCTTGTCCCCCCGAGCACGCACAATTTGGTCCTTTTCTACTTCTAGTACTAATCCGCACCCTGTACCGCAATAGGCACATATGGTTTTTACTTCTCTTTTTTCTCCCACACTTTCCCTCTCCCTTCTTCTATCCCCAAACATAAATGTAAAGGCTTACAACATTATTTTAACAAATTATAAATAGGTAAAGTATGGAGATTTTAATAATTGTAGAAACTAGAAGCTTTCGTTACAATAATAGGAGAGACAAGGAGGGTGTACGACTTGCAAAACATCGGTTTAGTACTTGAAGGTGGCGGATTACGCGGTGTTTATACTGGAGGAATCCTAGAATATTTCCTTGAAAATGATATTCAATTTCCTTATGTAGTTGCTGTATCCGCAGGTGCGTGTAACGCTGCTTCATATATATCTAAACAGTTTGGAAGAAACCAAGCTGTTACTGTCGATTATGCTGGGCACCCAGAATATATCTCTTTTAAAAGATTAATCAAACATGGGGAATTTTTTAACATGGACTTAATCTTCGATACCATTCCAAATATTGAAAATCCCTTTAACTATGAAGCATTCTTTAAGTCCCAGCAAAAGTTTTATATAGGAACTACCGATTGTAAAACAGGAGAAACGATTTATTATGAGAAAAATGAAATTAAACCAGATTTAAATAAAATACTGCGAGCATCCTGTTCGTTGCCGATGATTTCACCAATAGTAGAATATGGCACGCGTCCACTCCTAGATGGGGGAATTAGTGATCCGATCCCTATCGGCAAATCTATGGAGGATGGAAATGAAAAGCATGTAATCATTTTAACCCAGTGCGAGGGCTATATTAAAGAACCTGTTAAGCGAGGGAAATGGTGGTTCAAGAGAAAATATAGAGATTATCCAGGCCTAATTGATATAGTGGAGAGAAGAGAGAAGATTTATAATGGGAGTATCCAAATGGTTAACGAATTAGAGAAGGAAGGAAAAGCCTTTGTTTTTCGTCCAGATGATTTAAGGGGAGTAAATAGAACGGAGCGTAGAAGAGAAAGGTTAAAGGATTTATATGATCATGGATATGAACATGCAAAAAAGCGTCATAAAGAGCTTCTTCAATTTATTAATCAATAATGATGTATATTAGGTAGAGGAAGTTGAAAGTCTTTCATTGGTTTTGCTGTTCGTCCTGGTTTTGTAATAGACACAATAGCTTAATGACTAATATCTTAGAGAGGATGAAATACTTTGATCAAATTTAGTAAGCCTTCAGTCGAACAGTTTTTTCGTACGTACAATATTACGAATTTTACCGTAACAGACAATGAGGAGAAGTTATTATTTTCCAGTAACCTTAACGGAAAAATGAATGTGTGGGCACTGGATATGGAGAGGGGATATCCATACTTGTTTGCACATACGGAGCAAGCTTGTAGTTTTCTGAAAGCAGACCCTAAGATGCGCTATGTTTTAGGTGGGTTTGACCATGATGGAGACGAAAACTATCATATTTATGCTTTTCCTTATGAAGGTGGACCACCTAAGGAGCTTATTAAGGCAGATAAAAGTGATAAGTATTTCTATGTTCATTTGAGTGAAGATGGCTCTCGATTATACTACATAACAAGTAAAGGCAATCCACAATTTTTAAATGGTTATGTATATCATATGGAGGAAGACCGCCATGAACAGTTATATTCTGGGGAGGACGCTTCCACTTTTGTTTATGCTGTTTCAGCGGACGAAAGATATTTAGTTTTGGTAAAGTTCTATGCTAATACCTACAAAGTTGGATATCTGAAGGATTTGAAAACAGGTGAAATCAAGACTCTTTCACAAGAGCCAGATAGGGTTCATGAATTTGCAGGTGCTACTTTCGTTTCGGATGATGAACTGTTATTTATTACAAATGATGAATCAGAATTTAATTATGTGGTGAAATATCATATTCCAACTGGGACTCAAGAAAAATATATGGAATTTGAAGATGAAAGTGTAACTTCAATACAGTGGCATAAGGATTCAAAAACGCTATACATGGTAACGGAAAAGGGAGTAGAGGACTACATTTATCGATTCGCTGATGGCGAATCTACACCAACGGAAGTCCCTTGTCCATTGACATCCTTAGATTCTGTGAAGGTGGCCAAAAGCGGTCGTGTCTATGTTTTAGGACGAAGTGCCGTTGAGCCATTTAATATTTACGCTTCAACTCCAGAAGGTGATTGGACTAAGCTTACAGACAACCGTGTTTTAGGGATATCTCAAGAAGATATGGTAGACCCAGAGGTCGTTTCTTATTCCTCCTTTGACGGTAAAGAAATTGAGGCCCTTTGGTTTAAGGCAAAACCAGAACAGGATAATGGCCATGTTATTTTCTGGCCTCACGGTGGACCACAGGCAGCGGAAAGAAAAATGTTTCGTGCCATGTTCCAATGCTTCTTAAATCGAGGTTATTCCATCTTTGCCCCTAACTTTAGGGGAAGTACCGGCTATGGCGCAACCTTTAAAAAATTAGTAGAACAAGACTGGGGAGAAGGACCTCGACTTGACTGTGTAGCTGGTATTGAGTGGTTGTTTGAAACTGGTAAATGTGATCGTGACCGCCTTTTTGTTCTAGGTGGAAGCTATGGTGGTTACATGACTTTACTCCTTGCTGGTCGTCATTCTGAATATTTTAGAGCAGTAATCGATATATTTGGTGTATCTAATTTATTCACTTTTGTTAATTCCGTACCGGATCATTGGAAACCAATCATGGAGCGTTGGGTTGGGGATCCTGTCCGTGATAAAGAACGTTTTGAAAAGGACTCTCCAATTACTTACTTAAGCTCCATGACAAAGCCTATGCTAGTCATACAAGGGGCTAATGATCCACGCGTGGTAAAGGAAGAATCAGATCAAATTGTTGAAGCATTACAAAAACAAGGTACAGAAGTAGAGTATTTGGTTCTAGATGATGAAGGACATGGTTTTTCGAAGAAGGAAAACGAAATTAAAGTTTATAAGCAAATTTTAGATTTCCTTGAGAAACATCGATAGGATTAGAGTTAAAACCAGCTGAGCGAAAAGGCTCTTAGCTGGTTTTAATGTTGGTCATCAGTAATAAAAGCTTTTATGGCGACCAAAAGGAGAGTAGGAGCATAAAAAAGTCACCTTGAAAGTATTATAGTGCACACTAGGTTAATTGTTACACGATAATAACTCCTCCAACTCTCATTATGAAACAATTTATTATATAATGTTAAGGTGCTATACATAAGGAGTTGAACTAAAGTGAATCGTAGCAAAAGCTATCGTTTACTCATTGTATTATTGTTCTTTGCTTTCATCAGCTTAATTTCTAGATCATTGATCTATTTAATAATTTCATTAACAATAGCTATTCTGATTATATTACTTTTAAGTAAGGATATAAGGAAAAAGGGATCTACAACAAGGGTTGGGAAGGAGACCCCTCCCACCGAAGGAAAACCTCAAAAGGGACAGGTAACAAATTTTATCCTGTTAATCGGCGGAATAGTTTTGATTGCCTATGGAATAACAGGCTATTTCCATACAGGATCCACCTTTGCACAATTTGGACTAATGATTAATGATCCATTTTTTCTTATTTTAGCAATGGCCATTGGTGGACTAATAACTATTTACAGTTTTATAGTTCTGTTAAAAAAATACCTTGAAGCGTAACAATATAGTAAATGACTCATGGGAATACAAAATCCATTGAGTCATTTTCTTTTCAATTTTTTATTTTTTTTGTATAATTAATACTTAGAGAGGCGAAATAAAACTTCAAGAGAAGGTGTTTACAATTTCATTAGAAAAACGTAATTTGCTGATCATGTGTATCGCAAATTTTTTTGTGGCAGCTAGTGCAACGATGGTTTTACCTTTTTTATCACTGTATATAGAGACCTTTGGAAATTACTCGGACGCTTATGTACAAAGGTGGGCAGGCTTTGTATTTGGTATTACCTTTCTAGTAGCCTTTGCAGTATCTCCATTCTGGGGAAGGTTTGGTGATAAGTTCGGCAGGAAGAAAATTCTCCTTATCACTGGATACGGAATAGCGGCAAGTATTTTTATTATGGGCTATGTTGAAACAGTAGCAGGGTTGTTTATCCTAAGGTTCTTCATGGGTATAGTTACCGGCTTTATTCCCGTTTCAATGGCACTAATCTCGGCGCAAACGAAGAAAGAAGTAGCTGGAAAAGTAGTAGGTACACTGCAAATGGGAACCGTTTCAGGAGGTTTAATTGGCCCACTTATGGGAGGGGCATTAGCCGATACCTTTGGTTTCACCTACACATTTATAATTACAGCCATTGTAATCAGTGCTGCAACTACTTTTGTAGCCTTTGGAATAAAAGAAGTAATGGCAAAAGAAGAAAGTAAAAACGAAAAAAGAAAACGGAGTATGGCAGAAGTTTTCAAGATGGTTTTCCAAAATCCCGTGTTACTGATGATCATGATTATATCTTTATTAATACAGACAGCTAACTTCAGCATCCAACCACAATTGGCCTTGTACGTAAATCAATTAATGGAAGGGGAAAACATTGCATTTTTGGCAGGGTTTGCCTTCTCCGTAACTGGGTTAGGCAGTTTGTTAGCCACAAGAGCTTGGGGAACACTAGGAGATAAAATTGGTCACGAAAAGGTTCTATTAATTTGTTTAATTTTAGGGGCACTGTTCTTTTTACCACAAGCCTTCGTAACGGAAATATGGCAGTTGGTTGTATTGAGATTTCTCTTTGGAATTCAAATTGGTGGAACAATCCCATGTGTAACAGCTTATATAAGACGTACCGTGCCATTATCCGTACAGGGAGAAGTTCTTGGTTATAATCAAAGCTTCCGTTTTTTAGGAAATGTTACAGGACCTGTTACAGGCGGAATTATCTCCAGTACATGGGCAATATCATCCGTATTTTATTATTCCACAGTACTCCTTGTAATTGCAGCTATTTCCCTAGCAGTCGTATTAAAAAAATATGCATCATTGTCCCTAAGTAAAAATGATTTATCTGCTTGATAAATTGCTCAAGGAAGCCTTTCATACTGTTTCACAGGACAGGGAATCTCATGATAGAATGAATAATAGTATTAAAGTTTTTTAAGGGGCTGGGGCAAGCGTGATTTTAACAAAAAAAGAGAAGAAGCTGTTAATAAGGGTTTTAAAGAAAGAAAAGATGCGTGTTTTCGGATTTAAGGAAAATAAAGATGAAGTAAATGAATTAATTGCTAAACTAGAACAAAACGTGAGAAATGAGAAAGTTAATAAGGTAAAGCCATCAAAACTATAACAAGCAACATTCAAGCATGAATGCTTGAATGTTGCTTTTCTTATTGTATAATTAAAGCGGTTGATTTGTTATAGTGATAAAACGGAAATGGAGTGTTATCATAGGTGAAAAACTTTTGGAATACAATCGTGGAACATGACAAAAAAACAGTACTTATTTTGACGGTAGTTATTGTTGGACTAGTAACATTATTATCTTTTATTCCGCCATATCAAGGTGAGCTCCCAAACTGGGTAAGGCAGCTTCCCTTATTGAACGCCACCTTAAATAGCTTCACATTTATTTTTCTATTATTAGCATTAGTCTCTATCCTAAAAAGAAATATAACGTTACACCAGCGGTTTATTTATGCTGCGTTCACAACCACAACCTTTTTTCTTTTATCTTATGTGACCTATCACTTCTTAGCTGAGTCCACTACATTTGGGGGAACAGGCCTTATTGCAGGAGTATATTATTTCATTTTAATAACGCACATCATATTAGCAGCTGTTATTGTTCCGTTAGCGTTAATGAGCTTTTTTTCAGGTTATAAAGATGAGAGACCACGTCATAAAAAATGGGTTCGTTGGACTATGCCGTTGTGGCTGTATGTGAGTTTAACAGGTGTCCTTATTTATATATTGGTATCCCCATATTATTAAAAAACGACTCTTCCTCCTTGTCCTACAAGGAGGATTTTTTATATTGGACCCTCATAGCACAATCCTTTCATGGGTACCCTAAACTCAAGTTATTATAGCAGAAGCTAAAACAAAGGAGAGTAGTTTCATGAGATCCCTCAGACGTCTGACAATTGCTTTTAGTATTGTATTACTTACAGTACTAGGGCTATGGTTTATATCAGATCACCAAAATGGAGGAGAAATGGCAGAAGAAGGTGATTCCGTATTACAAAGTGCCATGAGTGAGATTATGGCAGAGGATTTATCCCTAACTATTCAAATGTTCCTTCATCAAATTGAGGATGATTTAGAAAGATGGGAGAAGGAAGATTGGTCAAATGATGAATTAAAGGAAAAAATGACGGAGGAAATTGAAGAACATCCACATGTGAATGGATTTGTTCTTTATTCTAATGGTGAAGAGCTTCAAAGAATTGGTGAAGTTACTGCTTCCGAGCCTAATGAAATCCTTCACTACCAAAAAGGAAATGGTGCCAGTATCTCTGATCCTTTCATTGAAAAAGGGAAGAAAAGGCTCCTTATTGGCGCAGGTGTTGAAGATCTTTCCTATATTGCAGAAGTTGATTTGTCGTTCATCGAAGGGTATGTAAAGGATATTGCCTCTTTAGCAGATGCAAATGGTCAATTCTTTATCGGTGAAGATGTTGATGTTTCATTGTCACAGGAGGAAGCGAATTTACCTTATGCAAAGACAGAAGTACCAGAAATCGGCTGGAACTTATATGTACAAAGTGATGCCCCAATGGAGGAGGAAGAACATTTTAAAAAAGGAGAGCTTATTATAGAATTAGCAAAGAATATTAATAGGGAACAATGGGCAGCGGAAAATGAAGTGGCCATCATTGACCAATTTAATGGGAAGATCATTATTAGGGATACTAACCGTTCAACTGAGGAATTAATGGAACTTTGGTCAAATGATCCTTCCATTATGTATATGGAACCTAACTATATGTACTCGAAACAGCACGTAACACGTTCATCAAACAGGCGAAGTGTTCCACATTATTTCGGTAGGTTTGATGGTTTTGAAACGCCTAACGATGAATTTTACGAGCCGTATCAGTGGAATTTAACACAAATTTTTACGGAACCTGGTTGGAACATATCCATAGGGGAGAGAGGCGTGCCTATCGCCATCATCGATAGCGGTATCGATCCTGATCATAAAGATTTAGCTGCAAAAATAACAGACGGCTACAATGCCTTTGAAGATAATGGGGCTTATGAAGATGATAATGGCCATGGGACACATGTGGCTGGAATAGCTGGGGCTATAACAAATAATATGGATGGGATTGCTGGCGTGTCATGGTATAACCCTTTATTAGCGGTAAAATCCTTAGACCATAATGCAGAAGGAAGTTCACTGTCCATTGCAAAGGGAATTGTTTGGGCAGTTGATAATGGTGCAAAGGTAATAAATTTGAGCTTGGGAGACAGTCATGATTCCGATATTATGTACGAAGCAATTAAATATGCCTATGATAAAGATGTTGTTTTAATTGCAGCTTCAGGTAACGATAATGTAGATACGCCAATGTACCCTGCTGCATATGAGGAAGTATTAGCTGTCGCGGCGGTAGATCCTCACAGGGAAAAAGCGGTATTCTCCAATTTTGGTTATCATATCGACGTAACTGCTCCTGGAGAACATATTCCTAGTACCTATGTAGGAGATCAATATGTTATTATGAGCGGGACTTCTATGTCTGCCCCACATGTAGCTGGGTTGGCAGGATTAATCCGTTCCCTCGATCCGAATTTAACAAATGAGGAGATTTACGATATTATTTGTTATACCAGTGATGACCTCGGAGTGGAAGGATACGACCCATACTATGGATTTGGTGAAATAAATATCCAAAGGGCTCTTGAAGAGGTAAGCATAAGCAGAAATTAATATAAAATAGGGAAAATGAATGATGGGTGTGTCATCCATTTGGATAACACACCCATCATTATATACATCGTTCTATGTTTGTTGTCGAAGAAGATATTAAGAGTTCTGTGCTTGTTGTATTTTTTGCTGATAAATAATAATAAGCTCATCTAATTCTTCTGAGCAGCGCAGCGTATCTTTTGAGGATAAGCCAGTTAGTTTTGCTATATATTGAAGTTCTCTTCTTTTGCGTTCAATTTCACATTGGATGGACATAGGCAGGAACACTCCGTCTTTGTTGTACTGTATTCCTATTATCGTACAAGCTTAAAGAAAGTGAAATAGTTTCCCAAAAACTTGTCAATTTCCAATTAAAAATGTCACAATTCGACAAATTAGTATTCTATTTCGTCCACATCTTTAGGATGAATAGAACGCTCTTCCTGTATATATACCTGATAATGGAATCTTACACCATTATTTTTATCTTCTTTAAAAGAAGGATGTTTTGTTTTACTTAATTTATACTTTTTTGGCACGTAAATCACTCCTTTAATTTGTTGATTATCCTTATGTTAAACAAAAATAAAGGATTTAATGAGCAACGTGCCTAAAAATCTTGCTGCTTTTGTAGTTGTACAAATTTATAGGCAAGAATGGCCAGGTGCAGATTCAGGCGATCATTCGGAGATTGCAAGCTGAGACCTGTTCTTTTTTCAATTTGTGAGAGGCGGTACTTTAATGTATGTCTATGAATATAAAGGGAGGAGGAAGTTTGCTGTAAGTTACAGTTATGTGCTAAAAAGGTTTCTAAAGTTAAAATTAAATCGGTTCGATGCTGAGTGCTTTGTATAAGGTTTCCTAAATAATTTTCATAAAATCCCTTCAAGGAAATACCTCCTTCTTGCATTTTTAAAAGTACTTGATAAAAGCCAAGCTCATCAAAGTGAACAATATCAGATCCTTTCAAAAGTAAGGGAGAATATTTAACGGCATTTTCAGCTTCTTTTGCACTAAGAGATAGATGATCTAGCTGCTCATAGGGATTACCTATTCCTATCATTAGTTTTTCTGAAAAATGCTTACACCAGCGATCCTTTATCAATGCAGCCAATAAACGTAATTGATCCTTTTCCTTTGATTTTTCCCTCATATTAGTCTCTATTAAAGCAGTTAAGGAATTGAACTTAGGTAAAAGTATGTGTTGCCGATTCGTTCTATAAAGTGATTGTGAAACAACATAATGTAAATGTTGACTTAAACTCTCTGAAGTTTTCAAAGGCCTATCATCAGCAAATACCTTCAAGTAAAAAACTGAATGGGTTTTAGTAAGGTCGAAACCAAGTTTTTTACCCCGTTTTATTGCATTATCTTGATTAAGAAACTCTTTTTTTATAATCTCCTCCACCAATTCTCCTTGAAGACCTGCGCGTGTTTCTTCAATTGCATATTTCTTTACTAATTCAATCCCCACTAATGTAGATACATGATCCATAAAAATATCATCCATATCTGTCCATATACTCTTCTTTTGAACAGCTAATAAGTAACCGTACATAAAAGACTCTGCCTTGATCGGTGAACAAAAACAATAAAATCCTTTGATAGGAAAAGCTTTTATTGCCGTTCCACCGTCGTTGCTGGTCCTGAATAATTTTTCAAGGTCGAAGGATTTATCCTCGATGAAGATTTTATTTTCTCTAATTTCGATTTCCTCGTGTATATTTGTAGATCCTTGTAATTGATTAATGTCGTCAAAGACAAAGATGCTGGCATCCATTAAATTACTAACTTTCCATAACACTTCATCTAAACCGTCATTATTTAATGCTAATTTTGTCATTTCCTTATGAACATTTAAAGAATTCTTTAACAAATGCATCTGTTGATTGCCAATTTGTTCAACAATTGCCTTTGTAATGGTGGAAAAATTTATAGTGGTAGGGATTTCAATTAGGGGAAGCCCTTCATCGTCAGCTTTTTGAATAATTTCAGGTGGAATCGATTCTAGATAAAAACCGGTATAAATAGCCATACCAGATAACACCTTTAATTGAATCAACTTAAGCAAACGCTCTCGGTAGTTTTCGTTTTTTTCTAGACCAAAGCCAGTTGTGACAACAAACTCCCCAGAGTGAAATCGACTTATATCCTCAATGATTTCTATCGTTGTAACCCATTTGATCGAATTTTCAACGCCCCGGTCCCCAGCAAGTAATTTCGTTCCCTTTAATGCAGGAAGTTTCAATGCTTCATAAATGGTTAACAATTAGTCCACCTCATCCTAAAGGATTTTTTATACAGAGTGTATAAAAAACAACAACGAATTTTCAGTCAAAAGAGAGAATAGTCAGACAATTGAAGTTTGAATACGATGGAAGTATAGGCAAGGAAAATCATTTAAATATCCATTGCCATGTTTTACCCTTCTTTGTCTTTTATTTTAAATGAGGGAGGTGCTATCTGTGAATAAAAGTTTCTTAGTGAAGCCCTTTTTAGACGAAGATTACCCTATTGCTGAATATGGTAAAGGTATTTATCTATACGATTCTGAAGGAAAAGAATATATAGATGGATCTAGTGGTGCAGTAACAGCAAGTATTGGTCACGGCGTTCTAGAAATTGCAGAAGTAATGAAAAAACAGGGAGAAAAGGTGTCCTTTGTGTACCGGTCTCAATTTACAAGTACACCTGCAGAAAAGCTTGCATGGAAGCTAAAGGATTGGGCTCCAGGTGATGTAAATTGGTCTTTTTTTGTTAATAGTGGATCGGAAGCAACAGAAACAGCATTGAAGGTAGCCATTCAGTATTGGCAAGAAAAGGGGCGCCCTACTAAAACAAAGATCTTATCTAGATGGATGAGTTACCACGGTATAACTTTGGGGGCATTATCTATGTCCGGTCATGAAGTGAGAAGGGCGAGATTCGTTCCCCTATTGGAAGATTTTCCAACAATAGACCCCCCGTATTGTTATCGCTGCCCATTTGATCAGAGCTATCCAGAGTGTCAGTTAAAGTGTGCTAATGAATTAGAACGTGCTATCTATCGTATTGGGGCTGATAACATTGCTGCGTTTATTGCCGAACCTATTATTGGTGCTTCAGGAGCGGCTGTAGTACCGCCAGATGGTTATTATGAGAAAATTCGTGAGATTTGTGATCGTCACGAAATATTGTTTATAGCCGATGAAGTGATGACAGGGATAGGGAGATGCGGGAAACCATTTGCCATAGATTATTGGAGTGTAGTCCCGGATATAATTGCCATTGGTAAAGGCTTAAGTGCAGGTTATACCCCCCTTGCAGCTACGATGATAAGTGAAAAAGTAATGGAACCTATCAGATCAGGGTCAAAGCTAATTATGAGCGGTCATACGTATAGTGCTAACCCTCAATCTACAGCTGTTGGATTAGCAGTTTTAGAATATATGGAAAAACATATGCTTGTGGAACAATCAGAGAAAAAAGGAAATTATTTAATAAATCAGTTAACACAACTGCAGAAAAAATACCCGATCATTGGTGATGTAAGGGGGAAAGGCCTTTTAACTGGAGTGGAGTTTGTGTCTAATATTTTCAACAAACTTCCATTCTCTGAGGAGGTAAATGTGACAAATGCAGTGGTCAAGAAATCTATGGAAAAAGGCTTACTCGTTTACCCGGCATCTGCAGGCTTGGAAGGAATGAGAGGGGACGCTATTATTGTAGCCCCACCACTGACAATCAAAAAGGAAGAAATAGATAAACTGGTCTCTATTTTTGAAAATGTCATAAAAGAAATCCAAGATGAATTACAAATCCAAGGCTATTTTCATTCGGTCATTTGAGGAGGACTTGGGAAATGGTAACGAAGCTGAAAAAGGTAGTGTCCATAGAAAAGGCAGGTCAATGCATTAAAAACGGAATGACTATAATGGCTGGGGGATTTGGGGGAGTAGGCAATCCACCCACCATTATTGATTATTTACTAAAAAATAATATAAAAAACTTAACGTTAATTTGTAATGACGCAGGCTTTCCCCATATCGGTGTTGGAAAGTTAGTAACGGATAAGAGATTAACGAAGTTAATTGCAAGCCATATTGGTTCCAATCCAAACGCTGGAAAGCAAATGACCAATGGGGAATTAGAAATAGAGTTTTCACCCCAAGGAAGCTTAGCAGAACGGATCAGGGCCGGAGGTGTTGGTTTAGGTGGAGTCTTAGTAGATGTTGGTGTGGGGCACCCCTTTGTGGAAAAAGGGAAGGAAAAAGTTACCGTTAACGGCCGACAGTTTTTAATAGAGACTGCTTTAACTGCAGATGTGTCCATCGTTTATGCAAAAAAAGGGGACCCCTTTGGCAATTTAGTTTACGATACGAGTGCTAGAAATACAAACCCACTTGTGGCTATGGCAGGGGACATAACCATTGCTGAAGTAGAACAAATCGTGGATATGGGAGAGTTGGACCCGGAGGAAATAGTAACTCCAGGTGCCTTCGTAGATTATGTGGTTCAAAGTGAAGGGGTGAATTGGCAATGGGCATGGGAAGAGAAGTGAGGCATTCTATTGCCAAGCGAGCGGCACAGGAAATTATGGATGGAATGATTGTCAATTTAGGAATTGGAATTCCAACCCTTGTTGCTGATTACATTGGGGATAAAGCAGTAATGTTTCATGCAGAAAACGGAGTCCTCGGAACAGGACCTAGTCCTATAAAAGGGGAGGAAAATCCTAATTTATGCAATGCTGGGGGTTTTCCCATTACAACTGTAAAAGGGGCAGCTTATTTTGACAGTGCTACCGCCTTCGCCCTCATTCGCCGCGGCTTATTGGATATGACCATTTTAGGAGCTTTAGAAGTAAGTGAACAAGGGGATTTAGCCAATTGGATTGTACCGGGAAAACGGGTACCTGGAATGGGAGGGGCGTTAGAGCTTGCGCAAAAGGCAAAAAAGGTTATTGTCTTAATGAACCAAACGGACAAGAATGGTCATTCAAAAATCGTAAAGGAATGTAAGTTACCTGTAACGGCAAAGGCATGTGTAGACATGGTAATTACAGACATGGCAGTGTTTACAATTTCTGATCAACAGTTAGTTCTTGAAGAAGTGTTTGCCCCATTTTGTGTGGAGGATGTATTAGCAAAGACCAACGCTTCCGTTGTCATAACGAATAAACTGTTGAAGGGGGATATAAAATGACTAGAAACGAGCTTATCCATAACTGGATGATAGATCATCAGTGGAAATTAATTGGAATGCTGAAGACAATGGTGCAAGAGCCTTCTACACAAATGAATGAAGCAGGTATACAGTATTTAACAAAAAAATGGCTCCAGGAATTGGACTTTGAAGTAGATATGTGGGAACCAAGGGGAGAGGAGTTAGTAAAACACGAAGCCTTTATTTCTGCAAGGGAGTCATTTGTGGGAAGCCCAAATGTAGTTGGAGTAAAAAAAGGGAAAGGAAATGGCCACTCCATTGTTTTGAATGGGCATATTGATGTGGTGCCAGAAGGGGATTTAACGAATTGGGAGGAGGACCCTTATTCAGGAACCTATAAGGATGGAAAAATATATGGACGAGGTTCCACTGATATGAAGGGTGGAAATGCCGCAATGCTCTTTGCTCTCAAGGCCCTTAAGGATCTCGATCTTTCGATGAAAGGCGACATTATTTTTCATAGTGTTATAGAAGAGGAGAGCGGCGGTGCTGGAACGTTAGCGGCTATTTTAAAGGGCTATACAGGGGATGCAGCAATTATTCCTGAGCCTACGAAAATGAAAATTTTCCCAAAGCAACAAGGGTCTATGTGGTTCCGCCTTTATGTTAAGGGGGCATCTGCCCATGGGGGAACTCCTTACGAAGGGGTAAATGCCATTGAAAAAGCACAAACAGTCTTAATAGCCTTAAAGGAATTAGAAAGGGTTCGTAATAATCGCATAACGGATCCGTTGTTTTCTAAAGTACCTATCCCGATTCCTATAAATGTGGGCGTAATAGAAGGGGGAGATTGGCCTTCATCCGTACCCGATCTTGTGAAAATTGAGGGGAGATGTGGCATTTCCCCTGATGAAACAGTGGAGGCAGCAAAAGAAGAATTTAGAGAATGGGTCAAGAAATTAGGGGAAAAGGATGATTGGTTTCAGAAACACCCTGTCAAATTAGAATGGTTTGGGGCACGTTGGTTCCCTGGTTCCATCGAGACAGACCACCCCCTTATGAGTTTGTTAACTAGTAATTTTGAAAAGGTAATGGGTAAAACGCCCGAGGTAGAAGCAGCTCCGTGGGGAACAGATGGAGGATTATTAACCGCTGTTGGCAACACACCGTCCATTGTATTTGGACCGGGTATCACTAATTTGGCCCATTACGCCAATGAATATATTGAAGTGGAAAAAGTACTCCAATGTGCCGAGATAATTGCAAACACTGTTTATGAGTGGTGTAACCGGGAAAAGGAAGGGAGAGAATGGTCGTGAGAAAGAAAGACGCTATAAAACCTGTTATTCCTGGTCCTAAGGCTAGTGAGCTTCTTGAAAGAAAGGTAAATAATGTTCCAAGGGGCCCTTTTAATACTGCATCCACCTTTGCGGCTAAGGGAAAGGGAGCAATCTTAACAGATGTAGATGGTAATAGATTTATAGATTTTGCAGGGGCAATAGGGTCACTAAACGCGGGACATTGTCCACCTGCAGTAGTTGAAGCTTTAAAGAAGCAATTAGACAACTATTTGCACCCATGTTTTCACGTGATGATGTATGAGCCTTATATTGAGTTAGCAGAGAAATTAAATAAAATAACCCCTGGGGAACATTATAAAAAGACTTTTTTCCTAAACAGTGGAGCAGAAGCAGTGGAAAATGCCGTTAAGATTGCAAGGAAATATACGGGTAGAAAAGCCGTTATCTCTTTTGACCGTGGCTTTCACGGTAGAACGTATATGGCCATGTCCTTAACTAGTAAGGTAAAACCGTATAAGTATGAGTTCGGCCCCTTCGTAGGGGAAACGTATAAAATGATGTATCCGTATTATTTTCGCAAGCCAGAAGGGATGACCAATGAAGAGGTGGACCAAGAATGTATCCGCAGATTAGAAACCTTCTTTCTCTCAGAAGTGTCTGCAGAAGAGACGGCGGCCATCATTGTAGAACCTGTTCAAGGGGAAGGAGGCTTTGTGGTTCCAAGTAAATCATTTATCCAAAAGGTAAAGGAGATTTGTGAAAAGTATGGAATAGTATTTATTGCAGATGAAATTCAAACAGGTTTTGGCAGGACTGGTCGAATGTTTGCCTCCGAACATTTTGATGTGGTACCAGATATCATGACCATGTCCAAATCCATTGGCGCCGGGCTTCCCATAAGTGCAGTAACGGGACGTGCAGAAATCATGGATGCTCCAGGTGTTGGTGAAATTGGTGGTACCTATGGCGGAAGTCCCCTCGGTTGTGTTGCTGCATTAAAGGTTATCGAGATGATGGAGACGGAAGGTTTACCTGAAAGGGCAAGGGAAATTGGGGCCATGGTAATGGAAGCATTTCATCGGTTTAAAGATAAGTTCGAAGAGGTAGGAGATGTTAGGGGAATAGGTGCAATGAATGCCATGGAGTTAGTGGTGGATAAGAAATTAAAGGAACCTAACAAAGAATTAACACATGAAATAATTCAAGTTTGTATTCAAAAGGGATTAATAATTATGGGAGCGGGGCTATATGGTAATGTATTACGGGTGTTATCTCCCCTTGTGATAAAGGATGAGGAACTGGAAGAAGGTTTAGAAATACTCGAGTCTGTGTTAGACGTCTTATGTACTAGAAAATAAATTCTAGCAGCTAATGGATGTGATGTTATGGAAAATCAGTGGGAGCTGGATAGACAAAATGATAGGATAGTAGCTTATTTACCAAGTATGGAAAAGGGAGAATTGATGGAAATATTTACCCGGTTTAAAACTGAGTCACTTGGAAAACTGATTATTTTTTCCTTAGAAAGGGACAGTAAGGGGTTAAGTGAACTGGGCTTCCAATTTGAGGCGGAGATGTCTGGATTTTTTCAAGGGAAAAAGGCTTGTATCTTCTCCTATTATGGAAATGAGAGAAGGTCCGCATCAAAGACTGCGTCTGAAAATAAAGAGGTAATGGCACTTGTTCAGATGGATAGCAAGGATCTTTCTAATTTGATAATAACTAATTTTTCAGTAGAGTTGGTGGGGGATACGGAATGGAATGATTTAGCTGAGTTATTTGAAATAGTGTTCCCCGTCTATCCAACGGACATTTATGACCCAAATTACTTAAGGAAAGCGGGAGAACAGAATTATACATTTATAGTAGCCAAAAATGAAGCAGGAAAAATTATTGGTGCTGCCTCAGCTATGGAATCTGGCTATGGAAGTGCGGAAATAACCGATTGTGCAGTTCATCCAGATTATCGTGGAAATCAAGTTTTGTACGGTATCATTTTAGCTCTCGAAAAGGAATTGATAAAAAAAGGAATCTATCATGCCTATTCCATTACAAGGGCCAAATCCGTGGGAATGAACTTGACCGTTAAACGTTTAGGTTATGTTTACGAAGGGACTTTAACCAATAACTGCGTCATTTCCACTGGATTCGAGGACATGAATGTTTGGACGAAGAAACTCGAAAAGGAACCCAAAAAGGAACCCAAACTTTAACTGTTGGGTTCCTCTTTATTTAAAATCTGGCTTCTTTCTCAAACTTTGTTGCAGCTTGGAGAAGCGGAAGGCGGCGACTCCAGCGCCTAGAATTTAAAATAATTCTTTTTTAATAGCTTTGGCTGGTTCATAAATTGTTGATAGGTAAAGGAATTAGGAAGTTTCTCTGTATCAATGAGCATAAATTGATCCTCTATTTCATCAATTATATCATCGTCAATATAGGTCATTTCACAGTTAGGACATTGTATGGAAGGGACATTGGTTATCTCCACTGCCCTTGTTCCATCTGGGAGTTCCCAAAAAGCAGTTTTTTGGGCCTCAACTGCTCCTTCATGTTGACACCAGTTACAAATCAATATTGAACGCCTCCTGTATTGTTTGATGTCTGTTCTTTCTTTTCGGACTCCTTCATACGTTCAAGCTCTTTTTTCCATTTTCTTTCCTTCATTTTATCTCTTTTCTCACGCTGATTTTTTAAAGATTGATGGGAAATGTCCTGTTCGTAGCTTTTGCGTCTATCTAACCGTTTCAGCCCTTCAGGAACTAAATGAGACTCATCGTCATTCATTAATGCTGAAATACCAACCCTTTTCTTTTGTTTCTTCTCGTAATAGGAATAGAAATAATCTTCTGCAGTTCCAGGGGTATAATTTTGTGGCTCAGGATAGGAGGTAATAACTCCTTCAAAGTTCCTTAGCACCACTTTATCGTGACTTTGAGAGATTAAATAATTTGGCTGCAACGTAATTTTTCCACCTCCGCCAGGGGCATCCACGACAAATTGTGGCACAGCGTATCCTGAGGTGTGGCCTCTTAGGCCTTCCATTATCTCCAATCCTTTTGATACTGGCGCTCGGAAATGCCCAATTCCTTCTGATAGGTCACATTGATAAATATAGTAAGGTCGTACCCGAATCTTCACTAAGTCGTGCATCAACTTCTTCATGATTTCCACACTGTCGTTAATCCCAGCTAGAATAACTGCTTGGTTCCCAAGAGGGACTCCCGCATCTGCCAACATTTCACAAGCCTTTTTAGATTCTTCCGTAATTTCCAGCGAGGTATTAAAGTGGGTGTTAAGCCATACAGGATGATATTTCTTCAATATATTACATAGCTTTTCTGTGATTCGCTGCGGGAAAACCACAGGGGCCCTCGTCCCAATTCGGATAATTTCCACATGATCAATAGCACGAAGGTTTTTTAAAATATATTCAAGTATTTGGTCATTTATTAATAAACCATCTCCACCTGAAATTAAGACATCCCTTACCTCAGGTGTATTTTTAATATATTCAATTGCCCCGTCAAGCTGTTTTTTCGGTACTCCCATGCCAATTTGCCCAGAGAATCTCCGACGGGTACAATAGCGGCAATACATGGAGCATTGGTTAGTTACGAGAAATAAGACGCGGTCT
Source organism: Evansella vedderi (assembly GCF_030813435.1). Classification (GTDB taxonomy): domain Bacteria; phylum Bacillota; class Bacilli; order Bacillales; family Salisediminibacteriaceae; genus Evansella; species Evansella vedderi. The sequence goes on along the minus strand of NZ_JAUSUG010000009.1, from coordinate 141,675 downwards.
GGGTAACGGTGGGTAAGACCAGGAACAGGGGAATCATCATCCTCTGATAGGGGATCCTCTAAGTCATATTTTGTTTTCTTAATTTCTTCAGATACGGGAACAGATTGCATACGTATTGGACAGCGTGGGTCATCGGGATTCATTAATGATGCATAATAGGGTGTAATGTTTAAAGGGATCGTCTTTGTTGATATGCGAACTCCTTCTTCTTCCTCGGGTGTTAAATGAATGACCTTTTTTAAATCATCTAATGTACGGATTGTGTTGGTTAATTGCCACATCCAATCATTCCATTTTTCTTCGGGAACATCCTTCCATAGTTCGATTTCTTTCCAATGTCTAGCTGGTTTATATAAATCCATCTTCATTAATTTACCTCCTCAAAGGTGCAAGTTAATTACTTTTATAATAATGCAAGTTTCGTGCCAAATTTAGAATAAGGAAAATGAAGGTTTTTCTCTTAAAGGGGAATAAAAAAACGCCGAAAATCCGGCGTTATGTTTAGAGGTCGTATTTGGCTATTTTATATTGCAATGTTTGTCGAGGAATTTTCAGGAGCCTAGCAGCTTTATTTACATTTCCATCTGTTTCTGTCAGTTTAGTTTGGATCAGTTCCATTTCAAGCCTTTCAACGGCATCCTTCAATCCTAGTCCTTCCATTAATGCAAGGTGATGGTGGGTTTTATTTTCATGGGAAACATGTGCTATTATTTCCTCTGGTAAGTCATCTTGTTGAATATAGGGGCCATCCACAAGGTTCATGGCTGATTCCACACAATGGCGTAATTCACGAATGTTTCCTGGCCAATGATAATTTTTAAAAATAAGTAAGGCATTGTTTTCCAATCCATAAATTTGTTTATGGAATTTATGGTTAAAGTGTTCTATAAAGGAGACTGTCAATTGTTCTATATCTCCCATCCTATCCCTTAGAGGTGGGATGGAAAGGGAAACAACATTTAGCCGATAATACAAATCCTTTCGGAGAGTTTCCTTGTTTAATAGCTTTTCGGGTGTCTCATTTGTGGCTACTAAGATACGTACGTCCGTTTTTACACTTTTATTTGAGCCAACTCTGCGGATTACCCCATCCTCCAACACACGTAAGAGCTTCGCCTGCAAATCGTATGAGAGGGTATGTATTTCATCTAAAAATAAAGTCCCCCCATGGGCTAATTCAAATAATCCTTCCCTGTTTTCCGCCCCTGTAAAACTCCCCTTTGTAGTACCAAATAACGTACTTTCCAATAATGTTTCAGGTATGGCAGCACAGTTTTGAGAAATGAAAGGTCCGTTTTTTCTAGGGGATGCTTGATGAATACTTTGTACAAGGAGTTCCTTTCCAGTACCTGTTTCTCCGTAAACAAAAATAGGGGAGGAGGTTTGTGCTACTTTTTTAGCCTTAGTTATCAAACGCTTCATATTCGGGTCGTTCGTAATGATGTCTCGGAAACTATAAGAAGCCTGATTATCATTAATCTTTTCGGCTTTATTTTGACGGCGGTCAATTTTTGTTTGCAAATCAATAAGTTTATTAGAGAGCTCCTTGATTCTAGAATAATCCTTCGCAATTTCTACTGCCCCTAATACTTTATCATTTGTGATTATAGGTATCGTGGTGTTTACCGTATCAATTAGTTTTCCCCTAATATTCCGATACGTTTGATGACGATTGTAAATAGGTTTCCCAGTTTCAATGACTTTAAGCATTGTGCTCGTTTGCGGTGAAAGTGAGGGGAAAACTTCCAGTAAGGGCTTCCCAATGACTTCCTCGCTTTTTAAACCGTCATGTTCGGCAGCAATCTTATTGTAATAGATAGTGATTCCACGACTGTCCACCACATGAATACCCTCATCAATACTGGAAAGAATCGCCTTTAACATTTCTTTCGTGTCAGTTTCTGATGCAAACAAAAGAAATTCCCCCTTTTGTACTGCCGAAAAATCGTTGGGCGGTGCCTGAATTTCGGCATACCGATACTAGTATCATACGCTTATTAATCTTGTCCCATCAAGGAAAAAAAGAGCATAGCAAAAGGTATGTTTATAACCTTTTGCTATACCCTTGCAATTAATCTTCCAGTGTGGAAAGGTCACCAGTTGGTTCATTTAATTCCCAGGCTTTTAATACTCGGCGCATAATTTTTCCACTACGGGTTTTTGGCAGCTTTTCCTTGTATTCGATCTCACGGGGAACAGCATGAGCAGATAGCTCATTTTTTATAAAGGCTTGGATTTCTTCCTTCAGGTCTTCACTATACTCATAGCCTTCCCTTAACGAGATAAATGCTTTAATAATCTGACCGCGAATTTCATCTGGTTTTCCAATAACACCAGCCTCCGCAACGGCAGGGTGCTCCACTAGCTTACTTTCGATCTCAAATGGACCGACACGCTCACCAGAGGTGTTAATAACATCGTCATTTCTTCCTTGGAACCAGAAGTAGCCATCCTCATCACGATAAGCCGTATCACCAGAGACGTACCACCCCTTAATAGCGAAATACTCGTTATATTTCGGTTCGTTTTTCCAAATTTTCCGCATCATGGACGGCCAGCCAGTTTTTATAGCTAAATGACCCATTTCATATGGTGGCAGCTCTTCCCCTTTGTCGTTGATAATTGCGGCTTCTACCCCTGGAATAGGTTTACCCATGGAACCAGGTTTAATAGGCTCCGATTGGTAGTTACAAATGAGCATGGCACCAGTCTCTGTCATCCACCATGTATCATGAATGCGAAGCTTATAGACATCATAGCCCCATCGTACTACCTCAGGATTTAGAGGTTCACCAACACTTAAGATATGGCGAACAGTGGAGAGGTCATATTTCTTGACCGTAGCTGGGTCAGTTGCCATAAGCATACGGAAAGCTGTCGGTGCACTGTACCAGACGGTTACTTTATTTTTCTCAAGGGTCGCGTACCAATCATCCGGAGAGAAACGCCCACCCCTGACAACATTTGTTACCCCATTCAACCATGGTGCAAAAATACCGTAGGAAGTCCCTGTCACCCAGCCGGGATCCGCTGTACACCAGTATATATCGTCTTCATTTAAGTCCAACACCCATTTGCCAGTTTGATAGTGTTGCAGCATGGCATTATGGACATGGTATACCCCTTTAGGTTTACCGGTGGAACCAGAGGTGTAATGGAGGATTAGCCCATCCTCTAAGTCTACCCATTGAATGGCTGAATCGTCTGTTGCAGCAGCTTTCATTTCTTCAGCGTAGGAAACGAATTTATCGCCTGTTTCATTGTGGGGGCCGACTAGAATAATAGTTTCTAAGTGAGGGAGCTCCTTGTGCGGTACCCTCGTAAGAAGTTCAGGAGTCGTAACAAGGACCTTCGCTTCACTATCCTCTAGTCGTGCCTTCACCGCATCCTTCATAAAGGCTTCAAATAACGGTCCCACAACAGCACCAACCTTAATTGCACCTAAAAGAGAAATATATAATTCCGGCGTTCGTGGCATAAAGATGAAGACCCGGTCTCCTTTTTGGACATTAATGTTTTTAAACATATGGGCAGCTTGATTTGTTTTCTCCTTCAGTTGTGCAAACGTATACATTTCGTCGCGATTAGCATCGGAATAGAGAAGTGCTGCCTTGTCGCCGCGACCTTCCTCCACATGCCGGTCAATTACCTCATGAGCCATATTCACTCTTCCTGTTTTTGACCAAGAAAAAACTTTTTTCACACCTTCCCAGCTGAAATTGTCTCTCGTTTGGTCGTAATCTTTAAGCTGGTAATCTCCTTTTTTCGGTTGTAATATTTCCATTTGTGAGCACCTCCTAAAAAATTAACCTTTATTGTACCAATTTACGTTAATCATAAACGTAATATTCAGAAACTTCAAATTATAAGTTTGGGGTTTTAAGGAGGGGTTTGTAATTTAACCTTCGCCCAAAATGCGCGTTTCCAAAACAAAACAAGAATGCTTCTGGTAAACATATTTGTCCAAAACGTACAATACAGATGGTTTTATAGAGGTCCGCACTTGTACCTTATTTTAAAGAAGGAAAAATAACACTATGAATCTCTTTTTTCCTTGATTTTTTCACAATGGAATTGTACGGTGAATTTGATATATTGTTTTTATTATATTTGAAGGTGTTCCACTAGGGTAAGTTTAAAAAACTACTAAAATTTAGACAAGGTCTAGATGGGGGAGGAATAGAAATGGATTTTTTAACAGTGCTTGTGTTGATTGTTATTGGATTTGTGTTATTGAGAATTGTAGGTAAAATTCTTAAGTTTGTTATTGGGGTTGGAATTGTGGGACTGATTATTTATGTATTAGCAACTCAATTTGATGCTGCAGCAGTTTTATTAAATATAACTGTTTAATGTACGGCCATTATGGGGAAGTTTATTAAGAAGAATTACATAGGAGGCGATACCTGTGAAGACTCGTATCGAAAAGGATACCCTTGGAGAAGTTGAGGTTCCTGCTGATAAATGGTGGGGAGCACAAACACAACGCAGCCTAGAGAATTTTAAGATCGGTACAGAAAAAATGCCGAGTGAAGTGGTGGAAGCATTTACTATTTTAAAGGAAGCTTGTGCTGCAGCAAACCTTCGCCTTGGAAAGATCGAGGAAAAGAAGGGTGCAATGATTCAAGAGGTCTGTAAAGAACTCAGGGAAAGTGGAGAAGAAAGCCTTACACATTTTCCACTGGTCGTTTGGCAAACGGGAAGCGGCACCCAATCGAACATGAATATGAATGAGGTTGTTGCTCGTCGTGGAAATGAAAAATTAGCCGACATTGGAGAAGAACTTCGCATCCATCCAAATGATGATGTGAATCGATCCCAAAGCTCTAACGACACCTTCCCAACTGCTATGCACATTGCTGCCCTTAAAAGTGTAAACGAGCGATTACTTCCTTCATTATCACGCTTAAGAACTTCCATTCAGAAAAAGAAAGAAGAGTTTAAAGACATTATTAAAATCGGCCGCACTCATTTACAGGACGCAACTCCTTTAACCTTAGGTCAGGAGTTCAGCGGATGGGAGCATATGCTAATTAAATGTGAAGAAATGATTAAGGAATCTTCGGAGCACCTACGTTATCTTGCCATTGGCGGTACAGCAGTGGGGACAGGAATTAACGCCCACCCGAAATTCAGTGAGTATACTTCGGAGGAAATTTCCCGAATTACTGGAGAGCAATTTTACTCTTCCAAAAACAAGTTTCATGCACTAACGAGCCATGATGAAATCACCTATGTTCACGGTGCTCTCAAAGCACTAGCTGCTGATTTAATGAAAATAGCCAATGATGTTCGTTGGCTGGCAAGCGGCCCTAGGTCCGGGATCGGGGAGATTGCTATCCCTGCTAATGAACCGGGAAGCTCTATAATGCCAGGAAAGGTAAATCCAACACAAAGTGAAGCATTGACCATGGTAGTTTCACAAATATTCGGTAATGATGCCACTATTGGCTTTGCTTCAAGCCAAGGTAATTTTGAATTAAACGTATTTAAGCCTGTGATCATCTATAATTTCTTGCAATCAGTGAGATTACTCAGCGATGCGATGGATTCCTTTAACGACAAATGTGTGGTGGGGATTGAGGCAAATAAAGAAGTTATCCAAGAGCATATGAAGAATTCTCTCATGCTTGTTACTGCATTGAATCCTTACATTGGGTACGAAAAAGCGGCGGAAATTGCTAAGAAGGCTTTCCGGGAAAAAACTACATTAAAGGATGCAACTCTAGCATTAGGCTATTTAACGGAGGAAGAATTTGACCAATATGTGGACCCAGCAAAAATGATCCACCCATCAGAATAATTAATTTCAAGGTTCAGCTAAACCCTTTGAAGGGAATGCAAGCTGAGCCTTTTATCATATGGGGCATAGTACCCTTAATTCTCTGGGAATTAATGGACAATTATAAATTTTCTGTGGTACTGTTGAAAATGGAGGAGGCGGCTTATATGAAAATTTTCGACTTACATTGTGATGCTTTATTGAAGCTATGGGAGGATCGTAATCGTTCTTTTACGAATCACCCTATTTTAGAAACCAATTATGAAAGGCTGCAAACAGGAAAGGTACAATTACAGTTTTTTGCCATATTCCTTTACCCAGAACACCCGAGTGACCAAAAATTCCAGTATGCACTAGAGCAAGTAGATCTTTTTCATACGGAAGTAGTTGGTAAACACGAGAAAATAAAGAAAATTTCTCAATGGGAAGATATTGGTCAATTAAAAGATGGTGAAATTGGTGCTGTACTTACATTAGAGGGAGCAGATGCCTTCGGGAATGATTTAATGAAATTGCGAACCCTTTACCAGTTAGGTGTAAAATCTATTGGACTTACTTGGAACAATGCTAACCTCTGTGCAGATGGTGCAGGTGAACCACGAGGGGGCGGTTTAACAGAGTTAGGTTTCGAAGTAGTTAAATTAAACAATGAAAATCGTGTGTTAACGGACGTATCCCACTTGAGTGAAGCTGGATTTTGGGATGTGATTAAATCAGCAGATTACCCTGTAGCAACCCACTCTAACTCCAAAACGATCTGTGATCATCGACGGAATTTAACAGATGAGCAGGCGCAAGCACTTTTCAACAAAAATGGTTTTATTGGATTAGTTTTTAATCCACCATTTATTTCAGGTGAAGAGGAAGCCACTATTGATGACTTACTAAGACATGTGGATCACTTCTGTGAGCTTGGTGGAAAGGAACATATTGCATTCGGCTCAGACTTTGACGGGATTTCTTATTATGTAAAAGATTTGGAGAATGCAGGAAAATATCAAACCTTAATAAATGAACTTCAGAAAAGGTATAGTGAAGAAGAGGTTAGGGGATTTGCCTTTGAAAATATCTTAAAAAGCCTACCTTACAAGTAATCTTTCAATATAAAAACAAAACAGCCAACCATAATCAGGGTTGGTTGTTTGTATCTAACCGTTCATAATATCCGCAGCGGGCAATACATCTAAAAGCCAAAAACCTATCAATAGACGGCCTAAATGCCCTGAGAAATACAGGGGCGGTTCGCGTACCGGAAATTTATGGTTTGTATGAAAATGAGTATACAAAGATAAAGGGGTTAATTCTCCAGTAAATGAGTTTGAATTGGCGTTTACGGAGTTATTTGGCGGTTTACCATGTGCCTTTTATGAGGAGTATAAGAGCACTAACGATATTGATCCGGAATACGAAAATCGAAGACCTATTTATCAGCTATTTTACTTATTGGTCCATTTGAATATATTTGGAGAAATCTACGGAAAACAAGTGGACGGGATTATAAATAGATATACCCCTTTGTTATAGTTGCAACAGTAATAAGAAAATGGGTATAGTAATCCGTAGTACTAAATGTTATAGAAGGAGTGAGAGAATTTGGCGGATACAAAATGGAAGAAAGCAACGTTTGCCGGAGGATGCTTTTGGTGTATGGTTTCCCCCTTTGAAGAGCAACCGGGCATTCAACGTATTATATCAGGATATACTGGCGGGCATAAAGAAAATCCCACGTATGAAGAGGTATGCTCTAATACAACGGGTCATCTTGAAGCGGTAGAAATTACATATGATCCAACTGTATTTCCTTATGAAAAGCTACTGGATTTATTTTGGGCACAAATTGACCCTACTGATCCAGGTGGACAGTTCCATGATAGGGGGGAGTCCTACCAAACGGCTATTTTCTATCATGATGAAGAACAAAAGGCCTTAGCGGAGAAATCGAAAGAAGCCCTTGAGAAAAGCGGCAGATTCCAAAAACCAATTGTAACGGAGATTCGTAAGGCCTCTACCTTTTACCCTGCGGAGGATTATCATCAAGACTACCATAAGAAGAACCCACTCCATTATAAAATGTACCGTAAGGGAAGTGGGAGAGAAGATTTTATCAAACAAAACTGGGGTGACATGCAGTGAGTAAAGAAGATTTAAGGAAAAAACTAACGGAAATTCAGTATGAAGTAACACAAAATAACGGAACAGAACGCCCCTTCCACAATGAGTATTGGGATTTCTTTGAAGAGGGTGTCTATGTGGATATTGTTTCGGGGGAACCCTTATTCAGTTCAACGGATAAATTCGATTCAAACTGTGGATGGCCCAGCTTTACTAAACCAATTAAAGAGGATCAAATTGTAGAAAAGGCAGATTTTTCTCATTTTATGGTTCGTACAGAGGTTAGGAGCAAGGAGGGGGATTCCCACTTAGGGCATGTTTTTGAGGACGGTCCCCCGCCAACAGGGCTTCGGTATTGTATTAATTCAGCAGCCTTGAGGTTTATCCCGCGGGAGGACTTGGATAAAGAGGGGTATGGAGAACTTTCTTATTTGTTTGAATCCAAATGAGTAATCCTATAGAGTCGTAAATAAGAGGCTTGGACTAAACAGTGAAATGAGCACATTTTAGTATTCATGTCGCTGTACAGCCAAGCCTAAAAGTCTTATTAAATTCTCTTATAAACGTATACGGTTCAACGCTGCCGCAATTTCGTATTTCCTTGGTTTGGCAAGGTCTACTGGGTATCGATCGCGTGAATGGGAGAGGAAATCTAAACCTTCCTTATCAATCATAGTCATAACCTTATCAACCAGTGATTGAACGGTCTCTTCATTGCCATGTTTTCCTGAATCGTTTAATACAGCTTTTAGTATATACGTAATAGCCCTTGTTTGGCTAACGTCGATTAACTGCTCCACATTATGGAGGTAGACATTACTTTTTCCAATAATTATTGTCCCAAGTCCTTTAACATCTATCTTTTCCTTCCTGTCCAAAAGTTTGTTAATTTTCTTTAAATCCAGCTCCCGTAAAGATTCAGATTCAAATACAGTACCTTTTTCAGGTATTCTATTGGTTTCATATTGTTCAGCAATTTCCTTTGCCTCTCTAGTCCGATCATATGGAATATAGTTGTCCATCATAATAACATGATCTGCAACATCAAAATAATCCCCCGAACCACCAATAACTAATACAGTTGACACATCTTTCTCCATAAATAATTGTCTTACTCGATCAATGAAGGGTGTAATTGGTTCCTTCTCTTTGTTAACTAATCTTTGCATTCTTCCGTCCCGAATCATAAAGTTGGTAGCACTTGTGTCTTCATCGATTAATAGTACTTTAGCATCAACTTCCAGTGCTTCCATTATATTGGTCGCTTGTGAAGTACTACCACTGGCGTCTTCTGTGGAAAATTTGTCTGTCCTTTTTCCAAATGGTAAATCGTTTATAAAAGGAGATATATTTACATCATTAACAGATCTCCCATCCTCTGAGCGAATTTTTACGGCCGAGTCATCCGCAAGGACATATTCCCTCCCATCCCTTAATGAATGGTTATAAACTCCTCGTTCTAAGGCTTGCAGCAGAGTACTTTTCCCGTGATATCCTCCCCCAACGATAATGGATATTCCCTTAGGAATTCCCATACCTTGAATCACTTTACCACTAGAAAGGGAGATAGAAATTTCATAACTGGAAGGAGATTGAAATGGAATCACGTTATTTCCCTGTAACGGAAGCTGGCTCACTCCACTCTTGCGAGGCAATATGGACCCATTAGCCACGAAAGCAATAAAATCATTCTCTTTTAAATATGTACGTATTTCTTGTTGTTCGTCACTTAATTGTATACTACGCTGCAAGATCTCACGGTCATAATCGTTTACTGTTTTCTCTACAATTGTTGGTATGAGGGAGCAAAGTAATTCCTTCCCCTGTTTACCTAAAATTGTTCGCCCCCTAGCTGGGAGACCAACAAATATTCGAAATTCAATTCCCTCTTCAGAGATATTAACCGCGGTCCTATCTATCATTGCTTGACCGGGTGCATCAATCATTAATAGACCGCTTTTTCCTGTACCCCTAATTGGATTTTTCGTAGCTTTTATTTGCCCATCAATGGTTTTAGCGAAAAAGTATTCAAAAGCAATTCGCCGATGGGTGATCTTAAACAAAGAAACATCAAGATCCGTCCTGTTTAAAGGAACCATTACTCTTACCTTTGATGGACTTGCAAAGGGATCCCCCTGAACATAATCAATAAACATAGTAAAAAATGATCCTTTATATGTACCTTGTATTGATTTTAGGGCCTTATATCCCTTTCCATCTAAATCATCCATTTTTTTCTGTAAAGCCAACATAAAAAATTCCCCCTTGTTCTCAAATTTACCCATGAATAAATACATTTAACAGGGAAAGCCTAACTTTGTAAAAAACGATGATAAGGAGTTGTTATAGATGAAGAAAATAATAATCACCCTTGGGTTCATTTTATCATTAACTTTATTATTCCATTCATCTGCATTTGCTGATGTACAAGGAACACATATTCGTCTTTTACATGCTTCTCCAGATGCCCCTAATGTAGATGTTTACTTTAAGAAAGAAAATATTTTTAGCGAAATTCCTTTTAAGGAAATTTCAGAGTATGTGAACATGCCTGCAGGTTCTTATAAAATCAAAGTTTTCCCAGAAGGGGCGGACCCGAAGAAAGAAAAACCAATTATTAAAGAAAAATTAAAATTAAAGGATAACCAATTTTATACATTAGCAATTTTAGGCCAACAAGAAGAATTCGAATTACTTACGTTAACAGATACTGTTCAGCCGAATAAGGATTCTTCTCATATTAGATTTGTACATCTATCTCCTGATACCTCGGCAGTAGATATTGTAACAGATGAACCAGTTGTACAAAACCTTACCTATACACAAGCAAGTGACTATGTAGAACTTCAACCTAGCACCCAAGATATCAAAATAAATGTTGCTAGGCAAGAAACAACTATATACGAAATCCCTAATTTGCAACTTATGGAAGGGGCAAATTACTCCATTTTTACTTTAGGGTTATTTAACGGAGAACCTGGTTTAGATGTAGTTATTACAAAGGACCTGTTAAAATAAAAGGGAAAGGAGTGGAGATAATTTCCACTCCTTTTTAATTTCATTTGTAATACAATTGTTATATAAAATGACTTGTTTCAGTAATATAAATCAGTTTATAAATGTATTAACAATTGAAATTAAAAAAGGTGATAATGATGAGCAGATTAAGATTGTACAGAAAAATTAAAAATATTACCTTTACCCTAGTCTTACTCATGGGTTTGCTAATCCCTTTTGAGTCCATATCTGCAGACCACACCCCACCACCGAGTCTTGTTAGTGAATCGGCAATTTTAATAGACAGCAATTCAGGAGAAGTATTATATGAGAAAAATGCTCACCAACCAATGTATCCTGCAAGTATTACAAAAATATTAACAGCGATTATAGCCATCGAAACGCAGGATTTAGATGATGTTGTAACGGTTAGCGGTAATGCCATTAGAGCAATTGGAACACGTGTGTATTTATTAGAGGATGAACAGATTACCATTGGTCAATTATTACACGGATTAATGGTCAGTTCTGGAAATGATGCTGCAATAGCCATTGCAGAGCATATTGATGGGTCGGTAGAAGCTTTTGCGGAGCGTATGAACCGTTTTGCCCAGTTTCGGATGGGAGTTAGTGATCAAACGAACTTTACCAATCCACATGGACTATATGAGGATGAACATATTGTAACTGCAGCGGATATGGCAAAAATAAGCTCTTATGCCATGAAAAATGAGACCTTTCGTGAACTAGTTGGAACGCATTACTACGATTGGGTTGGAGAAGGTTGGGAAACAAGGCTTTTTAATCACCATCCCCTTTTACGTTCCGAAGAAAATATAATAGGGATAAAAAATGGGTTTGTTCGTTTATCTGGTTATACATTGTCTACGGCGGCTAAAGTAGATGACACGGAACTAATAGCTGTAACATTACAAGCTCCTTCACGAAACTATGCCCAAAGGGATACCCTTGCACTACTACGGTATGGTTTCGATAATTTTGAAACACAATGGATAAGTTTCGAAAAGGAGCCGTTATTAGTTCAATTTGTATTTCCAGATCCGATAGCAGTAACAACAAAAAAAGGAGAAGAAATAAATTATTCTATTTCTAATAGTGGTTACGTAACCATAACAGGGGAAGAAAATCGAAAAATTGATGGCTTTCAGCTTAAACATCGTGAGCTCTTGCAATTGCCTCGCTTTTCTTTAAACCCGGTATTATCAGCAACAGTTCCCATTGAGGAACAGGAAAATAACCATTGGACCGACTGGCTGGTCATTTCAGGGTTTTATTTCTTTAACCGAAACTAAGAAGGTAACTTTAAAAGTTTTTTATTCTTTAAAGTTACCTTCTTTTTTATTTCCTAAACTAAAAATAAGATACAAATTGTTATACGTTGATGGCGAGAATGAAGGTGTGACTGTATAATAAAGGAAACAGAACAATTTATATAGATATTACCAATTTAGACTAGTTTGTTATTTATACTGGTGGCTTTTAATTAAGTATGTAAAATGTTAAAATCACTCCACAGAGCTTTGATAAACTTACCTTAAGAAATACGCTTAAACCGTGCAGTAGGTGAGGTGAAAAAAGAGTAATGAAGAGGATCAAACGATGGCTTAAAAATATATTTCTCCTCGGTTCTTTATTAATTTCCATTCTATTAATTTTAATCGGGGTATCAATATATATATGGCAAAATACTGATGAAGGCCGTTTGCCAGCAAAGACAGCTGTCATTCTTCATGCCATCAATAATAACCTAGTAGCCCTTGATATTAATATTCGTGTTCCGAAGATAGTATCAGGTGGGCGAGGGGTCGGTGGCAATCCATTACTGCGAGAGGACTTATATATCCCTGTCCAAGGAGATTCTCAGATTCCGTTGCGGATTTATCGACCACAAGGGGAAGGTCCTTTCCCTATCGTCATGTATTACCATGGAGGAGCATTTTTACGTGGCTATGGGGATATAAATACCCATGATAATATTGTTCGTTCCCTTGCTGCAAGAACGAACAGTGTTGTTATTGCCGTAGGTTATCGAGTGGCCCCGGATTATGTTTTTCCTGCAGCTGTAGAGGATAGCTATGCCGCTATCAAATGGGCGGTACAGAACGCAGAAACATTTAATGGTGATGAGAATACGATTAGTGTTGCAGGGGACAGTGCCGGCGGAAACATCGCAACTGTTATGGCCTTAATGGCCCGAGATAGGGAGGGTCCTGAATTAACGTCTCAAGTATTAATGTATCCGTTAACAACCTTTCTCGATGTATCTTTGGCCTCGAGGGAAATATATGATAGTGGCTATTATTTATTGTCCCGTACTGTTATGTATCGGGCGAGAGATCTCTATACTCCTGAGGAGTGGATGTGGAGTAGTCCTTACGCTTCACCTTTACAAGCAGAGAATTTAGAAGGACTCCCCCCTGCATTGATTATTACAGCTGAATTTGACCCGCTCCGGGATGAAGGGGAGGCATATGCAGAAAGACTAGCAGAATTTGGTGTCTCAGTTAGAGCCACGCGATATAAGGGAGTTATGCACGGTTTTGTTTCTTTATATGAAATTATGCAGAGTGGACAATACGGCTTACAAGAAGTATCTGGCTTTTTACGTCAAGCCCATCAAGGAACCTTGCAAACCCCTGATCCTTATCAGCTTCAGGTTAGACAGCCGCCACAAGGCTTTGACCGAGTAAGGGAGCAAACGGAAGCCTTTGCCATTGCTGCTTACCTATTAGGGCGTTCTGGGATAAATTTTTTTACACAATAAGTAGAGAAGCGGGCCTTTATACCCCGCTTTATAACCTTATACAGATGAAACTATTTTAAATGAGGTGAATAGTATTGGACCGACCATTGAAGATTCCGTTAAATTTGTTAGCAGTATTTCAACTGGTTTTTGTCACCGCATTTTTGATATATTATTTATACATTGGTATACAATGGGGATTTGGTGAAAGGCTCATTTTACTCATGGCTTCGGATGGAATTTATTTATTATTGATATTATCTTCTATTGGTCTTTTTATGGGGAAAAATTGGAGCTGGTGGCTTACAATTATTGTCTATACGAAGCTTTTGATTGCTAAGGCAGTAACCTTAATTGCAGAAACGTCAATGATTTTTTCCGGAATTATTGTAGAAGACTTTCAAATAGAATCCTTTATTCTTGAAGTTTTTATTCTATTTATGTACTCTATTGTTATTTTTTTCTTATCGTTACCGATGGTACGCAGCTTCTTTTCCATTCAGTGGAAGGGAAAAAAGCTGGTATTTCTCGTTAATGTTAGTGCACTAATTGTATACATGCTTTATTTTATTGTGGTTGTCTTCATTATTTCATGGGTGCAGCCAATATTATATTGAAAAAAGGAAGGTATAATGGATGGAACATTTATTAAACACTCATGTGAAAAATATACAAATATCTGGAATTAGGCAATTTTTTAACCGAGTTGCTTCTGTTCCTGATGCTGTTCAATTGACTTTAGGGCAGCCTGATTTCCATACACCTGAACATATAAAGACAGCGGCTATTTCTGCTATTCAAGATAACAAGACAAATTACACCGCTAATGCTGGAGAAAAAGCGTTACTTAAAGCAGCAAGTAGTTTTTTAAAGAAAAAATACAACCTTACATACGATCCAGACTCAGAGATTATTACAACGATTGGAGCCTCCCAGGGGATTGATGTAACTTTCCGAACCATTCTGGAGCCGGGAACAGAAGTTATTTTGCCAGGGCCTGTCTATCCCGCCTATGCACCAATTATTACCCTTTGTGGCGGGACACCCGTATTTGTGGATACGAGGTCAACAAATTTTATCATCACTAAAGAACAAATTGAGAAGCACAAGACAGAGAAGACGAGGGCAGTCATCTTACCTTATCCTTCAAATCCAACTGGAGCAGTTCTGACCTATGATCAGGGAAAAGAATTAGCAGAATATTTAAGGGAACAGGATTTATTCGTTGTTTCAGATGAAATCTACTCGGAACTTCATTACGACCAAGATCATATTTCCATCGCACAATTTCCTGGTATGAAGGAGAAAACAATTGTAATCAATGGGGTTTCTAAGTCTCATTCCATGACGGGGTGGAGGATTGGCTTTATTTTTGCACCAGCCTATATTCAGAAGCATATGTTAAAGGTTCATCAATATAATGTTAGCTGCGCCACATCCATTTCTCAGCATGCTGCAATAGAGGCACTAACAGTTGGGATGGATGACCCAGAAGAAATGAAAGGAGAGTACAGGGAGCGTAGGGATTATATGCTTCAGCGCTTAGGAGAAATGGGGATACCAACGGTAAAGCCTGCAGGTGCTTTCTATGTCTTTCCTTCTATTCAAGAAAGTGGACTCTCTTCCTTTGACTTTGCAGTAAAATTACTGGAAGAGGAGAAATTGGCCGTAGTACCAGGAGATGCATTTTCTTCTTACGGAGAAGGTTATATTCGATTATCCTATGCCTACAGTATGAAACAATTACAAGAAGCTTTAGACCGTTTAGAAGCTTTTTGGAAAAAAATTGAAACTAGGTGATGCAATGTGTGGACGATTTACCCTTTATGCGGACCCTGATTTCCTAGAAGATTACTTTGACTTGGAAAATGGTCATAATTTAGAGGTTGAACCACGTTATAATATAGCTCCTACTCAGCCAATCTTGTCTATCGTTCAAGGCAAGAAAGGATTACGTGCAGGATATATGAAGTGGGGTCTAATTCCACATTGGGCAAAGGATGAATCTTTTAGCAGTAAAATGATTAATGCAAGATCGGAAACTCTTCATGAAAAAAGGTCGTTTAAGGGCTTGTTAGGAAAGAGACATTGTGTAATTGTAGCCAACGGTTTTTTCGAATGGAAGAAGACAGACGTTGGTAAGCAACCATATTATATCAAAAATAAAAATGATGATCTGCTTATCTTTGCTGGTTTATGGGATCGTTGGGTTAACAAAGAAAATGGAGAACAAATTGTTAGCTGTACGGTTCTCACAACGGAAGCAAATGAAATGATGCGGGACCTACACCACCGGATGCCGGTTATTCTAGATAAAGGGAAATGTAATTGGTGGCTTCAACAGGCTAATTGGACAGAGGACCTGCTGGAAGAGGAATTTTTTAAACCCTTTCCCTCTGAAAAAATGATGACTTTTCCCGTAAATAAGGTAGTTAATAGTCCAAAGCACGATTCTGTAGAATGCATAAAAGAATTAATTTAATATTTTCGTGATACGGCGTAAATAGCCGTATTTTTATTTGTATTTTTTCCACAATAAGTAAAGGATAAGCAGAGAGGAAATTACCTGATTTATATTTAAAATATAGGGTATAAAAAAATGTGACAAATTTTTAAAAAAAATAAAGAATTTCTTTTGAGTAAAATTCCCTATAGTGCTAAAATAATCAATGGAAGCGTTTTAACTATAAACATAGTGTTTAATTTGGGAATCTTCAACGGTAAAAAAAAGAGCAACTCTGTATTTTACCTGCATATATAATGAAATGATATGACTTTTCATAGCTTTTAACATTGTGAAGATTTTCTTATTAATTTTCTAAACATAATATTGGAGGGTACTAGTTCATGAGCAGCAACGACATTCTTTTTGATGAGGGCTGGAGTCAATTTTATGGCCCCAACCTGGGTTATATGTTAGATGTGTATGAAGATTATTTACAAAACCCAGATTCCGTGGATGAAAAGCTAAAGCTTTTCTTTGAAAAATGGGGTGCTCCAGAGGATCACGTAGATGGTCCATCCATTCATGAGGGACAGTCTGTATCTAAATACAGTTCTTCTGAACAATTGTTAGCAATGGCAAATGCCATTAAGCTTGGAGATTCTATTCGAAGAAATGGTCATTTAATGGCGAATATCTCCCCTGTGGAGAAGAGAGAAGGGGAAGATTTATTCTCATTAAAGGACTATGGACTTACTAAGGAGGCTTTACGTAGTATCCCAGCCTATTTAATCTCATCAGATGCTCCGGCACATATTAAAAACGGATATGATGCCATTGAATATTTAAAAAGCATTTATACGGATACAATGGCCTTTGAATTTAACCAAGTTCATGACATGGAAGAACGTCAATGGTTAATTCAAATGGTGGAGTCAGGGAATTACCGTCCGAATATTTCCAATGAGCGAAGAAAACAAATTTTAGATAGATTAAACAAAGTGGAGGGCTTCGAGCAATTTCTTCACAAAACATTTGTGGGACAAAAACGTTTTTCCATTGAAGGCTTAGATGCCATGGTACCAATGCTGGATGAGTTAGTCCAAGAATCGGTAGAAGATGGAACTCAGAAGATTTTAATTGGTATGGCCCACCGAGGGCGTTTAAATGTTTTGGCCCATGTATTAGGGAAACCTTATGAAATGATTTTTTCTGAGTTTCATGATGCCCCAAACAAGGAGTTAGTTCCCTCTGAAGGTTCCGTTGGGATTAACTTTGGCTGGACAGGAGATGTAAAATACCATCTCGGTGCAGATAGGGAAATTAAAGAAAGCACTGTTGAGGCAACGATTACCCTAGCCAATAACCCAAGTCACTTAGAATTTGTTAATCCTGTCGTAGAAGGATTTGCAAGGGCAGCTCAGGATGATCGCACGAAGCCAGGATATCCTGTACAAAATAAAAATAAATCTATGCCGATACTTATTCACGGGGATGCTGCTTTCCCTGGTCAAGGAGTAGTAGCTGAAACGTTAAATCTTAGTCAGTTAACTGGATACTCCACAGGTGGAACGGTACACGTTATAGCTAACAATAGAATCGGTTTCACCACTGTATTTAGCGATTCCCGCTCAACGAACTATGCCAGCGATTTAGCTAAAGGATTTGAGGTGCCTGTAATTCATGTTAATGCAGATGACCCTGAGGCTTGTATAGCTGCAGCGTATCTTGCTTATCAATATCGCAGAAGATTCCATAAGGACATTCTCATTGATTTGATTGGATACCGTCGTTTCGGTCATAACGAAATGGATGAACCATTGGTAACACAGCCATCCCTTTATAAAAAAATTAAAAATCATGATACAGTATTTCAATTGTACGGAGAGAAATTAATTCAGAAAGGGATTATTTCTAAGGAAGAGCTCCCAGCATTGCGAGAAGAATTCCTGAAAAAATTAGAAAACCAATTTGAAAATATTAAGAACCGAAAGCGTGAAGAAGTAGATAAGAAAATGGAGCCCCCAACCTATGTGGAAAATAGGCTTGAAGGGATTGAAACAAAGGTCAATATCGATCTCTTAAGAAAAATTAACGGAGAACTGCTGCAGTTCCCAGAAACGTTCAATGTCTTCCCTAAGCTAGAAAAGATTTTAAGACGTAGAACCAACGCCGTAGAAGATGGCGGAAAAGTGGATTGGGGACTAGCGGAAACATTAGCTTTTGCCACCATTATTCATGAAGGGACGCCAATACGCTTAACAGGACAGGATTCTGAAAGGGGAACCTTCTCCCAGCGTCATTTAGTTCTTCATGATTATGAAACAGATGAAATTTATTCACCTATTCATGCTATGCCATCTGCAAATGCTGCCTTTGCCATTTATAACAGTCCACTATCTGAAATGGCAGTTGTAGGGTTTGAATATGGGTACAATGTGCATGCGCCAGAAACACTCACTTTATGGGAAGCGCAATACGGAGATTTTTCCAACGGAGCTCAAGTAATCTTTGACCAATTTATTTCAGCTGGCCGTGCAAAATGGGGTCAAAAGTCTGGATTAGTATTACTGCTACCTCATGGTTATGAAGGTCAAGGACCGGAGCACTCCAGCGGTAGAGTAGAGAGATTCCTTCAGCTTGCTGCGGAGAATAACTGGCATGTGGCTAATTTAACGAAGGCCAGTCAGTATTTCCATATTTTACGACGACAAGCAAAGCTTTTAGGAAAAGAAGAAGTAAGGCCACTAGTCATTATGACACCAAAGAGTTTACTGCGAAACGAACGTGTAGCCTCTTCACCTGAAGAATTATCTGATAGCAGTTTCCAATCTGTAATTATGCAGCCTGGATTAGGCGGGAGCAAAGAAGCTGTAAAGCGCATTGTCTTCTGTTCAGGAAAAATTGCAGTGGATATTGAAGAAAACTTAGAAAAACACGGTGATCTAGATTGGCTCCATATTGCTAGAGTTGAGGAGTTATATCCGTTCCCTAGGGAACATGTGACAAAGCTGAAAGAGGATTATCCAAATGTAGATGAGTGGGTTTGGGTACAGGAAGAGCCTCGTAATATGGGGGCATGGCATTATGCGTTGCCACATTTACGTGAGATAGCAGGTAGAGATATTCAAATTAATTATTTCGGCCGAAGACGCCGTTCAAGTACTGCTGAAGGAGATCCGAAAGCACACAAGAAAGAGCAGCAACGAATAATTACAGCAGCATTAACTCGAAACATCGAAGGGAGAGACGAGGAATGATCGAAATAAAAGTACCAGAATTAGCCGAGTCAGTTACAGAGGGAACAGTTGCGGAATGGCTGAAAAAACCAGGTGATTACGTTGAAAAAGGGGAAGACATCGTAGAACTTGAAACAGATAAAGTAAACGTAGAAATTGCAGCAGATGAAGCGGGTGTTCTAACTGATGTATTAGTAGTAGCAGGAGACACAGTAAAAGTAGGAGCGATTATTGCAAAAATTGATACGGGAGCAAGCGCAGGAGCAGGTGAGGTTTCCACTCCTCCTAAAGAGGAAACTCCGGCACCAGCAGAGGAGAAAAAGGAATCCGTACCTAAGTTTACAGAAACAGAAGGTGTATCTCCAGCAGAAACGGCAGAAGCAGGGAAAGCTTCCCGTCCAATTGCAACACCTGCTGCACGAAAGCTAGCAAGGGAAAAGGGTATCGCTTTAAACGAAATTTCTGCTCGGGATCCTTTAGGTCGAGTTCGCAGAGAGGATATTTTAGAGCACGAAACGAAGAAAAATCAACCGGCACCTCAAAAGCCGGCTGCTAGTCCTGTTGCAAGTACTCCAAAACCGGCAGATGACCCTAGGAAACCTGTGGAGCGCATTCGCATGTCTCGCCGCCGTCAAACGATTGCAAAGAGATTAGTGGAAGCACAACAAACGGCTGCCATGCTTACAACCTTTAACGAAGTAGACATGACAAACCTAATGGACCTACGTAAACGCCGCAAAGATAAGTTCTTAGACGAAAATGGTGTAAAACTAGGATTCATGTCTTTCTTTACAAAAGCAGTTGTTGCTGCACTAAAGAAATATCCGAACGTAAACGCAGAAATCCAAGGTGACGAGCTGCTTCTGAAGAAGTACTATGACATCGGAGTTGCTGTATCTACAGAGGAAGGACTTGTTGTTCCTGTTGTACGCGATGCAGAGCGCCTTGATTTTGCAGGCATTGAAAAAGAAATTGGCCGCCTAGCAGAAAAAGCACATCAAAAGAAATTAGCTATTGACGATTTACAAGGTGGAACATTTACGATTACAAACGGTGGAGTATTTGGATCCCTGTTCTCTACACCAATCTTGAACACTCCTCAGGTTGGTATTTTAGGAATGCACACGATCCAAAAGCGCCCAGTAGTGATCGATGATGAGCGTATGGAAATCCGCCCAATGATGTACATTGCCCTTTCCTACGACCACCGTGTCATCGATGGTAGAGACGCAGTAGGATTCCTAGTGAAAGTAAAACAATTAATTGAAGACCCAGAATCGTTGTTGTTAGAAGGGTAAAAGATTGATGAGTTTGGAGAACATGGAGACTTTAGGGTCTCCATGTTCTATTTCTCTAAGTTGACCGCAGGTCAGCTAACCCTGGGTCAGAAAACCCTATTTCTACACGCCTTCCTACTCCCCAAAAACCAACTCAATTTGTCTCTTCATTTCCTGAAAAAACGCAGGTACATGGTCGACGCCATCCAATAATGCTTTGTACATATTGGTATAGTACCATTGTTGGGTCTCCTTCCTTTCTTTGAAGGATTTCCACATTTCTTCTCCAATCAACTCTTGAGCTTCTACCATGGAGACTAAGTTATGAACTTTATCTGCACAGATGATGTATTTTAAATCTAATGGTGCACCTGTAGTTTTCTTTATGGTCGCTGTTTTCCGCTCTAACCAGGTTTTAGATTTATCTTCTTCAGAGGCACCTTTAACTAGTTTTGCAATAGCAGAACCGAATTTTTCCTCAATTGCATCCAGAGTGACATCCGTGTCTTCCCATACATCGTGCAAGATGATGGCAGCCACTATATTTGTTTGTTCTTCCTCAGTAAAGGAAGTATCTAGTAAATAACGTTGTGCATAGAGGGCTGCTGTAAGAGGATGGCTTATGTAAGCAACCTTTGATGTTTTCCGAGTTTGCCCTTCGTGTGCTTCTGTTGCAAAGACCACTGCTTCGTGAATAAGGTTGAGATTCATGTTTCGCCTCCTGGTATAAATAAGATTTTAGTTGCGATTGCCGCTTTTAATATAGAAACTTAATGGATTTGTATATACTTTTGTTTATCGTCTTTGTGTTCACGGTAATAGTTGACCATTGTGGTTAGTGTTTTATCAAAGCTTGGGCATTCGATTCCACTTTCTTGCAAATCATTTTCTGCAACTCTTGTATCATAGAATGCAAGACAGGAATTGTATTCTAATGCTTCCTTTTCTACCTGCATCCATTTTCTAAATGGAGGAATAGACATGCTTAGTTTTCCAAATAAAAGTGGCAGCTTGCCCCGTGGGGTTTTTCCAAGATACTCTTCGGCTAACATACGATAAACCTCGGACATCTTAAATGGTGCGGGGTCCGTTAAATGGTAGGTCTTCCCTGCCCCTGTTTCCAAGTGAGTTAAATAGAAGCTTGCTTTAATTACATAATCTACAGGCACAAAATTACCATCTGCATTTCCATCACCTAAGTAAGGAATAACTGGTAAGGCGGAAAGGCGATCCAATATGTGCAAAATAAAATAGGGACCATCAAACTTCGTGGTTACACCTGTCTCAGAGTGTCCGCGGACGATACCTGGCCGGATAATCGTAGTAGGTACAACATCCATTATATCTCGAACTAAAACCTCTGCTTCATATTTTGTTCGTTCATAGTGGTTTTTAAACGATTGTCCCATGGAAAGCTCCTTCTCGTAAATCCTTCCTTCCCGTTTACCCGACACATAGGCGGTGCTAAAATACGTATATCTTTTAAGGGACTGGATTTCTTGAACCCAATTGTTTACGTTTTTCGTTCCAGAAACGTTTACTTTTTCCGCTGTTTTTTTATCTACAGCAAGATCATAAACGGCTGCTAAATGGAAAACATGGGTAACGGACGATTTCAATACGTTATTGTACCTTGTACTAATATTTAGGTCATTCTTAGTGATATCACCTATGACTAGTGTAATGAGGTCCTTAGCC
Source organism: Evansella vedderi (assembly GCF_030813435.1). Classification (GTDB taxonomy): domain Bacteria; phylum Bacillota; class Bacilli; order Bacillales; family Salisediminibacteriaceae; genus Evansella; species Evansella vedderi. The sequence continues at coordinate 119,363 of NZ_JAUSUG010000009.1, read as the reverse complement.
TCTGGGTAAAGGATGAACATTTCCTGTAAGTCTAGTAGGGCTTTTTTTTCCATGGAGGGGAGAGTGAGTAAATAGATCTGTTCAATGGGAGTTTTTCCACTAATGTGAATACATTCCTTTATTAACTCCTTTGCTATAAACCCAGGAAACCCAGTGAAAAAATAAACATTTCCCATTTACATACCCCTTTTCGCAAAAAAAAATTTGTTGGTGATGGCTAAAGATTGAATAATGATATACCATTCGACCGTTGTTATAACTTTTCCTTTTTCATTATCAAAAAAAATGCAAAAGCGTATATTTAATAAATATTCTTAATGTTTCGGAAGGATTACTAACTTAAGCCGTGAGGGAAAAGAGTATGTTGTTAAGAAATGTAAATTTAAAGGTTACCAGTGGGAAAGTTAGGTTATATACATAGTAGTAGTTCTTATTAAAGGGGAATTCATCTATGGTAAATAAGGAAATTTGGAAACCAACAATCTTTATAGTAGTTCTTCTCCTTCTTATCTGGGTAAATAGTACATTTATCCAGATAACACCCGAGGACATTCAAGGTGCGATGTTTTCTTTCGGCTTGCTAGCTCCCTTTATATTTATATTAATGTATACACTGAGGCCGTTCATTTTATTTCCTGCTTCCATATTTGCCATAGCTGCAGGTCTTTCCTTTGGTCCTATGTTAGGAATGGTTGTAACTTATATCGGTTCCATTTCGGGTGCAATACTTTCTTTTTTAGCAGTGAGGAAGCTTCGTATATCAATAGTGCAAAAACACTGGAAAGGCAAAGGGAAGCACCTGCAAATGAGAATGGAAGACAACGGTTTTTATTATGTGTTAGGATTAAGAATAATCCCCGTAATCAATTTCGATGTGGTAAGTTACTTATCAGGCTTGTCAAAAATTAGTTTTCGGGAATATTTAGGGGCAACGATGGTAGGGATTATACCGGGGACAATAGCCTTTAATTTTCTTGGAGCTTCCCTTCTACGAGCAGACTGGCAAATGCTCTTAATAACAGCTTTAGTCTTTATCCTTGCCTTTATCATACCTCTCTTTATTCGTAAAGTCTTAGAGAAAAAAAATATTCCCATCGATTTTTCTAGAGATTAGCTATAATAATAAAAAATCAATTTAAGAGGTGATGATTTGATAGGATTATTAATTAATATCTATGGTTTTTTTCTTAGTCTTTTTATTTTTTTTCTACTAATTATTGGACTAGTCTTTAGTAAAAAGCAGGGGTTTAAAGAAGGATTTTATTTCTTTTTGCTCATGATTATTCATCAAATGTATTCATTTATAGCACCGTGGATGTTTCAGAACTATTTTGATTCTGTCATGGCGGGAACGGCTTCTCCCTTATTTGGAATGACTTCTGGAGAAATGTTTCAACTATTTAACAATATTCCCTTCACGATTGAATGTATTGCGTACTTCTTTTTAGTAATAGGGATATACCGGTTGTGGAGAAACAAAATGACATAATTTATTCTCAAAAACTACGACTATTGTTGTAGTTTTTTTCATAAAAAAGGGGGATTTGTTCCGCGGTATACATACTTAAAATATACTATACGGGACTATTCCTATCCATTAAACTAGACATAAGGTGGTGAGCATTACAATGGAACGGAATGAGGAGCTTTTCCTGATTAAATCAATAGCAGAGATGTTGAATAAAGAAACGGATATGGATTCGATGCTCCAACAAGTTTTGAACAGAATTCTAGCACTTACGAGCTTACATACAGGGTGGATTTTTTTATTTGATGAAAAGGGTGAGTTTGAGTTAAAGGCATATGCTCAATTACCAGAAGCTTTGGAGTTTGAAGATAGAAAATACTTATGTGAAGGTGGCTGTCGCTGTATTGACCGATGCCTTAGTGGGCGTTTGAATAAAGCTACTAATATAATCGACTGTGAGCGGATTGAGTATGCCATGAAGGAAAAGCGTGGTGATACGGAAGGGATTACCCACCACGCATCGGTTCCCATTAAATCTGGTGAAGAATTGTATGGATTGCTTAATGTTGCTTCTCCAAATAAGCTGAACTTTAATGATGATGAATTACATATTTTAGAGTCTATCTCTTACCAAATCGGAACTGCATGTGAAAGGATGCGCCTCTCGGAAAAACAGCATGAAATGCATATTTTGGAGGAAAGGAATCGTTTAGCAAGGGACCTACATGACTCTGTCAACCAACATTTATTTTCGATTATGTATACAGCCAAGGGAACAAAGAGTATAACGACGGATGAAGACGTAGGGGAATCCTTAGATGAGATTTACCAATTGTCAAAGGAAGCATTATCGGAAATGAAGAATCTTATATGGCAACTGCGGTCAGACAATATTAAAGAAGGATTAAAGAAAAGAATAGAGAACTACGGCAAAAAATTAAAGTTGTCCGTAACCTCTATATTTTGGGAAGAGGATATTCCAGGGTGTGTTGAATCAACTTTTTGGAAAATTACCCAAGAGGCACTCAACAATGTTTATAAGCATGCAAATGCCTCACAAGTAATTATCGAAGTAAAAAAAGTAGATTCTTATATGACTTTAACCATTTCAGACAACGGTTGTGGTTTTAATAGACAGGAAGTTTCCCAGAATGGATTTGGTCTTACAAGTATGGCTGAGAGGGCAAAATTAGTTGAAGGAGATTGTAAGATTACTAGTGAGTTAAATAAAGGAACAACCGTATACGTTCAAATTCCTTTAAGGAAGGGGAGAAGAGGAAGCAATGTCACAGCCAATAAAATTGATGATTGTTGATGATCACCATATTGTCCGGAAAGGTCTCACTTTTTTCTTCGCAAGGGAAACGGAATTTGAAGTGGTAGCAGAAGCAAGGGACGGAATGGAAGCGGTGGAAGCTATAGAGAATGGAGTGTCAATGGATGTGATCCTCCTTGATCTATCCATGCCACAAATGGACGGAGTAGAGGCAACAAGAAAAATTAAGGGGAAAAATCCTAATCAGAAAATCCTAGTTTTAACTAGCTTTGAGGATCAAGAGCATGTTATTTCTGCAATTCAAGCAGGTGCCGATGGCTATTGCTTAAAGGATACGGAGCCAGAAAACTTAATGGAAGCCATCAAGAGGGTTTTTGCCGGTAATAAAAACATCGACCCGAAGGTAGCCAATCACTTATTTCAGCATGTGAACCAAGGAGAATCGGAGGAAGTAAAGGCATTAAAGGAGCTTACGAAGCGGGAAAGGGAAGTGCTAATAGAAATTGCCAAAGGGAAAAGTAATAAAAAAATTGCCGAAGCACTATTTGTTTCAGAAAAAACCGTGAAAACACATATTACGAATCTTTTCTCCAAGCTCCCAGTGAAAGACAGAACCCAAGCAGCCCTATTTGCAGTAAAACATAAACTAGTTGAAGGTAACGAAAACGTCTGATATAAATGTCAGACGTTTTTTACTTGTTTAACATTTTATCTAAGACTTTGGTCTTAATTATTTTCGGTATTTACTATGATGGAATATCAGTCTCCACTCTCATGGTTGAAACCCCTTTACTTTATACAATGAGTATATAAATTATTAAATGAAAGGGGCTATTTTTATGATGAGTGTTTTAGTTATAAGCGGATCTGTAAAAACTCGAGAGGTGATGGGACTATGATTAAAGGTATTTTTGAAACACATGTTCATGTATGTAATTTGGAAAGGGCAAAAGGTTTTTATGAAGATAAATTAGGTCTGAAAAGAGTTCTAGAGTTGGATGACCGCCGTGTTGTATTTTACGAAATGCCTAATGGAGTACAGATTTTTGGAGTATGGGAGATAGGGGAAGAAAAGTGGACCCGTAGTCACTTCGCCTTTGAAGTTTCCTCCATTGAAGAAGCAACGGATTGGTTGAAATCAAGGGGAATTGAGCCTGTCGTTTCCTTTGGTTTGGAACCTGTGGAACCGGTTGTTCATACATGGGTTCCTATGGCTTGCGTTTATTTTCAGGATCTCGATGGTAATTCACTAGAGATGGCGGTACGTCTTCCACAGCCGCCTGCTGAAAAAGCAGATGTTATTTACTTAAGTGAATGGGAGGAAAGGCAGAGGGGGAATGTAGGGAGAAAATTAGATGTTAATCAATAAAGTAACTTTATACAGCCAAGTCTTAGAACAAATGAAAGAATTTATGTAAAAAAATTAGGGTTTTCTCTAGTAACTAATGATGAAATAAGCTTTATAATTAAAGTAGGAGATAGTTTTCTTGAGATTAAGAAATATCCTATCGGGAACGGGGAACCCTTTTATCACTTTACTTACGATATCATGTATCTCTTTGCAAATAGGAGTGTGTTGAGTTTCTATCCTAAATTTGGTTTTCATAAGGTGAATGAATATCAATTTTTTATGGAGTTAACGGAAGTAATGGATACTATAAGTAATAGTGGAATTCGTAAACTAAATATGGCTAAAGTGGTGGATATAATCTACCTTTCAAGATTTGCTAGTAAAAGAATACAAGTATCAAAAAAATTTGCCACTGCCAACAGCCAAGGGATTCTTATGTTCTATTGTCTAAATGTTTTTCCAGAGGATATTTATTATTTTCAGGAAGAAGAGGCTATTGTTATTTATAGAAATCCAATAATAGATTAGACATCTTTGATGTGATTAGCCAAAAAAACATTAGAATCATGGATATTATAAGGAAGATCGCAGATAAAGGAACGGAAATGGTAGTTTTTCATTATACACCAGACAATGAATGGGGAAAAATCAAAGGAGGAGCAATGGAGAGAGAAGGGGTCTTATTTGTGAAAAGCATATGGAGTTACTAAGTTTCCATTGAACGTAAAGCATCCAATCACATCAGAAGCTTAAGTTTGGAGAAGGATAATATGATATTTAATAAATCAGTCGTTGAAATTATGAAGGGGAGACAGTCCGTAAGAACATATGAAACAGAGAGGTTATCAGAATCTCATTATAAGCTGATAAACGAATATATTAATAAAGAAGATAATCTCATTGGGATCTTTGGAAGAAAAAGCAGGATCCAGTTAGTGCCGGTTACTAATAATGTTACCGATAAGGGGATTAAACTAGGAACCTATGGTTTTATCAAGAACCCTCAGGCGTATTTAGTGGGGATAAGTGAGAATAATACGTACTCCCTTGTGGAATTTGGTTATATCTTTCAAAAATTAGTATTGTATTTAACGGAATTTGGGATAGGCACCTGCTGGATGGGTGGGACATTTAACCGTAAGTCCTTCGAAAAAGAGATTAATATAGGGGGAACGGAGTTCATTCCTGGTGTCACACCGATAGGCTACTCAAAAGGCAGGCAACGAATGTTTGATAAAGCATTGCGCTACGTGGTGAAGGCCGACAACAAAAAAAGCTGGGATAAGCTTTTTTATGAAGGGACATTTGAAAAGGTGTTATCAAAGGAGAAAGCTCTTGAATTAGAAACCCCAATTGAAATGGTGAGGCTAGGACCCTCTGCTTCCAATAAACAGCCATGGAGACTTGTATTATTGGAGGATCGAAAACAATGCCACTTTTACATAGAGCATACACCGAACTACAGCAGCTCCTTTGGCTATAAAATGCAGCTACTAGACATGGGAATTGCCATGTGTCATTTTGATTTAGCTTGTAAAGAATTAAACATTGAAGGAAATTGGTATATAGAAGACCCAAAGATAAAGTCGCCAAATGAACAGATGGAGTACTTATATACCTGGAAGCATTAGTAATAAAAATAGTATAAGATATTTGATCTCAAACGAGATCAACTTATAATCAGTACTTTTAACAAGTGGGTCACCTCTTGTTACCGAAACCCTAGATAACTCTATAGTTTCGGTAACAAGCAAACACCTGCATAATTACTATTCCTTCTTTTTTCCTTTAAATACCGAATACCCAATAAAAATAAAAGCAATGATGACTAAATAAAGAATAGTAAACCCTAACCAATCCATCCCTTCCACAATGGGGATTAATATTACAACTACACTGTTAACCACAACTAACCTTACAAAGCCTTCTCTTGTTAGTTGTCTCAAAAATATAAAGAATAATCCGATACTCAGAAATAACACGAAGGTAGCTACCATAAAATAAGGGAATTGATGTACGACAGAAGCTGAATAAAACAAATAGAATAGTCCAGCTAGTAGTAATATGAGCATAACAATTAGATCTTTAATCATTAACACCGTACACCCCTTTCCAATATTATAATTACACGGAAGCTTTTGCCTTGTTTTCCCTCAATGTCTTTGGCAATTCCGCTACTTCTACAGCATGGGCTTTCATTTTTCTTGCTAAACGGAAGCGGCTAACGGTAAAGATAACTAATGCTGCCCAAATCATAGAAAAAGCCACTAAGTGAACGGACGTAAATGCTTCCCCATATAAGAAAACCCCTAAAAACAGCATCATTGTTGGGGCAATATATTGTAAAAATCCAATTAAAGATAAAGGAATCCGCTTCGCCCCTGCAGTAAATAACATAAGGGGTAATGCTGTCGCAGCCCCAGCACCAACTAATAGCCAAAAGGTAAAGGAATAATCTACATAAAACATCGACGATGACAACCCATGCTGAAATATCAAGAAACCTACGGCTAATGGTATCACGAGCATAGCCTCTATAGCTACACTACTCATTGCCCCCACATCCACCAGCTTTTTCGCTAATCCATATAAAGCAAAGCTAAGGGCGAGAGTCAAAGCAACAAGGGGAAAACTCCCGAGGGATACAGTTAAGATTGTCACTGCTAAGGCAGCTAAACCAACGGAGAACCATTGCATACGTGATAACCTTTCTTTTAAGAAAATTACCCCTAATACTACACTAACTAAAGGATTAATATAATAACCAAAACTAGTTTCTAAAACAAAGTCATTAGTAACAGCCCATATATAGGTACCCCAGTTGAGGCTGATAAGGAGTGCTGCACAAATCATTCCAATTAGTATTTTAGGTTGCTGGAACATTTTCTGTATATCCCTCATAAAATCTCTGCTTTTCCTCAGGAAGGAAAGTAGGATGATCATAAAGATGCACGACCAGATAACTCTATGTGCTAAGACCTCTACTGAAGGCACGTGATCTAGCATTTTCCAATAGATTGGAAGAGCCCCCCATAGAATATAGGCACCTACACCAGAGAGGATGCCCCATTTTAAAGAATTTGTTGTATTGTCCGACATAATAGGTCTCCCCCTAAATTAAAAAGAAGAAAAAGCCAATTAGGGACCTAATCAACCTTTTCCAATGATAAATTTGTAGCTTTTTAAACAAACGTTTAAATTTCAATTCCACTACGATCTTTTACGAAAATTCGTCTTGCTCATCTATTTTACCACATAAGTTTAATTCTCAAAGCTTTTAAGTTACGCCAGGCTGTTCTTGTCAATCCATTAGAGCTCCATATATAAAAGAATTTAGTTCAATAATTATATATTAATTCGTAATGCGAAGTAAGTAAATGAAATTATTATCTCAGGTAACATTTGTTCCCAATCCATTACTGTTTATTAATCTGACAAATTTCGATACACTTAAAGAATAGCCCAATGCATATAAAATGTTGCACCATGGAGTATGAAAATTAATCATGTCTCTCGACTCCGTTACAGGCGGACGCTTTCCGCGGGCAACGCTGGAGTCACCGCCTTTCACTTCTTCGAGAGTGGCAAATGGCAACATAAGATTTGTATTTTCACGGTAGACCTCCATGCAAGTGATATTTGCACCTTGGAGTATGAAAATATTAGTCTGCATTGGAATGAGCGAAGGTCTAGGAGGTTAACTGTCTCTTCCTCTACAAGCGTATGCTTCGTAGTGTATCCGTCGAGACAACTCGTAGCTTATTCGAGAAGTAAACGCTCGTTCCTGCGGGAACAGTGAGCAGGGCAAGACCCCACAGGGAGTTAGCCCGAGGAGGCTTGCCGTTCGCCCGCGGAAAGCGAGTGGACTGTAGCTCACTACAACACATGATTCAAAATTTCAGTAGAAATATAGAATAATTAAGGATGAATCTAACATAGTGCTAATAGATTAGTAGTGGATTCTAACCATCCCACAATGGAAATATATATGCAAGCCAAAGAGGTGAATAACTTGTCCATTCAATTTTTACTTGGACGAACAGGAACGGGGAAGACAACAACAATTCTCCAGGAGATTATTGATAAAGCATCTAACGAACCACAAGGTAAACCAATCATCTATCTTGTACCAGACCAAATGACATTCCAATCGGAAATGCAGTTAATTAATTCGAAACAGCGGGGTATGACAAGGGTTCAAGTGTTGAGCTTTTCACGCCTCGCTTTACGTGTTCTTCAGGAAACTGGGGGGATTTCGAGATATCATCTCCAACGGACAGGGATTAATATGCTATTACGTAAAATAGTAGAAAAGGAGAAAAGTAACTTTACCCTATTTGGAAAAACAACAGATACAAATGGTTTTATCGATCAATTGGAGCAAATGGTATCAGAGTTTAAACGATACAATATATCTACTGAATCCCTTCAGGAGCAATATGAAACGTTAAAATCAAAACCAAAAAAGCGACCCCAAGAACAGGTGTTACAGGAAAAGCTTCATGATATTCATCTCGTATTTCAAAAACTAGAGTTGGAGTTAGCGAATAAATATATAGGTTCTGAGGACTATTTACAGCTCCTATCACAGAAAATAACGAAATCTGATTATTTAAAGGATGCGATTCTTTATATAGATGGGTTCCATAGCTTTACACCGCTAGAGCTCCTTGTTTTAGAACAGTTATTTATTCACTGTTCCACTGTGAAATTGGTATTGACCATCGATAGACCTTATGAAATAGAAGAAAGATTAAATGAGCTTGACTTATTTTTTGAAACGGCAAGGTCATACCAGGAATTACTGGAGCTTTGCAATCGAACGAGTATAAAGGTAGAGGAGCCTATTCTATTAACAGATCGCCCGAGATTCCAATCACAAGCCTTAGCCCATTTGGAGAAAAACTATGATATTCGTCCTTCAATTGTGAGTCAAACTCACGAAGGAATTGAGATGATAGGAGCCGTACATCGCCGTAGTGAGGTGGAGGGTGTGGCTCGGGAAATCCTCCATTTAGTACGAGACAAAAATTATCGTTTTCGGGACATGGCTATCCTTCTGAGAAATATTGGGGACTATGTGGATTTACTGGACACTGTTTTTACCGATTATCAAATCCCTTTATTTATGGACCAAAAGCGTTCGGTACTTAATCATCCAGTCATTGAATTTATCCGTTCCTCTCTAGAAGTCATTCAAGGGCATTGGCGTTACGAAGCAGTGTTCCGTACATTTAAAACGGATATGCTGTTCCCGTTATCTCAGGATGTAACTGCTATGCGGGAAAGGGTGGATCAGTTAGAAAACTATGTTTTATCTTATGGTATTCAAGGATCCCGCTGGTACCAAAAGGAACCGTGGACCTATCGGCGAGTTCGAACCTCAGCGGAGGGGGAAAGACAACGAACAGCAGAAGAAGAACGGTTTGAACGGGAAATCAATGAGTTAAGGGGTTTATTAACGGCACCGCTAATCTCCTTAGAAAAGGGAATGAAAAAAGCGAAAACAGTCAAAGAGCGTTGTGAAGTTTTATATACGTATTTAGAGACTTGTCATGTTCCAAAAAAAATCGAGATCATGCGTAATCGAGCGATGGAGGAAGGAAATCAACAGCAATCAAGGGAACATGATCAAATTTGGGCTGCTGTTATTGATTTAATGGATCAAATGGTGGAAATGACCGGGGATGAAAAGATGTCTTTTGACCTGTTCCGCACCATGCTCGATACAGGTTTAGAAAGCATGAAGTTTTCCATTATTCCACCGGCTATCGACCAGGTCATTGTAGCGGATATGGAGCACTCAAGGCTTTCCAATGTTCGTTGTGCCTTTATACTAGGAATTAATGAAGGGGTTCTGCCGGCAAAGCCTGAGGAAGGTGGAATCGTTTCGGAGGAAGAGCGTGAGAGCTTGCAGAAGGAAGGTCTTTCCTTAGCTCCTAGCAGTACCCGTCAGTTGTTAAACGAATCTTTTCTTATTTATATGGCTCAGTGCACCCCTTCGGACCGGTTGTATTTAACGTATCCTCTGGCTGATGACGAAGGCCGGAGTTTGCAGCCGTCAATCATATTAAAGCGAGTCAAGGATATGTTTCCAAATCTCGAGGAAAAACTCTGGTTCCATGAGCCAACAGACATGCCAGACAATGAGCAATTAAGTTTTGTGACTAACCCAAGAAAAACATTATCCTATTTAACGTACGAGCTGCAAGCTTGGAAAAAGGGCTATCACATCCCAGAATTTTGGTGGGATGTGTACAATTGGTATGCAGAGAAACAATCATGGCATTTTCAAGCGAAGCAAGTTCTTCACAGTTTATTTTATGAAAACAAGGCAAAGTCCCTGTCAAGGGAGATAAGCGAAACCTTATATGGTTCAGACTTACAAACGAGTGTATCGCGGATGGAACAATTCCAATCCTGTCCGTTTGCTCAATACGCTAACTATGGCCTATCCTTAAAGGACAGGGAAACTTACAAGCTAGAGGCACCAGACATTGGGACGCTCTTCCACGCAGCACTTAAGGAAATGGCTGAACATCTACGGAAGATTGGGAAGGACTTCTCACAGCTAACGAAGGGCGAATGCGTAGCCCTTGCGAAACAAATAGTGGATGAATTAGCACCGAAGATTCAAAGGGAAATCCTGTTAAGTTCTAACCGATATAACTATATCAAGCAAAAACTGGAAGAGGTGGTTGCGAGAGCTTCTTCCGTATTGGCAGAGCAATCCAAGTCATCAGGGTTTTCACCAGTAGGATTGGAAGTCGCCTTTGGACCAAATCAAGAGCTGCCACCATTACAATTTCAATTAGAAAACGGCTCAAAGCTGCAGCTGGTGGGCCGTATTGATAGAGTAGATCGCTCTCAAGGTCCAAATGGCTTGTTGCTTCGAGTGATAGACTATAAATCTAGTAAAAAGGACGTCGAATTAACAGATGTTTATTACGGATTGTCTCTACAAATGCTTATATATTTAGATGTGGTGATTAGCTTTTCAGAAAAATGGCTAGGAGCAAAAGCCTCTCCTGCCGGTGTTCTTTATTTCCATGTTCATAATCCATTGCTACAACGTAATGAAAAATTGACATTAGAGCAAATTGAAGAGGAACTCTTCAAAGAGTTTAAGATGAAGGGACTCATTAGTGCTGATCCAGATGTGGCCCGCTTAATGGACCATAACGTAGATGATGGAAGATCCAAGATCATTCCAGCAGGGTTAAAGAAAAATGGAGAATTTTACTCCGATTCTTCGATTATTTCGGACGAGGATTATGCTGCTTTAAAACGATTTTTACGAAAAAAGGTAGAAGAGATTGGCTCTTCCATCACTGGTGGGAAAATCGATATTACCCCGGTGAAAAATAAACAGCATGTGGCCTGTACCTACTGTTCCTTTAAACCGGTCTGCCAATTTGATCCAACATTGGAAACCAACGATTACCGAAGGGTAGGGAAATTGAAGAAGGAAGAAGTAATGGATAGAATCCGTGAAGAAGGAGGGGAAGAGGATGAAGATTAGTCCAAAGCCAGAAGGCGCCACCTGGACCGATGATCAGTGGAAAGCTATTGACGCATCAGGAAATAATATATTAGTTGCTGCAGCAGCAGGAAGTGGAAAAACAGCAGTCCTTGTAGAAAGGATTATTAGAAAAATTGTGGAGCATCAAATTGATGTGGACCGTCTTCTCATTGTAACCTTCACCAATGCGGCGGCAGCGGAAATGCGTAACCGAATTGGAGAAGCCATAGAAAAACAGTTAACGAAAAGTCCAGCCTCCCTCCACTTGCGGAGACAGTTAACCCTATTAAATAGAGCGAACATTTCTACCCTCCATTCCTTCTGTATGAAGGTAGTTCGTCAATACTATTTCGATGTTCAAGTGGATCCAAACTTCCGAATTTTAGACGATACGGAAGGGGAGTTAATCCGGGAAGAAATCATTGATGATCTTTTCGAAGAGGAATACGGGAAGGAAGATAATCAAGCCTTCTTTGATGTAGTAGACCGTTACAGTGGTGACAGGAGTGACGATGCCTTAAGGAATTTAATCCGTAAGCTTTATGATTTTTCCAGATCCCATCCAGATCCTAATGCATGGTTAGATCAAATGGTGGAGACCTATGCATTGGAAAATGTGGAAACGATCAATGAGCTACCATGGACGGCAGAATTACTTCAAGATGTAAAGCACCTGCTCACAGGTGTAATGTCTTGGCTCCAGAAAGGAATGGAACTCACAAAGGATCCTGCTGGTCCCGCCAAATATAGTGAAAATTTAGAAGAAGACACGGTTATGGTAGAAAAACTGTTACGAGCTGCTACTTGGGAAGATCTTTACACAGCTTTTCAGCAGGTTAAATTTGGCCGTTTAAAATCCATCTCCAAAAAAGAGCTGGTAGATGAAGCCCTAAAGGATCAAGTCAAAGGCCTTCGGGAGCGAGCTAAAAAACAAGTGGAAGCGATGAGTAAGGATTTATTTAAAAAAGAGCCATCCCAGTTTGTAGAAGAATTAAAGGAAATGGCCCCATCTGTAGCTACCATTGTTCGATTAGTTAAAGAGTTTGCCCAAAGATACGAGGAAGTAAAGCGGGAGAAGGCTATCGTTGATTTTAACGACTTAGAACACTACTGCCTTGCCATTTTAGGAGAGAGGGATGTGAAGGCAGATTGTTGGAATCCAACCGTTGCTGCGCTGGAATTCCAAGAACATTTTGAAGAGGTTTTAACGGACGAATATCAGGATACGAACCTCGTTCAAGAAACGATCCTTACCCTACTATCAAAGGGGAACAATCGCTTTATGGTAGGGGATGTGAAACAAAGTATTTATCGTTTCCGTCTGGCAGAGCCGACTTTGTTTTTAAACAAATATAAGCTCTATCAAAAGGAAGGGGAATGCGAGGGCTGGAGAATTGATCTTGCGAAAAACTTCCGAAGCCGCAGTGAAATTCTTGATGCTACGAACTTTCTGTTCCGTCAAATCATGGATGAAACCGTTGGGGAAATTGCCTATGACGATGCAGCGGAACTGAAGCTTGGTAACCTTGACTATCCTGAACAGGAGGCTCTTGAAGCGGAACTGGCTGTTATCAATAAAGGCACCCCATTAGCAGTTCAAGAACCTGGGGATGAGCAGGTGTCCTTAGAGGAGGATTTGGAAACCTCCCAAATGGAAACACGCTATATTATTCAGCAAATCAAAAAGCTCATTCAATCAAAGCGCCCTGTTTACGACAAAAACATGAAGGCCACTCGTCACATTACGTACCGGGATATTGTCATTTTAATGCGTTCCATGCCCTGGGCTGCGACGATGATGGACGAATGTAAAAAAGAAGGAATACCTATTTATGCCGACCTTTCCACAGGCTATTTTGAAGCGGTGGAGGTACAAGTAATGATGTCCTTATTAAAGGTAATTGATAACCCGTATCAGGACATTCCTGTTGCCTCTGTATTACGTTCACCCATCTATCGTTTATCGGAGCAGCAGCTAGCCCATGTGAGAATAATGGATCGCCATGGTTCCTATTATGATGCCTTAAGGAAAACAGCGGTAGAATCTCCAGATGAAGAAATCCGCATGAAAGCAGCAGACTTCCTAGGGAAATTAGATCGCTGGCGTTCAAAGGCCAGATCCGGTGCCTTATCGGAATTAATTTGGGAGCTTTACCGGGAAACGGGTTATTTTGATTATGTTGGAGGTCTTCCAGGTGGAAAGCAGCGACAAGCGAACTTAAGGGCATTATATGATCGTGCCCGTGCCTACGAAGCCACTTCCTTCCGAGGCTTGTTCCGATTCCTGCGCTTTATTGAACGGATGCAGGAGAGGGGAGACGATTTAGGAACAGCGAGGGCTCTAGGGGAGCAAGAAGATGTAGTAAGAATCATGACCATTCATAAAAGTAAAGGTCTTGAGTTCCCTGTGGTGTTTGTTGCTGGCTGTAATAAGAAGTTTAATATGCAAGACTTATATGGCATGTATTTACTTCATAAGGATTTAGGATTTGGATCCAAATTCATTGATCCAAAGCTAAGAGTTGCCTATCCATCGTTACCACAGCTAGCGATTAAGAAACGGATGCACTTAGAAGCCATTGCCGAAGAAATGCGGGTTTTATATGTAGCATTAACGAGGGCAAAAGAAAAATTATTTTTAGTAGGGACGGTAAATGAAGCGGAAAAATCGTTAGAGAAGTGGAAAGAGTTTTTATCCGAAGAGACTTGGCTTTTACCTGCAGTGGATCGGGAGAAGGGTACCTCCTATTTAGATTGGGTAGGCCCTGCTGTTCTGCGCCATCGATCTGCACAGGAGCAATTGTTCGAAGGGGAAATGGATACCTTTGAGGAAGTAAGAACAGACCGATCCAAATGGGCCGTTACCGTGGTGGAGCAGGAACAACTTCAAGCTGTAGAGGAAAAGGAAGGGAAGAAGGGAGAGGAAATGGAAGAGAGAATTTTCAACCTTTTACCGATTCCGGTCCAATCCGAACAAAAGCAGCAAGTGGTTGAACGGTTAGAATGGGCGTATGCTTATGGAGACGCTGCTACTCATCGTTCGAAGCAAACGGTTAGTGAAATGAAAAAAGAATTAATGGATGAATATAGCGATAAACCTTTTGCAGAAGGGTTCCGCTCGGAGTTTGCGGATCGACCGAAGTTTTTACAGAAAAAGGCCTTAACTCCTGCAGAAAAGGGGACAGTGATGCACGCCATGATGCAGCATATTTCCCTGTCTGAACTGCCTACAAAGGACTCCATTGAGAAAAAGATTTTCATGATGATCCAGGATGAGCTATTAACGAAGGAGCAAGGGGAAGCGATCGATGTGGAGAAGGTAGAGGCATTTTTCCACACGGGTATTGGAAAGCGACTCCTTTCTGCTCAATGGGTGGAGCGTGAAATTCCGTTCAGCATAGGGATTTCTGCATCGAAAGCCTTTTCTACTTGGAGTGGCAATGCAGAGGAAACGGTACTCATGCAAGGGGTAGTGGACTGTGTGTTTAAAGACGCCAATGGAAAAAATGTTTTACTAGATTACAAGACAGATACGATCGAAGGCAGGTTTCCTGGGGGATTTGAGGAAGCGCGGCCAATTTTAAAGGAACGTTATAATATACAGATAGCCCTCTATAAAGAGGCGTTAGAGGAAAGCTGGAATACGTCCATTGATGAAGCCCATGTCTTCTTTTTCGACGGGGCCCATGTGATCACAATGAAGGAAGGGGATAAAGCATGAGGTTACTCCATACGGCAGACTGGCATTTAGGAAGGACCCTCGAAGGGAGGGACCGGCTCCCTGAGCATGAGCAATTTTTTGACGAGCTTCTAGAAATTGTGGAGGATCAAAAGGTAGATGCTGTGTTAATGGCCGGAGATGTGTTTGATTCGGTGAACCCACCTGCAAAGGCTGAGGAGCTCTTTTATGAAACGGTGGCAAGGCTAAGTGATAACGGGAACCGCCCCATTATTATCATCGCAGGGAACCATGACCACCCAGATCGTTTAGCAGCTGCGAGAACGTTAATAAAGAAGCAAGGGATCACCATTCTAGGCTACCCGACGATGGAAAAGGTGAAAATTCACATACCGAATAGGGATATGCTGCTCAACGTTGCAGCTCTCCCTTATCCATCAGAATCCCGTTTAAAGGAAAGTTTCGTGGAGGAAGGGGACGAACTTGCCCTCCGTGAAGCTTATGATGAAAAGGTAAACTGGATTTTCCAAGAGTTAACAAAGGACTTTAGCCCAAAAGATATAAATGTGGCCATGAGTCATATTTTTGTTGCGGGAGGAAACAGCACGGAGTCAGAGCGTCCCATTGAAGTGGGTGGAGCGTACACAATACGGGCTACGAATTTACCAGATACGGTTCAATACACAGCCCTCGGGCATCTTCATCGTCCACAGGATGTGAAACGGGCGCCAAAGCCAGCCCGTTATTCCGGTTCTCCTTTAGCCTTTAGTTTTTCTGAGGCAGGTTACGCCAAGTCCGTAACGATTGTGGATGTGGAACCATGGGGAGAAGCTACGTGGGAAGAAGTTCATTTGCGTTCTGGCACCCCCCTTGTCCGTTGGAGGGCAACTAAAGGGATTCCTCAAGTATTTCAATGGATGGATGAAAAACGAGATGCCAATGCTTGGATTGAGCTCGAGGTCCATATGGAGGAAACTCCATCTATGGAGGAAATTCATCAGATGAAAAAGGCATATCCAGGTTTACTCACTATACGTCCTGTTTTTCCAGAGGAACAGATCGCCGCTACATCAGAGCCTTCGAAGCATGTTCCGATTGATGAACTGTTTCAACGGTTTTACTCTAGGCAAACAGGGGGAGCTGTTGCTGAGGACGAGCTAGTATCCTTGTTTTTAGAATTGATTAACGAGGAGGTGAGTGAGTAGATGAAGCCGATTAAATTATCTGTAAAGGGTTTGCATAGTTTCAGAGAAAAACAAACGGTCGATTTTGAAGCCCTCTGTGAAGGCGGGGTATTTGGTATTTTTGGTCCCACAGGAAGCGGAAAGTCCTCGTTATTGGATGCCATGACGTTAGCCTTATATGGAAAAGTTGAACGGGCACCTAACAATACACAAGGTATTTTAAATCACGCTGAGGATACGTTAGCCGTTTCCTTTACGTTTCAATTAGGACATGGAGGTCGGGCGAAGCGTTATGAAGTGGAGAGAACCTTTAAGCGCTCAGGAGAAGCCAATATCCGGTCCGCCACCTGTCGTTTTATTGATATCACTGTGACTCCGGAAGTAATTGCTGATAAGGCAGGGGATGTAACGAAAGCAGTAGAAGATTTATTGGGACTGTCCATTGACGACTTTACCCGTGCCGTTGTTTTGCCACAAGGGAAGTTCTCGGAATTTTTGTCTTTAAAGGGAAGCGACAGACGGCAAATGCTTCAGCGTTTGTTTCATCTAGAAAAATACGGCGATGAGTTAATTGCAAAACTTAAGTCCCGATTATCGTTTACGAAGCAAGAGATAGAAAAGATTGAAAGTGAACAGGCTGGGCTCGGGAACGCCTCCAAAGAAGCTGTAGAAGAAGCTAAGGGAAAGGTTGCTCAGTTAACAAAGGAATTAGAGGACACGAGAAAGTCCCATGAGCTATTAGGTAAGCAACTGGAAGAAGAAAAGACGATTCGTAAGTGGATAGAGGAAAAGGCAAGGGTAGAAAAGGCCCTATCCGAATTGCTCCAACAAGAGAAAGGGGTAGAGGAGCTTGAGCGAAAGTTGAAAATGGCCTTAGAAGCGGCTGTGTTACTTCCTTATGTAAACGAAATGGAAGATAGTAAGCAATCTGTTATTACATTAGAGAAAGAAGTAACGGATATTACTTTGAAGTGGAACCAGTTAAAGGAAGGACTAGAGAAGGCGGAAAAGGAATACGAGCAAGCAAAGCTAGCAAAGGAACAGCAGGAAACACCATTACGTTTAAAGCTAGACGAGTACTCTCGAATACTTGAAGAACTTACTTCTATTAAAAAGGAAGAATCGGCTTTGGTAGAGTTAGGGACAAGCTTAGAAAAGCTGCATGCCGAAATAGAAGAAATTAAAGGGAAGAAAGCTAAAGGAGAAGATGATCTCAGGAGATATGAAGAAGCACAAAGAGATCTGAAGGCAAAATTACAAGGTTTAGAGGTCCCTTTAGAGGAGAAAAAACAAATACAGGTGGCCATGGAAGAGAAGCGAAGCCTGTTACAAATCACTTCGAAATGGAGTGAACTTCAAGGGGAAAAAGCTTCTTTATTGGAGAAGAAGAGCGATCTAGATAAAGAAATGACTATAGGGGAAGAAGCTGTTGCTAGTCTGAAGGCGCAATTAACAAATATTTTCAAACAGCTTTATCAGTGGTATGAGAGGGCTTCTGAGGAAGAACGTGAGATAGGAACTTTCTATAAACGCCTAAAGGAGCAGAAGGAAGAACTGGAAAAAGAGAAACGTCACCTCCTAGCTAACCAGCTACGACAAGATTTACAGGAAGATAAACCTTGTCCTGTTTGTGGTTCCTTACATCATCCGTTATCCGAAGTTGCTGCAGTGGCGGACTCCCACGGGGATGAGGATTATTTGTGGATAGAAGCTACCATGGAGCAAATAAGGTCAGAGGAGCGAAACCTCGAACATTTAAAATGGAGGCTCGCTGAGGAAACAAGGAAATTAAATGATGTTTTTACGGCGGATGAAGTTGGAAAGTTGTCGGCTGTGGAAGTGAAGTCTGTTGGATTATTAAATCAATCTAGGGAAGTATTTGAAGCTCAATGGGTTAATTATAGTAATAAATTAAGGAAAGAAAAGGTAACCATTGAGTCACTACTTACTAAGGTGGATGATCTATATAAACAGTATCAAGTAGCTCAGGATGTTGTAAAAGGGATATTTACAAACCAAAAGAGTTACCATGAGCGTGTAGTAGAGATGGAGAAACGAATTCAGGAACAGCAAGAACAGTATGAAAGCCTAAAGAAACAGTGGCAGGAGTCTTACCCTCATTTTTCCCTGGAAGAGATGGAAGGCATGGTAGCTACTCTCCAGAAAAAAGAAGAAGAAGCTACTATCTGCCGACAAAGAATTGAAAAGAGTCAGCCATTTATCGAAGGAAAGCAAAAGGAAATTGCAAGATTACAAGAAAAACTTCAAGAACTATTAGTAAGTCAATCTTCCCTAAACTCTGAGCTAACGCAAAGACAGAAAGCAGCAACCGATAAAAAGACACAAATTCATGAAGTGGTTGGGGATACCGACGTTCAATCCCAAATGGATAAGGTAAACAGGGATTTGGAACAGCTCACAGCTAGGTTTAAACACGGAGAGGCTGTCTGGAAACAAACGAGCGATGCTTTTAAGGAAATAGAGCAAAGATATACTGTTTCTCAAGAATCGTTGAAACATGCGAGGGAAAGATTGGACCGGGCTGAAGTTAATTGGAGTGAGCAGCTGAAGCGAACCTCTTTTGACTCAATAGAAGAAGTGAAGCACGCTAGCTTGACTGATGCTCAGATGAAACAAATGGAAGATGCTATTACTCAGTTTAATAGGGAGAAAGAGCAGTTAAGAATAAAGCGTGATAACTGTGAAAAAGAATTAGGGGATAAATCTATTTCTGAAGAGCAGTTTGAGCAAACAGTTACAGTCTTTAATGAGTCAAAAGGAAAGTTAGAGGAGTTAGGCTCTGAGCGTGGTGGTGCCTTAGCAACCCTAAAGGAATTGGAGCAGCGGGTGCAACGGTATGAGAAACTAGAAGAGGAGCGGAAACAGCTTAAAGTTGAAAATGATAGACTTGCCAAACTAGATCACGTCTTCCGCGGAAAAGCATTTGTGGAATACATTGCGGAGGAACAATTGGTTCAAGTTAGCAGGTTGGCTTCCGAACGACTCCATTCTTTAACTCGCGGTCGTTATGCCATTGAGGTTGATTCGAGCGGTGGATTCATTATCAGGGATGACGCCAATGGTGGGGTTCGCCGCCCAGTCTCTACTTTATCTGGTGGGGAAACCTTCTTAACTTCATTAGCGTTGGCCCTGTCCCTATCTGCTTCCATTCAGTTGAAAGGGGAGCACCCTCTAGAGTTCTTCTTCTTAGATGAAGGATTCGGAACATTGGATCAGGAGCTATTGGAAATTGTTATTAATGCTTTGGAAAAACTGCACACGGACAACCTATCCGTTGGTGTAATAAGTCACGTACCAGAGTTAAGGGAACGTCTGCCAAGAAAGCTTATCGTATCACGAGCTGAGGATGGTGGAAAAGGAAGTTCCGTTAGGCTGGAAAGTATGTAAAATCTTTTATAGAGGCTGGGACATAACTAAAGTGTTTAACTGGAAATACGAACAATGCACTACCATAGCGAAGTATATTTCCGAAGCGATTATTATATGCACCGACTATAATCTCTATTTCGTTTGGATTTCTCATATATAAAAACACTTTTGTCCCAGCAACTTTTTCTTGAGTGGTTATTTATGGTTGAAAGGAGAGATTATCTTGAAGTTACCTAATTGTTGGTCGTGTAACCATACTTATAAATACAGTGAAGCATTAAAGTTCTTTTGGTCAAAGGAATGTCCCAAATGTGGTAAAAGACAAACTCTAAGCTCTAAAAGCAATTTAAGGACGATGATTCCGACTCTATTAATATTGTTTTTGCCTGGATATTTTATTAGATATTATTTAGAGATTGCCTTTATTTCTTACGTATATATAGGCATAGGGTTATTTTTAATCGCAATGTTACTAACACCCTTTTTCTTTGAATTTACAAATAAAAGTGAGTCAGGATTATCTAACTATTAGCCAATCGAAGGGTAAGATACATTAGTGGCATAGTGTGAAAACCTTTAAATAAACATTGATGGTCTAGTTCTGTAGGAACTGGGCCATTTTTTTATATGTTCGACTGTGTAGGTTAATAGTTAGAATTAAAATAGGTCTTTAGAATTATTATAAAAAAGTTAGAAAATCTTGGTTGCCAGCCATGACTTACTGTTATACAATACAAATTATAAAATAAACTGTATTATAACAATATAATGAAGGTGGTGAATATTGTGGACTGTGAGAAATGTAGTGGTAACGGGGAAATTACATGTTACAAGTGTCAAAGCTTGATTGCAGACTTTAGAAAGGATGTTGGAACAATTGAAGTTTGTGAAAACTGTTATGACACAGGTTTTGTGCACTGCAGCTATTGTTTTGGAAATGGAACCTTAGATTAATTTTTTTGGAATTAGGCTTTTAATAGTTTTAAAGATTAAATAAAGGGGCGAAGGATAATGACAAACGAAACCAAAGTGGAGCAGTTAAAAAAGGAATGGAAAAGCTTAAGGTGGTATGGGGTGGAACGTCCTTATTCACCGGAGGAAGTTCTGAAACTTAGGGGGTCCATCACGATCGAACATACCCTTGCTAAAAGGGGAGCAGAAAAGTTCTGGAATATGCTCAAAGAGGGTGATAAGGGGCATTATATTAATGCTTTAGGTGCCTTGACTGGGAATCAAGCTGTTCAGCAGGTGAAAGCTGGCTTAAAGGCAATCTATTTAAGCGGTTGGCAAGTTGCTGCCGATGCCAATCTATCCGGTCATATGTATCCTGATCAGAGTCTATATCCAGCAAACAGCGTTCCTCATGTTGTAAAAAGGATTAACCAGGCACTTCAACGTGCAGATCAAATTGAACACAGTGAAGGTGGTGCGAAACGGGATTGGTTTGTTCCTATTGTTGCAGATGCGGAAGCTGGTTTTGGTGGAACGTTAAATGTATTTGAATTAATGAAGGGGATGATAGAAGCGGGGGCTGCAGCTGTTCATTTCGAGGATCAATTATCTTCTGAGAAAAAATGTGGTCACCTTGGGGGCAAGGTATTATTACCAACACAGCAGGCAGTGGGTAATCTCATCTCAGCTAGATTGGCAGCGGACGTCATGGGAGTACCAACTGTAATTATAGCAAGAACCGATGCTAATGCAGCAAGCTTAATTACAAGTGATATCGATGAATACGATCATCCTTTTATCACCGGAGAGAGGACAACGGAAGGCTTCTATCGAACAAAGGCTGGTTTAGAGCAAGCTATTCATAGGGGGTTAGCGTATGCCCCATATGCTGATTTAATCTGGTGTGAGACCTCCGAACCAAATTTAGAAGAGGCTCGGACTTTTGCGGAGGCTATCCATGAGAGATATCCTTGGAAAATGCTGGCTTATAATTGTTCCCCTTCATTTAACTGGAAAAAGAAACTAGATGATGTTACCATTGCACGTTTCCAAAAGGAGCTAGGAAAGATGGGGTATAAGTTCCAATTTGTTACGTTAGCAGGCTTCCATTCATTAAACCATAGTATGTTTCAGTTAGCAAAAGGCTATAAGGAGAGTGGGATGACTGCCTATTCTCGACTTCAAGAAGCAGAATTTATAAGTGAAAAGGATGGATATACAGCTACAAAGCATCAACGCGAAGTAGGCACAGGATATTTTGATCTTGTTTCTACTATTATTTCAGGGGGGAAATCATCAACTACAGCTCTAATGGGATCAACAGAGGAGGAGCAATTTACGAATTAGTGTAGTTGTCTACCAACATCCTCCAATGTTCACAAAATTGTAACACTTTCACAATGGAATTTTCTAATTGGACCAATTGTCATACACTTTTCATAAAAAAAACTTTATAATCAATGTGGAAATGATGTTTTTTGGGGGGAATACGAGTGATTTATCATTTGTTGCGTAAAGGGGAATGGGAGAAAGCTATTAAAGAAGATATGTATTGGCCAGCTTCCTTGGATAAAGACGGTTTTATCCATTGTTCTACGAAACAGCAGATTATTAAGAATGGGAATAACTGGTTTCAAGAAGAATCAGAGATTATTTTGTTAGAGATTTGTTCCAATGATTTAGAGAGTTTAGTAGTAAATGAGGACTTAAATGAAACAGGTCAAATGTTTCCTCATATTTACGGCCATCTAAATTTAGACGCAGTAAAAAATGTTAGAGAGTTGAAGAAAAATGACAATGGGGAATTTGTCTTTTTCGAGAGTAAGGAACGCATATATTAGGTTCTAACGACGAAAAAGTACACGGCTGATTTTCACAGCCGTGTTTTTTCATGGTTTAGGGAATTATATTTTTCACTCTTGTGGAAAAGTTTATTTATTATTAATCACGTCTAGCTTCAGCGCCTACTCACTCGAGGTCAAATGATCTGCCCGATTAAAAAGTAAAAAGCACTTTTTATTGGGCAGATGCATTCGCTGGTCGCTCGTCGACAAGGCGTTTGCGCTTTTGTTCTTATTTAACCTTTGTCTTCATATCAATATATTCATCGTACGAGATTTCTTTGTCAAAGACCCCAGTATCTTGAATTTCAATGATTCGGTTAGCGATGGATTGGTTAAATTGGTGGTCGTGTGATGTGAAAATGATCGACCCTTTAAAATTAATTAATCCGTTGTTTAATGCTGTAATAGACTCTAGGTCTAAGTGGTTCGTAGGATCATCAAGCATTAACACGTTTGCACCGCTTAGCATCATTTTAGAAAGCATGCAACGAACCTTTTCTCCTCCTGATAACACACTTGCCTTTTTCTTCGCTTCTTCTCCTGAGAAGAGCATACGTCCAAGAAAACCACGCAAGAAAGTTTCTGTTTGGTCTTCTGGAGAATATTGGCGCAACCAGTCTACTAAGTTTAAATCTACACCTTCAAAGTACTTTGCATTATCCTTAGGAAAATACGCTTGGGATGTTGTAATTCCCCATTTATACGTACCACTGTCCGGTTCCATTTCCCCAGCAAGGATTTTTAATAAAGTTGTTTTAGCAATTTCTTTGTTACCAACAAGGGCCACTTTATCGTCCTTATTTAAGGTAAAGCTCACATTATCCAACACTTTTACCCCATCGATTATTTTAGTAAGACCTTCTACTTGTAAAAGGTCATTTCCAATTTCACGATTTGGTTTGAAGTGAACATATGGATATTTTCTAGATGATGGTTTAATGTCATCTAATTCAATTTTGTCTAATAGCTTTTTACGGGAGGTTGCTTGTTTGGATTTAGATGCGTTTGCACTGAATCTCGCAACGAAAGCTTGTAATTCTTTAATTTTTTCTTCTTTCTTCTTGTTTTGCTCCTGAGCCATTTTTAGGGCTAATTGACTTGATTCATACCAGAAATCATAGTTCCCTACATAGATTTGGATTTTTCCAAAGTCTAAGTCTGCAATATGCGTACAAACTTTGTTTAAGAAGTGACGGTCGTGGGAAACAACGATTACTGTATTTTCAAAGTTAATGAGGAACTCTTCTAGCCATTGGATTGCTTCAATGTCTAAGTGGTTTGTAGGCTCGTCCAAAAGTAAGACATCAGGATTGCCAAATAGGGCCTGAGCTAAGAGTACCTTTACTTTCTCGTTACCTGTAAGGTCAGCCATTTTTTTCTGGTGAAGGTCTTCATTAATTCCAAGGCCCTTCAATAGGATAGCAGCATCTGATTCCGCTTCATAGCCATTCATTTCAGCAAATTCACCTTCAAGCTCTGCAGCTTTCATCCCGTCTTCGTCACTGAAGTCAGGCTTCATGTAAATGGCATCCTTTTCTTTCATTACTTCATACAGGCGTTTGTGACCCATCATAACTACTTCAAGGACAACATGCTCCTCGTATTCAAAATGATTTTGTTTTAACACAGCCATACGTTGACCTGGTTGAAGGTGAACGTCCCCAGTTTGTGCTTCTATTTCACCGGATAATATTTTAATAAATGTTGATTTACCCGCACCATTTGCACCAATTAACCCATAGCAGTTCCCTGGGGTAAACTTGATATTTACATCTTCAAATAGCTTCCGATCACCGAATCGCAAGCTCACATTAGTTACTGTAATCATCGTAATCTCATCCTCTATATATTAAAGTCTAGAAAATTATAACATGGATTAGCCTTAAAGACGAGGAGGAGGCGGGAATTGGTAAATTCACAGGCATTTTTTTTACACATACACTAATAAAAATAGGCGATGGGAGGGGTGGCTTTGTATAACACAGGACCAACCACGGGTGGTGGAAGTGAGACTCATCAGTTTTTAGAGCAATTGAAAAAGGCTATGGATGGTAAATACCATGCCATTCATTCTTATGAAAATATGGCTGATTACGCTCCCAATAGTAGGGAACAAAATCGAATATTGGAAATACGAAAGGACGAGATCAATCATTATAAGCAATTTTCATATATTTTTACTTCCTTAACGGGAAAGGAATATACACCCAAAATAGATAAAAAGTATCCAGAAAGTTATGTAAAAGCATTAAATGAAGCATTTATTGATGAACAGAATACTACTGATTTTTATTTGGAAATGTCTGATTTTCCGATATACCCACAAATTCGAAGGGTCTTTAGAAGGGCAGCTGCCGACGAACAGAACCATGCAGTTTGGTTTTTGTACTTTTTGATGGGAAGACAAATGAAAAGTAGTTTTAGGTTTAATGATAAATGGTATATTTGATTGTTGTTCCAAATGGGGGCGGAAGGTCCATTTAGGGGCAGAATTTTTTATATTTTCCCTTAGTAATCCATTTGCTACTGAATAGTTCCCGAAAATGATAAATGTGAATGAATTGGGTAACATTACAAGGTTTCCAAAAACGAAATAAAGGCTGGGACAAAAGTATTTTTACTAATAAAAAAATCCGAACAACTTGTTGTAGGTGCAATCTCCCCGCTTCGGAAATATACTTCCCAAAGGTAGTGTATGGTTCGTATTTCCGTTAAACACTTTAGTTATGTCCCAGCCTCAAGTTATTCTTCAAAAACTATTGATAGCTATTTTCTAGCTCATCTACTAAAGAGCCAACATATTCTACAGCTAATCGAATGGATTCTGGGTTAGACATATCTACCCCAGCTTGGAGCATTAATTCCTCAGGGCTCATAGTTCCGCCAGCTTTTAAAACTTCTAACCAGCGGTCCACAACTGGTTGACCTTCTTCTAGGATTTTCTTTGCAACTGCTGTGGATGCTGTTAATCCAGCGGAATAAGTATAAGGGTAAAGCCCCATATAGTAGTGCGGCTGTCTCATCCAAGTAAGACCTGCGTTCTCATCTAATTCAACTGCATCTCCCCAGAATCCCTCAAGAACTTCTCGTTTTAATCCTGTTAATGTGGAAGCGGTATGAGGTTTTCCTTCTTCCGCATGCTTATAAACACGACGTTGGAATTCCCCTTCAAGTAAATGAGTAACAAAGTTGTGATAGTACGTTCCTAGGAACTGCAGGATTACCCAACGCTTCATTCTCGGGTCATTCGTTTTGTTCAATAGATGATTACCTAACAGAAGTTCATTCATAGTGGAAGGAGCTTCCACAAAGTACATAGATGGTCGAACATCTGCTACACGTTGATTTTTGTTAGCTAAATAGAAGTGTCCTGCATGACCTAGCTCATGTGTAAGGATAAATGCCCCTCTCATTGTATCCTTCCATGTCATCAGGATATAAGGGTGAGATCCGTATGGACTTGCACAGAACGCCCCGGTCGCTTTACCTATATTATCTGCACGATCTACCCAACGCTCTGTTAAACCTTTTTTCATGATATCGAGGTATTCTGGTCCCATAACTTCTAAGGATTCTAGGATAAGCTCAGATACTTTTTCGTAAGTAGTTTCCGGTTGGAAATCAGGATCTAACGGAGCCTTTAAGTCACTAAACCGCATTTCATCTAAACCGAGTACGCGCTTTTTCAGTTTTGCAAAACGTTGCATATGTGGAGCTAATTCGTTATAAATAATGTTTAACTGATTTTCATATAACGCTTCACTCACTTTTTGTGGGTGTAAAAGCATTTCTGTTACAGATGAATAATTACGAATCTTTGATAACGCCACTTGCTTTTTCACTTCTGTCGCGTAAACAGTAGCGTATGTATTTTCGTATCGCTTTAACCCTTTTACGAATGAATCATAGGCGTTGCGTCTTTCCTCCGTGTTAGGTGAAAGTTCGTATTGATCTTCGAATAAGGCAAATGAAAGGGCCTTTTTTTCACCATTTGCATCAATAAAAGAATCAAAGCTCATATCTGAAGACTTGCTTGTAGAATAGATTCTGTAAGGAGCACCTGTTACTTCACCTAAGGAAGTAAGAACCTCTTCTGTTTCAGATGAAAGGGCGTATGGTTTCTTGTCTAAAATATCTTTAATAGGAATTCGGTATAATTCCAACTCTTTTTCTTCTTGCAGGTATCGTTGAATTTGTTCCTCTGGAAAAGAAAGTAACTCTGACTCAATAAAAGCTAAGGCTGTATTGATTCTAGTCATAGCAGCACTCATAACAGCATAGTTCCCTTGGGATTCTGGGTTGGTACCATCTTCCGCCATTTTTAGGTTGGCATACGTTCCAAGGGGAATTAATCTCTCTATTAATTTTTCCTGTGCTTGAAAACATTGAAGTACGTTTTTGGCAGACTCTTTAAATGTTCCTTTAAATTTAGTTACTTGATCCACGGAAGCTTCTACTTCTTCTAACTCTTGTCTCCAAGTGTCAAGTGAAGGGAATAAGTCTTCTAATTTCCATGTTTCTTCAATAGAAACTTCACTTCTTTTAGTTAATCCTGAAGGCATTTAATCATCTCCTTAATTCATTATTAAATTATTGATTAATTATTTCGGTATTCGAAATTAATATTATTATACTATATTTTTTAAAAGAAAAATATGATATTTCTGAAATTAATAGATTTTAAAAAAGAGGGTGTACCAAAAGGGGGATAGTTCCACTTTTGGTACACCCTCGTTACAATCAAAACTAATTAAGCAAAGAATAAAGATACAGCCACACCAACTACACCAATAATAGCTAAAACATAAACTGGTTTAATCGGCATCTCACCATTGTTTTCCATTGCACGCCCAAACATAAAAAATACGATTGGATGGACGAGGAATGGCATAGAGAAAATGAATGGTATTAACAAAGCAGCCTCCGTACCGAACATTTCCCCTTGAATGGCGGCGAACAAGCCAAAGTGTGAAATAGCGCTTGACTGAGCCATTGCAGCGTAATCAAACTGCATGGCACTTAAGCTTAGTAAAGTTAGGCCTCCAAAGACGGCGCATATTTGCCAGCCGAAGGAGAATTGCATGAGAGCGTTCACTTCTTTACGGTCATTGCCGTCAGCTTTTCTCATATTACGCAATGAATAAATGGTAAGACCTATGCCGATGGCCACGAGAATAACACTTGGGAATAACCATAATTTCCCCATATCCGCACTAATGGCAAGGATAGAGAAGACGAAAATATGTCCGAAGAACGGTATGTTAATCATGATCGGAGCTCGCTTCGCTGCAATTGATCCGAAATCACCAGCTGTACAAGCCCCCGTTAACCCTGAGTGGGAAAGGGCTCCAGCCATTCCCGGTGCAAGGTTTCTTGCGTTTGCTGTTTTGGCAAAGAACATGAGGAGAGCAATCCCACCGAACATCCATAAAAGTTGTCCAAAAAATCCATAGGCAATAACGGAATTCATTCCTTCTATTGAAAATGCTTCTCCAATACGGGAACCTCCGACCATAAAGTTACCTGCTAAAACAATTGGAATACCAGCAAACAACAGTGCACGTATCGTTGGACCAAACGCCCATTTATAACATATTGCCCCTAAAGCAGCTGCAATCATCATGGCATAGAAGATTTGAGGCAATGCGATAATTGGTTGAATAAATGAAGCAATATGGAAAGATAGAATTAGGACTAGGACAATAAATAATAGTTCAAAGATACCTTTTCTCAAATAAAGACGTTTGTTTTTAATTTTTGCTTTGTTATCAATAAAAATAATGGAGCCAATTAATCCGATATAGGCAATTAACGGATAGAAGTCGCTTAATATAGTATTCGTACTAGTATTAAGGATTACTCTTGCTAAGCCTTCAATACCTAACAGTAAGAAAAAGGCGCGGATGATAAAAATAAATTGGGTTCTAGTTGTACCTAGCATCGTTTCTTCATCGGAAGGAACAACAAAATCGTCAACTTCCAGGTCTTTATTCCCGAGTATCTTCCTCAGTTCTTGTCCGCCAACAAAGAAAGAAACCGTAAGGGCAATAATGGTGGTGTTAGCCATTAAACTTACGAATGGAAATTCTGGTAGACCTGGAGTAGCAACATCACTTAATACTAATATGTAACCCATTGCTAATCCAAAAATAACGATAATGAGTATCGGGGAATACCTAGTCCCTGCAACAACGGTTCGTGAGATTAAAACCATAGGAATAAGGAAAAATAAAATTATCCAAAATTGATTTAATAATTGTAGATGTGTAATTTGTTCAATGATGTCCATATGTAACCTCTTCTCCTTTTTATTAGTACAACAATCTACATTAACTTACCTTAATCAAAAGGTAAATAACTTAAATTAAGAAAGTATGACAAATTATTTAAAAATAGGGAGAGACAACATGTAGTTTTCTCTATTTAGGGGGTAATATGTGAATCCATACAAAATTATGAATGTGTTTAGAGAAAATACAAATACTAGATAAGGATTTTTTTTAAACAATGATAATCTTTATTGACTAAAGTTGAGTCTGAACATATACTAAACATATTAATTCCGATAAAAATTATAAGAATTATAGATTATATGCTTGTTAGGGGGGATGAACGTGGAAAAGGTTCATATCCAGAAGGTTGAAAAGACCTTTAATAATAAAGATAGACAAGAGTCCTTTACTGTTTTTAATGACATATCCTTAACGATAGAACCAGGAGAATTTGTATCCTTGTTAGGACCATCTGGCTGTGGGAAATCTACATTACTGAATATTATTGCAGGCCTTGATGAGGCTACCGCTGGCGAGGTGCTTGTGGGAGATAAAAAAG
Source organism: Evansella vedderi (assembly GCF_030813435.1). Classification (GTDB taxonomy): domain Bacteria; phylum Bacillota; class Bacilli; order Bacillales; family Salisediminibacteriaceae; genus Evansella; species Evansella vedderi. The sequence continues at coordinate 89,867 of NZ_JAUSUG010000009.1, read as the reverse complement.
TTACGAAACCAGGTTCAGATCGTGGTGTTGTTTTTCAAGAAGCCGCTTTAATGCCTTGGCTTACAGCTTTGGAGAATGTAATTTTTGCCTTAAAAAAGAAGTGTAAAAATAAAAACAAGGCAAAGGAGCAGGCCATTAAATACTTAAAGCTTGTTCACTTAAGTAAATTTATTAACTCCTACCCACATGAATTATCGGGGGGGATGAAGCAGCGTGTTGCCATTGCAAGGGCGTTGGCAATGGACCCTAAAATATTGTTAATGGATGAGCCATTCGGAGCTTTAGATGAGCAAACGAGGACGATGCTTCATCGAGAAGTTCAATATATTTGGGAAGAAACAAAAAAGACAATTATTTTCGTTACCCACAACATTCGGGAAGCGATTTTGTTATCAGATCGTATCGTTTTAATGGGCACCCGGCCTGGGGGAATTCGCAAAATTTACCCAGTTGATTTACCTCGCCCGCGAGTTCCAACTTCTCCGGAGTTTTTGCAGTTAGAAGAGGATATTATGTCTATCCTTGGCGGGGAAATTGAGAAAGTGATGAGGGAGGAAATGGGTGATGATTTCAATAGTAAGAAGGCTTCTCTTCTTTACGGCACTAATCGTGATCTGGGAGACAATATATAGGATAAATTTAGATTTACATTTCTTTGCACCAACCAATTTTCCATCGCCTCTTTTATCGGTTGTACAGCTTTATAGAGGATTTTTTGAAACTGGTATACTAATGGTCGCTTTAACAGAAAGTATTCAACGTATTTTTATTGGTTTTGCCTTAGCAATTATCATTGGGTCTATACTAGGGATATTAATTGGTGTTTCCAAAATTGCGGATGAGACTTTAGGTACATTAGTCATTGCTTTACAATCAGTACCAAGTATCGTGTGGCTTCCATTAGCAATGGTTATGTTAGGTGGAGGAGCTGCATCTATCCTGTTTGTAGTGGTTCTTGGAGGTACTTGGCCAATGACCATGAATATGAGAATGGGAATGAAAAACGTACAACCGATATTACTAAGGGCAGCAAGAACGATGGGATATAATCGGTCTGAGCTAGTTTGGAAGGTAATGATACCTGCATCTATTCCGTCTGCTATCACTGGTGCTAGATTAGCATGGGCTTTTGCGTGGCGCGCCTTAATGGCTGCAGAGCTAATTGGACGCGGCGGACTAGGAAGAACGTTAATGGATGCAAGGGACTTCTTTAATATGGAATTAGTTATTGCAATTATGATCATTATTTCTGTTATTGGGTTAATAATGGAGTACCTCGTCTTTAGAAAAATAGAGAAACGCGTTTTAGCAAAATGGGGATTATCGAAAGCTTAATTTATCGCAGGAATTTTTGCAATCATAACTCGAAGGAGTGAAAGGCGAGCTGTAACGGATTCGAGGGATCACTTTTTAAAAAGCAACAATCTTATCTTATAAAAGTTAACTATTTATATAAAATGAGGAGGAACAAGATGAAGAAGTTAAGAAGTTTATTATTTGCTTTTACTACTTTGTTTGTAATTGCAGCATGCGGACAAGGAGACGAAAATACAGATGCAGGATCTGGAGCATCCGCTGATGGAGAGAGCCCAAGTGTAACGATCGGTTACTTTCCCAACTTAGATCATGCAGCTGGAATTATTGGTAAGGAAAAAGGTTACTTTGAAGAAGAAATGGCGAACTATAATGTGGAGTTCACTCATTTCCCAAATGGAAATGACTTTATTGACGCACTAGACGTTGGAAATATTCAGTTAGGATATGTAGGACCTGGCCCTGCTATTAACTACTTCTTAGCAGGTGGAGATGTGGTAGTGATAGGTGCCGCCGCAAATGGAGCTACACTAATCGTTTCGAGAGAAGATTCTGGAATTTATTCCTTAGAGGATTTTGATGGAAAATCTTTCTGTACACCAGGAAATGGATGTACACACAATGTCCAATTAGAAATCATGCTTCAGGAAATTGGTTTAAAATCAAATCGTCTTGGTGGGACTGTAGAACACCAATCTCGAATTGCTCCATCTAATATGGTTGCCATGTTCGAGCAAGGCCAAATTGACGCAGCAGCAGCACCAGAGCCTTGGGGAACATTACTTGTGGAAGAGTATAATGCTAACGTTGTGGCAGAGTGGAATGACGTTTTCTTAGGTCAAGAGTTAGCTAGTGTTGTTATTGTTACTACAAATGAATTTTTAGAAAACAATCCAGAAGCTGTTGAGCAAGCATTACGTGCTCATAAGCGTGCAGTAGATTATACGCACGAGAATACAGAAGACACGTTGCAAACAGTAAATGAACTTATTTTCCAACTAGCACAAACTCGCCTGCCAGATCATGTGTTAGAGAAAGCGTGGGAGCGTATGGTAGTAACGACTGAAACTCATGCTGATGCCCTTCAGGCTTGGGCAAATGCATCTTACGAATTAAAGTTTATGGAGCACGACCCCAATCTAGATGGATTTGTTGATACTACTATCCTTGATAGAATTTTAGGAGAGTAATACAGCTAAGATAAGAATTGTATAACAGAACCTCTAAACATTGTACAACACATTGATTGGAGGTTTTCTTTTTCTATAAAAAAATAAAGCCTGTCACAATTTATTCAAATTGTAACCGTTATCAGATCGGTTGTGATATACTTCACAAATATGTCAAACATCTGATGGTTTATTAGGGGTATAATGAATTTGTAAAGGGCAAAGGGGTTTTAATTCAACGAGAATTACAAATAAGTTATTCCTCCCATATACTTCCGTTACCTTATGTGAAATTTATCACAATATATATAACAGTTGTTCTAGAAGGGTGGAACACTATGGTGTAATGGAGTGCTGGGATGATAAAATAGTTAAAGTTTGGGGAGATGAGAAGAATGAAAGCATGGAATGGATTTCAATCAGGACAATGGATGGAAGAGATACATGTTAGGGATTTTATTTTAAGAAATATAACCTCTTATTATGGAGGGGAGGAGTTTTTGACGGAACCAACAGCTAAAACGATGGAACTTTGGGAAACTGTTAAAAACTTAATGGCCAAAGAATTAAAAAACGGTGTTCTTGATATTGACACAGCAACTATTTCAACAATTACATCACATGGCCCAGGTTATATTGATCGAGATAAAGAAGTTGTCGTTGGACTACAGACAGATGCCCCTTTAAAAAGGTCTATTCAACCTTTTGGCGGCAATCGAATGATGGAACAAGCATGTGAAGCATACGGCTACAAACTGGATGAAAGTATTAGCACAATTTTTTCCCAATACCGAAAAACACATAATCAAGGAGTATTTGATGTGTATACAGATGAAATGAAAAAAGCCCGTAAAGCAGGAATTATCACTGGTCTTCCTGATGCATACGGAAGGGGAAGAATTATTGGTGACTACCGTCGTGTTGCCCTTTATGGTGTGGATCGGCTCATTAAAGAGAAAATAAAAGAAAAAAGAGAACTGGAATTAGAGGATATGACTGATGCTGTCATTCGTGACCGAGAAGAAATGGCGGAGCAAATTAGAGCACTTAGTGAATTGAAGGAAATGGCAAAGAGCTATGGTTTCGATATATCTAACCCGGCTGAAACGGCTAAGGAAGCTTTTCAATGGTTATACTTCGCTTATTTAGGGGCTATTAAAGAACAAAATGGAGCAGCCATGAGCCTTGGACGAGTGTCCTCCTTCCTTGATATATATATAGAAAGGGATATCCAAAACGGAATTCTTTCAGAAGAAGAAGCGCAAGAGCTAGTTGACCAATTTGTCATGAAACTCCGTATGGTCAGGTTTTTAAGAACACCTGAATATAACGATTTATTTAGCGGGGACCCAACATGGGTAACAGAATCTATCGGTGGTATGGGATTGAATGGGGTTCCATTAGTAACGAAAAACTCATTCCGTTTTATTCATACACTCTTAAACCTTGGACCAGCTCCGGAACCTAATTTAACAGTACTTTGGTCAAATTCATTGCCAGAGAAATTTAAAGAATTTGCTTCCAAGGTTTCTATTGAAACTAGTTCCCTTCAGTTTGAAAATGATGACTTAATGAGAGAAGAATACGGCGATGATTATGGAATCGCATGCTGCGTCTCAGCCATGAGAATAGGGAAGCAAATGCAGTTCTTCGGAGCCCGTGCAAATTTAGCTAAAGCGTTACTATATGCTATTAATGGTGGGATAGACGAGAAACTAGGTATACAAGTTGGACCGAAAATGGAACCTATCACAACTGATGTATTAGATTTTGATGATGTAATGAAAAACTTTGAAGAAATTCAGAACTGGTTGGCTGAACTCTATATTAAAACTTTAAATGTAATTCATTACAACCATGATAAATATTGCTATGAGAGAATCGAGATGGCCCTGCATGATCGTGACATTATTAGAACGATGGCAACAGGTGTTGCAGGATTATCTGTTGTAGCAGATGCACTAAGTGCCATTAAGTTTGCTAAGGTTAGAGTAATCCGGGATGAAACTGGTTTAGCAAAGGATTTCGAAGTGGAAGGGGAATTCCCGTATTACGGAAACAACGATCAACGAGTAGATGAAATTGCCTCTTCGGTAGTAAAGAATTTTATGAGTAAACTAAGGGAGCAGAAAACGTATCGTCAATCTATTCCAACACTGTCCGTCTTAACCATTACCTCCAATGTAGTTTATGGTAAAAAGACTGGAAATACACCTGATGGCCGTAAAGCAGGAGAACCATTTGCACCAGGTGCTAATCCAATGCACGGTAGGGATAAGAAGGGTGCCTTAGCATCATTAAATTCCGTATCGAAAATCCCTTATGAAGACTGCCAAGATGGAATTTCTTGTACTTTCTCGATTATCCCTAAGGCATTAGGAAAAAACGATTCATCAAGAATTAAAAATCTATCTTCTATTTTAGATGGTTATGTTGTAAAAGGTGGTCATCATTTAAATGTGAATGTGTTTGATAGGGAAAAGTTGTTGGATGCAATGAATCATCCAGAGGAATACCCACAATTAACCATTCGAGTGTCCGGTTACGCAGTAAACTTTAATAAATTAACAAAAGAACAGCAGGAAGATGTAGTCAATAGAACATTCCACGAAAGTTTGTGATGCCAAATGAAAGGTTATGTTCACTCAATAGAAACGTGCGGAACAGTAGATGGTCCTGGCATAAGGTACGTCCTATTTTTACAAGGATGTCCATTGCAATGTTTATATTGCCATAATCCAGATACCTGGAAAAAATGTGTTGGCGATTTAATGGACACGGAGGATATCATTAAAGATATAATAGATTATTTACCTTATATGCAGTTTTCTAACGGAGGAATAACAGTTAGTGGTGGAGAAGCTTTGCTTCAGCCAGAGTTCGTTTTAGATTTATTTACGAAATGTAAAGAGCTAGGAATACACACCACCCTTGATACTGGAGGATCCGTCATACCAAAAATAATAGATGACATTCTAGAGGTTACGGATTTAGTTCTTTTAGATTTAAAGCATATTGATGAGGAAAAGCATAAAGAATTGACAGGTCTATCTAACAAGAACACATTAAAGATTGCAAAGTTGTTAATGGAAAAGGAAATACCTGTATGGATACGCCATGTATTAGTCCCAGGTATTACGAATGATAAATTACAGTTAACAAAGCTGGGAAACTTTATAGCACAACTCTCCAATGTGGAAAAAGTAGAGGTGCTTCCGTATCACAAAATGGGTGAATACAAGTGGGAGCAGTTAGGTCTAGTAAATACTTTGAAGTACGTCCAAGCCCCAACAGCGGAAGAAGTAGACGATGCTTATAATCTTATAATGAACCAGAAAAGGAAAGCTCTAAAAGGCATGAACCAAAGAACAATACGTGTATCCTCCTAAATCAATATAGTTGTCACAAAATTGTGCGGGACCCGGTCCCGCACAATTTTTGTAGATTTTTAGATTGATATTCTTTAAAATTTGCAGTATATAAATTTTCAGTTCCTAAATATGATTTGGAACATAAACTGGTTAGAGTAAGGCTCTTGCCTTTGGAAGGTGAATAAGATGGAAAGACATATTGTTTTTGTTTACGGAACCTTAAGACGGCACGATAGTAACTCGGATCTTCTGAAGATGAGTAAACTCGTCTATGAACAAGCTTATGTGAAAGGCTCCCTTTATGATACGGGTTTAGGTTATCCGGCCTTAGATTTTAATGGTGAAGACATAACCTACGGTGAAGTGTATGAGGTCACAAATGATGTACTTTACTCACTTGATGTATTAGAAGGTTACGAGGAAGGGCGAACGAATAATTTATATGATCGTAAAATAGTGCAAGTCTTCACGGATGAAAGTTCCATTCAAGCATATGTATATACTATTGCTCCATCCAATAGGGACCTGTTGAAAGAAAAAATTGACAATGGTGATTGGAAGCTATACAAATTTCTAAATGAAAACCCACTAACCTTCATGTACTTTGCCTATGGCTCTTGTATGGATACTGAACGGTTCCATGAGCAAGGTGTTAGACACCTTTTTGAACGTGTAATGGGAGTAGGGGAATTGCAAAATTATACCCTTTGCTACTCTAGACATTCTCACGACGGGGGAAGAGCTGATATTAAGGAAGGTACAGGGTATGTAGAAGGAATTCTTTATTTATTACCTTTGGAGGCACTCCATTATCTATTCGACCGGGAAGGCGTTCATGCTCAAATTTATCGGCCTGTATTTGTGGATATCGAATGGAACAACCAAACTTTAGAGGATGTCCTTTCCTTTACTGTCATTAATAAGGAAGAGGATATAGCCCCGCCCGACCATTACGCTTTAGAGATTCTGCGTGGTGCCAAAGGTAGAGTATCGGATAATTATTACCAGTTGTTAAGGAAACAGATGGCAGACTTAGGTGTAGATGTGAGAAGCATAGAGGAACAAATATAAAATGAATAAGGTGAGAAGGAGTGAATGCTTTTGACCTCTCTGTTCATTGTAGGGGGTGTTCTGATATTACTCCAAATTTGTTCAGCGGTATTTATTAATCAACTGAGTATCAAGAAAAATTGGATGAAATACTTCTTATCCTGGTTAATCTTAATACTAGGAATAGCCTTAGTACCGCTAAGTATAATGATGGGTGGCTGGATAAGTATACTCTTTGCTGGCTACGGTATTACCATGGTTATTACTGCATTGCTTACCATTCCAATCATAACCTTGACGCTAGATAATTATAAGACTAGAAAAAGCCTTATTTTTAAAAGGAAAATAAAAGGGGAGCTCAATAGGCCTAATTAGCCTCTGAGCTCCCAGTTTTAAAAGCAACGGCTCGTTAGTTAATTAGACTGCTGGTGACCAGTAAATTTCGCCGTATTTTTGCTCTTCTTCCACTTCCACTTTAAAATTGTGCTTTTTATAAAAATGAGTTAACCGGTCGATGTGATCCCAATCCCGTTCCACTAGGTCACCAGTAATACATTGTACATTCTGGTCCATTGCATGCTCTTTTAAAAATTTCATACAGACGGATCCGAATCCTCTATTTTCTTCACCTCGTATATCCTGAATGTGTATGACGTAATCATCTGCATATTGGGCTTGGATAGAAAAATCCCATTTACCACGGTAAGGAGTCTCACAATCATGAAGCATCACTTTGCAAACATTACCGTCATCAATAGCGTATACAATAACCCATTTATCTTCCTTGGTTTGATCGATACCCAGTATCTGACTGCGTTTTGCAATTTCCTTCATATTTTCCTTCATGCGAAAAACTTGTAGTTCTAGATCCTCTAGCTCTTCAATGATTTCGTCTTTATCTTTTTTTTGTTTATCATCAAAGGAGTCTATTGGAGAGTAAATCATATAAATCCCCTTTCTATTCGATTATCTTCTATATAAACTATGAAACGTGCAAAAGTAGTGTTCCGAACATAATATACCCACACAATTAAAACATTTTACAGGAATTCCCGATTTTTTTCAAATCCCTCATAAAATTATTCCTTTGTAAAACATATTTGTTGCACTTTTCCAATGGGTTTGGCATAATTCATACTAAATAGGTGCGAATTAAATATATTTTCATGTAAAGGAGTGACAAGCTTGAAAGAGATACCTATGACCTTAGTAAAAGCAAACCAAACGATGATGGTTGTGTTAACCCTTTTATCTATTTCTTTTCAAAGTGTTTTACTAGTTGCTATTACCCTAGGAATTATTGCTGCTTCTTTACTTTTTGGGCCAAAGGCAAATATTGCTTTCCGTATCACAAAGGCTTTGTCAAAGAAAGATTTATCAAAAGACCCTACCGAATCGTCACAATTAACTCGATTTAACCAATCCATTGCTGCTTCGCTTCTAACAATTGCCCTCTTAATTCTATTAATAAACGGTCATTGGATTGCTTGGGTATTAGTAGGAATGGTAACAGTAGCTGCAACTGTTGCTATTATGGGCTTTTGTGTTGGTTGTTTTTTATATTTTCAACTGAAGCAACTGAGATACAAGTTAACAAAAAACCCGTAAAATAGTTTACTGAAAACCTGCCTTTATTGTTATAAGGTGGGTTTTTTATGTCTGGTGAATAAACAGAAACATTATTAAGCAAAAATATCACCAGGAGGGATGTAAAATGGTACAATCAAAGGTTGCTGTTATCTCTGGTGGTGGTTCAGGTATTGGAAAAGGAGCAGCCCTGGAACTAGCGAAGTCAGGGTATAAAATTTGTATTATGGATTTGAAGGAAAACCGTGCAGAGCATGTAAAAGAGAAGATTGTCAATTCAGGTGGCGAGGCAATTGTATTAGATATAGATGTGAAAGATGAAGAAAGAGTAAGAAATGGTTTTCAACAAGCAATAGAAAAGTTTGGTTCCGTTGATACAGTATTTATTAATGCTGGAATTAATGGTACCCTCTCCGCGATTGAGGAGCTCGAAATAAAAGATTGGGACCAAACGATAGACACGAATTTGAAGAGTACATTTTTATTTATAAAGCAAAGTATTCCCCATATGAAATCTAAAGGAGGGAGTATTATTATTACAAGCTCTATTAATGGTAATCGAACCTTTTCTAATATCGGAATGTCCGCCTATAGTACTTCAAAGGCTGGGCAAGTTGCTTTTATGAAAATGGCTGCTTTAGAATTGGCAAGATATAAAATTCGTGTGAATGCTATATGTCCCGGTGCAATCAAAACAAATATTGGACAAAATACATCGCCGAAGGATAATTTAGACGAAGTAAAAATACCAGTGAAGTATCCAGAAGGTAATCAACCGTTGGAACATGGACCTGGAACTCCTGAACAGGTAGCACAATTAGTAAGTTTTCTTGCATCAGACGCGTCCAGCCATATAACAGGGACAGAAATCTATATTGACGGAGCAGAATCACTGTTATAAAGATAATTAGTATAACCATGTTGGCTTTGACTTGTCGCGAAAAAGGAAGATTCGCGGCAAGTCGAAGGTAGATGATCTAACTGTCTTCGAACACCCCTCACCTAACAAAAATACCCCATTCTTTACCCCAATAGGAAAACACTGTTCTTCATAAAGCTGATTCAAAAGTCATCAACACCACAGGTACAAAAAATATATTTACTAGAGGAATCCCCTTTACATTCGAAGAAATATGTTACGTGTTTAAAAAAGCAGGTTGTGTGGAGGGGAACTAAATGAAAATTATTGATTTGACAACAAGTGACGAACAGTATATTTACCAAACCGCGGAAATACTAGTGGATGGTTTCAAAGAAAATTGGCCTGAGGCATGGCCTACACTGGAGTCAGCCTTAGAGGAAGTGCAGGACTCCATTAGTAATGATAAAATAAGTCGAATTGCTTTAGACCCTGAAACCGATCATGTTCTAGGATGGATTGGGGCAATAAGTGAAAGAAGGGGGAAGGTTTGGGAACTTCACCCATTAGTTGTGAGAAAAGACAAGCAAAAAACTGGTATTGGAAAAGCCTTAGTATTAGATTTAGAAAGACAAGCAAAGGTACGTGGGGGACTAACTATTTGGTTAGGTACGGACGATGAAAATTTCATGACAACAATCTCAGGTAAGGATCTATATCCTAACCTCTTAGAAAACCTTCAAAATATCCAAAATATTAAAGGGCATCCCTATGAATTTTATCTAAAATTAGGGTTTTCCTTATCAGGGGTGCTACCTGATGCCAATGGTCCTGGAAAACCTGATATTTTTATGAGCAAAAAAATATATTGAAAAGAAACAAGTGGTGGTTTTAAATGCAATTGGATAATCTATGGAATTATCAAGACATAAATATTGAACTATCTAAACTGGGAGAACTGGAAGATAAAATAAGCAAAGAAGCAGTCGATTCATGTATTATATATAGGTCAGGAGCTGTTGAATTCGAATATTATAAAGAAAACAGCTTTAGAAAAACGAAACATCATATTTACTCCATTACGAAAAGTATTGTGTCATTACTAATAGGAATAGCGATGGATAAAGGAAAGATTTCCAACATTCATGAACCAATTTCTACTTTCTTGCCATTCTTACAATATGATAAGAATGGCAAGAGTGAAATCACTATTCACCACTTATTAACGATGACTTCAGGGATTGACTGGCCAGGGAATGAGGAAATGCTGAAGTCTGATGATTGGGTCAAATACATAATAAACCGTCCTTTAAGAAATAAGCCTGGAGGGAGTATTCATTATAACTGTGGGAATTCCCATCTTCTCGGTATCATTTTAAAAGAAGCTACAGGAAGCAGCCTTGACCAATTTGCAGAAAAATATTTATTTAACCCTCTCAATATCACAGATTACCAGTGGAAAACAGATCCTAAAGGCAATCCAATTGGAGGTTTTGGGATTAGTTTAACCTCTTATGATCTATTGAAATTAGGAGAACTCTGTTTAAATGAAGGTAGCTATAATGAGCGACAGGTAGTCTCTAAGGAGTGGGTAGAAAAATCCACCGCCCCCTTCATCTCCACTAAAATTGGTAACCAGAAGTATGCCTGCCATTGGTGGGTAAGTGAGCCTTTTAGCAATAACCACCCTTCCTTTTATTATGCTGCAGGAAGTGGGGGACAATATATTTTTATCGTTCCAGACTATGAGTTAATTACCGTATACACAAGCAACTTCAGCAAAAAAGACGGTGTCAAACCGTATCACTGGTTTGTTAAATATATTTTGAATGCAATTAAAAAAGTGTAGGAAGGAAGTTTTGATAATGAGCCTAGAACAATTTTTGCAGGAGCAAAACAGAAAATTGGAAGAGCTTCATACAACCTATTCCAATGCATCATGGAAAGCTGCCACAACAGGGGAAGCGGAATGGACCAAAAAAACAGCAGAGGCAGGAATCGCTTATAAAAAATACTTTAGTAATTCCAAACTCTTCCAAAAAGTGAAAGATTACATAGACGAGGATAAAGGAACGACACTGCAAAAACGACAGCTGGAGCTCCTTTATTCCACAATGGTAGAGAACCAATTACCTGAGGAACTTTTAAGTGAAATGGTTACACTTTCTACAGAGTTAAACAGTATATTCAATACTTTCCGGGCCACTTTAAATGGAAAACAGATTTCAGAAAATGATATTAGACAAATATTAGTAGGAAGCACTGATTTACAAGAAAGGGAAGCTGCATGGCATGCTAGTAAGCAAATTGGGCAAGAGGTGGTTGATAAACTCATCACCCTTGTAAATAAGAGAAATGAGGCTGCTCAAACACTTGGTTATGAAAACCACCATCAAATGGCCTTTGAATTACAGGAACTAGACCGAGACTTTATTTTTGATACATTTAAGCAATTGAAAGAACTTTCAGAGGAACCATTTCGGGCAATTAAACAAGAGTTAGATGAAGAATTAGGGGGGGAATTTGGGTTAGAGACTTCCGAACTACGACCATGGCATTATTCAGATCCTTTTTTCCAAGAAGCACCTAAAGTAAAGGGACTTGATTTAGATACCTATTATAAAGGAAAAGATATTGAACAAATCACTATCGATACATTTAAAGCAATGGGGCTTGATATTAAGCATCTAGTGGAAAATAGTGACCTTTATCCAAGGGATAAAAAGAATCAACATGCTTTTATGAGTAATTTAGATCGTTCTGGCGACATAAGGGTCCTTTGTAATATTAATGAATCAAGCTATTGGATGGAAACAATGCTTCATGAATTTGGACATGCCATTTATGATGATAGTGTGGATCCTGAGCTGCCATTTAGTTTAAGAAAATATGCCCATATCCTTAGTACAGAAGCAATTGCTATGTATTACGGCCGGATGGGAAAAAATCCAGTATGGCTGACAAAATTTCTGGGATTAGATGAATCTACCGTTCAGGAGCTAACTCCAAAATTGGAGAAAGCGTTACAACGGCAAATGTTAATTGCAGGTCGTTGGATTATGACATTTGTTTTCTTTGAAAGAGAATTATATGAAAATCCAGATCAGGATTTAAATAAGCTTTGGTGGAAAATCGTTGAGGACGTTCAGTTTGTTCATCCACCGGAAAATCAAAATTACCCACATTGGGCAGCAAAAATACATTTTTGCATTGCACCAGTCTATTATCAAAACTACTTGTTAGGAGAATTGACTGCGTCCCAGTTGGATCAATATATGAAAAAACACGTTTCAGAAGAAACCTATACTCCTGAGATTGGAGCGTTCTTAAATAAGGAGTACTTTTTCCATGGGGCAAGTTACCATTGGAATGACAAGATTGAAAAGGTAACAGGTGAAAAATTAAACCCTGAACATTTTGTAAATCAATTTGTTAAGTAGAAAAATATTAATTATCATACATGGTTTCCGCAGAATTATACAAACTAGGAGGGAGAATTCTATAAAATAATTACTGTGGAGGTAAATCATGATTAAGAAAGTTTTTTTAGTAACCATCACTTTTATGTTAATATTTCCGATGATGTCCCAAGTAGAAGCACAGCAAGTGAGAATGTTTGATGAGCCGCCATTTGAGCACTATAAGGTATCTCCTGGAGATTCATTTTGGTTTATTGGGCAAAGGTATAATGTGGATTATCGTAAACTGATGGAACTAAATCCAGAGATTGACCCTTATAATATGCATGTTGGTGAGGTAATTCGTTTAAAGGAGTCAGCGGAACACCATAGTCAATTTGAGGATCAAGTAGTACAGTTAGTAAACCAAGAAAGAAGAAATAGAGGGTTACAGCCATTACAGCATCGTGCAGACTTAAAAAATGTAGCACATCGAAAAGCGGAAGACATGATCAATTCAAATTATTTTTCACACAATAGCCCTAACTATGGCTCTCCCTTTGATATGATGCGAACATATGGAATAAGTTATCAAGCCGCAGCAGAAAACATAGCGAAAGGTCAAACAACCCCAGAGCAAGTTATGAATTCATGGATGAATTCATCTGGACATAGGCAAAACATATTGAATGGTCAATTTGATACAATTGGAGTAGGCTTCTATCACGGAGCATGGGTACAGTTGTTTATAAAAGCAAGGTAATAAGAACGTAAAGAGGGTGTGTCAGAGACACACCCTCTATCTTGTATTGGTTATGGGTAGATGATTAACTAGTGAAAGGTAGGGAAAATAAATGGGGCTATATGTTACTTGTTTATTTGTGATAACCTTAAGATGTAATTTGAAATAGGTGGGGTTTTTTATGGATATTTTTTCCTTTTTACTAGCAATCCTTTTTATTGTTAATATGTTCCTTGCAAGCGTCATTATTTTTATAGAAAGAAAAGATGCTAGTACAACGTGGGCATGGATATTGATATTATTTTTCATACCATTTATTGGGTTTATCATCTATTTATTTCTCGGACAAAATCTCACAAGAAGACGTTTATTTCATTGGGAGGGAGTAAAAAAGGTAGGGATTGAGGATTTAATAACGAAACAGATAAGTCAACTTAAAGACTCAAATTTTCGTTTTAATAACGAAATTGTAGAAAAATATCATGACCTTATATATATGCACTTAGTTAATAACGATGCAGTGCTGACCCTAGGGAATGAAATAGAAATTCTTACCGATGGAAGAGAGAAATTTGATAGGCTTCTGGAGGATATCCATCAAGCTAAAGATCATATACATATTCAATACTATATTTTTCGAAAAGATGGTATTGGAAAAGAAATTATTGAGGCCCTAACAAAAAAAGCGAAAGAAGGAGTCCTTGTAAGGGTTCTGTATGATGAATTAGGCTCTCGACAACTACGACGGAAGGATTTTAGGGGATTAGTAGATGCTGGTGGCGAGGTAGGTGTATTTTTTCCATCTAAGCTTGCCCTAATTAATATAAGATTAAATTACCGGAATCACCGAAAATTGGTAATTGTTGATGGGGAGATTGGGTTTATTGGTGGCTTTAATGTAGGGGACGAATATTTAGGCCTAAAGGAGAAGTTTGGCTACTGGCGTGATACTCATTTGCGACTTAAAGGTAAGGTCGTTGACACATTACAAACTAGATTCATATTAGATTGGAATCAGGCTTCTAAACAATATAGTATTCATTATGATGATAGATACTTTCCTAAAAAAGTGATTAGTGGAGATGCTGCTATTCAAGTTGTTTCTAGTGGACCCGATTCAGAATGGGAACAAATTAAAAATGGTTATATAAAAATGATCTTATCAGCAAAAGATTCTATTTATATTCAAACACCGTATTTTATTCCGGATCAAAGTCTTTTGGATGCTTTACGCATTGCAGCTCTTTCTGGAAAAGATGTCAGAGTGATGATTCCTAAGTTTCCAGATCATCCGTTTGTCTATTGGGCAACATTTTCCTATGTAGGCGAATTACTAAAAACGGGTGCCAAAGTGTATATTTATGACAAAGGATTCCTCCATGCGAAAACGATTGTTATAGATCGGGAATTAAATTGTGTGGGTACAGCAAATATTGATATTAGAAGCTTTAAATTAAATTTTGAAGTGAATGCTTTTATTTATGATCAGAGAAACTCCGAAAAGCTGGCAGTATCTTTTGAAAAGGATATGGAAGACTCCACAGAATTAACAACCGAATTATATAACCAGCGTTCTAGGTGGATTAGGTTTAAGGAATCCATTTCTCGTCTATTATCGCCAATATTATAGAAAAAGGTGAAGATTATCCTTCAATCTTCACCTTTATTTCACTAATTCTGTTATATCCGTACCCTTTTCTATTCCAAAATGCTTCCATTGGTTGGGCGCGGTTGTGGGAGTCTATTGCTCTACAAAGGAGTGTGTATTCCCCAGGTTTATGGAATTCCCATAAAAATGTCCATGAAACCCAGGAATAATGACTCTTGATTTCCTGTTCTATCTTTGCTTCCATCCAAGTCTGCCCATGATCAAGACTTAACTCAACCTTACGAACATTTCCCATTCCTGTCCATGCAATCCCTTTAATTGTGTGCTCCCCCTTTTTTAAGATGGAAAAATTCAAAGGAGCTTTAATAATCGAATTGACATTTATTGTCGTTACTGGATAGGCATCTATATCACTATCTTCATAAGGATAATAAACATAATCCTCGGTTTGGTATGGACCTTGAAAGGAATAAGAAACAACATCCATTGATTTGACCCATTTCACAGAGGCCATTCCATACCAATGGGGAACAATTAGGCGGAAGGGTGCACCATGTTTAAGGGAAATAGGTTGATCATTGTACTTGTATGCGATAATCGTATCTTCATGTAGTGCTTTCGATAATGGAAGACTACGTTTATAAGATAAGTATTTTCCTTTTGATTTATCTTCTCCAAAGTCATAACCTTCAAAGACAATTTCTTTTGCTTGTGCTTTTAATCCAGTATACTGAAATAAATCTTTTAATGAGACCCCCTCCCAAACACCTTGGCTAATAGCCCCTTCCTCCCACTGCTCTCCATATACTTTTGGTTCAAATTTTGAACGTTTATTTCCAGCACACTCTAACAGCATTAACACTTTTCTTTTCGGCATTTGAAGAAGGTCATACAAATGAAATGTTTGAGGCTGGGTTACTTCTCCACCAATTGAAAAAAAGAAATTTTCTTCTTTTAATGTAGGATAATTAAAGTGGTTTCTTAAGTAAAAATATTCATATGAGATGATGGGCTTTGTAAGAAAGTGGATGGGAGATTCTTGGTTTTCAGGAGCAAGGCTTCTTGTTGTTAAAAAAGGTCTAACAGAACGGTTGTACAAAGGGCCACACTCCTTTTCAAAATTAGTTTTAGCTATTTCTATTAATATTTAGGGAACAGTTAAGCTAGAACATAATCCCCTTTTGGAGTTAGAAAGGTCTGTAATAGACAAACTTGCTAAAAAGCATGTAAGATTTACATAGGAAAAAAATCGGGGGATTAGATGAATAAGAAAAAATGGGAAGCATTTGACACTTTTGTAAAGAATAAAATGGATCAACAAAACATCGCAGGAGTGGCTGTGGCCGTATCTCATAACGGAGAAATCATCTACAAGAAGGGTTTTGGCTATGGGAATGTAAATACAAAAGAATCTATCACTCCAGAAACGATCTTTGGGATTGCTTCTATAACAAAATCATTTACAGCACTAGGAATTATGATGTTGGAGGAGAAGGGTCATCTTTCAGTAGAGGAACCAGTAACAAAGTATTTACCGGAATTTAATGTTCCAGGAATTGATAATATGGAAGAAATAAAAATATATCACCTTCTATCTCATACCACTGGTTTAGCACCTATGGAACGGAAGGAAGAGCTATATAAATTAAAGGAACACCTTGGTTATTTTTCTTCCAAAAAACATGAGTTGCTGGGGAAACCAGGAGAATATTTCAGCTATTGTAATGATACCTTTATTTTGCTTGGGGCCATTATTGAACGTATTACAGGGAAGTTATTCCGTAGGTATATAACAGAAAACATTTTAAATCCTTTAAAAATGTATCGTTCAACCATGAGTTTGGAAGAAGTGGCAAAATATGATAACATTACAGTCCCATATGATTTAAATAATGAAAAAGTATTAGAAGAAAAACCCTGGCCTAAGCTAGGGAACTATGAAGTGGGTGGAGGTATAAGGTCCACTACCTTGGATTTATTAAAGTATGGAGAATTATATATAAATAAAGGATTTTCTAAAGGAGGCAGACTACTTTCTTATGATTCCTTAAAGAAAATGTGGGAAAAATCATTTCCTATTCTAGAAAACTCTTATTACGGGTACGCCTTTAAAGTGACATCCCATTATGACGGGAATATGACTTTAGTGGAACATGGTGGGGGCCAACCTGGAGTTTCCTCCAATTTTGGTTTCATTCCTGAAGAAAACCTTGTAGTATCCGTACTATGTAATGTATCTAATGTTGCAGCTCAAGATGTATGGCTTGGGGCAGTGAATACAGCTTTGAATTTACCGATAGAGAAAAAACGACTTGAATTACAAATGGAAGATATTAGCCCAGAGGAACTTGAAAGATATATCGGAAAATATGACTGTGCTGAAGGAGGCGCTGCTGAAGTTTTGTTAGAAGATAATGAACCGAAAATTATCGTAAACAATGAAACTTTACCACTGAAAAGTGGTCGAAAAAATGTGTTGATAATTGAAAAAACAAGAATTCCAGTGCAATTTTATTTCAAGGATGAAAATGCTTGGGCAATGTTGTTAGGGTCTCGTATGTTAGTGAAAAGAAAGTGATTTTGGCCAAATAAAAAGTTTAAATCATTATTTCCACCAAAAACATAGAAAAATAGACAAATTTAGTACGGTTACAACGACGGTGTTTGACATTCTTCTTTTTCGTTTCCCTCTATAATGGTAGAGAAGAGGGGGTTAGTGATAATAATGGATAATTCGATAACAATCTACGAAATAAAACAGGAGTTAAATGAAGAGGACCTAGAATACCTTCTTAAAATGGAACGGGAAAATATTTGCTTCTTTCGATTTGTGGGGGGAAACCCTAGTGAAACGGAGGAATTATTAAAGAATTTGTATCGTTTGAAAGAAAGCGATATCCTTTTATTTATTATTTTTCGTTTTCCGTTTCGTTTTGAAGGGAAAAGCAGAATGGAAACGGCAATAAAGCAATACTTTCAATTGAAGGATATTTGTGATGGGATGATTTACTTTTATAGTGATGGTATGATGGACATGCTTGAAGAGAATACATCCATTAGACAAGCTAACCAACAGTTTGAGAAGTTTGAGCAAGCACCTATTCAAGCTATCCGAGAAATGCTGCACCAAACGGGCGATATTAATATTGATGTCCATGACTTAAAGACCTTTATAACAAATAAAAAAGGTTCCTTATTTATTCGAACCTTTGAAGGGGAATCCTTTGACGAGCCGTTAAAATACTTGATTTCAGCCCCTTACTTACCTACCGATTTTGCAGAGGGGAATCAAATTATAATTAATATTGGGTATTCGCAGGATGTCGATATGGAGGCTTTCCGTCAAATAAATTTACGTTTAAATGACTTATTTCATAAAGCTGAAATTTTTAAACTGGGAAGCTATTTAATTAACGAACCAGGTTCTAGATTAAAAATAACGCTTATTGCAAATGGTATATCCGATCCATTTACACGTCCGGAGAAGATGAAGCATGTACCATTTTATAAATACTGGATAATGCAAAAGTGGGAGAAGTTTACACAAATTAATATTCCTGGTCATTTTAAGACACTTACGGCCTTGAACAAGAAGGAGCATTAAGTTCTAACATATAGAGAGGGTGACTCAAGGGTTAATAACATCCCCTTTGAGTCGCCCTTATTTTTTTAAGCTGCTTCATGTAATTCTTTTTTCCTAAAGTACCATTTCAAAACTGGTGGTACAAAAACGATGATAATAAAAATTCTTATAAGCTGAAGTGCACTTACAATTGCGGGATCCGCTCCCACAGCGGAAGCAGTGAGTACCATTTCTATTAATCCACCTGGTGCAACACTAAGCAAGGCTGTAGCTAACGTAAGCGATGTGAATTGTGCAAGAATCGCACCAAATAGAAAGGATACGACAATTAACGTCAACGCTAAACCGAAGTAAACAAAGCAATACTTTCCACCAAGCTTGAGATCAGATAAGGTAATGGTTTTTCCCATACCAATTCCTACAGTGACCTGTGCTGCAATAAGAAGCAACGGCGGTAAGGCAGGCAATTCTATAACACTTACATTTAAGAGTGCTGTTATTATAAGTGGGACTATAACGATTCCAGCAGGTAAAGAGTTACGAAGTAAAATTCCAAGAATAATAGGGAATAAGAACCAGAAATAATTCGAAGTAGACCCTTCCATGTTTTGTGATGTTATGGGAGTATCAAGAATAGTAACATCTGACGTAAAGGCATGAACAATCAAAAAAGGGACGATGAAGAGAACCGTCAGCAGTCTTACTGTTTGAAATATAGCCACCAAAGAAGATTTTGCTTTTAAAGCTTCACTAGCAATTACCATCTCTGTAAGCCCACCAGGGATAGAACCAAAAACACTTGTAATTCTATCAACGGGAATCCATCTCGTTATTAAAGTGCTATTTATGATACTTATTAAGATAAGGGCAACTGTAACAAGAATATAGGGGAGCAGGTATGGACTGACGGATAAGAAGGTATCCTTTGTAAAGTATAATCCAAAATAAATCCCAAGAAAAAGTATACCGCCATTTTTGAAAGGGGATGGCCAAACCATTTCACGCTTAGTAATGGATTGCCAAAGCATAACAGCAGCCATAGCTCCCAATACCCAAGGTAAAGGCAAGTGTCCTAAGTAAAATAAGTATCCTCCAATAACACCAACCATAAGAGTTTCTGGAATACGCTTTGAAAGGATATTTTTCATTTTTATCTCCTCTTTTCTCAAAACCATTGTAACATATTTCAAGTTTGTCTATTTCGTTTATAGAAATAATTATTTACACATATATTTAACTTCACTATACTTTAGTAAGTAACATACTTTTATGTAATTTGATCCTAGGAAGGGTGAAGAATTTTGGACTTAAAGCCATTGTTAGGAATACACCACGTTTCTGCTATAACAGCAAATGCCAAGGAAAACTATGACTTTTATACGAAAACATTGGGACTTCGCTTAGTAAAAAAAACAGTCAACCAGGATGATACATCCATGTATCACCTCTTTTATGCAGATGAAAGGGGGAATCCGGGAACAGATTTGACGTTTTTCGAAATTCCTTTTGCAGGAAGAACTCAATATGGAACAAATACAATTTCAGCAACTTCATTAAGGGTACCTAATGATGAATCATTGAATTATTGGAAAATGAGGTTGGAAGAATATGAGGTCGACCATGATGAGATAATGAAGGACAGTGGACGAGCAACTCTTGCCTTTCGTGATTTCGAGGGGCAAAGACTTATTTTAGTGTCTGATGAAAAGAACGAAGGGGTTGCAGGGGGGACTCCTTGGGAGAAGAGTACGGTACCAAAAGAACATGGAATTTTAGGACTTGGTCCCGTAGTACTTACTGTTTCAAGGTTAGAGCGAACTACTAAATCTTTAATTAATGTATTAGGCTTCCGTGAAAAGGGAAGGTATAGAACAAAAATAGATGGATCAGAAAAAGACGTTTTTGTTTTTGAAACGGGAGAGGGTGGAACAGGCGCTGAAGTACATGTTGTTGAATGTAAGGATCTTCCCAGTGAAAGGCAAGGAAGAGGTAGTGTTCACCATGTTGCCTTTCGAGTGGAGAACGAAAAGGAACTAAAAAAGTGGGTTAAAGTAACTAGTGAGCTAAACATACCAAACTCAGGATTTGTGGAGCGTTATTATTTCCGTTCCCTCTATTTCCGTGAGCCGAATGGAATCTTATTTGAGCTTGCAACAGATGGTCCTGGATTTGAAACAGATGAGGATTTTGAGCATTTAGGTGAAAATTTAGCACTGCCGCCATATTTTGAAGATCAGCGCGAATCCATTGAAGCAAAATTAAAGCCCCTAGATACAAAGGAGTAAGAATTATTGGAAAGGATGCTGCGGAGTCTTTTTTAGATAAAGGCTCCGCAGTATCCTTTTATATGATAAAAGCTTATGGAATAACTAATGAAAGAAATTTAGTCAAAATAGTTTTAAATTATGGAATAGGATAAGAAAATAAGTTATATTAATACGTGTCCCTTTTTGCTAAAGGGCTATTGTTATTTTAGTTGTGATAATTATATTTTTAGCAGGGAAAACTTCTAAAAAGAATTATTGGATACATAATAAAAAAAATTTTTAACTAAGTATATACAAAGTGAGGCTTAATTATATGACTGCACGAACAAAACCAAAAACACTCATTGTTATTTTTGGAGCAACAGGGGACTTAGCAAAACGAAAGTTATTCCCATCGATTTACCATTTGTATAATAAAGGGAGATTATCAGAGAATTTTGCTGTAGTAGGAGTAGCACGCCGGGAATGGACAGACGAAACCTTAAGGGATACGGTTTATCAATCCATCAAAGGGGAAATAGACCCTAATGTAGGAGATTTAAAAGACTTTTGTAAGCATTTCTTTTATTTACCCTTTGATGTAACTAGTAAGAGTTCCTATGATAGTTTAAATACAATCCTTAACAAGTTAGATAATGATTTCGATATACCTGGAAACCGTATTTTCTATATGGCAATGGCTCCTGAATTTTTCGGTACTATAGCTTCCAATTTAAAGTCAGAAGGTTTAACGAATACAAAGGGTTGGTCAAGACTTGTTATCGAAAAGCCATTTGGTCATGATTATCCATCTGCTAATCAATTAAATGAAGAAATCAGAGAAGCCTTTGATGAGGATCAAATTTATCGAATTGATCATTATTTAGGTAAGGAAATGGTACAGAATATCGAAGTAATCCGCTTTGCAAATGCTATTTTTGAGCCATTATGGAATAACCGCTATATTTCCAATATACAAATCACTTCCTGTGAAACTTTAGGGGTAGAAGACCGTGGAGGTTATTACGAAACCTCAGGTGCACTGCGGGACATGGTACAAAACCATATGCTACAAATGGTATCCTTAATTGCGATGGATCCCCCAATACGTTTAACACCTGACGAAATCAGAAGTGAAAAAATTAAAGTTCTTCGAGCTCTACGACCAATGGAACCTATAGAGTTGGATAACTACTTCATAAGAGGTCAGTATGGCCCCGGAGAGATGAATGGTAAATCTGTCATTGGATATCGCGAAGAAGAAAAGGTGGATCCTAATTCTGGAACAGAAACCTTTGTAGCAGGTAAATTACTTATTGATAATCATAGATGGGCCGGGGTTCCATTTTATATTCGGACAGGAAAACGGATGAGCCTAAAGTCCACTAAAATTGTTATCCAGTTCAAAGAGTTACCAATGAACTTGTATTTTGATCAGCAACAATCCACCCATCCAAATTTATTAATTATTCATATCCAGCCAGATGAAGGTATTACTCTCTTACTTAATGGAAAGAAGGTAGGACCTACTGGAGAAACTACGCCAGTGCAATTAGATTATAGTAATAATAGCGTGGATAGTATTAATACTCCTGAAGCCTATGAGAGGTTATTGTACGACTGCATGCTCGGAGACACAACAAACTTTGCACACTGGGATGAGTTGAATCTGTCTTGGAACTTTATTGATGTTATTTCCAACTATTGGGAAAAAAATCATCCTGGGGACTTTCCAAACTACAAGGCTGGAACAATGGGTCCAAAGGCTTCTGAAGAACTTTTGAAGAAAGATGGATTCCATTGGTGGTCACTTTTTGATAGTGATGAGAAATATGAAGTGTAATTTATTAAAGGGGGAAACACGAGTGAAAGTAATTGATATTAGTTCATCCATATACGAAGGGATGCCCGTATATAAAAACAAACCAGAGAAACAGCCTAAATTTAATACGGTAACGAATGGTTATGTAACTGAATCTAGATTAGATCTTGATGTTCATTCTGGAACTCATATTGACTCACCACTACATATGGTGGAAGGTGGTGCAACCTTCGAAACAATAGAACTGGAAAAACTAGTTGGGCAATGTAAAGTCTTTGATTTAACGAATGTGGAAGACAGAATTACAGCCGCAGATCTAGAGGGTTTAGACATTCAAGAAAATGATTTTATTTTGCTTAAAACAAAAAATTCATTTGACGAGGAATTTAATTTTGGTTTTATTTTTGTAGCAGAAGATGGAGCTCGACTTTTAGCGGAAAAGGGTATTAGGGGAGTGGGTATAGATTCCCTGGGTATTGAAAGGAGCCAGGAGGGGCATCCAACCCATAAAACACTTTTTGGTAACAATATTATAATAATAGAAGGTTTACGCTTAAAAGACGTGACAGAGGGGCAGTATTTAATGGTTGCAGCACCGTTGAAGCTTGTGGGGACAGATGCTTCCCCAGCCCGTGTGTTATTGATTGATGAAAAATAATAGTTGATATAATTAAAGCTGGTTTAATGAAGGAAGACGATTCCTGATTTAAAATCAGCTTTTTTTGCTTTCCACACCCCCTTGTCTCGAACAAGTACAGTTTTTATCTTCCAACAGTATACATAAAAAGAGATGCCCTATAGTCTATAATAGGGCATCCTTTAAAAGCGAGGTAGATTTATGTTTAAGGAAGTTACTCCTTAATTACTGGATATACACCATTTTCATCATGTACTTCTTTACCTGTGATAGGTGGGTTGAATACACAAACCATTCGCATATCTGTTTTCCCACGTAATAGATGTTCATCATGCTCATCTAATGAATAAAGAGTTCCTGCAGTGATTTTGTGTACCTTGTTATCCTTTAGTGTTACAACTTCTCCTTCACCTTCGATACAATATACTGCTTCTAGGTGGTTTTGGTACCAAATGTGAGTTTCAGTTCCTGCTTTGATAATTGTGTCATGTACAGAGTAACCCATGCCATCCTTTGCTAATAGAAGGCGGCGACTTACCCAGTTACCTCCATCTACTTCCTGATCTGTACCAATAATATCTTCTAGTTTAACTACTTTCATGTTGTTTCCTCCTAAATTTCCTAATTAATTTGCTACTAATTCTTCTGCTGAGATTAAGCTTTTTACACTTTCTTCAATAATCTTAAATCCTTTTTCAAGTCCAGCATCGTCAATAATCAATGGTGGGAATAGTTTAAATACTTGATCATTTACACCAGAGGTCTCCATAATTAATCCTCGATTAAAGGATTCTTCTGCAACCTTAGAAGCCAGACCGTCGACTCCACACTCAATCCCTTGCATGAACCCGCGGCCACGAACATTACCTTCTAATTCTGGATATTTATCTACAATACTTTGAAGGAATTTCGTGATTTTTTCAGATTTAGCATTAATGCTTTCTTCAAAGGACTTATCTTCCCAATAAGATAAAGATTCTGTTGCTGTTATAAAGGCAGGGTTGTTTCCACGGAATGTTCCGTTATGCTCCCCAGGATTCCAAATATCAAGCTCTGGCTTAAATAATGTTAAGGCCAATGGCATTCCATATCCACCAATAGATTTTGATAGGCAAATAATATCTGGCTCAATACCTGCAGGTTCAAAGGAGAAGAAAGGACCTGTTCTTCCTACACCCGCTTGAACATCATCGATGATAAGGAGAATACTATATTTCTTACAAATTTCATCTACTCGTTTGATCCAGTCAAATCTTGCAGCATTAATGCCGCCTTCACCTTGAACTGTTTCTAAGATCATAGCAGCAGGTGTATCAACACCACTTCCATTATCCTCAAGGAAACGTTCAAGATAATCTAATGTATCCATTTCGTCATTTACGAAGTTATCATAAGGCATTGTAACAGTGTGGTTTAGTGGAATTCCGGCACCTGCCCGTTTAGAAGCATTTCCTGTTACTGACAAAGATCCAATTGTCATACCGTGGAATCCATTTGTGAAGCTGATGACATCCGTTCTTCCAGTTACTTTACGCGCTAACTTTAATGCACTTTCCACCGTGTTTGTACCTGTTGGACCAGGGAACATTACCTTATAGTTTAAGTTTCTTGGTTTTAAAATAACATCATTAAATTTCTTTAAGAAGTCTCTTTTTGCAGAAGTTGCCATATCTAGTGAATGTGTAACACCATCACTCATTAGGTATTCGATTAATTTCTGTTTCATTTTAGGGTCATTATGACCATAATTTAGAGCACCTGCACCAGAGAAGAAATCGATATATTCCTTTCCAGCTTCATCCCACATCTGATATCCTTTTGCTTTTGTAAAAACAGTTGGGAAGCCTCGTACATAACTCCGTACACTTGACTCAATTTCTTCGAAGATGCTCAAATCGTTTTTATTCATTGTTTTAGAAATACCTCCATTGTTTTTTGTATAAAGCTCAGTAACTTTATTGGTTTACTCGGATAAAGGTCCAATGCGGTACGTAAATTCCGCCTCATGGTTACCATTTGGGAATAGCTCCTCCGGGAAACATTCACTAACATCACAATCAGTACCATGTTCCCGTGCTAACTTAAAGAATAATGATTGAGAAGCTGCGTTAGTTGAAGTAACCGTCGCTTCTACAAATCTAACATTCTTACACGCATTTCTTCTTAGGAGTTCGTTTAACATCTTTGATGCGACTCCTTTGCCACGCTGTGATGCATCAACACCAACTTGCCAAATGAAAAGTACATCAGGTTTTTCAGGAGGGATAAATGCGGTGACAAATCCAACTAATTTGTCTTTTTCTTTAGCCACAATACATGTTTCTGAGAAAAACTCACACATCATAATATATTTATATGGAGAATTGAGGTCTAATGTAGAAGCTTTAACCAATTCCCACATGGGAGTTCCATCACTGGTAGTTGGTTTACTCATAGAAAAGGTATCCAGGACTGCTTGTGTTTTATTTGCCATTAAGATTTTTCACCTCTGTTAAAAAGTGATTTTCCGTTATTGATAAAAAATCCCCTCCTCGTAAGGTTTCGTAAAGAAAGTTACATTAACAATATTAATGGTATTAATTTCTTGAGATTTTATCAAACCTGTTTAAATAGGATTATTAGCTCTAAGCATTGATTAATGTACTGACAAGTAGATAAGGGGTACAAATCTTTTTTATTGCTCTTATATCGTATCGATTTCAAGCGATTTGATAAATTCCGACAAAATGATTGCTATTATTTGTAAAAAAATAAGCAAGTGCCTAGAAATAATTCGTCCAATTAAAAATTAATTTTAAAAAATAAGCTCTGTAAAACTTTGATGTTGATTTTCTCTTCAGATACTCGCTGTCCGCGGGCAATGCTTCAGCCTCCTCGTCCCTGTGGGGTCTTCAGCCGTTGCTTTTCCCGCTAGGAAAGAGCATTGCTTCTTCGAAATAACGTCGATTTGTCTCGATGGATACGCTACAAAGCTAAGCTTGCAGAGGAAGAGACAGTCTCGCATCTTCCCCTTCAATCAACGTTGTTTAAAAATCAACAATATCCTTTATCAAAGCCAAAAAATAAAAATGGGAACCGATTTTTGGGTTCCCATTTTTTATATACACCTTATTTTTCTAGCCAATTTGTATGGAATGATCCTTCTTTATCAATACGTTGATACGTATGAGCACCAAAGTAATCACGTTGTGCTTGAAGTAGATTGGTAGGAAGCTGCTCTGTACGGTAGCTGTCAAAGTATGCAATGGCAGCTGTGAATCCAGGTACAGGTACTCCCCTTTTAACAGCAACAGCCACTACTTCTCTTAGGGCAGTCTGATAATTATCCGTAATTTCTTTGAAATAAGGGTCTAATAATAGATTTGGTAAATTAGCATCCCGATCATATGCTTCCTTAATGTTTTGTAGGAAAGCGGCACGGATGATACATCCTCCTCTAAAGATCGTGGCAATGTCTCCGTATTGCAAATTCCAATTATATTCTTCAGATGCTGCTTTTAACTGAGCAAACCCCTGTGCATAGGAACAAATTTTACTCATATATAATGCTTGTCTAATTAATTCAATAAAAGCTTCTTTATTTTCTTTGAATGGTTCAACATTTGGTCCAGACAAAACAGTACTTGCTTTCACCCGTTCTTCTTTCATAGCCGAAAGGAATCGGGTAAACACTGATTCAGTAATAATAGGTGAAGGAACACCTAAATCCAAAGAACTTTTGCTTGTCCATTTTCCAGTTCCCTTATGACCTGCTGTATCTAAAATGACATCAACTAAAGGCTTACCTGTTTCTTCATCCACCTTTGTGAAGATGTTTGCAGTTATTTCTATTAAATAGCTGTCAAGCTCCCCGTTGTTCCAATCAGAGAAGATACGGTGAAGTTCATCAGCCCTTAATTCCAAGACATGCTTCATTATAAAATAAGCCTCACAAATGAGCTGCATATCGCCGTATTCAATCCCATTGTGAACCATTTTTACATAATGACCTGCTCCGTCAGGACCAATATATATACAGCATGGATCGCCATTTACTTTAGAGGAGATATCTTTTAACATGGGTTCAACAAGCTCATAGGCTTCCCGTTGTCCACCAGGCATAATCGATGGTCCTTTTAAAGCCCCTTCTTCCCCCCCTGAAACTCCAGTACCTATAAAGTGGATTCCCTTTTCCGCAAGATATTTATTACGTCGAATCGTGTCTTCATAGTATGTATTTCCTCCATCAATCAAAATGTCCTTTTCCGTTAGATAAGGGAGCAGGGATTCAATAGCTTTATCAGTAATTTCGCCGGCTTGTACCATTAAAACGATTTTCCTTGGTACTTCTAGGGAATTAACAAACTCTTCCACACTGTATGTACAAACGATATTTTTATCGTTATTTTCTCGAGCAATTTCCTCCAATTTCTCCTTGGAAATGTCATGAATGGATACGGAATAGGCTCTGCTTTCAAAATTTAAGGCTAAGCTTTTGCCCATTACACCTACACCAAGAACACCAATTTGTTGTTTTGACATGTGTTTACACTCCAATGCATTCAATTTTATCATAAGCTAATGTCTGTCTATTGTTTATTTATGTAAAAAAGCTACTTTTTTATAGTTTGTTATCATTTTGAATAATTATGAAGGTATTAAAAACTAGCTCCGTAAATAAAATATCATGTTTATTACAATATTGACAGTTTAGAGCTACATATTATTTATGATTTAAAGAAATAATTTATTTAAAGCTCTATTTCACATGGTTTGTTGTCTTTAGAGCATAAATTAAAACGAATTGAGTGGATATTTAATGAAAGTGGCAATCATGGGAGCTGGTTTATCAGGATTAGCCTGCGCTCTTACCCTCGAGCAAAATGGAATTCAACCAACCATTTATGAAAAAAGGAGGGGTGTAGGAGACCGTTTTATTAATGGAGAAGCAATGCTCTCCATTTTGACAAGACCTGTACAAGATCCAATTCGTTATTTAGGGGAGCGATTTCATATTTATTTAAAGCCCACAAGTCACATAAATGAACTAATGATCCATTCTCCAAATTCATCTGCTTCAGTTAAGGAACATCTAGGCTTTATAAATATTAGGGGGCGACATGAGCAGTCATATGAAAATCAATTAGCAGAACAAATGAAGTCAGAAATTATATTTCACTCCAATAAATCTTATGAAGAATTGTCTCAAGAATATAGCCATGTCATTATAGCAACTGGAGATGCTGCGTATGCTGATGAAATGGGAAACTTTCAGAATGATTTAACTGTCACCATTAAAGGGGCAACTATTGTGGGGGATTTTAGTCCATACTCTGTACCAGTTTGGTTAGATTACGAAGTGGCTCCGAAAGGATATGGTTATTTTCTTCCATTTTCACATAATGAGGGAAATATGGCTATAGCCTTTCCAGAGTATGGGGAAATTTCCCAAGAAGAACTCAGTAGGTTATGGGACAACTTTATGAATAAGGTATGTAATCATTTTAATCAAACAGTTAAAGTGACAGACCAATTTCAAATCACTGGTTATCAAATAGGCAGAAGTAAACTTCCAAGAATCGGTAATACCTTTTTTACAGGTAATTGTTTTGGCTCCATTATGCCATTTCTAGGGTTTGGACAATTTGCTTCCATTTTGACAGGAGTATATGCAGCAAACGATATTTTAGGTAATGGTGTTTATGAAGAGCTAACGCAGCACTTACGGAAAAGCTACCAAAACTCCTTAGTATTAAGACAGGGGTTAGAAGCATTAAGTAATGGGTCAGTCGATTTCCTTGTGAACCAATTAAACCACGAAATAACAAAGAAAATATTTACAAAAAATTCCCATAACCCTTTAGGATTACTTAGTTTTCTTTTACGTCCATTTGTTAACCGTTTACACTTACCAAATAAAAAAAGATAATAAAGTATAAATAAGGGGTATCGTAAATAAAGACAATACGGTAGACAGAGAAACTCCTAACGCGGCAAATTCCGTATCAGCATTATACTTTACTGCAAACAAAGAAGTGGTGGGTCCAGATGGCATACCGGCTATCAAAATTGCTACAGCTAAAGTAATATAGGAAATGGAAAAAATCATAAATGGAAATAAGAATAAAGGTATAATTACTAGTTTTGAAATGGATGCAATCCACAAATATTTATTTTTTAATAATAAATTTAATTGTCGAAGGTTCAATTTTGCGATAATGCTTCCGATAATGAGCATGGATAATGGGATGGTCATAGTACCAATGTATTCCAGGGGGCGGCTTATAGCTGTAGGGATTTTCATTGGCAATAGTAAGATAGCTACTCCAAAAATTGTTGCAACGAGGCCAGGACTAGTCAATACTTGTTTCAAAGATAACTTTTCTTTATGTCTGGCAACAATAAAGACACCATAAGTCCAAATAAATAACAAAAAAGTGATATTATAAATGGCCCCGTACATAATTCCCTTTTCCCCAAATAACATATAGCAAACAGCGTAACCAATAAACCCTTGGTTTCCAAAAATAATTAACGATTGAAAGATACCTTCTTGAGAGGAGGGGAGGGTGAATTTTTTGTTTAATAAAAGGCTTAAAGTAATTGCCGTAAGCATAGCAAAAATGGACAATCCAATTAGCCATAGGAAGTCATATAAAACAGACCAGTCCATGGTAAAGTTCATAGAATAAATAATTAAAGAAGGAAGTGTCACATATAGGACAAGCTGTATCATTATCTTATCGCTTTGTTGATTTAAAACACCTCGAATGGATGCAATCCAGCCGATTACAGCAATAATATATAAGACTACAATTTCTTGAAAAAACAGTAATATAGACATTTTTTTACCCCCATAATACGTTATGAAGATAGGGGTAAAAAGGAACTCGTCAAGGTATAGAAAACACATAATTCTTTATAAAGTTAGGAAAATAGGAAGAATGATCATACTGTAGAGGAGAATGAACCTTGACTATCGTAAGGTTAGGTTTTGTTGCAATGAGTATGGAACTAAAAAACAGTTCCCCTTCCCAAACAATGACTTTTTCCCAATTTGAAAAGATAACGGACCGAGAGGGGGCCATAAGAAAACTAGAGCGGATAGCCCTTTCTAATTTAGGAAATTGTCACAGGCTTCTTAAGCATAATGTGGCAAATGGTATTTCCTTTTTTCGCTTCAGTTCTAAATTAATCCCCCTTGCTAATCATGAAGCACTTCAAGGTTGGGATTTCTTATCCCCATTGAAAGAGGAATTAAAGAATTTAGGTAACTATATTCAAAAGCATAATTTGAGAGTGGATTTTCATCCAGATCATTTTGTCGTTCTAAATTCACCGAAAAAAGAAATATTAATAGCATCCTTAAAAACCCTTAAGCTTCATGCTGACTTATTAAGAGGTATGGGAATTGATTTAGGGCAGCGTTGCGTCATGCATGTTGGAGGAAGTTATAAAGATAAGATGGGCGCTTTAGAGAGATTTATTAGTAATTGGGGGCATGTTCCGTCATTTATTCAAACAATGATTATGCTTGAAAATGATGATAAATCCTTTCATCTAAGGGATACGTTATATTTATGTGAAAAGTTAGGGATCCCTTTAGTATTTGATTATCATCATCATATAGCAAATTTTGAAGAGAAGAATTGGGTACAGGATTGGGATCGAGTAGTGAATACTTGGTCCACCTCCCAACTTCCTATAAAGATGCATATATCTAGCCCGAAGAGTGACAAGGAATTTAGAAGCCATGCCGATTACATTGATGTTCAGATGTTTCTGAAGTTTTTAAATGAAATCAATGGGAGCGTTCCACAGATCGATTGTATGATCGAAGCAAAACAAAAGGATCGCGCATTATTCCAATTAATGAAGGAACTAAAGGGAAACACTAGTTTGGAAATAATAGATGGAGCTAGTTTCCGATTAAAGTAAAAAAAGGTAGTCAGGATTGACAATAAACGATAATGTATAATTAACTTTAAATAAGCTTGGCGTGTTTTTTATATGAAAGGAGTGGTAACTTTGAAACTTATTTCCCTATGTCCCAGTAATACTGAACTATTGGCGTACTTAGATCTTATACCATCCCTGATTGGTGTGGACGATTATTCCGATTGGCCCGAAGAGATACAGCATTTGCCGAAACTAGGGCCTGATTTGTCTATTGATATGGATAAGGTAGAAAAGCTAAAGCCTGATTTAGTCCTAGCTTCCTTGACAGTTCCTGGCATGGAAAAAAACATAGAGGAACTAGAAAAAAGGAATATTCCTTACGTAATTGTACCGAATCCAAAAACACTATCTAGTGTCGGGGAGCAATTGCTGTTTATTGGAAAAGAAACAAATACATACGAGAGGGCAATAGTAATCTACAATAAATTCCATGCAATAATAGAAGATTACAAAGCAAAAAGCTCACAGGTAGGAAATGTCAAAACATTATATTGGGAGTGGTGGCCAAAGCCTGTATTTACTCCAGGAGCAGCGAACTGGCTGACAGAGATTAGTGAGTTAGCAGGTGGAATAAATATTTTCAAAGACTATGAGGATGCAAATGTTCAAACCGATTGGGAGGATGTTCGAAAACGGAACCCAGATGTGATAAGCCTTGTTTGGGTAGGGGTGGAAAAGGTTAAAGTGAATCCTTCAGTTCTTTTGAAACGACCAGGTTGGATGGAAATGGATGCTATAAAAACAAAACAGCTGTATGTATTAGATGAACCTTATTTCTGCCGGCCATCTCCAAGACTGCTTATAGGGTTAAAAAAGATCGCCCACATTCTACATCCTGAAATATATCCCCCATTCCTTGAAGGAAAAGATCCTATTTTAAAGGCATAAATAAATTCATAAGATAGATTGTTTTTTGATGACTCGAAGAAGTAAAAGGCGACGACTCCAGCGATGAGCAAAGAAGGGCACTGAAAAAGTTATATATTTTCCGCTCAGAAAATAGCAATCGCTGCGAGTTGTCTCGACGCAAGCATTTACAAAGGGATGCTAGAAAAGGAGGAGACAGGCACTGGCGAGAATCATACGATTCTCCAACCAGGCCTATTTTTAATTACTTAGCGAAAACATGGTTTCCAATTGTTATGGTATGCTGTCTTGTTGCATTCCAAAAGTTAGTAGCAATTGCTGGGTTATAGAAGAATAAAGAACCACTTCCTTGGCCCCTAAAGGCAATTGCTTCGTTAACTGCTCTTACGGCAGAGTCAGTTGGTTTTTGGTAAATGGTTCCAGTACTTACTGGAGTAAATTGTCTTTGTTCATAAATAACCTCACGAACAGTATTCGGGAATAAATCACTATCTACTCGGTTAAGAATAACTGTTGCTACAGCAACTTGACCAGCATAAGGTTCTCCTTTTGCCTCTGCAGTTACAAGCTGAGCCATTAATCGTTTTTCTTCAGAAGAAATAGATGATGTTGGAATGTTTAATTTCTCGCCAACATAAATCATATCTCCTGTTCTATTATTAGCTCTTTTAATCTCATTTACAGGAACGCCGTATTGATTTGCAAGAATCCAGAATGTATCTCCACTTTGAACAGTGTGCACGGATGAAGCCTCTGCTATTTTATCTCCTACAAAAAATAAAGAAAATGCTAACGTACATGTAATTAATAATTTTCGCATAAAGCAAACCTCCTAGTAATCTTTTAGTTTTCTCTTGCACGTATACAAGGCTATCAGGTTTCTAAACCTCTATCATTAGGAAAACGTTGGGAATTTTTCGGGAGATTATAAGTGTCAATAGATGAGAGGGGGTTATTACAAATTAATTACAAAAATATTTCAATTAAAAATGCCTTAGTTGGATAAATTATAAAATAGTAAAAATGAAACAGAAGGAGTTTTATTACATGGATATTTTTGCAAACAAGATGATTAATACCCTTTTGAAGGGAGTGCTGTTTGTTTGTCTTATTGTTATCGCTTTTTTCAATACCAGCATAACAACACATGGGGAAGAATCGATGTTTCCTGAAGCCCCTATCTTTATTGATGGTCAAGCGCACAATACGAAATATTTGTTAAAAGACGGTAACTTAATGGTTCCGGCACTATTTCTCAAACATACAAGTGCAAAAGTAGATTGGAATGAAAAATACAATTCTGTTGTATTTACCCTTGATGATGACTATTTTGCTATCCCGATTGGAACAAGATTTGCTGACAGCTATTTTAGTGATACAAATGAATGGAAAAGGGATTTCTTATCTACTCCTACAATAGAAGTAAGCCAAGAAGTTTTTGTTCCATTAATCGATGTTGTGAAAAAGCTAGGTATGAAAGTAGAGTACAATCAAACTTTAAACCGAACCTTTGTCTATACTCAAAAGGAACGTACGTCTACACGTATATATAGTGGTAATCCGTCAAAAAAACTAGTTGCTCTTACCTTTGATGATGGACCAGAGGCTCATTACACGCCGCAAATACTTGATATTTTAAAGGAAAAAGGTGTTCCAGCTACATTCTTTGTTATGGGGAAACAAGTAAAGAAATTTCCTGACATGATGAGGAGAATAGTGGAGGAAGGTCACGGATTAGCAAATCATACGTACACACATCCGTCGTTACCTACCATAAGTACTTCCGAAGTAATAAAGGAAATTAGGACCACAGAACAAGAAATTGAAAGAACAGTAGGAAGAAGACCAGATTTATTTAGGCCTCCATTTGGAGCTGTTACTTGGTCTGATGAAAGGGTAATAGCAGAGCTAGGATTTAGAACAATAATGTGGACTGTGGATACACTGGATTGGACAGGACTGCCTGCTGAAAATATTCTTGAAATAGTCCACAGGGACATTACACCAGGCGGGATTATATTACAGCACAATATAGAAATAAACCCTGAACTATTGGCTGGTTCTGTTGAGGCACTCCCAATGATTATTGATGATTTACGGAGCAAGGGTTATACTTTCGTAACAGTACAAACACTTTTAGATAATCGTTAAATCACAAATACTTTTTGAAAATCTTGCATAGTAGTAAACAAAGGCTTAGCGCTTCTTTTAGTCGCTAAGCCTATTATATTTTTTCGCTCCCCCAAGCTTTTTCAAAAAAGCAACAAAGTTCGAAAAATGCCTATTTTTTCAAATAATAACAGGGGATTTTACAAATATCTAGAAGATAGTTAAGGGGATATAATATGTCATAAAATGAGTTATGAAGGAAGAGGAGATAGTAAATGGATATTTCGAGAGTGAAAGGCTTAGCTGATAGAGTAAAACAAAACATTAATAAAGTAATTATTGGAAAAGAAGAGACAATTGACCATCTATTTGTTGCCCTTATTTCCTCAGGCCATGTCCTATTAGAAGATGTACCTGGAACTGGGAAAACATTATTGGCAAAATCGATGGCAAAGTCATTAGATTCCTCTTTTAAACGTATTCAATTTACACCGGACTTACTACCAACGGATATTAGTGGAATTAATTTCTATAATCAAAAAAATGGAGAGTTTGAATTTCACCCTGGACCGATTTTTTCCAATATCATTTTAGCCGATGAAATAAATCGTGCTACTCCGAGAACACAATCTGTATTGCTAGAATGTATGGAGGAAAGACAAGTAACTATCGATGGGACAACCTATCCCTTAGAAAAACCATTTTTAGTAATCGCAACTCAAAATCCAGTGGAGAGCCAAGGGACATTTCCATTACCTGAAGCACAACTAGATCGGTTTTTATTAAAAATCAATGTAGGTTATCCCTCCAAAGAGGAAGGTATTAAAATTTTAAAGCGCTTTAAACAATCCAATCCTATAGAAATAGTGAATTCTGTTGCTAATAACGAGGAAATTATCAAAGCTCAACAGATTTATTCCAATGTCCATGTAAGTGACGACATGTTCTCCTATATGGTTGAAATTATTGAACGAACTAGAAATCATCCTAGTATTGATTTAGGTGTCAGTCCACGGGGAAGTCAAGCTTTATTAAAAGCAGTACAAGTATATGCGATTTTACAGGGAAGGGATTACGTAATACCTGATGATGTAAAGGCAATGGTTAAACCGGTATTGGCCCATCGATTAATTGTTGGAAGTACAATGAGGCTAAAAGAAAATCAAGGAGAAACAGTATTAAAAGAAATACTAGAAGAGATAGATGTCCCATCAGAAGTAATAAAGAAAGGAAAGGAATAACGATGGGAATCCATTGGGTAATCGTTATAACTGTCCTAATCATTTTTATCCAAGTCGGTTTGGTCAGTAAATGGGGCCTCAAAAATATTTACTATACCCGTTATTTTAGTGAGGAGGCAGTATTTGAAGGGGAAGAAATGGAGATGGTGGAAGAGATCATAAACAAAAAGCTCCTACCAATTCCGTGGTTACGACTGGAATCAAGATTTCACACTAATCTCCAATTTCAACACCAATCGAATTTAGATATCGTGGATGAGATATTTCATAGAAGTATGTTTAGCTTAATGCCTTACCAAAAAATAAGAAGAAGACATAGAATTACATGTAAAAAGCGTGGTTTTTATCATCAAAAGACTGTGTCTCTTACTATTGGGGATCTATTGGGGATAAGTATTTATAAAAAAAAATTAAATGTTACCACTCAAATTTTAGTGTATCCGAAGCTGATTCCCTTAAAGGAAATTCCTTTACCATATACAAGCTGGAATGGTGATGTGGTCGTGCGACGGTGGATATTGGACGATCCCTTTATTAATGCTGGAATTAGGGAATATACGTATGGTGATCCTATGAAAAGGGTAAATTGGAATGCTACTGCCCGTGTGGGGAGTCTTCAGGTAAGTAAAAAGGATTACACAGCTGATCATCAATTACTCATTTATTTAAATTTCGATCTGACAGATGACGTTTGGAAGTCAATAGAGGATGAAGACTTAATTGAAAAGGGAATTTCCTATGCAGCTTCCATTGCTCAATCAACCATTTCACAAGGAATCAACACTGGGTTTGGGTGTAACTCTTATATAAGGGAGCCCGATGAAAAAGTACGATCCGTAAAAGAGTCCGTTCGCATTGAAGCGAGAAGTGGAAAACAGCATTTGTATTTTTTTCTCAATACGTTAGCCAAATTAAAAATGGATCGTAGTAGAAACTTTAACCATTTTTTGAAGGAAGATATAG
The DNA here is from genome assembly GCF_030813435.1 of Evansella vedderi. Lineage (GTDB taxonomy): Bacteria > Bacillota > Bacilli > Bacillales > Salisediminibacteriaceae > Evansella > Evansella vedderi. The sequence continues at coordinate 53,362 of NZ_JAUSUG010000009.1, read as the reverse complement.
ACAGAGAAATAAGGAATAAAGATATTCTTCTCATCACTGCATATGTAAGTGAGCAAGTCCAAGAACGTATTGAAGAACTAAAGAGATTAGGTAATTCAGTAGAAATCCTTTGGCTGGAGAAAGAGGGGAAAAGGCAAGGGGATCGTGAGGAAGAAGGTGATGTCAGTGTTTTATAATGGCAAGCTTTTTCTTAAGAGACTATGTCAGGGAATAGTAGAAATTATTGTATTTCTTCCTGTCATTTTAGCCTTAGCTATATATTTTATTCCTTCATCATTGCATTTTGTTTGGTTTCTCTCACTACCATTATTCTTTATCGTGGGTATCGTTTTTGGGGTGATTTTACGAGGGAAAAGAAAATGGATTCATACTATACTTTTTGTATTTTTAAGCTTTTTCTATGCATTTGAAATAATAGATAGCACTATAGGAGCAATTATCGTTTCTTTGGTGGTTGGATACCTTTTCCTATACAGAGGACTCTTATTTGTTGAAAATACGTGGGCTAATGTATTTCCAGTTACATTTTTTTGGGCAGGTTTATTGATCTACTTTTTTTCTTATTTCTTCTATCTTAATAATGAAGCATTGTCCCCTTACTTATCGGTGATTACATGGGCAGGTGTATTGTCAATTGTTATTACTCTTTTCGTTACAAATAGCAGACATTTAGCAGATGCTACATTATCAGGTGAAGATAATCCGCACGTTAATCGTACATTGAAATGGCAAAATAGGTTTTTCTTAATAATAACTATTGTTGTTGTTTTTTTTATTGTGAATTTCAATCTAATTCAAGGGGCCTTTTACAATATTGTTGGAACAATCCTCTATTGGGTTAGTTGGTTTTTCAACTTATTTAACTCTGAAGATCCTCCCGTTAATGGTAGTGTTACACCGGACTTTTCTATGGAAATGGGTGAGGAGTCTGAAACATCCGTCTTAGGAGAAATAATAGGGCAGATTTTTATGGTAATAGGTTATATTGCAGTAATTGTTTTTGGGTTTATTTTTCTTTATTTTTTAATGAAAAAACTATGGTTTGTTTTTATGCATATTAGTAATTGGATAATTAAATTTTTAAATGGAATGGTAGGTGGATTGAATAATATCCAGGAAAAAAGTCATTACGTGGACGAAAAAGAGAGTGTAATAAACTGGGAAGAATGGCGTAAAAACAGTGGGGAGAGGGTAAGAAATTGGTTATCTTCATTCAAAGGGGGGCCTCGGTGGGAAGAATTAAACAATAACAGAGATAAAATACGCTTTCTATATCGGCATTTTATGTTTCAGAGGGTAAAAGAGGGGTTTGAGATGAGGAGCTCCCGTACACCGTTGGAAAATATAGATAAAATAAAAGAGAAGTATGATATAAACGCTGAAGAATCCGATTTAGATCAATTAGGGGAGGCGTACATTAAGGCGAGATACTCAGAAAAAGAAATGAGTGATGAAGAGGTAAAAAAACTAAAGGTCTTTTTGAGTAAAGATAAAAAATGATTGACTTTAATACTGCGTTTTGGCTGAAAAATTTGTTTGCCTATAGATTTTATGGGTAATGTATGTTATTATTTAAAGGCTTAGTATTGTTCGGAATATTTTTGAAAGAAAAAAATGCTGAAAAGTGATTTTATCTTGAATGAAATTCTTGAGCAACATGAGTAATTTTAATGTGGGAAAGTCCCACTAGGAGGCAACAAACATGGTAGAAGGTACAGTTAAATGGTTTAACGCAGAAAAAGGTTTTGGATTTATCGAAGTTGAAGGTCAAGACGATGTATTCGTTCACTTCTCAGCTATTCAAGGTGAAGGTTTCAAAACTCTAGAAGAAGGTCAAGCTGTTCGTTTCGAAATCGAGCAAGGACAACGTGGACCTCAAGCTTCAAACGTACAAAAATAATTTAACAAAAGGAAGCCATCTAGGAAGGTTGCTTGTTAGCGCCCTTCTAAGATGGCTTTTTTGTTGCTTAAGTTTAAGAACCATTTTATACATGTTACAATAGTTATAGGAAAATTGTATAGTATGTCTAGGAGAATGAACCCTATTCAAAGCTAAACTGATTTATAAAGTTTTAGTTACAATAAAAAGGGGAATGGACAAAATAGACAATTTCTAAAAGGATGGTTTTGTGCGTAATAAAATGATTATAGTAACATTTTTTATTTTACTTTTTACTTTTATAGTTGTATCTTTAAATGTTAACCATTCTGCCAGCCATGAAGTAAATACTACTTGGGAATGGCATGAGTCTCCTGAAGAAGCAGGCTGGTCGTCGGAGCAGCTTCAGGTTGCCAGGGATTATTACGATTCATTAAATTCAACGGCGGCAATGGTAATTTATGATGGAAAAGTATTGTTATCTTGGGGAAATGTATCTCATAATACGAATGCTCACTCCGTAAGAAAGAGTTTTTTAAGCTCGTTATACGGCATAGAAGAGGAGCAGGGCAATATTAATCTAAATAAAACCCTTGCAGAATTAAATATAGATGATGAACCTCCTTTAAATGAGAGAGAAAAGCAAGCAACCATTGAAAACCTCCTAACTTCTCAGTCTGGGGTCTTTCATCAAGCTGGGGAAGAGTCGTGGACGATGCGTAGGAATCGGCCAACTAGAGGTAGTCACGAACCTGGAACCCATTTTTATTATAATAACTGGGATTTTAATGTGTTAGGAACCATCTATAATGCTGAAACTGAGGCTGATTTATTTGAAAAGTTTAACGTAGAAATAGCTGAAAAAATTGGTATGGAGGACTTTACCCTGTATCAAACAGAATACAGCGATGAATTAAGAAGGTCTATTCACCCTTCCTATTTATTTCGGGTTTCAGCACGTGATATGGCTAGATTTGGGCTATTGTTTTTACAAAATGGCAAATGGGGCAATGAACAAATTATCCCTAACTCATGGGTAGAACGAAGCACATCTCCACAAGCAGAAGTTCCTGGAAACAGTGTATATGATTATGGATATATGTGGTGGGTTGCAACAAAAGGCCCGTTAAGTGAGTTGGGTTTATTCTCAGCTATTGGGAGATACGGTCAATCTATTGATATTGTGCCTGAAAAGGATATTGTATTTGTTCACCGGGTAGATTCAAACAGAAGAACATTAGGTCTATTTCAACGGAGTGTAAATCAGAACCAACGATTACATTTATTGCAGTTAATATTAGATGCAAAACTTGATCTTCCAGAAGCGGAGTTAAACAGTTTATAATGTATCTTTTCAACGAAATAAAAGACATCCACCGTAAAAACATGGTGGATGTCTTATTTTATGAGGAATATCTTAGGCCTTTTTTATTGGAAAAGTGTTCATTGGATTTGTAGTTTTGTTCTTTTTCTGCATTCTTATAGCCTATACCTATTTTTCCAACGATATATTGTCCATATTTCCATTTATTCAAGTAATAAATGGTTCCGATTGAACTGATGGTGCTCGCTGCAAATAGAATAAAGATATAGAATATACCTAATTGGATTGATAATTGGTTGTAAATAAGATCGATGAATAAAATATAGAAAAAGTGTAGTAAATATATTCCAAAGGAATATTGACTAATACTAATTAACCAATTAGGCAACTGTTTTAGCTGTGTCGCAACATAGAAGATAAAGAAGCTGACAGCCGTTGTGTGTAACAGCAAATCAATTCGTTTCGAACTATGAACTGTTAACCACTCAGAGTGATAAAGGAACAGCATAAGCGCAGTAGTAACTACGGGAGCCATTAATACCCATTTCCTATGTTCCTTGATTAATGAAACAAACCTTTCATAATAGTGGCCACAATAGAACCCTAATGCGAAATAGAAAATCCAACCTAAGAATGGAACCCAATAAAAACGTTCCCAGATGTATGCGCCGAAGGGGATGTTAGCTGGATTTGTAAAATTAAAGACTGCCAAGTAAGTAACATTTATTAATAGGGTGACAGTTAATACAACTTTCGGGTTCCAGTTTTTTAAATGCTTGTGTAAGATCAAATGTAATAAATAAAATTGAAAGATGATTAATACGAAATATCCGTGAAAGTCTCCAATAACGGCATTTAAAAAGACTTTAGTTCCCCAATCACCTAAGGATGTTGCATGTGGTATGGAGTAAAAAACAGCCATAAACAAAAAGGGTAAGAAAATCAATTTAAACCTTTTACTTAAAAAGTGATCTGGAATTTTTCTATTTTTATAGGAATAGGCGATTAAAAGCTCCGAAATAAAAATAAACATTGGCGTTCCAAAATATAATATTATATTTATAGAATCAAAGATAACAGCAGAGAAGGCTCCCGTTTCTTGTGAAGTAGTCGTCAATCCCACACCAATAGCGTGGATGAAAACAATGCATAAACAGGCTATAGATCTCATTATAAAAATTTCTTTTATCATTGTGTTTTTCATGGTTATTCCCACCAATTTATATTAATTTAATAATCTACAAGCTTCAAAGACTTATAAACAAATCATGACGGAAGATAGAATAAGCCATTATTCATAATATGATCAATTTTATTGTAAACAAAAGATGTAATAAATCTTTAAGCATTTTATTAAAAAATTATTAAATCAAATTAAAAAACCATTGCAGCGCAATGGTCTTTTTTATGAATCCTTTAATTGTTGCATATGGGTTGGGAATCGTATTGTAAAGGTTGTTCCCTTTCCCAGCTCGCTTTCCACATTGATGTCTCCGTGGTGGAGCTTTACTAATTCCTTAACAATGGCAAGGCCTAGACCAGTTCCACGCCCTTTTTTTGAACGAACTCGATCTACTTTAAAAAACCTCTCCCATATCCGTTTTAAATCATACGAAGGGATACCTATTCCAGTGTCTTTTATTTGTACAGTAACAGACTCGGACTCATATTTCATTTTTGTTGTAATGGTGCCATTTTCCGTAAACTTATTAGCATTGTGTATAATGTTTTTAAAAATTTCTTCTAACCTTATGGAGTCTCCAATAATAGCTGGAGAGTCATCAGGTATCTCCAAGACAAATTTATTTCCTCTTTCTTTCATTGTAGGTTCTAGATTTAAGGATACCTTTTTTAGTACCTCATCTAAATGTACATAATAAAGATCAAGGGAAATTTCCTGCTTTTCCAGTTTAATTAAATCCATTAAGTCATTTACAAGATGATTTAAATACTCCGTTTCTCGATGCATAATTTCAAAATATTTTTTTTGTGATTCTGGATCCTTTACTAACCCGTCTTGTAGCGCTTCTAAAAAACCTTTCATCGCTGTTAACGGTGTTCGAAGTTCGTGGGATATATTTGCAATAAAATCCTGTCTTCTTTGTTCTAATAGATCCCGCTCATTTTCAATTTTATCTATTTTTTCAGCCATTCGATTAAAGGAACTTACAAGGGCGGATATTTCGTCAGGAAAAGATTCATGTAGATTTACCCGTTTACTATAATTTCCCAAGGCAATTTCATTTGCTGCTTCATCTAACTTCTTCAACGGCTTAGAAATGGTCCAGGATAAATAAGAAACGAGGATACTTACAATTACTAACCCACTTATGATTCCCCACAATACAATTTCTCGAATGTTTGCTACCGTAGTGTTAATACCTGAAATAGGGGAATGAAGTACGATACCCCCGTGTATTTTTTCGTTTGTTCCCCATGGGACAATAACGGATAACATGGGGCGTTCCTCTTCTTCAATACGCATAACTTCGATCCGATTTTTTCCTTGTAATACTTCATTAATAATATCGTCACTAATGGGCTCCCCCACAAACACGTCCTGTCTAGATGCAGTTGCAACAATTTCCCCTTCATCATTAAAAAGCCAAATATTTAAGCCAGTGAACTGGCCGATTTGTTGAAGAACATTTTCCACTTCTGGAGTTACTTTGTTAAAATCCATTATAGCGGCGTTAATGCTAGTTGCTTGCTGGAGCATTTCTTGTCTTTTTGCTTCTGTAATATAATCCTGTGAAGAAGTGGCGATCATTACTCCAATGAGCCCAAATCCAATAATAAAAATAAATAGATAGCTGATTAATAACCGGCGAAACAAGCTTTGATTTATCCATCTCATAGGTGGAAGATCACCCCTTACCATTAGGCTGAAATTGGTAGCCCACTCCCCAAACAGTGTGGATGGCATCAATATTATGTGCTGCAAACTCATCACGAATTCTCTTAACGTGAACGTCTACCGTACGGATATCCCCAACAAAATCATAACCCCAAACTTTTTCTAATAATTGATCCCTTGTATGCACTATATTTGGGTTTCTTATTAAATATAAAAGAAGATCAAATTCCTTCGGCCGGAAAAAGAGTTTTTTTCCACCCACTTGTACTTCTCTCTGTTTCACATAAACAGTAAAATTCTCAAATTCATACTTATCATTATTCAATTCAAGTACTTCTGGTGGAGCGGGCATTCTTCTAAAAATGGCCTTTATTCTTGCAATAACCTCCCGTGGACTGAAGGGTTTTGTTACATAATCATCAGCGCCAATTTCTAAACCAAGGATCTTGTCAAACTCTTCATCCTTGGCGGTAAGCATGATGATTGGCACTGTTGCTGTTTTCCTAATTTCTTTACATACCTCATATCCATCAATATCAGGCATCATAATATCTAATAAAATAATGTCTGGATTAGTGGTTTTAAATAGATTAATGGCATCTTGTCCATTGTTTGCCTCCACAACATCATAGTGATTTTCTTTTAAGTACAATGAAAGTATTTCACATACATTTGCATCGTCATCTGCAATAAGTACCTTTAATTTATTCAAATTGATGATGCCTCCTCTGATGACAATATATCTTCTCCTTATTTTAACAAGATTAAGTAAAAGACTCCATTAATTAGGGGAAATTAGGTCCTTTTAATAAAAATGCGGATTGGAAACGTTATCATAATATATAATTTTTCCAATAGCCTTTTTTTGATAAAAAATGATTGACTTTTATACTTTAACCGTGTAAATTAATAACCATGTTAACGATAATCAAATAAATAATTTTTGATTCTTATCAAGAGAGGTGGAGGGACTGGCCCTGTGAAACCTCGGCAACAGACTTTAAAAGTTATTGTGCCAACTCCAGCAAGCGTGTTAGCTTGAAAGATAAGGAGAGAATAGTGAAACTATTAACTAGACCTCTTCTTATTTGATGAGGTCTTTTATTATTTTATTAAAATGAATACCTTTATTGTTAACGTCAAAAATACATGATAAAAAAGGGAGAGAAATAAACATGAAAAAAGTATTATCACTTTTAGTAGTTTCATTATTATTGGTTGTCCTAGCCGCTTGTGGCGGTGGAAATGAATCAGGAGCACTTTCTGAAGAAAGAATCTCCGTTGGTGTAACAGCTGGCCCTCACGAGCAAATTATGGAAAAGGTAGCAGAGTTAGCGGCTGAACAAGGGTTAACTATTGATGTTGAAGTGTTTACTGAATATGTAATGCCTAATATTGCTTTAGCTGAAGGGGAACTTGATGTAAACAGCTTCCAACACGTTCCTTACTTAGATAACTTCAAAGAAGACCGTAACTTAGACTTAATTGAAGTTGCTACAACAGTTAACTTCCCAATGGGAATTTACTCTGCAAGCTTATCTGATGTATCTGAGCTCCAAGAAGGTGATAGAGTAGGTCTTCCTAATGATCCAACAAACGGTGCACGTGCACTCATTCTATTTGAAGCAGCAGGATTAATCACATTAGACCCAGATGCAGGAGTTGCAGCAACTGTTTTAGATATTGTTGAAAATCCTTTAAACCTAGAATTTATCGAATTAGAAGCGTCTCAACTTCCTCGTCAATTGGACGAGTTAGCTGCTGCTACAATTAATACAAACTTTGCTATTGAACATGGCTATGTACCGACAGAAGATTCCATTTTTATTGAACCAAGTGATTCTCCTTGGGTAAATGTAATAGCTGTACGTACAGAAAACAAGGACGATGCAGTTGTTCAAAAGCTAATCGAAATTTATCAATCAGAAGAAGTAAAACAATTTATTGAGGAAACTTTTGAAGGTTCCGTTGTTCCTTCTTGGTAAAGAATAGTAATAGAATAGGGAATGCCTCAAATTTTTGGGGCATTCATTTTCTATTATCAAGTTTATTGACGACAAACTCTCATAAGGGGTACTAAAAATGATTCAGTTAAAAAATATATCAAAAACGTTTTATTCAAAGAATAAAGAAGTAGAAGCATTAAAGGATGTTTCCCTCGAAGTAAAAAAAGGAGAAATCTATGGAGTTATTGGATATAGTGGTGCTGGTAAAAGTACACTTATTCGTTGTGTAAATCTTTTAGAGAAGCCTAGTTCTGGTGACGTATATGTTAATGGTCAAAAGATGAATTCATTGTCTCCTGCAAAACTAAGGGAAGCTAGGAAGAAAATCGGGATGATTTTCCAAGGCTTTAACTTATTACAAACGGCAACGGTATACGAAAATATTGCAATTCCTTTAAAATTAACAGGTGTTTCAAAAGATGAAATTGCAAAAAGAGTGGATAAGTATTTGGAGGTTGTTGGACTTCAAGATAAGAAAGAATCCTATCCTAGTCAGCTTTCAGGGGGACAAAAGCAGCGGGTGGCCATTGCGAGAGCCCTTTCTCACGAACCGGAGGTACTATTAAGTGATGAAGCAACGAGTGCTTTAGACCCTGAAACAACGGAATCTATTCTTGCCCTCTTATTAAAAATCAATAAGGAATTTGGAATAACCATTCTACTAATCACCCATGAAATGCATGTTATCCAAAAGGTTTGTGATCATGTTGCGGTGATGGAAAATGGTGAGATTATTGAACAGGGTACAGTTATGGAACTTTATTCTGATCCTAAGAAGGAAACGACAAAGAAATTTGTAAATAGTTTATTCCCACACGATATACCTGAAGCGGGACTAAATGTTATGAAACAACAAGGCCCGATTGTAACCCTTACTTTTGTTGGAGAATCTGCTGGGAGGCCGTCACTTTCCATGGTTTCCAAGAAGTTTGATGTACACACTAACATTTTATCTGGTAACATCATTCAATTAAAAACACAACCATATGGAAGGTTGGTAGCCCATATCCAAGGTGAAAAAGCTGAAACAGATAAAGTAATGGAATACTTAAGAGAAGAAGGCGTCCGAGTAGATGAGGTGAATATTGATGAACTATAGTATTGTAGAATTTTATGATCGCTGGGGCGGTATGATTTGGAAGGCCACTCTTGAGACCTTCCAAATGGTGTCTATCTCTTTAGCTATCTCCGTGATTATTGGTCTCCCATTAGGTGTTTTACTTGTATTAACGCGTCCTAACAAAAGCTTGGAAAACAAATATGTTTATCAAACATTGAATGTTTTCATAAATATTACTCGTTCTATTCCATTTATTATTTTGCTTTTCTTTTTACTACCATTCACCCGCTTTCTTGTTGGGACATCCATGGGAGTTAAAGGGGTAATTGTTCCTTTAGTTGTTTACACAGCACCATACATTGCTAGATTAATGGAATCAGCATTGTTAGAAGTTAATAAAGGGATTTTGGAAGCCTATGAGGCGATGGGAATTAAAACAAGACATATTATCTGGCATGTTATGGTCCGAGAAGCAAGGCCATCTATTATACTTGGAATAACGATTGCTATCATTGGTTTAATTGGGGCAACAGCAATGGCCGGTTTAGTTGGTGCAGGTGGTTTAGGTGACGTCGCTTACCGATTCGGTCATTTGCGTTTTGAACCGGAAGTGATGTATGTCACTATTGTTATATTAATTATCATTATACAAGGGATTCAATCTATCGGAAACAGGCTCGCTGCGAAAATGAAAAAGGATTAGGGGGAGTTGGACTTGAGTACAGCTTTACCCGTTAATGACTCCAAGACGATTATTTTTGAAAAATGGGAAGAAACAGCAAAGAATAAGTTAGGTAAAGGTGCCTTTGATTACGTTCAAAGTGGTTCTGGTGGTGAGGAAACATTACAAAAAAATGTACAAGCCTTCAAGGAATGGGATATTATTCCTAGGGTACTTACGAATGTGGAAACAAGGGATTTAACAACTTCCCTATTTGAGAAGAAGCTTGCTGTCCCATTTTTCCTTGCACCAGTAGGCTTTCAAACGGTAGTTCACCCGGAAGGGGAATTAGCTTCTGCAAGAGCTGCTTCCTCTTTGTCTGTTCCTTATATAGCAAGCACTGTATCCTCCTTTTCCCTAGAGGAAATTGGTGAAGCTTCCGTTGGTTCACCACGGTATTTCCAGTTATATTGGCCTAATGATGACGAGGTAGCTACAAGCTTTGTAAAACGAGCTGAAGCAGCTGGCTATGATGCAATTGTGGTAACAGTGGATACAACGGTCCTAGGATGGAGAGAAAGGGATTTGCAAAATCAATATTTTCCAATGCAAACTGGAGCAGGAATTGCAAATTTTGTTAATGACCCTGTCTTTCAAGAGAAATATAACAGAGACGGATTGCTAGATACGAATGAATTAATCAATGCCATTAGAAAAATCTTATTAAACCAAAGCATAACTTGGGAAAAACTTGGTTGGCTTAAGCAGCAAACAAGATTACCTATTATATTGAAGGGTATTTTGCATAAAGACGATGCTCAATTGGCCATAGAACACGGAATAGACGGAATAATCGTTTCCAATCATGGTGGTCGTCAGTTAGACGGTGTTAGAAGTACCCTTGCAGCATTGCCTTCTATTGTCGAGGTGATTAATGGTAGGATTTCAGTTTTGTTTGACAGTGGAGTTAGACGAGGAACGGATATCATTAAAGCACTGGCATTAGGCGCAGACGCGGTCCTCATTGGCCGTCCATTTGTTTATGGATTAGTGGATGGGGAAAACGGGGTTCGTGAAGTACTACAAAACTTGGTTGCCGATTTGGACACAAGTTTAGCCTTAACAGGAAAAACGTCCGTAAAAGATATTGATTGTTCCATCGTGGAAAGAGTATATTAAGTTAAAATCCGCATCCTTATAGTAGAAGGGTGCGGATTTTTGGATTCATTTTTTAACATTGTGTACGAAAGGTTAAGATCGGATTTGGCCTGTTCCCAAAATTATATATTTTGTGGATGTCATGGCTTCTAGTCCCATTGGACCCCGTGCATGAAGTTTTTGTGTACTAATACCAATTTCTGCACCAAATCCGAATTCAAATCCATCTGTAAAACGGGTAGAGGCGTTATGATATAATGCTGCAGCATCTACATAGGTAAAGAATTTCTCCACATTATCTTTCGTTTCAGAAATGATGGCTTCTGAGTGTTTGGTTCCGTAGATTTGAATATGCTCCATTGCCTCTTCTATTGATGACACTACCTTTATAGATAAAATAAGATCCAAATGTTCTGTATCCCAATCTTCTTCTGATGCAGCTACTAGTCGATTATCCAACTGTAATGCCCTTTGATCTCCGCGAAGCTCAACGCCCTTTTCAGCTAACTTCTCAACAAGCTCTTTAAAGTGCTCCACTGCCCATTTTTCATGAATTAACACAGTTTCAGCAGCATTACAAACGGATGGCCTCTGTGTTTTTGCATTGACAGTAATATCAATGGCCATTTGTTTATCAGCGCTATCATCTATATAAATATGACAATTTCCAACACCCGTTTCTAATACAGGAACGGATGACTTCTCTACAACTGTTTGAATGAGAGAAGCCCCTCCACGTGGAATTAACACATCCAAATAGTCATTTAATGTGAACATTTTTTCTGCTGTGTCCCGGCTAGTATCCTCCAATAATTGAACGGCATCTTTTGGAATGTTACTTTTCCCTAACGCCTTGTGAATAACAGAAACAAGTGCTTTGTTGGAGTGCAGAGCAGAAGAGCTTCCCCTTAGTAAAACAGCATTCCCAGTTTTTAAACAAAGACTTGCTGCATCTATTGTTACGTTTGGACGGGCTTCATAAATCATCCCAATAACCCCTAATGGTACCCGAATTTTTTTAAGAATTAATCCGTTAGGTCGTGTAGTTTCAGAGATGACTTCTTTAATTGGATCCTTCAGCTCTACTAAAAGCCGTAGGGCTTGAGCCATATCTTTTATTCGTGATTCCGTTAGAGTTAAACGGTCAATTAACGATGGGGATAAACCCTTTTCTTCTCCTTTAAGTACGTCACTTTTGTTTTCTTCTAATACAAATTCAATTTCATTTTCCAATTCATCAGCGATTAGCAGGAGTGCTTCGTTCTTATCAGTAGTAGATAAAGCACCTAGCTCACTAGTTAAATTTTTTAACAAACTTGCTTTTTGAATTAACTCTTCCATTTATTTCTCCTCCTTAGTAAGTTATTAGATGATCCCTATGAATTGCCTCTACGAAATCACTGTTTGTGGTTCGTTTTGCCTCTTTACTGCCTTTCCCTTTAATAGACTCAAGCTGATTAGAGGAATAGTTTACCTGGCCCTTTCCCAGAAGCTTTCCATCCATACTCAGAACTTCAACCACATCTCCTGCTTGAAATGTGCCATGAATCTCTTTAATTCCAACAGGTAACAAGCTTTTTCCTTGAAGGAGGACAGCATTTTTAGCACCAGGGTCAATAAAGATTTTCCCTTTTATTGCGGAGTGAAAGGCAATCCATTGTTTTTTATTTTTTACAATTTTTTGATCCGGTTTACCTATATATGTTCCATCACCTTTACCATCAATGATGTCAATCAGCTTTCTTTTACCAATTCCAGTTCCTATAAAAATATGATTTACACCTAGGGAATTGGCAGTCTTTGCTGCTTCTACCTTGGAACGCATACCGCCAGTACCCAGCTTAGATCCAGTATCTTTTGCATTTTTTAATAGATTATCTGTTATTTCCGGTATATAGTGATATTTTTTGGCATTAGTATTTGCCCTTGGATCTTCATCATAAAGCCCGTTTATATCCGTTAAGATAATGAGATAATTAGCGTGCACGAGACCACTTACTAAAGCTGAAAGCATATCATTATCTCCAAAAGTTAATTCAGCAATGGACGTGGAATCATTTTCATTAATAATTGGTATAATGTTTCTTTTTAACAACTCAGAAAGGGTAGAATAGGCATTTTGATATTGCTCTTGGCTTTTAAAGTCATTACGGGTAAGAAGCAACTGTGCTGCAACTAAATTATGTTCTCGAAAGGCATCTGTATAACCTTGAATAAGTAATCCTTGTCCTACAGCAGCAGCTGCTTGCTTCCCGGCAATTTTTACTGGACGACTTGGGTATCCTAATAACTTAAATCCTGCTGCAACAGCTCCAGAAGATATGAGAATAACTTCATGGCCATTTTTCTTTAGCTCTGCAATGGCGTTCGTATGTTCAATTAATTTTTCGTGGCTTAATCCACCATTTTCATTTGTTAAAGAACTACTGCCGATCTTTACTACAATACGTTTTTTGCTCATCTCAAACCCCTCATTTTCAAGTCCAAATATAATTAAAAAACTCCGTCCAAAAAAGGACGGAGTTACATGTTATCCGCGGTACCACCTTTGTTGGTATATTAAATATACCCACTTAAAAACCATTAACGCTGGTTGGACGGTTAGTTTTCTAACAGCTCGAGGGCAGGTTCAACTGGGTTGGAACGATGGAATCTTTCAGCCGGTGAATTCCACTCTCTGACGATCAACATTCAGTTTACTAATCCCTTTCATTGCTTCGCTTTATTTTTACTAATTATCTGATATTTATATAGTATATGTCAATGGCTGTTTTGGCAAGCTTTGTTGCTTTTAAAAAAAGCTTGGAGAAGCAAAAGGCGCGACTACAGCGACGAGTAATCGCAGGAGCAATCTATACGAAAAGAGCCATGTTAATTTATATATTCTGTAGAAAAGACTCAATTGTTAGTAAAAAGATGTCGGGTGGTGTTAAATAGGCTTTCGTGTAATTTTTATTTTTTCCTCTTGTAATATTCCGCATAAGTTTTTACAATAGGAAAAATAAGAAAATTTTAACGCTTTAAAATAATGCAACTGTAGTGAGGAGAGGTATTTGTGGAAAAGAAGCTGCAAACGGTGAGAGCTAATAATTTAAAACAGAAGCCTGAACCTGATAAGTTAGGGTTTGGAAAATATTTTACTGATCATATGTTTGTCATGGATTATGAAGTTGATAAAGGGTGGTATAATCCACGAATTACGCCCTATCAACCTATCACATTAGATCCTGCTTCCATGATTTTTCATTATGGTCAATCAGTTTTTGAAGGGTTAAAGGCATACAGGACAGAAGATGATGAAATTTTATTATTTAGACCTGACAAGAATATGGAGAGGATGAACCGCTCCAATGATCGATTAAGTATTCCTGCAATTGATGAAGAACAAGTACTGGATTATTTAATTGAACTCATTGATTTAGAAAGGGATTGGGTTCCAAATTCAGAGGGAACTTCCCTTTATATTAGGCCATTTATTATTGCTACAGAGCGGAATTTACGGGTCGCACCTGCCCATTCCTATAAATTTTTGATAATTCTATCTCCTGTTGGCTCCTATTATCCTGAGGGAATTCATCCTGTGGGGATTTATGTGGAGGATGAGTTTACAAGAGCGGTAAGGGGAGGAACTGGTACAGCAAAAACAGGTGGAAACTATTCCGCATCGTATAATGCTCAAGAAAAGGCAAGTGGAAACGGTCAATCTCAAGTATTATGGCTTGATGCGCTTGAAAAGAAATATATTGAAGAGGTTGGCAGTATGAATGTTTTCTTTAAAATCAATGGGGAAGTAATTACTCCAGCATTAAGCGGAAGTATTTTAGAGGGAATTACTAGGATGTCCATTATCGAAATGTTAAAAGATTGGGGTCATACTGTAGTGGAAAGAAAAATCTCCATTGACGAGGTTTTTGCTGCTTACGATAAAGGTGAACTGGAGGAGGTTTTTGGAACAGGAACCGCTGCAGTTATTTCTCCAGTAGGCGAGTTACAATGGAAGGAAAAGACAATTATCATTAATAATAGAGAAACAGGTGATCTAGCAAAGAAATTATATAACAACATTACTGGTATACAGACTGGAAAACTTGCAGATCCTTACGGTTGGACTATTAAAGTAAAAGAAAAGGTAACGAAACAGGGTAATTAGAGTAAAGAAAAAACTCCATTTTAGATTAATGGAGTTTTTTTACTAGGTAAAAATAACATAATAATATTTGACTATTTTTTTGCAAACTTTGTTGCTTTTTTTAAAGGCTTGGAGGAGCGAAAGGGTGCGACTCCAGCGGGAAAAGCAATGGCTGAAGACACCGCAGGGACGAGCGTTACTTCACGAATACGCTTCGAGTTGTCTCGGAGCGTCATCGTTTACGATGACTCTTGGATGCAGCTCCAAAGCGATACTCGCAGAGGAAGAGACACGGCCTGAGGAGGCTGAAGCGTTGCCCGCGGGAGCCAAGATGGCGACATTACGCCGTTGCCCACAAGCGGGACCTGAGACGCTTCCTCGAGTAGTTTGCGTCGAGTAATCGCAGACGCAGGACGTGGGCTGCCCTTAGGTGTAATTGAACCGCCTGTAGTGTATCCAAACCCAAAATATATATTTAAAAACAACATGGTCTTATGCGACGAGCAAACGAAGTGGCGCAGGAGCACTAATTTCCCTGCGACGAGCAAACGAAGTGGCGCAGGAGCACTAATTTCCCTGCGACGAGCAAACGAAGTGGCGCAGGAGCAATCTATACAAAAGAGCCAAAGTTTTTAACAGGGAGAGAAAAAGGGATGGAACAGTTAATCAACGATAGTCTAAAAAAGGTTGAAACAAAACATCATGTTAAAATTCTTTATGCCTGTGAAGCAGGAAGCAGGGCATATGGTCTTTCAACTGAAAAGAGTGATTATGATGTGCGGTTTATCTATATTCATCCCCTAGAATGGTATTTATCTATTGATGAAAAAAGAGATGTTATAGAAGTCCCTTTTAGCTCGGCGTTAGATCTTCATGGATGGGATTTAAGAAAAACCCTTAGACTTCTACGAAAATCCAATCCTTCTTTACTAGAATGGTTAACTAGCGGTATTGTTTATTATGAGGAATTACTAGTAATGGAACATATAAAGAACACTGCTTCGGAATTATTCTCACCCTTGGCGTATATGCACCATTATGTGAGTATGGCTAGGGGAAATTATAAGGATTATCTTAAGGGTAGTGCCAGCTCTATGAAAAAACTATTTAGGGTATTAAGACCAATATTGATTTGTAAATGGGTGGAACAACATGTCTCCATTGCACCCATAAGCTTTCAAAAGCTTGCAGAAGAAGTTTTACCAAAAAAAATGTATAATGGTAGTCATCATTTGGTAAAAGCACTTACAGAGGATACAGCATTAGATAGGGGAATTGTGGAGGAATTCCAGCTCTTTGTAGAAGAAGAGCTTAACAGATTGGATGGAGTTGTAAAATCCATTCCCTCAGGGCGAAAAGTAAATAGTGATATAAAATTAGACACTTTATTTGTAAATACACTACATCGTGTTTGGGAGAGAGGATAGGTTTATGATGAAGGAGGAAAAGGATTTTGGAAAACAAATTATATTACTTAGATCCATACATAAAGGAGTTTCAAACAAAGGTACTAAGGTGTGAAGAGGATAGTAATGGGACGTATGTGGTTTTACAAGAGACTGCCTTTTATCCCACTGGGGGTGGACAACCAAATGATACGGGGTCATTGAACGGTTATGTAGTAACGAATGTAGAAGATGTGGATGGAGAGGTACGTCATTACATAAATGAAACTATTGTGGAAGGGGAAGATGTTACCGGCAAGATCAACTGGGAACGTCGCTTTGACCATATGCAGCAGCATACGGGCCAGCATATACTTTCGGCAGCATTCGTGGAGCTTTTTCAGTTCCAGACTTTATCTTTTCACCTAGGAACAGAAACGTCAACCATTGATATTGATACTTCTGAGGTTACAGAAGATGAATTGCGTAAAGCAGAAGAAAGGGCGAATGAAATTATTTTAGAGAATCGGTCCATCGAGACAAAATGGATAAGGGAAAGTGAAGTGAATGAATATCCCCTTAGAAAAGCACCTACTGTAAGGGATAATATTCGCCTTGTTATTATACCTGACTATGATTACAACGCATGCGGAGGCACTCATCCTACATCAACAGGAGAGGTAGTTGCTTTAAAAATTTTTCAATGGGAAAGACAAAATAAGAAGGTCCGAATTCATTTCGTTTGTGGAAGCCGCGTTCTCCAGCACCTCCATGAAAAAAATAAAGTGTTAATGGAAATTAGCCAATTATTAAGCACCCCACCTGAAAAGGCTGGTGAAGCCGTTCATCGGTTGTTAGCCACAAATAAAGAGTTGGAGAAGGAGCTTCAAAATAATCAGAGAATCTTAATGGATGTTGAAGGAGATGCCCTGTTAAGAAAAAGTATAGAATGGAATGGGCAAAAACTGGTTTTTGAGGAGTTTAAGGATCGATCCATGAAGGAGCTCCAAAAGTTTGCAAAGCTAGTAGTCGAAAAGGATGGACAAGGGGTTGTTGTCCTAGTGAGTGAAAATGGGGAGCAGCTTCAGTTGGTGTGCGGCAGAGGGAATGGTGCCGATATAAATATGAAAGAACTGATTGGAGAACTTCTTCCATTAATAAATGGGAGAGGGGGAGGAACCCCTGCCTTTGCTCAAGGTGGAGGGGAAGCTTTGATTTCCAGCAAGGAGTTAGTAGAGCATGCGAAGAAGTTTATTGTAAAATAATGGAGGAGGGAGTAATGTATGGAAACGGAAGAGTTTGCCAACCAATTTTTTAAAAAATTGATGGGTGAGTACGATCACCAACAGTATAGCCATTCTGGAATAGACGGTCACAGGGTGGCCAATCGTTTAGCGGAGCTTTCAAGGATTGGTTTAACTCCAGAAGGTGGGTCCAGCCGAATGGGTTTCTCAAAGGAAGAGCGGGAAGCGAAAGAACTGGTGAAATCTTGGATGAAGGAGGCTGGCCTTTCGGTAAGGGAAGATGGGGCTGGAAATGTGTTTGGAAGGCTTGAAGGGAAGGTTAAGGGCGAGGCAGCTGTCCTATCCGGGTCTCATGTAGACAGCGTTCCAAACGGAGGTCATTTTGATGGTCCATTGGGAGTTTTGGCCGCATTAGAAGTGGTGGAAGCTTGGCGGGAAACAGGTTTTGTTCCGAATAAACCTTATGAAGTTGTTATCTTTACGGATGAAGAAGGATCCCGTTTTAATGGAGGATTATTAGGAAGTGAGGCTATGATTGGAGAAATTGACCGTGAACATATGTTGAAGCTTGTGGATGTCTACGGCAACTCATTTGAGCAGGTATTAACGGAGTATGGCTTATCAGTGGATCATTTTTTTACATCGGAGAGGGTTCTTTCGGAGGTTGCAGCATTTGTGGAGGTCCATATTGAGCAAGGGAAGCGCCTGGAAAAGGAAGATCTGCCTGTTGGGATAGTCACAGGAATTGCTGGGCCATGCTGGATGGAAATCTCCTTTATTGGAGAGGCAGGACATGCAGGCAATACACCGATGGACGATCGAGCTGACGCCTTGATCGCGGCTAGTCGCTTTGTGAGTAAAGTGGAGGAATTGCCATCTGTTGTCAGTCCATCTGCCGTAGCTACGGTAGGTAGGTTACACGTTTATCCTAATGGGGTCAATGTTATTCCAGGAAAGGTAACCTTGACAGTAGATATCCGGGACATTCATGAAGAGACGAGAGATGAGCTTGTGGAAAAAATTGTCCTGTTAGGGGAACAGGTTGCAGCTGAAAGAGGAGTCTCCGTGGAAATGAATGAAAAAACTCGAATCATGCCGGTGCCAGTTTCAGAGGAAATGCAGCGGAAAGGGAAGGCAGCAGTGGAGAAACTGGGTTATCGGCCGTATTACCTGCCAAGCGGAGCAGGACATGATGCTATGATTGTTGGAAGGAAGGTCCCTGCAGCAATGCTGTTTACTAGAAGTAAGGATGGGGTGAGTCATAATCCGAAGGAATGGTCGTCCCTTAATGACTGTGTAGCAACTATACATGTTTTGAAAAACATGGTGGAGGAATTGGTGAAATAGATTATGAGTTTTTCTGTGGGGGCGGAGTTGTGAAATATGTTTTTCCCTTTATGGAGCTCGAATCGAGTGTAACATCAAGCAAAAGGTCATCATAAGAGCCTCATTACGCTGACCTCCCCCTCCTGGCAATTCAACAACCAAAACTCTACCCTTCCAACTTAACTTTCCACCAAAACCTTGTAAAATCAACGTTTCCTACTATTCCAATGTTGTAACCGTTTTCTTCCAAATACCTTGTCAGATAACCTCTCAACTTTGTTGTGTCAGAAAATTTAAAAAGTATAATTACAATTAACAAAGGAGTTAACACCAGATGTTAACAACACTTACACAAAAAGGGAGAGGTTATTATGGATCCAATTTATTTAATGAACAATGTATGGATTATCATCTGTTTCACACTAGTTCTACTTATGCAAGGTGGATTTATCCTGTTAGAGGCTGGTTCCACAAGAATGAAGAATGCGGGACATATTGCGGGTAAAACGATCTTTTCAGTCGGGATTGTTTCCCTAGTTTTCTGGGCAGTAGGTTATGGATTTATTTATGGAGAAGGAAATGCTTTTATAGGTTTATCTGATTTCTTCTATGGTGACTTTACTTCAGTAGTTGACGGATTAGCAGGATCCGTAGATTTTATCTTCCAATTAGCATTCGCTGCAATCGCATTGACCATTGCCTTTGGTGGTTTCGCAGAGCGAGCTAAATTAACTGCTTATCTAGTATTTGCTGTTGCGTTCTCCGCTATCGTTTACCCAGTTGTTGCTCACTGGATCTGGGGTGATGGTTGGTTAGGGGCTCTTGGAAAACAAGATTTCGCTGGTTCCACAGTCGTTCACTTAACTGGAGCTGCGGCAGCATTAGCTGCAACAATCATTCTTAAACCACGCATTGGTAAATACAACAAAGACGGCTCAGCTAACGAATTAGCAGGTCACAACCAAGTTTATACAGCACTAGGTGTACTTCTACTTTGGGTTGGTTGGTTTGGATTTAACGCTGGTAGTACATTAGGAGTAGACGATGCATTCTTCGGATATGTAGCACTTAACACGCAATTAGCCGCAGCGGCTGGTGCCATCGCAGCAATGTTAATTGTATGGGCAGTAGCAGGAAAAGCAGACGTTCCTACAATGTTAAATGGTGCTTTAGCAGGTCTAGTTGCTATCACTGCATCATGTGCATTCGTAGCTCCCTGGGCTTCCGTTCTAATTGGTATCATCGCTGGGCTTATCGTTTATGGAAGTATGAGATTCTTTGAGAAAAAACAAATTGACGATCCGATCTTTGCTCTGTCTGTTCACGGTACTGCAGGTATCTGGGGGACAATCTCAACTGGTTTCTTTGCTACACCTGAGCTTGCGGCGATGAATGGAGGTCAGGCTGGATTATTCTATGGTGGTGGATTAACACAATTGGGAGTTCAAACGATAGGTGTTGTATCTTCTGGTATTTTCGCATTCGTTCTTTCCTTTATTATTCTTAAGGTTATGGTCAAGGTTATGGGTGGCATTCGTGTTTCTGAAGAAGAAGAGCTTGTTGGGCTTGACTTAAGTGAGCACGGAAGCTATGGTTATCCTGAAAACATGCCAAAAACAAATGGTTCACAAAGCGCATAGTTAATACGTATCTTCCATTCTAATTAAGAAGAGACTGATGATAATGAAGAGTTTCGAACAATTACGACAATATCGCCAACAACAAATAGTGAAGGTTTCTACTAGCCATCAGCTTTTAAATGAATTTCACGATGAGTTGATGAAAGGAATTGTTCACACGGCATTAAAGAAGGTAGAAAGTGAGTGGGGACCTCCCCCTGCTCACTTTGCTTTCTTTCTTATGGGCAGTGCAGGGAGATTTGAACAAACAATTTGGAGTGATCAAGACCATGGGATTATTTATGATGGTTTAGAGGAACATCAAGATTACTATCTACAATTAGGAACGAAAATAACGGAAGGTTTATCCTTATGTGGCTATGAGCTGTGTGAAGGCAATGTCATGTCATCTAATCCCCTTTGGTGTAAATCTTTAAAAAAGTGGGAAGAGCAACTTATCCAGTGGCTTGAAAAGGCAACCTGGAATTCCATTCGGAACTATTCCATATTCTTTGATTCCAGAGTTTTAGTAGGGGATAAATCACTTCTGTTAAAGCTAAAGGAATTGAGCTTTTCTCAAATTGATAAATCACCTCATTTAATCACACGCTTCAAACAAAATATTGGAAATGTAAAAAAAGCTATTGGTTTATTTGGGCAGTTTTTACCAAAACAATATGGGGAAAAGGCGGGAACTATTCATTTAAAGGAGACAATTTTTTTTCCATATGTTAATGCTTTAAGACTTATCGCCATCCAAGAGCAAATGACGAAGTCCTCTACACTTTCTCGTTTTCACCAACTTCCGGAAAAATTTAGTACCCTCAAAATTTACGAGAAAGATTTTATTAATCTATTAAATAATCGTTTATGTTTATTATTGGACTGCAAGAATTACGATGAAGTACATTTTATTAAAATAAGTAATCTAACAACGAAGGAAAAACACGAACTAAAGAGAATTGCTAAGAATGGATATCGGCTTTACGAAGAAACGAAAGCTCTAATAGATAAAGGGGTTTAAGATATATCATGAATCCAATGATTCACTTTATTAAACAGCTATCAGGGAAAATTGGCCCCAACTTGTATACGTCCGTCTTGAGTCAAAGGGATGCGGGGCAGGTGGCTTATATTAGACAGCTCCAAAGGGAATTAAAAAAAGAAAATGTTCTTGAAGTTCCTCTTTCTCAGTTAAAAGTGGTTGTATTTGATATAGAAACAACGGGTTTTTACCCCAACAAGGGAGATCGAGTTCTTTCAATAGGAGCGATAAAGGTTATAGGAGATAAGGTTTTAGAAGGGGAAACTTTTTATACCCTTATTCAAAGTGATCAAGGGCCATCAAAGGAAATAGAAGAGCTGACGGGAATAAAGGCGATAGATCTTAAAGAAGCACCTTTAATTGAAAGTGTGCTCATCCAATTTTTTCAATTTATTAAAGGGAGCACCCTTGTGGCTCATCATGCGAATCATGAAAGGAACTTTATGCAGCATGTGACTTGGTCTGTGTTAAAAACTAGATTTGAGCAACGGATTGTTGATACGAAATTTCTTACACAAATTGTGGTTCCGGAAATTAACCTGATTACCCTTGATGAATGCTGTATCCACTTCGGTATTGAAATAAAGCAACGACATCATGCTTTACACGATGCACATGCTACTGCTGAGTTATGGGCAGCGAATATTCGAGCTATAACAAAACTAGGTTATGAGAATCTTAAAGATGTCTACACTCACATAGCATCTTTGAGGTAGCCCTATACAAATAAAGATTCGAACCAAAGAAGATGAAAATGGTATAATCTTGTCTCTAGTAGCAAACGTCAACCATGATTTGTATTTTCAAAGTTTACTTTCTATAAAACGGGGCAAGGAACAATCGTAAGGAGGGGATGTCGTGATTAATAAGATTCCTCGTCATTTAGCCATATTCCCAATAAGCTTTGTAGAGGAAGTAACGAATTTATCTGGAAGGCAAATACGTTATTACGAAGAACAAGGTCTACTCCATCCTGTTAGGAATAAGGGAAATCAACGAATTTTTTCGTTAAATGATATAGAGCGACTATCGGAAATTAAGGCTCTTATTGATAAAAAGGTAAATGTTGCAGGTATCAAAGCTATTTTTTCGTCAAAGGAGCAAAGGGAAAATCTCATATTAAAGGATGAGGTTGTTAATTCCTTTTCAAAGGAAGAGTTAGAGGAAATTTTAGTCCGGGTTCAGATGAGAGGAGATGAAAGAAAGGAAAGTCAAGAGCAGAGTGATGATTAAAAGAATAATAGTTTCTAAGGGGCTAACTAGTATTTGTTCAATGCAAATGATTGCCCCTTATTTTAGTTGACTAAAAGTTCCTTCTATGTTTTCATAAAGTACAGAATAAAAGTAAGGTACTTATTATGCTGAGTAATTAAAAAAGGAAGAAGGGTTAACACTGTCACGGCCAATTACCTATAGTTTATTAGTTATTGTAATGATATTGTGGGGATTAAATGTCGTTGCTGTTAAATTTCTAGTGGAGCATGTGCCACCCATTGCTATGCAAAGCATGAGAATTTTTATCGCTGGTATGGCAGCAATCATCGTTTTATATTTTTTAAGGGACTTGCGTAAATTAACAAAACAAGAGTGGGCGTATATTACGTTTGCGGCCCTTTTAGGACAATTAGGCCATCATGCCCTTTTGGCTGTAGGAATCATGGAAACGACTGCATCTAATGCATCATTAATTTTAGGGTTAATTCCACTTACCACTGTTATTTTAACAATGATTTTTTTTAAAGAGCGTCTAACATGGCTCCGTTCCCTCGGGATTACACTAGGGTTTGTTGGAGTAACTATTGTTGTTGTTCAAGGTAATGGAAGTGTTGCGGGGATTTCCAGAGGTGATTTGTTTGTTTTTATTTCCATGGTACTACAAGCCTTAAGCTTTATTGTCATAAAAAAAGTTACAGCTACCTTATCCTCGAAACAAATGACCGCTGTCATTTTATTGCTTGGATCCTTATTCCTCTTTAGTGCAAGTCTATTGTTTGAACCTCAAGGGTATAGTCAATTACAAGAAGGAACAGCTTTTGTTTGGAGCATTATAGTTATATCTGCCGTTCTTGCGACTGGATTAGGGCATATTTTTTATAATGCTGCCATTCAGGAAATTGGTGCAGGACAAACAGCCATTTTTAATAATTTGGTACCATTCTTTTCTTTAATCGGAGCATTTTTCTTCCTGGGTGAACAAATTCTGTTTACACAAGTAATTGGATTTATTCTTATTGTAACAGGGGTTATTCTAGGTACAGGTTATATGGATATGAAACGAAAGGATAGACAAGGGAATAAAAAATTACAGGAAACAAAAAAACATCATTCCGCCTAGGAGGATGTTTTTTTCTGCCGGAATGGTAAATAGAGTAAGAAAAAGATGACCAGAACAATCAACTGAAGGGACAGAATATACCAAGGGTAAGGCCCTAACCAGTCTAGCATACTTGGTCCTTGTGGTTTTCTAGCTAAGAACATGTAGTTTGCACCTGTTAATTGGTTCACTGAAAAAGCTATTAAAGCAAGTCCATTTAGGACAATAAATGACTTGATTAAAGAACCGATGGTGACAGTATACTTAAAGATCCAAACCATATAAAGAACCGCAAGTATAATTGCTATATGGGCAATAAAAAAATGAAAAAAACGAAAGTGGGGAAAGGTGTAAGTTAAATCAGGAGTAAGCATTGCCTGAATTGCCCCACCTAAGCCAAAAAAATAGAGAACCTCAAAGATCCGGTAGTTTTTCGTTAATAACATATAAGCACTTAAAAATAGACTAATTGTACATAAATGAAGTGGAAGATTGTATCGGATGTCCCAAAATCCATTGGTAATTGTCCATGTGATTAAGGCTATTTCTGTGAAGACTAACACACCAAAGAGTATCCACCTAACTTTACTCATGTAAGGTTTATTGCGATAGACGTATAACCATACAAGAGTCAAAAGGAAGAATAATAACACAGAGAGATGTGCTTGTGATAAGAATAATGCATAATCCCGATAGGCAGAAGGGTTGAAAAATTGTTGAAACAAAAGGAGAATATCCATTATAGTGCTGCTCCTTTCCAAATTTCAGCATATAAGTAAGCCTGTTCAGTTTAACTAATAGTATACAATCCTTTGTTCGTTTATAATAGACTTAACATTAAAATTGAGGTTTGGATTATGCATAAATGTGGACTTGTATTAGAGGGCGGTGGTATGAAAGGATTATATACTGCCGGAGTATTAGAATTTTTTTTGGAACAAAACTTGTTTTTCCCTTATGTTATTGGTGTTTCTGCTGGTGCATGTATGGCAGGATCTTATTTATCTAAACAAAAGGGGAGAAACAAACGGGTGAATATAGGGCTCGTTAAAGACCCCCGTTATCTTTCCTATAGAAACATACTACTTAAACGGCAATTATTTGGAATGGATTTTCTCTTTGATGAAATCCCTAATAAAATTATCCCTTTCGATTTTGAGACTTTTTTGGCAGGGGAAGAAAAATTCTACATTGGAACTACGGATTGTCATTCGGGAGAAGCGGTTTATTATAATAAACATGAGATTGGGTTCGATACATTAAAGGTAATTCGTGCATCTAGTTCACTTCCTTTCATAGCTCCCATTGTAGATTTTAAAGGGAAAAAGCTCTTGGATGGCGGACTAGTTGATCCGATTCCACTAAAAAAAGCACAACAGGATGGACATAAAAAAAATGTAATAATTATGACTAATAGCCCTGGGTTTACAGATAAGCCCAATAAATTAAACTATTTAGCAAAGGTTGTTTATAACAAGTACCCAAAAATAGCTACTATTTTAAGAAAACGCCACATGATTTATAATGATACATTGGCATATATAAAAACAGAGGAAGAAAAAGGGAATCTCTTTATCATTCAACCAAGTATTCCCCTCCCAATGAGTCCCATAGAAAGGAACGAAAAACGACTACTAGATTTATATCACTTAGGCTATAATGATGCAAAAAATCAATGGGGAAGTCTAATTCGCTGGCTTAATCAATAACAGAGACTAGTATGAAACAATAATGAAGCCACTGAAAAAGTCATATATTTTTCGCTGAGAAAATAGCAATCGCTCCGCGCGTTGCGCGCCTGCTATGAAAAAACCACTCATAGCAGGCTTTAAAAACTTGCAACGGCTTCGCTGATTGCTTCGAGACCACTGAAAAAGGGAAAAAACGTCCTTTTTCAGTGGCCTCAACAATAATACAAGGGGGTCTTATGAATGTTCACTCGAGAATATGCTAAGGAGATGGATAAGCAGGATAATCTAAGTAAATATCGCAAGGAATTTTACATAAAAGAAGGACAAATTTATTTGGACGGAAACTCTCTTGGTCTATTATCCAAACGTGCAGAAGCATCCCTCCTTAATGTTCTCCAGTCTTGGAGAGATAACGGAATAGATGGATGGACAGAGGGAGATAATCCTTGGTTCTACTTATCGGAAAATTTAGGGGAAAAAATGGCGTCTTTGGTTGGTGCAGGTAAAGAAGAGGTGGTTGTTACAGGATCAACTACAAGCAACCTTCATCAATTAGTTGCTTCTTTTTATATGCCTAATGGTAATAAAACAAAAATCTTAGCAGATGAATTGGCTTTTCCTACCGATATATACGCTTTACAAAGTCAGCTTGAGATTAAGGGCTACAACCACCGAACACATCTACTAAAGGCTATAAGTACGGACGGTCACTTTTTAAAGGAAGAAGATATTATTAAAGAAATGACAGAAGAGATAGCCCTTATTGTTCTACCTAGTATTTTATATAGAAGCGGTCAAATTTTAGATATGAAGAGATTAACAAAGGAAGCCCATAAGCGAAATATTATCATTGGGTTTGATTTATGCCATTCCATAGGAGCTATTTCCCATGAGCTTAGTGCTTGGGGCGTGGATTTCGCTTTCTGGTGCAACTATAAGCATTTAAATGGAGGGCCTGGTTCCGTTGCAGGACTGTATGTAAATAAACAACATTTCGGTACCAAACCTGGACTTGCGGGCTGGTTCAGTTCTAAGAAAGATAAACAATTTGATATGGAACATCAATTAACCCCAGAAAAAAATGCAGGAGCCTTTCAAATGGGTACACCCCATATATTAAGCCTAGCCCCGATAATCGGTTCCCTATCCATGTTTAATGAAGCAGGGATAGATAATATACGTAAGAAGTCTTTAATGCTCACCTCTTATATGCAGGAGCTAATAAAAGAAGAACTAGCTCCATATAACTTTGTCATTAGAAGTCCAAAAGAAGATGAGAAGCGCGGTGGACATCTCTTTTTGGAACATCCTGAAGCAGCAAGAATTTGTAAAGCACTTAAGGCGAACAATGTCATACCTGATTTTCGATCCCCAAATGGAATAAGAATTGCCCCTGTTGCCTTGTATAACACATTTGAAGAGGTATGGTTGACTGTACAAAAGCTAAAGGGAATTATGGAAGAGGAACAATATAAGCAATTTGAAAATATACGGGGAGTGATTGCGTAGGATGTTCAATCAGAATCAACAAGAAAATCAGTGGATCGATATTTCACAGCCTTTATCTAAGGATATTGCTCACTGGCCAGGAGATACACCATTTTCATATGAGGTTGCCTATCCCAAAGAGGAGACAGGTTCTGTGAATATCGGTCAAATAACCACGAGCACCCACATTGGCACCCATATTGATGCTCCCTTTCATTTTAAAAATGATGGTCAAAGAGTTTTAGACATAGATTTAAATATATACATAGGAGCGAGTCGTCTAATTGACATTGGAGATGCTAAGGAAATGAATAGGGAAGTCCTTTCCCAATTTAATTTGGATGGTATTGCACGCCTTTTAATTAGAACGTCTATTAAAAATAATCCAACTGTCTTTCCAAAGGATATTCCTTATGTGACGAGGGATGGTGCTGAGTTTTTAAAGGAACAAGGGATTAAATTAATTGGTGTTAACGTTCCATCTGTAGACCCTTTAGATAGTAAAGATTTAGAAGGACACCATGCTTTATATGAAAACGGAATTTATATATTACTCAACTTTCGCAGACTGAAATAGGCAGGTATGCCTTGATATAATTAGGTAAGCCTGCGATCCATTGTTGTAATTGACTTTTGATTAACTTTTGTATTTTTTTATTAGTCGCTTTTAGGGTATCTTCAAGAAGCTCGATTAATTGCTGTAATGCAATAGCCCAATCGAGCTCACTGATTTCATCACAAAGCTCATAAAACATGCCACCTAATGTTCTTTGGTCCGTGCTGCAGCGGTTTTGCCAAGATAGCACAATGTATCGTGCGAAGACAATGGTTGTATGACTAATTAAGGAGTCGTATGAACGACTTTGAAACTCCTTCTGGAGTTTTAATAAGGACTTAGTGGTTTTAAAGAAAACCTCAATGTCCCAACGCATTCCGTATATACGGATGATGTCTTGATCACTCAATGTGCAATCTGTACTTAAAATGGCTAACCACTCGCTTTTTTTATTGCGATTACGAACAAAGATAACTTTGACAGGAACATCATTAGCTTGAGTAGTATGAATGGAACGAAGTAATCCCTTCTTCCCTTCGACAGGTGTAGCTAGACAATAGAGTTCTTTCAGACTCACTCGTTTGCCATTTACAAGATAGCGTTGTTTTAAATTCTTAACCATACCAATGACATCAAGACCTTGTTCTTTTATGTCTTTAATTAATGGTTGGTGGGTAAACCATGTGTCCATTAAAACATAGGAAGCATCTATTCCAGCATTCATGGCACGTTGGATCATATCAGGTATTTGCTCTGGTGCAGTTTGTAGAGCTTCAAGTCGTCGTTTGTACCCGCAACTACGCTTATCGACTTTAGTTGAAATTCCGTTAATTTTACTTTTCGTAGAGCTTAATAAAGAAAAATCAACAGGAATAAAGGTTGCACCATCTGTCCATCCGAGAGTAAGCATACGAAAGCCTTTATAAAAGCGCATTTTTTGAGAAGCATGATCAAAACAACGTGCTAATAATTCAACTGACTTACTACGATTTCGATCATAGGAAGAATCGTCTAAAACCAATACTTTAGGGCGATTGTGATCCGTAAGCTTTGTAACCTTTCCAATTGTGTGAGCACTAAGGAATGTTAAGAAGCGTCTCCACGAAAAAGTAGATTGATTTAAGAAACGGTAAACGGTATCTTTTGCTGGTAAATCGGCAGATTTCATACTTTCTAAAGTTCGAAACCAGTTCTTGTTTTCAAAGATCAAACAAAAAATTAATTGAAATAGGTAAGAACAAGAAAAGCCAAAAGACTTTGTAATACCAGCTTTTCGAAGATGTTTTAAAACATGTAATTCTTTAAAAGTCGATTTAAGTTCATTTGGTAGTTGCTTATTTTGGTCATTATTCGCTATCATATAGGAGACACCTCTTCTGTATGGTATGTGTGATTCTAGTCAAATCAACTATACCAAACGATGGGGTGTTTTTTCATGCATAATTTTCCTGTCAATGACCATACTTGAACGACTTCTAGCTTTAGAGCCAATTAATACTATCAACTTTTTCTATGTGCGAAAGTTGAGTATATTAGAAAATGTCGTCCTTGATAGTTTGAGTATCGGCGACTATGAATTAATTGCTCTTCCCCTAGCAATAAAAGAGGGGGATGGAAGTCCTGTTCGGGCGGTAGTAAGGCCATTATAATTTCAAGAATGCATCTATATATTGGATGCATTTTTTTATGGTTTAGAAAATTATATTTTTCACTCTTGTGGAAAAGTTTATTTATTATTAATAACGTCTAGCTTCAGCGCCTACTCGCTCGAGGTCAAATGATCTGCCCGATTAAAAGTAAAAAGCACTTTTTATCGGGCAGATGCATTTGCTGGTCGCTCGTGGACAAGGCGCTTGCGCTTTTGTTCTGCAATACATTATAATGGAAACGAATGTTCGTTAATAGAAAATAGAGGGCGGGATGGTTATGAAATTAATCATAGCTGAGAAACCTGATCAAGGGGCTAAACTAGCAGCTCCTTTTAACAGTCAAAAGAAAACTGGTTACATAGAAATAAAACCTTGTAATCTATTTCCAGAAGGGGCCTATTTAACGTGGGCCGTTGGGCATTTGTGTGAACTAGTGCCACCAGAGCAATATGAATCTAAATGGAAAAAATGGTCTATGAATACTTTACCAATCGTACCTGACCGCTTCCAGCACCAAGTAATGAAGTCTAAATGGAAGCAATATAATATTATTAAGGACTTACTGCACCGTAGAAACGTAAATGAGGTAATTATAGCAAGTGATGCAGGGCGTGAGGGTGAAGCGATTGTAAGGATTATTTTAGGATTATGTAAAAACAATAAGCCTACGAAACGCTTGTGGATTTCATCCCTTACTCCAAACGCAGTTACTCAAGGCTTTAATCAATTACTAGATGAAAAGGATACAAGGAATATATATTATGAAGCAATCAGCAGATCCTGTGCAGATTGGCTTGTTGGTATTAATGCCTCCCGTGCCTATACACTTCTTCTACAACAGCAAGGTTTCTCAGATGTTTTTTCCACTGGCCGTGTCCAAACTCCAACTTTAGCTCTCATTGTTAAGCGTGAAGAAGAAATCAATAATTTTAAATCGGAGCCATTCTGGGAGGTTGTTGCTACTTTCCAAAAGGATGATTCCCTTTTTCAAGGGAAATGGAATAAGGACGGAGAAACCCGCATAAAGGACAAGGAAATGGCAGGTCGGATTGCTGAATTTTGTAAAGGTAAAATGGGAGAAATATCGTCCATAGAAAAGGAAAGGAAGTCTTATCAACCACCATATTTATTTAACTTATCTTCTTTACAAGCTACAGCTAATAAGCTTTATAAATATTCTCCTCAGGAAACATTAGATATTGCACAGAAGCTCTATTTGAAAGGGATCATA
The DNA here is from genome assembly GCF_030813435.1 of Evansella vedderi. GTDB lineage: Bacteria > Bacillota > Bacilli > Bacillales > Salisediminibacteriaceae > Evansella > Evansella vedderi. The sequence goes on along the minus strand of NZ_JAUSUG010000009.1, from coordinate 22,740 downwards.
TCTTATCCACGATCTGATTCTAGTTTTATTACGAAAGAAGAGGCAAAAATGCTTCCTGATATTATTCAGAAAATAAGTGAGGTAGAAGCCTATGAAGCATTCTTTCCCCTTCCAGTAGAGTCCATTGAAAATAATAAGCGGTTTGTAAACGAAAAAAAGGTAAAGGACCACTATGCCATAATTCCAACAGAGCAAGTAAGGGATCCCAAAAAACTTTCTAGTGATGAAAGTAAGATCTATGATTTAATTATTAAACGGTTGATTGCTGCCCATTATGAAAACGCCATTGTTGATTATACAACGGTCCATAGCTTGGTAGATAAGAGAGCTACTTTCATTTCAAAAGGAAAAGAAACGGTACAGGAGGGGTGGAGGAAGGTTATATTTGAAAATCAAAACCAGAAGTCTGCTTCTAATGATGATCAAGAATTGCCTTCATTACAAGAGGGAGATGAACTCCAAATTCCGAAAGTGGATGTGAAGGCAGGGAAAACCCAGGCTCCAAAACGTTTTACAGAGGGGGAGCTTATTACTCTTATGAAAACCGCAGGAAAGCATGTTGAAGATGATGAACTAGTGAAGGTTTTAAATAGAACAGAAGGTCTAGGAACCGAAGCGACGCGGGCTGGTATCATCGGTGTCTTAAAGGATAGAAAATATATTTTTGTACAAAAAAATCGTGTTTTTGCAACGGAAAAGGGTAAACTTCTTATTCGAGCTCTTGGCAAAAGTATTTTAGCCTCTCCCGAAATGACAGCTAAATGGGAACAGCGATTAAGTGCGATTGGGGAGGGAGAAGCATCACCAGCAGTGTTTATGGAGCAGGTGAAAAAGCTTTCTTCCAAACTTATTAAGGATGCAGTGGAAGAATCTAAAACGTGGGTCTTTGATGGAATTGATGTGGATAGCGTTAAATTGGCAGCACCAAGAAGGGGAAAAGGTTTCGGAAAAAAGACTCGAACAGTTTCCGTCGGGAATTGTAAAAAATGTGATGGGAAAGTTGTGGATAAGGGAACCTTTTACGGCTGCTCTAATTACAGAGCGAACAAATGTGATTTTACTATTTCTAAAAAGCTTTTAGGAAAAAGTCTCCCTTTGTCTAGTATTAAAGAACTGTTGGAAGAAGGAAAAACAAAGGTAATTAAGGGGTTTCAAAAGAACGATAAGACCTTCGATGCTGCGTTAATATGGAATGAAAGCATGGGGAAAATGGAGTTTAAGTAAAAAGGAAGGTGCTTGAATGGTTTTTTCACCATTGTAAGCACCCTTTTTATTTTAGTTGTTTTCTATAACATTACTCCTGTTTGAGTAATCCATTACCACAAATTTGTTAATGAAATAAAGAGATAAGTATTATAATAGTATTGTAGATTAAGGATAAGCTTAGTGGAGGAAGGGATGATTTTTATGGATAATAATCAAGGTGGGAAAAAAGATCGTTATGCTTATGAATCGGAAAAAAATATCCATACAGATTTTAAGGATAACATGACATATGGGGACTATTTGCAATTAGATCATATACTTAACAGTCAAAAAAGGATGTCAGACCATCATGACGAAATGTTATTTATTATCATCCATCAGGTAAGTGAATTATGGATGAAACTAATCATTCATGAAATAAGAGCAGCAATTGATTCTATTGAAGAAGGGGATCTTCAAACAGCTTTTAAAATGTTGGCGAGGGTAACAAAGGTTCAATCACAAATTATCCATCCTGGGATGTCCTTTCTACGTTAACTCCTGCGGAATACTTGGAATTTAGGGATTCATTAGGTCAAGCTTCCGGTTTTCAATCTTATCAGTACAGAATGATCGAATTTTCCTTAGGGTATAAAACAAATCATGTATTAAAGATTTATGAGAAAGATCCAGTACTTCATGAAAAATTAGAATCCGCTTTTTACGCACCGAGCCTTTATGATGTTTCCATTCAGACTTTAGCAACAGCAGGTTTTTCAATTAATCCTAAAATCTTAAAAAGGGATTACTCCACTCCATATACGGCTGATGAAACGGTTCGTAATGCTTGGCTTAAGGTATACAAGGACACTGGTGATTATTGGGATTTATATCAACTTGCAGAAAAGTTAGTAGATATTGAGGATTGGCTGCAGCAATGGCGTTTTCGCCATATAAAAACGGTGGAACGTATTATTGGTTTTAAGATGGGAACGGGTGGATCTTCAGGGGTAAATTATTTAAAGAAGGTATTAGACCAAAGGTTTTTTCCAGAATTGTGGGATTTGAGAACGGAACTTTAATGGGAACTTTCCTAGCATACTATTTTTTTCTCAAAATGTTTGATAAAGTACATAATGTGCCCACATCAAACGTATAACAACAATGTTGAAAGGACTTCCGCAGTATGAGTAACAGAGATTTCTTGATTCACAGGCGAAATGTTCTATTAATTCGCCTTTTATTTGTCTTTTATCTATTAATGACTATCGTTTATTTTGGATTAGATCCTGCTTTTTCAACCATTTGGCCCCCTGTTGGACTAGTTGTTTCTTTAAGTCTCGTTAGTATATTATATTTTTCCAAAAAACCATCTATTACCATGTATGCCATTATTGTAGGTTATTTCGTCTATCTGTTTTATATAAATTTTCAGTATCCTTATCTTGTGAACTATATTTTTATTTTCTTTGGTATTATTTTAAGCAGTTTATATCAAAGCTATCGTGCAATCGTCTTGAGTGGAAGCTTGTCCTTAATCCTATTGCTCTACTTTTTTACATATCACTTTGATACCATCTTTTTTCAAGTGGATTCTTTTGACATCGCTTATTTTATATTATTTGCTGTATTGATGGTGATCTTTTTCATTTATCAGATACGTTTTATGAATTCTTTGTGGAGACAGGTGGAAGAGAAGCAAAAGTCAACAGACCATAAGCTACATTCCACTCAAGAGCATCTTCATTCATTTTTTAATCAAACAGCCGAGGCAATTATAGTTGGAGACCTCAATGGAAAGGTACTTGATATAAATCCAGCCTTTGAAAATCTCTATGGTTGGAAAAAGGCAGAAGTAGTGGGACAACCAATTCCGATTATTCCTAAAGAATTTGTCAGCGAAGCAAATCAAAGGTGGAAACAGGTGTTATCTGGTGAGGTTATTCAATCACTGGAAACAAAGCATGTATGTAAAAACGGATCTATAAAAAATGTAGAGGTTTCCATTTCTCCAATTAAAGACATGGAAGGAAAAATAGTGGCCCTTACTGGGATACTAAGGGATGTAACAGAAAAGAAAATAACAGAAGAAAAGTTAGTAAATACAGAAAAACTTTCCACTCTGGGTCAGATAGCAGCAGGGTTAGCCCATGAGATTCGAAATCCATTAGCTGTTATTTCTGGATATATACAAATTATTGGAAAAGATAATGAAAGAAATAGCAGATATTCTAAGGTCATGTTATCGGAATTAAACCGTATTGATCTCATCATTAGTGAATTGCTGTTTCTAGGTAAACCGCAAGCCGTCCATTTTCAAAGAATAGATATAAGGAATATTATTAAAGAGGTTACTATATTATTTGAATCCCAACTCCAGCAGCAGGGCGTTCAATGTGTCACAGAATTTCAAGGAGAAATTCCAGACTGCTATTTAGACCCGAATCAATTAAAGCAGGTTTTTGTGAATACTATTAAAAATGCCATTGAAGCAATGCCTTCAAATGGAGGTACTATCTCTATTCAAGTTAGTCCAATAACACACGACGAGCTTATTATTAGTATTAAAGATACTGGTGTTGGAATTCCAGAGAAAGTATTAGAAAAAATCGGAAATCCTTTCTTCACCACAAAAGAGGAAGGGACAGGATTAGGATTACTTGTTACAAAACAAATTATTGAATCCCATAATGGGCAATTAAATATCAAGAGTGAAGAAAACAAAGGAACGACAATTGAAATATTACTGCCAACGATAGACTAAATGAGGAGTGAAGAGAATGGGAAATATAGCTGAAGAACTAGCGTAAAAGCAACTAGATGCCTATAACAATGGGGATATTGAAGCCTTTTTAGAAAACTATAGCAATGATGTTCAAGTAAAGGATTTCCCTTCAAACGAAGTGGTTTATACTGGAATTGACAAAATGCGTGAAAGATATTCTAAGTTATTTAATGAAAACCCAAATCAACATGCTAAGTTATTAGCAAGGATCGTTCAAGATAATGTTGTTGTTGATCACGAACATGTTACTGGAAGAGCAAATGGCAAAGAGGTTTACGCGATGGCTATTTATGAAGTAATTGATGATAAAATCGCTACTGTTTGGTTTAAAAGATAATTTATATACTATCTCTCTGGGTCATGTAAATGGCAAAGGGAGTTTTTTTACGCTCTAGATACACCGTTTTCCTCCAGTGCTACGTAAAATTTACTATGTATGCTTTTGGTATTACATTGCATCTTAATAAATGATTATTGTTCAATCGGGGAGCGACTCCAAGTAAAATGGTGTGGAGCAATTAACATAAGGTGTGTGGAATGACTTTTGACTACACTATCTTACATAACCGGAAGTAAAATAGGAAAGAATTTAAAGAAAATGAAGTTCGTTTTTATAAGAAATTCTGATTAACTATAGAATAGAAATGGGAGTGTTGAGCGTTGCAAATATATTTTTCGCCGGAGTTCTTTACAGCAGAATCTCAAGTGTTAAACATTGTAACAGATGATAACAAGCCTGTAGGATACATGGCATTCTTGACGGAAGACAAGAAAATGTATGTGTATGGTCACTTACAGGAAGATGGAGTCACGGAGGATTTTAAAGATTTAGTCAAACCATATTTACAGGGCCTGACGAAGGTTAAGCCAGAGCTCGAGGTGTTAATGTACCTTTCGGTAGGGGGTAAAAAAGTGGAGATTGAGGTAGAAAAAGAATAACACCATTCCAAAATTAGGTGAATATCATATCCTAGATTTCATTCAATGGAGGCTGGGATATGGAATATTTATGGCACATTTTTGAGTTTCACCACCTATTTGTATTAGCCCTAGGATTGTTTCTTGGAATTTTAGTGGGAGCTCTTCCTGGACTAACACCGACAATGGGCGTAGCCTTAATGATCCCCTTTACTTTTTCGTTAGGACCTACAGAAGGGTTAATCATTTTAGGGGGAATTTACTGCGGAAGCGTTTTTGGGGGTTCCATTCCTGCGATTTTATTTAATGTACCAGGTGCTCCCGCATCGGTAGCTACAACATTCGATGGTTATCCCATGACTCAAAAAGGGGAAGGAAGAAAAGCATTAGAGCTTGCAACAATAGCTTCTGTTGTAGGGGGCTTATTTGGTATCTTCCTTTTGTTATTTTTTGCCCCTGTTTTTTCAAACTTTTCATTACAATTCGGCCCGGTTCAAACCTTCTGGATTGCCATTTTTGGTATTACAGTTATAGCTGCAATTTCTGAAGGATCTACTTCTAAAAACCTAATTGGGGGATGTATCGGGATTTTATTATCCTTTATAGGTATTAGTACGGTCACGGGGACAGCCCGATTTACCTTTGGTATGGACAGCTTAATTGGAGGGCTACATATTGTAGCAGTATTGATTGGTTTATTTGCTTTGCCACAAGCATTTCGATTAATGGAAAGACTCCCATTAAGGGAAAAAGTTAGTTCTCCCGTTCATCAAACAAAGAAATCTTCTATACGGGAATCTTTTGGAGATGTATTAAAGCGTCCTAAAGCAGTGTCCATTGGAAGTGGTTTAGGTGCATTCATTGGTATGATACCAGGGGCAGGTGGAAATATCGCAAGTATTCTTGCCTATAATGAAGCAAAACGCTTTTCCAAAGATAAAAGTAAATTTGGAAAAGGGGAAAAGGACGGAGTCATAGTTTCCGAAAGTGCAAATAATGCCATGGTAGGGGGATCTTTAATTCCGTTATTAACATTAGGAATTCCAGGGTCCCCTACAGCTGCAATATTTTTAGGTGGATTGTTAATACATGGAATATGGCCAGGCAGAAACTTGTTTGTGGACAATGCGGATGTTGCTTATACGTTTTTATTTAGTATGGTAGCAGCGCAAATACTGTTATTATTTCTCGGCTTAGGGCTCATCAAATATATGACAAGGTTAACGCATATTCCCATCTATATAATGGCACCAGTAATCATTGCGTTTTCCATCATTGGAGCCTATGCCACACAGAATAATGTTTTTGATATATACACGGTCGTTATTTTAGGAATATTTATGTTTTGGTTGCAAAAATATAATTTTGCTCCTGCACCAATTGCCCTTGGGTTTATATTAGGCTCTATTGCGGAAGAAGGATTTTTACAAGGCTTACAATTAGGTGGTGCACAAGGGTCAGCACTTGTTTACTTTTTTTCAGGGACCTGGAACATACTGTTATCTAGTTTAACAGCATTAACCATACTTATTTCCATCTATACAGTATGGAAAAAGAGACGTGAAAAACGGAAAGATTCCAACATGGGTTTAAATACTTTTAAATGGGAGAATTTTCTATCAAAAAAAGCTGTTATATGGATGTTTATAGGTATGGTCAATGTTGTGTCTATTTATATGTTATTTGATCTGCCATTCCAACAGCGTATTTTCCCACAAGTTACTTTATTATTTTTTATGATTTTTGTATTAATTGAGTTAATGAAGGGACTAAAAGGAGTAAAAGAAGAGTACGAAAAATTCACCTTTAATCTTTCCGTGTTCCTTTTGATGATATTTGTTACTGTTGTTAGTTTGTTAACCAATGTGATTGGGTTCTATACACAAGTTCTCATTTTAATGTTAGCAGTACCATTGTTGGTTTATTATAAGAATTGGAACGGAATAAAGCTAAAAAACATTTTCATTATTGGATGTTCCTTTACTCTTATGTTGTATGTGATCTTTACTATATTATTGAAGGTTCCATTACCGGGGCTATTTTGATTAAGTAGGCGGAATCATGGTTCCGCCTGCTGATTTTTGTTCCAGACATATATATAATAAATCCCCCATCGAATCTTCACTGGGGGATTCCAATAATAACTATTCAATCTTACCAATAGATCGTAATAGTTCTGTGTATGCTTCTGTTCGTCGTTCAAAGTCTTCGATTACCTCTTCACGATTTAAGATCAGCATATCCGCTCCGGCTCGTTCCATTTCAGCTAAAAATTCTTCATCTTGGAGAATACCCAAAAATGCTTCTTCTAGCTTTTCAATAATTTCTATAGGGGTACCTTCCCGTGCCGCAATTCCTCGATCAGTACTCATAATGACTTCTGGATAGCCTAGTTCCATAAATGTTGGAATATCTGGAGAGAAGGAATGTCTGTCCTCTGTTGCAATAGCTAATGGGATGACTTCGTCTCCTAAACGATATATATCAGATAGATTTCCTGAAACAACATCAATATGACCACCTAACAGAGCTGCAATAGCATCAGCTGCCCCTTGGAATGGAACATCTTCCACTTCAATTCCCGCCGATTGTTCAAGTAATAAAATGGCTAAATGCTGCCCGACAAATTGACCTGCGTTTCCAATAGTTATGGATCCAGGGGATGCTTCCGCTATAGAGATAAGATCCTCTAGGCTACGAATGTCACTATCATGACGTACAGCAAAAACCGTTGGATCACCGCCCCAGTTAACTAGTGGTTCAAATGTGTCAACACTAAAAGATGTATCATTTACTAGCGGTTGAGTAATAACATGTGGGAGGTTGTAAGCGACTAAAGTATATCCATCAGGTTCAACTGTAGCAAAGTCATTCCAACCAACCTGACCGCCACCTCCGGGTTTATTAACAATTACTAATTCTTGTCCTAAGTATTCACTTGCATACTTAGCAATAATTCTCGCTTGGGTATCAGTAGCTGCTCCAGGTGAAAAAGCAACTACAAGCTGGATGCTTTTATTTGGAAAATTATTCGTTGAGGCCTCAGACGAACAGCCTGACACAAAAATTAACATCAGCATGGAGAGGAGAAAAGGTAACGTGAAAAATTTCTTCTTCATCATATAGTTATCACCCCTTTATCATTTATTCATAAAAATACTATGCAAAGGGCTATATAATGTAATGTTGTCTACGAAGAAATTAATTATTTTTTACGCCATGCCATTACTGGGGTTACTTCCTTTGTTATTTTTACTTTATAAACCAGATCTACTATCCGTGTAGAAAGCCATTGGGATATAATGGCTAAAAAAATGATCTCCCATGCTATTATAGAGGCTGTCAGGACAAAGATGGAACCATTGATAAGTAATAATGGTTTTCCCGGGGGAATGTCCTTTAATTGAGCGATGATTAAGGCCAATACCCCCATTCCCCCATTAGACACATTTTGCCTTAATAATATACCAACCCCTAGTCCTAATATAGCGGAACCGATTACTAAATCTACCCAAATAATCGAAGGAGGAATATATATATAATAGTCGAAAAAATGGATACTTATTGATGTTACCGTAATTCCGTACATTGTACCGATTGCACTGGCATTTCCAAGCCAGTGAATGGCTACAACAAGCATAGAAAAATTCACTAGCCATAGTGCAAAGCTTAAAGGAATGTTAAACCAAAAATTTAAAAGTACTGCTAGTCCACCAGCACCACCTGAGGGAATTTTATTTGGAAAAAGGAATAGTGCCATCCCCATTCCTTGGATGATCCCACCGCATGTTATTAATATGTATGAATTCATTGTATTTTTCACGATTGTCTCCCTCATATTCCTTTTTTAGGCTGTTTTTTAAAAGCTTGTTTATAGGAGAAAATAGTTGACTTGGATATGCAGGGCGGACGTTTTTGCAGGCTATACTTGTCCGCCTATTTGATTTGTATTAAGGAGTATGGGGAATTATGAGTCGTTTGGAAGGAAAGAGGAAGTAGAACAAGTAACTACCTCTTATGAAGAGTAGTTATGGTGACATACTATAAAAGTAATACCGCAACACCAAATTTATTTCATGGGGGTATTTCGGGATGGCAAACAATAAGAATCGAAACAACAATCGTTATGCACAAGCTCAGCGAAATAATCGTAACCATAATAATGCAAACAATGCTGCAGATTATAATGCTGATAACTACAATACAGAATTCGCTGAAGAAAATGCCGCACAAGATTTAAATAACCGAAATAATCGTAACAACCGTGATTGCTAATTAAAACAAAGCCGTCTCAATGGGGTCGATTGAGACGGCTTTTCCATTTTCTTATAAAAATAAATCATTCACAGTGGTATTGTTGGACTTGCCTGAATAGAATGTACAAGCGTATGTTCTACTACTGGAGGATGATTGTATGAGTATGATTCTTACTTATGTTTTTCTAGGGTTATCTTTGGCGGCTCCAATCGGGCCAGTGAACGCTGCCCAGCTTGATCGAGGGATAAAAAACGGTTTTTTTCATGCATGGCTTGTTGGACTTGGAGCCACTGTGGCAGATGGAATCTATATGCTCCTTGTGTTTTTAGGAGTTTATCATTTAATTGAAATACCATTTGTACAATCCTTTTTGTGGTTATTTGGTTTTTTTGTGTTAGTGTATACAGGGATTGAAAGCTTAAACAGTGCTGGTCAAATTGCTTTAAATGATATGGGCTCCAATGGAGAGTCTTATATTAAATCTTTTTTAGCAGGCTTTTTCATGTCTCTCTTTAATCCCATTACGATTTTATTTTGGTTAGGGATTTTTGGGTCTATCTTGGCAAAAACAATGACCTCCTATGGAACAGGTCAAGTAACCATATACATAATTGCCATTTTTGTAGGGATAACTCTCTGGGATGTGACAATGGCTGCTTTATCAAGCACATTGCGAAGATTTCTAACTAACCGTCTATTGACAGTGATTTCTGTTATCTCAGGGCTATCCCTAATTGGATTTGGTGTTTATTTTGGCATTCAGGCTGCTACTGTTTTATTTTCGTAAAAAGAGAACCTGGCTCTGGATCTTGAGGCTCCTTAGGATCCTTCTTCCAAAAATGTCTCATAATTAGGGTTACAATTGCGATGCAGACAATAAATAAAATACTTACAAAAAATCCTGGTCGACTAGTAGTATGGAATACTGTACCGACGATTGCTAAAAGGACAATGGAAAACCCAAGAATTCGCTTTAGATTGTCACCTGTTGTTAGCTCATGGAGCTTTCCATAAGAACCTAAAATAAAGAACCAATTATATAAAAGCATTAATCCTGCTGCTGTTGTAAAATATTCGTATATATTCCCTGGCATAAGTAATGACAAAACGATGGAAAAGGCAACACCAATTGTTGTCAATCCAATCGCAGGTAAAGCAATTTTATTTTTTATCCTTTTTGCTAAAAAGGAAGGGGCGTCATTATCCTCTGCCAAGGTAACTAAAATACGAATTACTGCAAACAAAGACGCTACCATTGTTGAGAAGCCGGCAATTATAAAAACCCCGTTGAATATGTGAGGAACAAAAGGTATTGCATAACGATTCAAAGCAGTTACAAAGGGACTTTTTTCCGTGGAAAAGTTATCCCAAGGAACCATTGTTATGGCTAATCCAATGGAAGTGATATAAATAATGGCAAGAATTAGAAGCATTACTTTACCTGATTTTGTTGCTTCTTCCATTTTGTTCAAACGAATGGCAAGGAGACCGATTATTTCTATACCTGCAAATCCATAAAAACCAAAAATAAGGGAGGGTAAAAATCCCGTTATTCCATTTGGAAAAATACCACCATAGGTCCGGGGAATAGTTGCTATCTCATTTGTACCACCTAAAACACCAAAAAGCCCCAGTGCAGCAACGATGATAAACATAACAATTGCCGCTATTTTTAAAACTGCAAGTAAGTTTTCAATTCGATCAAATCCTTTTGTTCCTGTAAAAATGACGATAATCCCTAGTGTAGCGTAGCCGCAGGCAAATACCCATAAAGGTACATCTGGAAACCAAAACCGTGTGAAAATAGACAATGCTGTCATTTGACTTCCCATAATTAGCATTTCAGAGGCCCAGTAAACCCATCCACTACTGAACCCTGCCCATCTTCCATAAGCTTTTTTAGCATAGGATCGAAAGGAGCCCTTCTGAGGATCTTCAATCGTCATTTTTGCCAGCGCTTCATAAACAAAATATGTCCCAATAGCTGCTAGGGCAAAGGATAAAAGAACCGATGGACCTGCCATGGAAATGGCAATACTTGACCCAAGAAAGAAACCTGTACCTATCGTACAGGCAACCCCTAACAAAGATAACTGCCACCACTTTAATGGCTTCTCCTTTTGTTCATTAGATGTGGTTTTCATCTTTTTCCCTCACTTTTTCATACTTCACTTATTGTTAGGAAAACCACAGCTAATTATGTAAAATTCAAGTAAAACAAAACGCTTTCTTCCTATATTCGTTAAGAAAACACATATTATCTTGAAAGTGAAAATAAAGATTTTATAATGAGGTTTATTTTTGATTAAAAAGGAGGAATCGTTAATGCCAAGTATTATCCTTACCATAGCATGGTTATTTGTTGGTGTGAGATGCGGTATACGTTTTTTTAATTTAATAAATAGTCGCTCGAAAGATTGGTTAGAAATTTTATTTTATTTATCCGTTACTATTATCGCTCTATCCGTTATTTTATAGCTTCCTTTTACTCTGGAAACATGGGGGGATAGAATGAAAACAATAGGAAAGAGTGTCATTCGAAAAGAAGCGGAAGATAAAGTAACAGGAAAGGCAAAATACACCGATGATAAATATGCTGGAGATTTAAAGGTTCTTCATGGCAGATTATTAACTAGTCCTTATGCCCATGCAAGGATAAAATCAGTAAATACAGAAGAAGCATGGAAGGTACGAGGGGTTAGAGCAATTATTACCGGTGAGGGTTTACCCCTTACAGGAGAGGAGATCAGGGACAGACCACCCATTGCTGTAGATAAAGTTCGTTACCATGGGGAAGTTGTGGCTCTCGTTGTCGCAGATGATCCAGTTATAGCAAAAAGGGCAGTAAGCTATATAAATGTGGAATATGATCTACTTCCAGTCGTTAATTCACCAACAGAAGCAGTACAGGAAGGTGCACCCTTGGTTCATGAGAATGTGGAGGAATACGATAGGGATGAAGATATACACCCAATTCCCCGATCTAACATCTCCAATCAAATGAAAATTAGGAAAGGAAATATGGAACAGGGGTGGAGTTTATCTGAAGTTACCATCGAGTCCAACTTTTCCTTTTCCCCTTCCGATCATACGGCAATGGAAACAAGATGTGCTGTATGTGAAATTAAGGCAGATGGTTACGTTCATATAGAAACATCATCACAAGCCCCCTTTATGGTCAAAAAATTAATTTCTGCGTACTTTGATATAGAGGTCGGGAAAATCGTTGTTGATACTCCATTAGTTGGAGGTGGGTATGGGGGGAAGGCCTCTGTTTTTCAAGAAATTCTAGCCTATATTGCATCGAAAGCAGTTGGGGGTAGAGCAGTTAAGGTTCTACATTCTCGGGAAGAGGATATGATTACTACTCCATGCCATGTTGGTTTAGATGCCCAAATAAAGCTGGGTGCTACGAGAAATGGTAAGTTAAAGGCTGCTAGAATACAATATCTATTTGATGGAGGGGCATATTCCGACAAAGCGGTTCATCTGAGCAGGGCAGGAGGAGTGGATTGTACAGGACCATATGAAATTGAACATATTTGGTGCGATTCCTATGCTGTCTATACGAATCATCCATTTGCTTCTCCATATAGGGGCTTCAGCCATTCTGAGGTTTTATTTGCCTTTGAAAGGGCGATGGATATTTTAGCTCAAGAGCTAAATATGGATCCGCTCCATTTAAGGAGAATTAATGCCATTGGTCCAGGAGATTTAACTCCAACACAAGTACGGTTGAACCGAAGTAATGTTGGGAACGTAGTAGAATGTATTGATAGAGTAAAGGAATTAAGTAAGTGGGATGAAGGGAAAATCGAAGAAATAAATGAACGAATCATCAGGGTAAAAGGTGCTGCATGCCTTTGGAAAAACTCAACAATTCCGCCCGATTCCGTTTCAGGAGCAATTTTAACCTTTAATGAAGATGGAAGTATCAATCTGATATCAGGTGTTGTGGAAATTGGCACAGGAACGAAAACGGTGCTAGCCCAAATGCTAGCGGAACGATTAAAAATGGACATAGATCAAATCCATGTTCGGATGAAGGTTGATACGCAGACAACACCGGAGCATTGGAAAACGGTGGCTAGTCGAGGTACCTTCATGGCTGGGAGAGCTCTCTTAGAGGCGGCTAACGATGTTATCTGTCAACTTAAGGAGATTACAGCCACTGTTTTACGTAGTAGAGTAGATGACTTGGATATAGGAGATCAAAGGGTTTTTCTAAAAGAAGATCCTTCTATTGGACTGCATTTTAAGGAAATTGCCCACGGATATACGTACCCAAACGGTAACTCCATCGGAGGTCAAATTATCGGAAGAGGAAATTATATATTACAACGAATGACCTATCTGGACCAAGAAACAGGCAGAGGGAATCCTGGACCTGAATGGTCTGTAGGGGCTCAAGTAGTGGAGGTAGAATTTGACCGTCGAGATTATACGTATCGTGTAGTCAAGCTATATACGGTATTGGATGTTGGAAAGGTATTAAATTTTATGGCGGCAAGGGGCCAGGTAACTGGAGCTGCAAGTATGGGTCTAGCATTTGCCAGCAGGGAAACGTTTCTATTTGATGATTTAGGAAGAGTATTAAACCCTCAACTAAGAACATATCGACCAATTCATTATAAGGAGCATCCAGAATATATTGTAGAATTTGTAGAAACTCCCCATATCGATGCCCCATTTGGCGCAAGAGGTGTAGGAGAACAAGGGCTATTAGGTATACCGGCAGCATTAGGAAACGGACTGTCCACAGCTGCAAATGTATCATTAAACCAATTACCCCTAATTCCTGAGTTAATCTGGAGAACGAAGGAGGGGAAATAACAAAGTGATTCCTTTTGATTTTGAGTATTACAAACCTAAGACGATCCAAGAATCGGTAGACTTATTTCAAACATTAACGGAAGAAGGGAAACACCCAGTGTTTTTCTCGGGGGGAACAGAAATAATTACTTTAGGAAGAATAAATCACCTTTATACGGAGGCGGTCATTGATATTAGAGACATTCCGGCTTGTAAAGTGATGGAGTTTGATGAGCATTATTTATATTTGGGAGCTGGAAGATCACTAACAGAAATAGAAGATGCCAACTATTTTCCACTCCTAACGGCAACATCAAAGGAAATTGCTGATCATACCGCAAGAAATAAAATAACACTCGGAGGTAATATTTGTGCTAACATATTTTATCGGGAAGCAGTACTTCCTTTACTAATTTCCGATAGTCAGGTGTTTATTGGAGGACCTGAAGGTATCAAGGCCGAACCAATAATGCGTATTTTTGATAAGAAGCTTCAATTGAAAGAGGGAGAGTTTCTTATTCAAATTTGTACGGAAAGAAAATATTTAGGTGTACCATACGTTACAGTTAAGAAGCGTAAACAGGGGGACACTGGTTATCCATTAATTACTGTAGCTGTATTGAAAATAGATGAAAATATAAATGTAGCAATTAGCGGACTTTGTCCTTTTCCGTTCCGCTCAGAACAAATGGAGACATATTTAAATAATAGTAATTATTCTATTAAAGAAAGGATAGACTTAGCAGTTAAACATATTCCTGACCCGATTTTATCAGATACGGAAGGATCTAGTGAATATAGATTGTTTGTTTTAAAAAACACACTGCTAGATTGTTTAACGGAGTTAGAGAGGGGGAATATGTAACATGAAGCTTACTTCCCTTATGTTAAACATTAACGGAGAAGATCGGACGGTAATCGTTCGCCCAGCAGATACACTTTTAGAAATTCTTAGAGAAAAATTAGGTTTAACTGGGTCAAAACCAGGATGTTTAAATGGTGATTGTGGTGCGTGTACAGTAATGGTTAATCAAAGGACTATGAAATCCTGTCTAATGTTAGGTGTCGAAGGGGAGGGTACAGAGATTACTACAATTGAAGGATTAAAAGGTACTCCCATTCAACAGGCTTTTGTGGAAAACTTTGCCTTTCAATGTGGGTACTGTACACCAGGATTTATTATGAATTCACAAGCATTAATACAAGCACACCCTAATGCAGACGATGAAAAGATAAAAGAATGGCTAGAGTCAAATATATGCAGATGTACAGGTTACGAGGAAATTGAAAAGGCAATAATGTCAGTGATAAAAAATCCAGGAACGTAACTATGGCTACTGAAAAAGGACATCTTTTTTACCTTTTTCAGTAGCCAGTACCTTACCGGGTTATTTATTTTAACAGAGGTGCTAAAGGTGAGAATATATCCGAGATTAACTGGGTAGGACCATATATATCCGGATTATAGATTAGAAAGATGGCTAAACCATAAGTAAAGACAGTAATACCAAGGAAAACGACTTTTTCTTTTTTTTCATGCTTCTGTAATTGTGATAATTCAAACCAAACCATGAGTAAAATTACTATCCCGAGGGATAAAACTTGAGCATGCTCCAATTTTTTTACCTCCTAATCTTTTTTACCAGTAGATAAACCTAATCTTCGAATGTATACCTTTACATCATATTCCACCTCAATAGTTTGAAAAAATTCATTCCAATTATCTTTATGCTGGTCCCATTGGTCAGGGTATTTTCGGTGGAATGCTTCATTAAACCCTAAAACATCCGTTCCTATTTCTTTTTGAACCTTTTGCACTGTATCCTCCATACGTTCTATTATGATTTGTTCCAACTGTTTTTCAACCGAGTGGAGTGTGTCTAAGTCTGTTAAATCTAAATTGGTTGTGTTTTGAATAACATCATCTTCCGAAACTGCTTCAATGGTAATTTTCCATTGTCCATTATTAATTTCCGGGATTAATTTTGATTTTGCGTCAATCATAATCGTTGAAATAAAACCGTCAGATTCCTCAGGCTCAATAGTTACAGTAGCAAGATCGATTTCATTTCTAAACCATAGTAAGCCCCTAGTGAGCTCCATATCTATTAGGTCATACATTTTGTCATCTCGAAAAATAGCCGTTCCAAACAATTCAACCTCTTGAAACCCCTCTATAGCTCCTTCTTTATCTTGAGAAATGGTTATCATCGGGATGGCAACTTCATTTTCATCATTTTTTAACCCTAACTTAACATCTCGTACAGAAATATCTAACCCTATATTGGTAGCGCCTAGCTCTCTTAAGTTTTCTGCAGTACTATCTTCTAAATGCTGATGAGTAGCCAAAATGTCTTTTGCTTTTAGGTTAGTAACAAAAACTCTATCTCGAACTCTTGCTTGTGGAGAACGTATAAAAAATTCCAGCTCATCTTTCACCCCAATTTTTCGTACATATTCTTCATTAAATAAAATCACACGATTATGTCCCCAGAAAAGTCTGCGTGGGAATCTCATTTGTAAATTTGCAATGGCTTCAGCCATCGTTCGGCCAGTAGCAGATTGAACAAAGGTTGTTTCTTCTATGCCTCCCATATCTGTGCCCCCTCCGGCTCCTGTTCCAGGAAGCTTCATTTCTACAGAAAGCTCAATTGTATTTTCATCTATATAGTCGATTCCAGTTCCCATGACTAAAGCAAGATCATTAACCTCCTTACGATCCCAACAGCCTGTTAATAATAAGACAATATTTAAATAACAGAAGATAATAAAGGCTATTTTTACTGCTCTCCCTTTGTTGTTCAAAGCAAATCCCACCTCAAATATAGAAGTAATCAGCTAAGCTTGTTGATTATTTTCTAATGAATTCACTATTTTATTTTTTATTTTTGCCATCATTAGTAATAGAAATGGAATAACTGTTCCAAACAACGGTAAATAAAAGGGTACAGCCTTTCCAAGGGCGTCTTTCACTTCTGTAAAGCTTTGAGAAGCCCACAAGCTAGAAATTATTAATAATATAGCAAGTGGGAAGACAATAGGCTGGAATTTAGATAATTTAAAATATTGTGCAGTTCCTAAAACAAATGCATAATAAAAGACTGTTATTTTAACATAAGCTCCAGCAACCCATAATGCCATGACAACGGACTCAATATTTTCAAAGAAATCAGCAATACTTACGTAGCGTGTAGCACTGATAAGTGGATACGACTGCTCTTCTGTTATCATGCCAAACAATAAAAAAGTAGATAAATTAGTAAAAAGTAAAGTAATTGCCATTAACAGGAGTGACAAAAAACTATATTTTAATGCTTTTGATCGGTCACTTAATAATGGAAGGAAAAAGGTGATTAAAAAAACCTCGCTGTACCAGGCTTGAATGGAGGCAGCTCCTTTGATAGACGGCATTAATCCATCCTCTAATACAGGCTGAACCCTATTGAAGTCTAATTCAGGGATAAGTAATACGAAGATAAAAAATATAATAAAAATAACAATTGGCACAAAAAATTCACTGGTCCTTGCTACCACTTCTATTCCAGCCTTTACTGCAAAAGCAGAAACAAAGACCATTCCTGCTGATACAACAATCGGCGGTGTTTGAAGCATAAAAATCCCAACAATGAAATCAGTGTACTCTCTAATAATCACACCGGTGACGTGAAATAGAAAAAATATATAAAGTCCCCCAATGAGTTTCGCTGGTATTTTCCCAATTATGTGTGGGGTAAATTCCATAATCGATTCTTTTGGGTAGAGTGTATTTAACCTTTCTATAATAATAATGGTAGCAATACCAGTACTAAGCTCCCATATGGGAGATAACCACATATCTCGTCCTGCGGAAGCAGCGGTGATTGCAGGTACAATCAAGATAGCTGTTGCGATAATGGTAGGATATAAGAATACCGCCATTTGGAATGAAGATATCCGCCCTTTTTCTATCAAACTAATCACTCCCTTGATCAGAGCTAGGTTGCTGATTTGTTCCTTGCCTGTTTCGATTTCCATACCCTGTTAAATGTGGTCTAGTATTCATCTTCCAAATTGGTGCACGCATAAGTACATCTTTAATGTCTTTAAATTGCATTGGTGCAAGCGGTGCTAGGTATGGAGTACCAAAAGATCTTAAAGAACATAAATGAATGACGATGGCAATACACCCTAACATAATTCCGAGAAGGCCGATACTTCCTGCTAATATCATAATAGGGAAGCGTAGCATACGGATTGATATCCCTGCATTATAGCGGGGGATTGCAAAGGAGGCGATACCAGTTACGGCTACAACAATAACCATTGGTGCCGAAACAATACCAGCTTGCACAGCTGCTTCCCCGATAATTAACGCACCGACGATACCTACGGCTGGTCCTACTTGCTTCGGTAAGCGGAGTCCTGCTTCTCGGAGGATTTCAAACATTATCTCCATCAAAAAGGCTTCGATTAGCGCAGGAAACGGTACCATTTCCCTTGATGCAGCAATACTGATAATTAATGTTGTGGGAACCATTTCTTGATGGTAGGTTAGAATTGCAATATACATGGATGGCAGCAAGAGGGCAATAACGACAAAAAAGTATCGCAGCCACCTGATTGCACTTCCAATAATGTATCTCTCATAGTAATCTTCCGACGCTTGTAAAAGTGAATAGATCGTTGCTGGAGCTACGATTGTGAATGGTGATCCATCTACTAATACTGCAACATGACCTTCCAGTAAATATGCGGTAACTACATCTGGACGTTCTGTATTAAGCGTTTGTGGAAAAGGTGAGTAAGGATTATCTTCTATTAATTCCACTATGTAGCTAGTATCTAGTATGCCGTCTATTTTGATTCGGTCTAACCTCTTATTAACTTCTTCAATTAAAGTTTTATCGGCAATCCCATTGATGTAAACGACAGATACTTCTGTTTGAGTTATATCTCCAATGGACCTTCCTTTTACTGTAAGTTTTGGGCTACGAACGCGTCTTCGCAGCAAAGAAATATTGTCATCAATCGTTTCTGTAAAACCTTCACGTGGACCACGAACCACATGTTCTGCTTGCGGTTCTTCAATAGATCTTTTTTCCCATTTAGGAAGTCCTGTAGAGATGGCATCTTGCTGATTTTCAACGAGAATGATTTGAAAACCAGTGGCTAAGTCTTTGATTAACTCTTTAAATGTACCTAATTGTTTAATTTCACTAACAGTGATTTTGTTTTCCACTAAATCCTGCAAGGAAGTAAATTCTCCCTTTTCCTCCATAAGTGGACTTAGTACATTTTCATATATTCGATCTTCGTTAGTCAGTCCAGAAATATAGACAATACAAGCTTTTTGTTCTCCAATAAAGAAATTACGATATAAAATATCAGAGCTGTCATTAAAGCTAGCTTTTATATTCTTAATATTTTCATTTAAATCCATAGAAATTTCTTTACTAATGTTTTCCTCATTGGAGGAATGTTCGATTTGTTGTAGCTTTTTTTGTTGCTGCACTTGCTTTTTTTGTTGTTTAGATTGTTGCATCTTCTTAAACAACATTTTCATTAGTCCCAAGCTAACGACCTCCACTCGAAAATCTAACATTAGTTTGGAGATTTACAGGAAATTTATGCAAAAAAGAGTCATTAAAGTTGTCTTTTAAGCAATCAAAAAAACCAGACACTAATGTCTGGTTTCCTTCCTGGTTTAGAAATTGCGATGGAAGCTTAGGGAGCTATTTAATAAAAGCTATTTTCTATTAAGCTTCTTTTAACTGCTCTTCCTTTACAGTAACAGTAGTTCTCATCGTATGAAGGGAATACAAATCCTTATTTATTTCAAACAAGTTATATCGGTCTTCACCTTCATTAATTTCATTGAGTAAAAGCTGGCGAGTTTCGTTTGCTAGGAGAACATAAGGTAATTTTTCTGCAGCTTTATTAGATCTTATATTATGCTTTCGAATACGCATAAAGATGGTTTCAATAGAAAGCTCGTAAAATAATTCATTGAAAAAAGCTTCTTTTGCAATAGTATTGTATCCCTTACCATGATGCGGCTTCCCTAACCATGTTCCCAAAAAACCAGCGTTATCTTGTATATCAAACAAATTAATTGTCCCTATAGGGGATCCCCATTCATCTAAAATAGTTCGTGAAATTAGTTCCCCACGTTCTTCCATTTCTATCGTTTGTTTTGTCAAAAATAAAAATTCTTCATATGAATAGGCTTTATAACGCACAAAAGGGAAGACATCAGGGTGCACCATCAATTCATAGAGAGCCAGGCAATCTTGAAGATCACGTTTTTTTAGCATTACAATCCCTCCGAAATGAGGACAGATTCGTAGCGCACTCGAATCCCCCTCGAAATTTTTTAGTAGTACAAAAATTTCGGGGTGGGAATCGAACCCACTAGAACCAGAAACCTGGTGGCGCACCATTTGCCTTCCCATAAATAATCAACAATTAGCCAATGACTATTTAAGTTAAGTTGTATTTAGTTTTCTTTTTGAAAAAGAATCACTTAACGTATATTACAGTAAAAAAATGAAAATGGGAACTGGTTTTTTGAAAAATATTTTTGTGAATTTTTACTATTTTTTTGGTGAGTTTTCTATGGATTAAGGAGAGCCTGATTGAAGTAGAACTATAACGTAAGCATCAACATAATATCCAGCTAGAAGCTTGGTCACCATTGAGGGCAGGGAGGCATTTTGAATGATCCTACATTAGAGAAAATCGCGAAGAACCACAAAAAACCACTGCTCAAATAATTTTACGTTGGTATATACAAACGAGGTTGTAACTATTCCGAAGTCTGTAACACCGGAAAGAATTGAATTAAATGCAGATGTGTTCGATTTTGAACTATCAGAAGAGGAAATGAAGGAGATCGATAGTCTTAACCAGGATCAGAGAATGGGACCAGATCCGGATGAATTAAATTAATAGGTTATGAATTAGGGTCAGTGAAGTACTGGCCTTTTTCCTTTGGACATGTGTTGCCAAATGGTCTTTTTATGTACGAAGGAAGATGGGATCATCCTCGCTTCTGTTGAAGTTCTTTAATTGGATAAAAAATAGATTCATCTAAAATCATTACTTTCGATGAATGGTTTATATGATCTTCATAGCAGAGAATAAGTTCGTAATAATATTCTACTAACTGTGAAATCAGTGAAACAAGTTCCTTTGAAAATAATCCAGATCGATTGATAAGAATATTTTCGTATTTTTCTACTAACTGTCTTGTCTTCTTTAACAATTTTGATGCGTCCTTCATTCGGTACATCTCGTCTAAATGGGTTGAATATACTCGAATATCTTCCGTTAATTTCTGAACAAGCTCTTTATTTAACTTCCCTTTATCCTTTGGTACATCCTCAAGAATAAATTGCTTTACCATGATTAAATCGGATTGTTTAGGTTTATTTAAGAAGCTTAAATAGACTCGCAACGTATTTAGTGCATCGTACATAGGATTATGTTTTTCCCCTATGAATGTTAAGTCATAAAAAGCTAGTGCATTTTCTACGGAAGGATTATTTTTTGAAACACGCTTTGTAAAAATAGCCTGGAAATCAACATAACGTTTTTCAATCTTCTTAATAGTTGTTTCGGATACACCATGCTTTGCTGCGTCAATTTTTAATCGAGTTAGATCGCTAGTGGACCATGAAAAGAAACGGGATTTCTTTATTCCTCCAACCCATGTTAAAAATTCCTCAAATACAGTTTTAAAATCTTCTGCATCCTTTAAGTCAGTATCATTTATACCAGTTAACTGCTTACAGAAATTAGATAATGGTTTTCGGTTTTTTGGTTTAATGAAACGATCAAACCGTTGAATTGTCTCCGTTTCCAGGTCGTACTTTACGGCACCTAGTCGAATGGCTTCCATATTAGCAAAAGACATTCCCTTGTTGGAGCATAGCATTTCAAAGTCAAAGAAGATAAATTGTTTTGGATTAGCCAATATTATTCCTCCTTTCCCCAACTGGAAATTATAAGGCAAAAATCCCTAAAAGAAAAGGACCAAATCATTCCAAATGGCTTTTTTCGGATAGAAACTAGTTTTACGGTAATTCGAAGGAGTGAAAGGCGGCGACTCCAACGGGAAGAGCAACGGCAAGACACCAAGTGAGCGTGGTTTTGCGAACGAAGGGGGTTGATGCGTTGCCCGTGGAAAGCGTCCGCCTGTAACGGATTCGAACAATAATCTAAGTTGATCAAATAGCAACAATTTATTAGAAAATAAATTCTCAAATAATTAAATTATGTTCGTATTAATGTTAGAATGATGGTAAACAAATTCCGGGGAGGGGCGTGCTATCAGTGGCGGATGAAAATAGTAGGGATTTAATAGGTGATATTTATAAAGACTATGAGAAAAAAGGTGGTTTTGAAAAACTAAAGGGGATGGGAAAGCCCCTTCCTGATGAGGTATTAAAGGCAGATCCCTTATATAGTGTTTTAAAAAATGCAAATTACTTACCTGAATGGGTGAAACAGCGTCAAAAAGTAAGGGACGAAATTGAACAACTCCTAGAATATATCAATAAAGACTTCATTACAGAAAAAGAAGCCCAAAACCGTGTTAAAGCAATTAATAAAAATATAAAAAAATACAATAAGCTTTGCCCTGTCATCCTGCAAAAACAGCCTGTTTCTTTAAATAATCTTTCTAAGGATTTAGTACGATGGGAGTAAGTGAAATTAATAAAGGATATATTCTACCTTTTAAACAACACTAAGGAGTGTTGTTTTTTATGTGAAATTTTAAACACTTTTATATTTTTCAATAA
>NZ_JAUSUG010000008.1 GCF_030813435.1 Evansella vedderi | reverse complement strand
GAGTGCTCCTGCGCCTCTTCGTTTGCTCGTCGCAGGTAATGAGTGCTCCTGCGCCTCTTCGTTTGCTCGTCGCAGGTAATGAGTGCTCCTGCGCCTCTTCGTTTGCTCGTCGCAGGTAATGAGTGCTCCTGCGCCACTTCATTTGCTCGTCGCCTTACGCTTCTCCAACTCTTAAAAAAGCAACAAAGTTTATGAAAACAGCCTAAGTAAAAAGGGTGAATCAAATGGTTAAAACATACCTTTTGATTCACCCTCTTTAAGTTGATTTATTTTAATCCTGCTTTTGCTTTTTCTGCTAATTCAGTGAATGCTTTTTCGTCATGAATTGCAATGTCTGCTAACATTTTACGGTTCATTTCAATACCTGATTGCTTTAAACCGTGCATGAAACGGTTGTAAGAAAGACCGTTCAGACGTGCAGCCGCATTAATTCGTGCAATCCATAATTTACGGAAATCACGTTTTTTCTGTCTACGGTCACGGTAAGCATATAGTAAAGATTTCATCACCTGTACTTGTGCTGATTTAAATAATCTATGTTTAGATCCTACATAACCTTTTGCAAGTTTTAAAACTTTTTTACGACGACGACGTGCAACATAACCGCCTTTTACTCTTGCCATCGTAATCCCTCCTTCTATATCAATTCATTCGTAGTCTTGATGGTTAATTTTGGTCATTCATACAAACTTGTATTAAATCATTTGTCCGATGCGCTTTTGGTCACTCTTGCTAACTAATGCACCTTTACGAAGCTTTCTCTTTTGCTTTTGAGATTTGTTTGCAGCTAAGTGACTAGTATATGCATGGGCACGCTTCAATTTGCCGCTTCCTGTCTTTTTGAAACGCTTTGCAGCGCCTTTGTGTGTTTTCATTTTTGGCATCTTGGGTTTCCTCCCTATCTGCGTATTCTATTCGTTGTCTTAAAATTTGTCTTTGTCTTGGTCAATCAGAAATGTTGTTGTCTTTAATGAATGGGTTGCTAATTTAGTCTGTTTATTTTTCAGCCTTTGGGGCTAGAACAAGAAACATGCTTCGACCTTCCATCTTCGGTTTTTGCTCGACAGTTGCGATATCTTCACATTCCTTAGCTAGTTTCTCTAATACAACTCTTCCAATTTCAGAGTGTGTTATAGCACGGCCACGGAAGCGAATAGCTGCTTTTACCTTATCGCCTTTTGTTAGAAACTTTCGAGCGTTACGAAGTTTCGTGTTGAAGTCATGCTCTTCAATAGTTGGACTTAATCGTACTTCTTTTACATTAATAACCTTTTGCTTTTTACGAGCTTCTTTGTCTTTCTTTTGTTGCTCATAACGGAATTTTCCGTAATCCATGATCCTACATACTGGTGGTTTAGCATTTGGAGCTACCATTACAAGGTCAAGGTTAGCATTTTGCGCCATTTCTAATGCTTCCTGCTTCGTTTTAACTCCAATTTGGTCACCGTTTGCACCGACCAAGCGCACTTCTCGAGCGCGAATAGCGTCATTAATGATCATATCCTTACTAATGTTGAGCCACCTCCATAAATTTTTGGGGATCAAAGCAAGACGTGATCTTTACACCTTCGAACTCTCTCCCAACCTTTGATAAGGTGGACTGTTGTTTACATACAAAAAAGCGTGGGTGCATACTTGGCCCACACTTCTACATACGTGTTTAAATCACTACGTCGTAACCTGTCAACTGCTCTTGCGTCGATCAGGTGAGAAGCGGGCGCTTCTTCTTGCTTTGTTTCCTATTTGTGTTCACTCGAATTACTTTAACATATGGATTGTCTTCTGTCAAATAAGAATGATGTTTTTTAAAAAATACTGTTATTTTAAAAGATTATTGTATTGTGAGATTATAAAATGGCTTGGATACGCTACAGGCAGACAATTACACCTAAAGGTAGCCCACGTCCTGCGTCTACGATTACTCGACGCAAACTACTCGCGGAAGCGTTTCATGGGCAACGGCGTCATGTCACCGTCCTGGTTCCGCGGGCGCGCCTGCTATGAAAAACCACTCATAGCAGGTTTTAAAAAACTTGCAACGGCTTCGCTGATTGCTTCGAGGCCACTGAAAAGGGAAAAACATCCTTTTTCAGTGGCCTCACTTCGTCGTTGCGGGGTCTCTGCTTAATCACACTCCCACAGGAACGAGCGTTTACATCACGAATACGCTTCGAGTTGTCTCGACGGATATGCTACGAAGCATACACTTGTAGAAGAAGAGACAGTCGGTTTCTCGCGGACCTTCGCTCTTTTTTTCAATGAACGTTGTTCCTTTGGGATACTCCATGGTGCCAATTTTAATTTGCATAGAGGAAAAAATTATTTTCTTTCTGCTATTTCTGTTTTTATGTTTTGAATAAACTCTTCTAGTCCTACTACAGTTGTTTCCTTTTGACCGTAACGACGTACGTTAACACTGCTGGATTCAATTTCTTTGTCCCCTAATACAAGAATGTATGGGATTTTTTGCATTTGTGCTTCACGGATTTTGTAGCCTAACTTCTCATCCCGCACATCCACATTTACACGTACTCCTGCTTGCTTTAAGGCATCTTCTACTTTTCTTACGTAGTCCATATGAACGTCACTTACTGGGATAGCCTGCACCTGAACCGGTGCTAACCATGTTGGGAAAGCTCCCTTATATTCTTCGATTAAGAAGGCCACAAATCTTTCCATTGTGGAAACAACTCCACGGTGGATGACTACTGGACGGTGTTCTTTCCCATCTTCTCCAACGTACGTAAGTTCAAAACGATTTGGTAAGTGGAAGTCCAGTTGAACAGTTGATAGAGTTTCATCTTTACCTAAAGCAGTTTTCACTTGAACGTCTAGCTTCGGTCCGTAAAAGGCTGCTTCCCCTTCTGCTTCCACATAATCTACATTCATGTCTTCCATAGCTTCTTTCAGCATTGCCTGTGCTTTATTCCACATTTCATCATTATCTACGTACTTTTCCTTGTCCTCAGGATCACGGTAAGAAAGGCGGAAATAGTAATCGTTAATTCCGAAATCTTTATACACCGCTTGAATCAATTCCACCACGCGGATGAACTCTTCCTTTAATTGATCTGGGCGACAGAAAATATGTGCATCATTCAATGTCATAGCACGTACTCGTTGAAGTCCAGCAAGGGCACCAGACATTTCGTGACGGTGCATTAAGCCAAGCTCCGCAATTCGAACTGGCAGGTTCCGGTAGCTGTGTAGCTGGTTTTTATAGATCATCATATGGTGCGGGCAGTTCATTGGACGAAGAACTAGGTCTTCATTGTCCATCCCCATGGCAGGGAACATGTCTTCATGGTAATGATCCCAGTGACCAGATGTTTTATAAAGCTCCACACTACCAAGTACTGGTGTATACACGTGATCATAGCCTAAGCGTTCTTCTAAATCTACGATGTAACGTTCAATTGTACGTCGGATTGTTGCACCCTTTGGAAGCCATAATGGAAGACCTTGCCCTACCTTTTGATTTATAGTGAAGATTCCAAGTTCTTTACCAAGCTTACGGTGATCCCGCTCCTTCGCTTCTTCAAGGAGTCGTAAATGTTCATCTAATTGAGATTGCTTAGGGAAAGCAGTTCCATATATACGCTGCAGCATTTTATTTTTGCTGTCGCCTCTCCAGTAAGCTCCATTTACAGTCATAAGCTTAAACTTTCTGATTTTGCTTGTGGAAGGGATATGAACACCACGACAAAGGTCAAAAAATTCCCCTTGCTCGTAAATGCTAATTGTCTCCCCTTCTGGAATATCCTCTAAAAGCTCTAGTTTTAGATCGTCACCGATTTCCTTGTACCGCTCCATTGCTGTTTCTCTACTTACTTCCACACGGCGGATTTCAAGATTTTCATCGGAAATTTTCTTCATTTCCTTTTCGATTTTTTCAAGATCATCTGATGACAATGTATGTGGCATATCAATATCATAATAGAATCCACCCTCGATCACAGGACCTACCCCAAGCTTTACATCATCATAAAGACGCTTTACTGCCTGCGCTAATAAATGAGCAGTACTATGGCGTAAAATTTCCAATCCCTCCTGGGAATCGTACGTAATGATTTCTATATCTCCGTCCTCTTGAACAGGGCTGCGTAAATCAACGAATTCACCGTTAATTTTACCTGCCAAAGCATTCTTCTTTAATCCAGAAGAAATGGAGGCGGCGATTTCTTCTGTGGTAGTTCCTTTATCAAACTCCTTCTTTGCTCCATCAGGGAAAGTTAAAACGATTTTTTCTGCTACTTCTGCCATTTTCAACACTCCTTTTTTAAACAAAATAAAAAACACCCATCCCTCGATACAAGGGACGAGTGTGTTACACGTGGTTCCACCCTATTTTCTACACAGAAAACGCAACTGTATAAAAACAGAAGCATCTCTAAATAGCTTCATTTCTCCATAACGGGGAGTCCGTCAGTACATAGTAAAGGAGCTCATTCCTTATTCCGTACTGAAGTTTAGAGGTGGTAAGTGAATTCTCGTACTAAGAAGCTTCCAGCCAAGGCTTCCCTCTCTGATAGTCGGTTGAAAACACTCATGTCCTCATCATCACTGTTTCCTTCATTTCCTTATGGATAGTATTATAATAAGCTCCATTAAGAAAATCAAGTACCAGTGAAAAAGAAATTAATCGATGTAATACTTTTTATTATAAGTCTCTGTTAAACTTTGATATTGGTTGCGCTCCAATTACGACTAAAGGCAGCCCAACGCAAACTACTCGAGGAAGCGTCTTCGGTTCCCCTTGTGGGCAACGGCGTAATGTCACCCTGGTTCCGCAGGCAACGCTTCAATCAACAATGTTAAAAAATCAACATTCTCCTTTAACAGAGTCTATTAAAAATTAATTCAAAAATGTTGGTATCAATTTTGCTTTCTGTTCCTTTTGAAGTTCCACCCTCTCCTCAAAAATAGATAAAATGGTATGCAGCAAGCCCTCATGCATATTTACATTCGGATATATAACCAACTTCTTTGGAGCTATACTTACTAGCGGACCGATTACACGCTGCGAAATCGGTAATGGATCTTCAAAAGAAAGATCATGGGTTAACCATCTGCGAATTTGTTGTGTGGGAACCTTTTGCCCATTCTGGTCAACCATATTGATCTCTTGATTAAGATATAAATGAATAGTATGAATTCGCGGAGAATGATTCTTCAAATAATCTCGGCAAGTATTAATCATTACTTGATAATCATGCTCAAGCTTATATTCATCAATTGCTTTTTCGACCACCTCAACCAGTCTGTATTTAAGTTTCCTTAATCTAAACCTGACAAAGGAATCAAATGAAAAACGCATTGCTTCTTTAATAAATTGATCATAAAGGGAAAACATATCCCTTTGCCAAGAAACAAAGGTTGTTTTCAATGGAACATCATGTTTCGTATTAAAAAATATTTCTCTAGCATGTTCCGTAATAGCTTCAATTTCATACGGGTCCTCAAAATGAAACCTATCACAAATCCACTCATTTAACCAAATAGGCAAAAATTCTTTAATGGTTACATTTGTCAAAATGGTGGCAACCATTTTTCGCCTATTCAACTTTTCTTTTCCATGTATGACAGAAAAGTTTATACAAAGGTTGGTGTAATTTTCTATCTTTTCTATAACAATACCATTTTCTCCACCACCATATGTATCTAATGAGTGCAGCAATTGATGATAGAAGGCTTCACATAAAGACGAATCCTTAAACTGAATAGTTAACAACGGCAGCCCCTCCCAATCGTGCAAATCGAATCGAGTTGAGAGTCATGCGAGTTTCATTTCTAGGTGGTTTCAACTCTCTTTTTGCAAACATCTATTACATATATATGGGGGTCGTGTCCAATTATGATTCACGTTTAAGAAAATGAAAAATATAGTTGAAAAAAAACAAAAAAAGAGGGTTGCCGAAAAGGTATGTTACTAACCTTTTCAGCAACCCTCAAGTAAATGTAAATAACAATAAATTTTATTTAGTTCTGCATTACAAAGTCCTTTTCAGCAGTTTCTTTTCCTTCAAAAGTACGGAGGATGTTGTACCTCGTATCCCGTTGAGCGGGAACCTTTCCAGCTTCTCGAATAAGCTTTAGGATTAAATTCGTATTAACCTTATGAGTAGCCCCTGCAGCCGATACTACATTTTCTTCAATCATCGTGCTACCGAAATCGTTACAGCCGAAGGAAAGTGATTTTTTTCCGATTTCCGGTCCCATTGTTACCCAAGAGGATTGGAAGTTTGGAATATTATCTAAGAAAATACGTGAGATGGCAACATTCTTTAAATAATCTTCAGGAGTTAATTTTTCTCCCTTCATATTTGTATTATCTGGCTGGAATAACCATGAAATAAATGCTAAGAAGCATTCAGCTTCATCTTGTGCATCACGAACACGTTTTAAATGGAGTGCCCTTTCTTCAAAGGTTTCCCCAAACCCAATAACCATTGTTGCTGTACCGTGCATCCCCACTTTTTTCGCTGTTTTCATACATTCAATCCATTCTTCCCATGTACCCTTTAGACGACTAATGCGTCTTCTCGTACGGTTATCAAGGATTTCCGCTCCTCCACCAGGCAATGAGTCTAACCCCGCCTCATGTAGCTGACGACATACCTCTTCTAACGACAACCCCGATACCTCCACCATTTTATAAATTTCTGCTGGAGAGAAGGAATGCATCGTAATTCCAGGGAAACGTTTTTTTATTTCCTTAAGTAAATCTGTATAATAGCTGAATGGAAGGTCTGGATTCGTTCCACCTTGCATAAGAATTTCAGTCCCACCAATATCAATAGTTTCTTGAATTTTTTGGAATACTTGTTCGTTTTCTAGTACATAACCATCCTTATGGCCAGGTGGGCGATAGAATGCACAAAAACGACAATATACATCACAGAAGTTTGTGTAGTTTACATTACGTCCGATTACGAAGGTTGTAACTGGATCGGGATGCCACTTTTTCATAATTTCATTAGCAACAGCACCCATTTTTTCAATTTCATCACTTTCATATAAACGAATAGCATCCTCCACGGATATCCGTTCTCCGTTAAGGGCCCGATCGAGAATTTGATCAACGCTCATTGTATATCCCCCATTCTCAAAAGCTATTAAAAATTATTAACTCTATCGTAACATATTAAGTTGGAAAAAACTTTGTAGAAATATTAACAAACCTATCCCCGTTTATTTTCACCCTTCATATCAATTACATCATTTAGGTGACGAATTCTCTCCATGATCCGCTTAGCCTTCAATTGGTCCATCTTTTCCACTCCGCCTCTTTGTGTGTAAGACAAGTGATACTCTAACTCATCTAAATCAAAATTAGAGGTGAAAAGCGTAGGTAACTTCTCCATCATTCTAAATTGAAGGAGGGCACCAAGAATATCATCACGAACCCAGTTAGACATGGTTTCTGCACCAATATCATCTAATATTAGTACTGGAGATTTCTTTACTTCATCCAATTTTTCCTGATAAGACCCGTCCCCTATTCCATTCTTTAATTCTCTGAAAAAATCAGGGGCGTAAACAATCATGGTGTTCACTTGTCGATCAGCCAACTCATTGGCTATGGCACCCATAAGAAAGGTCTTTCCAACACCAAATGGGCCATATACATATAGTCCCCTTCCATTTTCACCAGGGGCAACATTGACAATAAACTCCATAGCCTTTGCTACTGCCATTGTTCTTGAAGGATTATCTTCATGAACATCGTCAAAAGTAGCGTGGGTCATTTCCTTAGGGATATATAAACTTTTTATTAAGGATGCCTGCTTTTTTCGATCATCTTCTTTTCTCTTTAAGGAACACTTTTGATATTCCAAATGTATATCTTGGCGATAAAGGGACAGCCTTGGCTGGTACCCTTTCATAAGATTAGGGCATGCTTGAAGACCAGGACAATTATCGCAATTCTCCCATTGTTTTTTGTATTGAAAGAGATCATTTAGGCCTCTTTGAACCTGTTCATTTGTAATAGAGTACTCTCCAATAAAACGTTGAATACGGGGATTGGCCAAAATATCCTTTGATAGTTGTTCAAAACGATTTCCCAGCCTTGTATCCTGGAAGCTCCTTAACGCCCGTTCAATGGATTCCAACGCTTACCCCTCCCTCTTCGTCTTTCTTAACATCTCTCTATATTGGGCAACCTTCTTCTTCGCTTCCATCCATTCATCAGGATTTTCTTTCTCTTCGTTCCATGTTTCATCTGTCATCCATTTTGGTAAAGGCTCCTGACGAACATTTTTCATTGGTACGTTTGAAGAAGAAGATTTCGTCCCTTTGTTTAATTCCTGTTTTTTTCGATAGGAATCATTCTTGTCATATTCCTTCCTAGCAAATTCCATTGCTTCCTTCACTGTTTTTAAGTTCGCTCGGCTCCAGTGGCTAGCAATCTTAAATGCTAGGTTTTTATTAAGTTTCTTATCGTGCATAATAAAGATATATTCTAATAAAACATTTACTACCCCTGGCTCAAGCTTATAGTCAAACATGAGTTGTTCTACGATATCAATATCCCCTGGGTAAACTTTCGCACCATTCCCCAATTCCTCCATATATTCGATAGGAGAGGTTGTTTCAAAATAATGAATTTGTTGTTCTTCCTCCGTTAATGGGGCTTTTTTAGGGGTACGTAACGATTCAGGTTGAACCCGTAACCCTAAGCGTGGTGGCTTGTCCGATTCATTCATTCGATAGCGTCGTTTTACCTGCTTTCTAAATTCTTCTCGTTCAAGCTCATCAGTGTGAAGGATGGAATCCTGAACAACTTTACTCATTTCCATGGGATTCATTTTATATAAAAATGCCATTTTTAGAATGAGCTGCTTATTATCTTCTTTTAACAGTTCTTCTTTGGATACAAAAGCAGGCAGCAACGCAAGCATCTCTTCAAAATCAAAATTAACCCCTTCTACCTCATAAATAGATGAAGAATCCCCACGACTCTCCAATGAATGTTCATAGGCAACAGCCTCCAATAAATCTGGATGCTCCCTATTCATTTCTGACGGATGTACAGAAGTAAAGACTTGATCAAATGAACGGGTAATATTTTCAAGATCCTTCTTCTCCACAGGGTATACTCTAAATGTATTTCGAAGCTGTATATACTGTTCTTTACTACCTATTCGATTATATAAAAAGACACTAAGCATATCATCTGTAAAAAATGCTTCTGGTGACATTGGTGGCAAGAGTTCATAATAATGTATATACTCATCCTCCTGCTTTTTCCTAAATACCTTTAATAACCCAATCGCTTCCAATTTTTTTCTTTCTTGAAAAATTTCATCTAAATGTTTCCCGGTAAAGATCATTAAAGATTTATGCGTTCTTTCAATGTACTTTCCTTTATTTCGACTAATATCGCTCTTTAATGTCATATATAAACTATATGCTGAGGCTCCAATTAATGGTTGGTATAGTAAGGTTAGCACATCAAAATCCGTTTCATGAATAGGAGTATTCACATATGCTATAAATCGATCTGATGGCAGGATTTCTTTCCAATGCAATACATATCACCCTTTACTTTTCTGCAATAGAGAAAAAATGGAGCGAAATCGCCCCATACTAACCTTAAGCTACTTATTATTATTTCCTCGATCTAATAATTCCTTAAGCTCATCAACAAAGACATTTATGTCCTTAAATTGTCTGTATACAGATGCAAATCGGACATAGGCCACATCATCTAATGTTGCTAAACGTTCCATAACTTGCTCGCCAATGTCGTGACTCATCACCTCGGATACACCTTGGTTCCTGATTGCCTTTTCCACATCTTCTACGATAATTTCTAACTTCTCTAAAGGGACAGGACGTTTTTCACAAGCTCTTATTAGCCCACGTAAAACCTTTTCTCTACTGAATTCTTCCCGATTACCACCTTTTTTTACGACAATAAGGGGCGTTTTTTCAACACGTTCAAAGGTTGTGAAACGGTAACTGCATTTTTCACATTCACGTCGGCGGCGAATAGAGCGACCTTCATCACTCGGTCTTGAATCTAATACCCTTGTTCCATTATACTGACAACTTGGACATATCATGTACGATCATCTCCATTTAACGGTAGTTGCCGGAAGATGTTAGTTCATCCCCTAATCCTGTCCCAACAAATTGTAATCGCTTGTTTATTTCTCCGTACAGATGATAGATTAATTTTCTGCTGTAACCAAAGTCGGAAAAGAGGATTGTTTCCGTGTTAACAGAAATATCTATCGCTGTTCTAAACGGTCTAACCATAATTACTGTTATAACCATAAAGGCTTTCTTACCCTTTTTTACATTAACAATAATTTCTCCATGCTCCTCATTAATGGAGGAAATGGTAAAACCTGACTGTTGCCCCAACAATGCTTGAATATCTTGTATTACTTTGTCTTTTGTGGACTTATAGTAGTGCGTTCTAAGTTTTTCATCCACATGTTTTTCTCTTGTTTCCGTATGCGTACTAAAAAATCTTTTTATTCTTTCCCATAATCCCATTTTCATCCCACCTTATCCTTATTAGAATAGCAAGAAATAAGAGCCAGTTCAATCGAAACAATTGGAAATTCTAAGTTTTTTTGTATAAGAGTCTGTTCAAAAAGTTTTGTTTTACTTTTTGAAACAAACTTTTGAACATGCTCTATAGAAAAGAGAATATCTTAAAAGGTCACTTTTTACCTTTTAAGATATTCTCTAGTTAATTTTAGTACATTTCTATACTTTTTAATAGGAATAGGAAGATTCTTGTATTGAGGATTTATTCGTTAGTTTTTCTGCAACAAGACGGACAAGATCAGCAACCCTGCAGGAATATCCCCATTCATTATCATACCAAGCTAATACTTTTATTTTCCTCTTATTTATTACCATTGTAGATAAGCCATCTATAATAGAAGAATGTTCATTCCCGTTAAAATCCGTAGATACCAGTGGCTCTTCCGTGTAGGCTAAAATTCCTGGTAACATATTGTCCGCTGCATCCTTCAAAATTTTATTCACTTCCTCCACAGTAACTTCTTTTTTTACATCGATCACTAAGTCCACTAATGAAACATTTGGGGTTGGAACCCTTAATGCTAAGCCATTTAGTTTTCCATTAAGGTTAGGTAATACTTTGGAAATTGCTTTCGCTGCTCCTGTAGTGGTTGGAATAATCGATTGCCCGCAAGCCCTTGCCCGCCGTAAATCTTTATGTGGGTTATCTATATTCTTTTGATCATTCGTATAAGAATGAACGGTAGTCATCATACCTGATTCGATACCAAAATGCTTATCTAAAATAAAGGCAACTGGAGCAAGACAATTCGTTGTACAGGATGCATTGGAAAGAATATGATGTTTCTCCGGATTATAATCTCCTTCATTAACACCATAAACAATCGTTATATCTTCTT
Source organism: Evansella vedderi (assembly GCF_030813435.1). Lineage (GTDB taxonomy): Bacteria > Bacillota > Bacilli > Bacillales > Salisediminibacteriaceae > Evansella > Evansella vedderi. Next base: position 185,060 of record NZ_JAUSUG010000008.1, on the reverse strand, counting down.
CTTTTCCTGGAGCTGTAATTACAACCTTTTTTGCCCCTGCTTCAAGATGGTAAGCTGCTAATTCTCCTGTCTTAAACTTCCCAGTAGCTTCTACCACAATATCTATCCCTTCCTTTTCCCAGGGTAAGAGTCTTGGATCTCTTTGTTGGAATAATTTGATTTTACTCCCATTAACAATGAGGTGGTCATCCCTTGCATCTACCTCTCCATAAAAGGGTCCATGAATTGTGTCATACTTAATTAAATGTGCTAGGGTTTTAGCTGGATAACTTGCATTTATTGCTGTTACCTCTATTGTGGGGTCCATCATTAACTTCCTGAAAACCATTCGCCCTATTCTCCCGAAACCATTAATAGCTACCTTAGTCATATTCATTCCCCTTCCGGAATTTATGTTATACTATATTGTTTAATTTCTGTTATTTAGTATAACATATATTATGCATTAGGGAACGAAAAATTTCCGAAATACTAAGACCTTATTTGAATTAGGTAGAATAAAAACCATTAAAGACGAAATTCATCTTTAATGGTTTATTTTGATACCCCATTTACTTAATACGTGCTCAAGCTGTTCTTTTGTTTCTTCCAAATACCCTTCATTATAAATAATTTCAGTTGCAAATTCTTTCTTTTTATCAATGGGCATTTGTGCTTCTATCCTTTGTCTTGCTTCCTCTAAGGTAAAATTATCCCGCTTCATGAGACGCTTCTCCTGTATGGATGGAGAAACATAGACAAGAAGTACTTTATCTACCATATGCATTAAGTTACTTTCCACCAATAGGGGGATGTCCATTACAACTGTTTCGTGCCCTTTCTTAAAATAATTTTCCGTTTCCCTCTTCATTTCTTCTCTGATTGCTGGATGAACAATGCTATTTAACAAAAGCCTTTTTTCTTCGTCTTGAAAAACAATCACCCCAAGCTTTTTTCGGTCAATATATTTATTATTCTCCTGTAATATTTCTTCTCCGAAGGCTTGTACAATTTTTTTATAGGCTATCTCCCTAGGTTCCACAACTTTACGGGCGATAACATCTGCATCAACGATGGGTAAACCATAATCATTCAACATTTTTGCAACTGTTGATTTCCCACTTGCAATACCACCAGTTAATCCAACTATCATTTATTTTCCCCTTTCTGATAAAGCATTGAGGTGTGGTTACAATGACCACACCCCGATTAATATGAGTAATAACCCTGGGATAAAAGAAAAACGTTTAACCCACTTCGTTTCCGAAAAAAGCCAGCCGCTTTTCATACCTAAAGTGAGACATACCCCACACATAATTCCTACAGTAATAGCCATTATCCATGGGGAAAAACCGATTAGTGCTGCTCCTATTCCGGCTCCAAATGCATCTAAGGATAATGCTAATCCAAGTAAAAAAGCTTCCCTTCCATTGATTGTACCGGAATTATCTAAGTCAGCATACATGGGTTTTCTCAATACTTTAATTACAATCCCTAGCCTTTTAATTTCCAAATTTATTATTGTCTCTTTTTCATTACTGTTTTCTTTCTTCCCTTTATGATCATTATTAGCTGGTCTGTAAATTTGATAAATGGCCCATATACCAATACCAATAAGAATAATTCCACCTAATGATTCTGCTAAAGCTGGTGAAATAAGTTGTTGGATCAATCCACCGAGTCCCATGGCAATTAGGATTGTTACTGCAGAAAAGCTGGCAATTAGTAATAAAGATAAAAAGGGCAGCTTCATTTTTCTTAAACCGTACGTTAAACCTACACCAAAGCTATCCATACTAACTGCGAATGCCAGAAGTAACAGTGATGCCAGTTCCACCATATTGATGATCTCCTTCCAACACTTGACATTGATACGATAGTATATGGAAGCAGCCTTTCCAACGTACGTGAATTTCTGGTGAAAAGCCCATTTTTTTTATAATTGATTTATTTACACTGTCATCAATCCTTATCTCTTCTGGCAGGAACTGCAAGTATGTGTTCCTCGCCCTCCTACAACTGATCGTACTATCGGGGTATTGCATACCTTACAATACTCTCCTTGTCTCCCATAAACAAATAAAGTTTGCTGGAACATCCCCATTTCCCCTTGACCATTAACATAGGATTTAATGGATGAACCACCCATTTCGACGGCTTCCCCTAAGGTTTTAATTATACTTTCATGAAGCCGTTCCGTTTCTTTAAAAGTTAATTTATCACTTCTTTTTTCCGGATGAATTCTTGCTCGGAATAAGGCCTCATCAACATATATATTCCCAAGACCTACTACTAATGTCTGATCTAGGAGTGCAGGTTTTATTTTCCTTGTTGTTTTCTTTAGCAGATGATTTAACAACTTAGGGGTAAAGTCTTTAGAAAATGGCTCCACCCCTAATTGGGATAAAGGTAAATGTCGTTCTTCCTCCCCCTTAGGAAATAAATGCATGGTTCCAAATTTTCGCACGTCCCTATACCTTAATTCTTTGTTTCCTTCTAAAAAGAACCTCACGTGTGTATGTTTTTCAGGGGATTCCTCCCCTGAAAATAGTCCGTATCTACCTTCCATACGTAAATGGGAAACAAGAGTATCTTCATCCAGTATAAAAACGAGAAACTTTCCCCTTCTTAGAATATCATTAAATCTTTGGCCAATAAGTCTAAGCTTAAATTCCTCCACATCATCTGGAAATTTAATCATCTTTGGCCAAGTTACAATAACCTTTTCTATTTTTTCTCCCTTTATAAGTTCTAAGAGGGTACGTCTCACTGTTTCAACTTCTGGCAGTTCAGGCATACTGTCACCTACTTGTCTTAAGCTTTAAAAAATCATTTTGCATCATACCAAGTTTTACCATACGAATAATCCACCTTTAATGGAACGGCTAATTCTACAGCATTTTCCATTATTTTAGGTACTATCTCCTTCATTATTTCCAATTCCTCTTCCACTACTTCAAAAATTAGTTCGTCATGAACCTGTAGCAGCAGCTGGGATTTTAAATTTCGTGTTTCCATTTCTTCAGCCATATCCACCATTGCTTTTTTTATTATATCTGCGGCACTCCCTTGGATCGGTGTATTCATGGCGGTCCGCTCCGCAAAGCTTCTTAAATTAAAATTACGGGAGGTAATTTCCGGTAAATATCTTCTTCTTTGAAGCATCGTTGTTACGTAACCTTTGGCACGGGCTTCATCCACTATATTTTCCATATAATCCTTTACTCCTGGGAAACTCTCTAAATAACGATCGATAAATTCCTTTCCTTCCTTTCGAGTGATTCCTAGGTTTTGGGATAAACCATAGTCACTAATCCCATATACAATTCCAAAGTTTACTGCCTTTGCCGTACGACGCATTTGTCCGTCTACTTCTTCTTTATTTACATGGAAAACATCCATGGCTGTCTTCGTATGAATATCCAAATCCTCATTGAAAGCTTGAATTAAATTTTCATCTTTAGAGATGTGAGCCAAAACTCTTAATTCAATTTGCGAATAGTCTGCTGCGAAAATAACTGCATTTTCCCGTTCTGGAATAAAAGCATGTCTTATTTTACGCCCTTCTTCCAAACGGATTGGAATATTTTGCAGATTTGGTTCCGTAGAACTTAATCTTCCTGTTTGTGTTAAAGCTTGGTTAAAGATGGTATGGATTTTTCCTGTCTTTTTGTGGATTACTTTTAATAATCCCTCGATATAAGTGGAATTAAGTTTACCAAGTTGACGATAATGAAGGATTTTTTCAATGATCTCGTGCTGATCTTGAAGTTTCTCCAATACATCTGCAGAGGTGGAATAGCCCGTTTTTGTCTTCTTAATAACTGGAAGATTCAACTTTTCAAATAAAACCTCCCCTAATTGCTTAGGTGAATTAATATTAAACTCCATTCCTGCTAAAGAATGAATTTGCTTTTCCATCTCCTCCAATTTTTCACCAAGCTGAGAACCCATCTCCCTTAATTCGTCCTTGTCCACTGCTACCCCTGTCATTTCCATCGTTCCTAAAATAATCGACAACGGCATTTCTAATTCTTTAAATAACTCGTATTGCTTATTATCCTTTAACTCCTTCTCTAAGTCAGCTTTGACGTCATTAATAATGGAAGCCTTTCTTACAAGGTGCTGCGCTAAATCTGATTGATCTGGAATGTGCCGTTTTTTCCCCTTTCCATAAAAAAACTCATCAGATTGTACACTAATACTCTTTTTACGTTTGGCTATATCCGAAAGATCATGGGCATTAGATGATGGATCGATAATGTAGGAGGCTATTTGAACATCAAAACTAACCCCTCTTAGTATTATATTTTTCCACCCAAGAGCCACTACTGCCCGTTTCGCATCAAACACCCATTTTTCCATTGACTCATTTTCAGCCCATTGACGAAATATCTCACTCTTAGATGCAATATCAATAGGGATAAAGAAGTTACCTTTCTTATTGACGATACTAATCCCCAAAATGTCTGCATCATGGTAATTTTCCTCTAATACTTCAACCACTACAGAGGAAGGACTGTGAAGAATTTCATCCCTAATTTCATTCATTATCGTTAGATCTAAATCCTCTATATTTTCGTGGCACTCCCCTTCTTCACTATCAAAACGATCTAATAAAGAAGAAAATTCCAGTTCTTTAAATAAAGAAACCACTTTTTCATAATCTGGTTCAACTAATACAATATCTTCAAATCTTATCTCCACCGGTGCATTCGTTTCGATAGTGGCTAATTTTTTACTCATAAAGGCTTCTTCTTTATTTGTCTCTAACTTTTCTTTCAGCTTCCCCTTAACTTGGTCTATGGAGTCGTATAATCCTTCTACCGATTTGAATTCCTTCAGAAGCTTGATGGCTGTTTTTTCACCTACTCCAGTAACACCTGGAATATTATCTGAACTATCCCCCATTAATCCCTTCATATCAATTATCTGATTTGGGGTAATGCCGTATTTCTCGTCTACTAGCTTTAGATCATATGTATCAACATTAGATATCCCTTTTTTAGTTAAAGCTACGTGCACATTTTCTGAAACGAGTTGAAGGAGGTCTTTATCACCGCTAAATATTTTTACCTTCCACTTCTCTTCTTCCCCTATCTTAGCAAGGGTACCGATAATATCATCCGCCTCATAGTTCTCCACTTCATAATGGGCAATATTAAATGCCTTTAATAAATCTCGCATGACCGGAAGCTGTTCAGAAAGCTCTGGGGGGGTCTTTTGTCTACCGCCTTTATATTCCTTGTATGTATTGTGGCGGAAGGTAGTTTTTCCTGCATCAAAAGCCACTAGCATATGGGTAGGCTTTTCCTCTTCTAATATCTTTAAAAGCATGGTTGTAAATCCATAGATAGCATTCGTGTATACACCTTTTTCATTATTTAAAAGAGGAAGAGCAAAAAAAGCACGATAAGCAATACTATTACCGTCAACAAGGACGAGTTTATTCATTCAAAACACCTCGATTTATTATGATACACTTATTTTATCATGAATGGGACAAGTAACAAACGTAAGGGCATTAAGGTTGGTAGAACAAAAAACATTTGCCTAGGGTCTACCCTGAAAATTCGAATCTGGTTATCATTCGCTACGATCCACTCCCTTTCCGCGGACGATCTGTCAAGCCCCCACGGGCTTTGCCCTGTGTGGTCTTGGCTTGCTCGTTCTTCTGCAGGAGTGTCGTGGACCTTCGCTCATTCCAATGCAGACTAAAATTTTTCATTCTCCATGGTGCAAAATTTAGTTTGCATTGTTGTCTACTCATTAAAAAGAGCGAAGGGGGTGGTCCTTCGCTCGACTTTTGTAGAATTACTCTTCTCTTTTCTCATTTAGTAGTTGTTTATAAAAGGAGATTCTAAAGGTTGTTCCTTTTCCAACTTCACTTTCCACGGACATTTTAGCTTTATGTGCTTCTATTAAATGTTTAACAATAGCAAGGCCTAATCCTGTTCCTCCGGAATTTCTACTTCTTGCACGATCTACCCGATAAAACCGTTCAAAGATCCTTGGGATTTCCTTTTTACTAATGCCAATTCCCGTATCTTGGACTTCTAATATAACGGTTTCCGTTTGTTCACGTACCCTTACTGTCACCTCTCCCTGTTCTGGTGTATACATGACCGCGTTATTGATTAAATTAATCAGGATTTGCTTCATTCGCTGCGAGTCCGCATAAATGGTTCCATTACCAATGAATTTTTTATGGAAGGTAATATTTTTTAATGCTGCTTTTTCCCCTAACATTAAAAACACATCTTCAATTAATGTTTCCAGGTTTACTTCGTCCATATTTAAAATAAATTGTGACCCTTCAATTTTTGATAACTCTAAAAGATCATGTATTAAGCTTTCTAATCTTTCTGATTCTTTGGCTATAATGGAAATAAATTTCTCTCTTAATTCTGGATCCTCCATTGCCCCTTCTAGGAGTGTTTCGGTAAATCCCTTTAATGATGTGACTGGTGTTTTTAATTCATGGGATACATTTGCAACAAAATCCTTTCTGGCCTGCTCTAATTTCTTCAGTTCTGTGATGTCATGAAAGACGAGTACAACCCCTTTTAATTGATCGTCATTCCCCAGGATTGGTGCTCCATAAACGTCAAAATGGCGAATCTCTATTTGGATCGGTAAACTAAATTGCCGCCTTCTTCTTTCTTCCGTTAAAAGAATTTCCTGAATTAGTTTGATAATTTCTTTATGCTTAATCACCTTATAATAAAGCTTTGTCAGCCATTGGTCTGTATCTTCTTGAAAAATAGCTTTACAGGAGCGATTCACAAGGGAAATGTCTCCTTTTGCATTTACCAGTATTAACCCACTCCCCATGTTTTCAATTAATGTTTCCAGACGCTCCTTTTGTACTTCATATGTTTTAGTTATTTCTCCTAAATTTTCTGCCAATACATTAAGAGATCGATTAAGTTCCCCTGTCTCCATATTCGTACCTTCATAAGTACGTACTGAGAAATTTCCCTTTGCTAATTGGTTTGCAACTAAACGAGCATCCTCTATAGGCGATATTAATTGATTTGTAAGTTTAGTAACAACCATAACAATAATGATAAAGGCAATAAAGAAGCTTACGAAAATAATAGTCCATATATTTTGATATACTTGGTTTAATTGGTCAATCGGTAAACCTACTCGTAAAAATGCTGCTGGTTCACCTTGATCTATTAACGGAATAGCATAATACAGTAACTCAGCATTAATGGTTGAACTATAGCGAATTTCTTGCCCTCTACCATGATCAATAGCTTGTAGGACCTCTGGCCTTTCTAAATGATTTTCCATTGTTAATGGGTCTGCATGTGTTTCTACTAGCACAACTCCATTTAGGTCTATTAAGGTTATTCGAATATCTAACCGTTGTGAAATACTGTTTAGCTTTTGTTTAACGGATTGTATATCAGAATAATCATCTTCTTCTATTAAAAATGCTACTGCCTCTGCTTCTTTTTCTACACGATCATACATTCTTTCAAAATAGAAATCCTTAAACAAAGGACCTAATATTGCTCCTAAGCTAGCTAAAACAATTAACGTAACCATTGCAATGGGAAAAATAAGCTTTGTCCGGTAATTATTCATCCTTTGTTGGCGCCTCCAGCTTATACCCTAAACCACGGACGGTTTTTATATATACTGGTTTTTTTGTATTAGGTTCAATTTTCTCACGTAAATGACTAACATGTACGTCAACTATTCTCGTATCTCCCACAAAATTATAATTCCAGACGGCATTTAATAAGGTGTCACGTGTCATTACTCTACCTTTATTGTTTGCTAAATATAATAACAATTCAAATTCCTTTGGTGTTAATTCCAATACTTCATTTCGAAGGTAAGCCTCATAATTATCTGGACATATGGTTACTTCGCCAATTTTAATTACCTTATTCTCCTTTTGTTCCACTGATTGATCTTTAGTAGTTGTTTGCGTTCTCCTTAAAATGGCTCTTACACGAGCTACCACTTCCCTTGGACTGAAAGGTTTCGTTAAATAATCATCTGCTCCTAGTTCTAAACCTAACACCTTATCAAATTCATCATCCTTTGCTGTAAGCATTAGGATAGGAGTCATTACTTTATTCTGCCTCAGTTGTTTACAAACCTCTAGGCCGTCCATTTCTGGCAGCATTAAATCCAATATAATTAGATCATAGGATGCATCCATTGCCTTTTCTAAGGCGGTTTTTCCATCCATTGCGGTCGATACCTGGAAACCTCCTTGCTCAAGGTTAAATTGAAGTAATGTAACAATTGAATCCTCATCATCTACAATTAAAAGCTTATATGACATTTCATTTTCCTCCTAAAACCTTTGGCTTTTCCTTTACCAAAGCTCTTTACAAGATTACACTCACATCCCCAGTGTAGTTCATTTTGCTTCTATCTTACTATATTTTGCTCAATAAAACATTTTCAAATAAAAAAGATGACCAAAAGAGTATCAATACCTCTTTAGTCATCTTTTACTGTTTAAAAGTTTTCAAAGTTGCCAGCATCATAAGTCATTGGCTTCCACGGATATGGTGGACACACTTCCATTTCTCCCGTTAAAATTTCATCCCCGTACTCATCTTTTCCAGTTACTAAAATGGTTGCCGTATGCTTTTTCGTATCTACACTTCCTACCTCCAATTGGAGATGAAGTGTACCATAGTGGTAAAGTGGTTTAGGGTAGGAGAGATTCATCTTTAGTATGGAACTTCCTGGGCCTGGTAAATACATAGAAATAGCTGATGACACGAATCCATGGATCATAATATGTGGCACAATCGGTTTTTGATAGGGAGTTCTAGAAGCATAGTCGTGTTGAATATAAATAGGGTTTGCATCATCTGTAAACCCTAAATATAAGAGAATATCCTTGTCTTCAATTTTTTTGGATAGCTCTACCTTTTCCCCTACTTTAATTCCATCTATTGTACGACCAAGTTTACGTTTTTTTGTAAACATTAAAATCCCTCCTACTCTCGTAAAAATTCGTAAGCGTTTTCAAAACAGATGATAAGAAATCCGGTTACTAATAACCGGATTTCTTATTCTTAATTTTAAAATACTACGAATTTTAGTTTTTTAAAACCTTCATTACATTTTGAACAGATTCTACAGACTTTGCTAATGCGGCTTTTTCTTCTTCATTTAGTTCTAGCTCAATTACTTTTTCAATTCCATCTCCACCAAGGATAGTCGGTACTCCTAAATATAAATCTTCGTAGCCGTACTCCCCTTCTAGGTAAGCGATGGACGGGAGGATACGTTTCTTATCTTTAAGAATCGCTTCCACCATTTGAACAATAGAGGCGGCTGGTGCGTAATAAGCGCTGCCAGTACCAAGAAGATTAACGATTTCTCCTCCACCTTTACGAGTACGTTCAACAATGGCATCAAGGCGTTCTTGAGGAATTAATTTTTCTAATGGAATACCACCTGCGTAAGAGTATCTCAGCATTGGTACCATGTCATCACCATGGCCACCAAGAACAAATCCAGAGACGTCCTCAACTGATACATTTAGTTCTTGAGCTACAAATGTCCGGAAGCGAGCTGTATCCAGTACACCAGATTGACCGATAACACGATTTTTAGGGAATCCTGACTCTTTAAAAACTGTGTACGTCATTGCATCTACAGGATTTGTTAAAACAATAATATAACAATCCGGAGAATACTTTACGATCTCTTTCGTTACTTGCTTCATTATTCCTGCATTGATAGAAACAAGATCATCACGACTCATACCTGGCTTACGGGCAAGGCCAGCAGTAATAACAACGATATCAGAACCAGCAGTTTCTTCATAGTTAGAAGTTCCACTAATATTAGAATCAAATCCTTGGACAGGACTTGCTTCCATCATATCTAAAGCCTTTCCTTTAGTAGGATTTTCCATATCTGGAATATCCACAAGCACAACATCCCCAAGTTCTTTCTGTGCTGCCATTAATGCCGTTGTTGTACCTGTAAACCCACCACCAACAACCGTAATTTTTTTACGTTTAATAGCCATTGTAGAATCTCCCTTCATTTACGATAATTTTTCAAAGTATCGTTTATTCAATTAAAGGTTTTTAATTAATTCATTACCAAACTCGGAGCATTTAACTTCTGTAGCACCTTCCATGAGACGTGCAAAGTCATAAGTTACTACTTTACTGCCAATTGTTTTATCCATTGAATTTTCAATCATGTCGGCAGCTTCTGTCCAGCCTAAGTGACGAAGCATTAACACTCCTGAAAGTAAAACGGAAGAAGGATTTACTTTATCAAGACCTGCATACTTAGGTGCTGTACCGTGTGTAGCTTCAAAAATTGCATGGCCAGAGTTGTAGTTTATATTAGCTCCTGGAGCAATTCCGATCCCACCAACTTGAGCCGCTAAAGCGTCGGAAATATAATCCCCATTTAGGTTCATTGTAGCTACAACGTCAAACTCTTTTGGACGAGTTAATATTTGTTGTAAGAAAATATCTGCAATAGCATCTTTAACGATAATTTTTCCATCAGCTTCTGCTTTTGCTTGTGCTTCGTTTGCAGCATCTTTTCCTTGTTCTTCGACAATTTGATCATATTGAGCCCATGTAAATACTTTATCACCAAATTCTTGTTCCGCTAGTTCATAACCCCAGTTTTTGAAGGCACCTTCTGTAAACTTCATAATGTTACCTTTATGTACAAGTGTAACACTCTTACGTCCTTCATCAATTGCATATTGAATTGCTGCACGTACTAGACGATGTGTTCCTTCCTCTGATACTGGCTTCACACCGATCCCTGATGTTTCAGGAAAGCGGATTTTTGTTGCTCCCAATTCTTCTTGAAGGAAAGTAATAAGCTTTTGCACTTCATCGGACCCTTTTTGGAACTCAATTCCAGCATAAATGTCCTCTGTATTTTCACGGAAAATAACCATGTCTGTATCTTCCGGACGTTTTACAGGTGAAGGAACACCCTCAAACCAACGCACAGGACGAACACAAGCATAGAGGTCAAGCTCTTGACGTAGTGCCACATTAAGAGAGCGGAAACCTCCACCAATTGGAGTTGTTAATGGTCCTTTTATTGCGATTAAATATTCACGGATAGTCTCTAACGTTTCAGCTGGAAGCCACTCACCAGTTTGGTTAAATGCCTTTTCCCCTGCTAATACTTCTTTCCATACAATCTTTTTCTCACCGTTATATGCCTTTTCTACTGCAGCTTCAATAACACGTGATGCTGCAGCCCAAATATCTGGACCTATTCCATCCCCTTCGATATATGGAATTACTGGTTGATTTGGAACGTTTAATGAACCATTTGTTACTGTAATTTTTTCTCCTGCCATTTAGATTACCTCCCAATTTAAATCAATAATATATGTAACTACATTAGGAAAGGGAGGTCCTAAGGAAAACTCCCTCCCTATGTTTACAACTTATTTCATAAATGCTTAATTTCCTAGCGGTCTTCTAATGGGATCCACTCTTGGCGATCCGGTCCAATATATTCTGCACGAGGACGGATTAAACGGTTATTGGCATACTGCTCTAGAATATGAGCGATCCAGCCAGATACTCGGCTCACTGCAAAAATAGGAGTAAATAAATCGTGCTCAATTCCTAAACTGTGGTATACAGACGCAGAATAGAAATCTACGTTTGGTAATAAGCCTTTTTCATTTGATACAATTTCATCAATTTTAACACTCATATCATACCATTTAGTTTCTCCTGTAATACTGGTTAACTGTCGAGACATTTCTTTTAAGTGCTTAGCCCGTGGATCTCCATTTTTATAAACTCGATGTCCAAAGCCCATAATTTTTACTTTTTTGCTTAGTGCATCTTTAATGTAGTCCTCTACCTTTTCAACTTCTCCAATTTCAGTGAGCATTTTCATTACTCTTTCATTAGCTCCTCCGTGAAGTGGTCCCTTTAAAGCACCTATAGCTGCTGTGATTCCTGAATACATATCCGATAGGGTAGCCACACACACACGTGCTGTAAATGTAGAAGCGTTAAGTTCATGATCTGCGTGAAGAACTAATGCTTTGTTGAATGCTTTCACAGAAATTTCATCAGGTACTTCCCCATTAAGCATATAAAGGAAGTTTGCGGCGAAACTTAAGTCATTTCGAGGAGCAACTGGTTCTTTCCCTTGTCGAATTCTTGAGAAAGCAGTAACTATTGTTGGAAGTTGCGCTTGTAATTTAAGCGCCTTTTCACGGTTTGCTTCTTCAGACATTTCATCAGCAGCTTCATCAAATAATGCGAGATTAGACACTGCAGTTCGTAATGCTGCCATTGGGTGAACTTTATCTACTGGGTAAGTCTTCATTTGATCTAGTACTTCATTTGATACAACGGCTGCATCAGCTAACTCCTGTTGAAATTTCTTCAATTCTTCCTTATTTGGAAGGCGGTGATTCCATAACAGAAAAACAACCTCTTCAAAACTTGCATGGTCAGCTAAATCATCGATATTGTATCCATAATATGTTAATACACCATCGATGATGGAGCTTACACTAGAAGTGGTTGCAACTACACCTTCTAAACCCTTTGTTGTACTCATACCCTACCTCTCCTTTTCTCTGTAATTATTGGGGATTATTTATTTAGACCCAAAACTAAACTAATGGTTACTTGGGGACTGTCGTTTCATAGAAAAAAATGCAATTATCCAATTTATTGAAAAATGTTTTTTTAGAATATTTTCTTTGAAACGTGTTCCCTTTTGCACAATCAACCGCAAAAAATTGAAAAAAAACGTAAGCGGTTACGATTGAAAGAATATTCGCCCAAACTATTTGAACTATGTAGAACTGGTACCATTTGTCTTACATTATACCATTTTTAACTTTTTTGTGAATGTTTAATTTTTAAAACAAATTAAAATTCAAACTTATACCATTATTTTAATTTGTTAGAAAATTCACAAACACTTATTAAATCAGCTCCCCATAGAACTAAAATATTCGACAACTTTTATTGCTATATAGGCGATTCCGGCACCTATTAAAGGGCCAACAGCTACGCCATTAAAAAGGGCAACCGCTAATATTGTTCCAAAAACTAAGGCAGTGGTAATATGTGGATCTGTTTTTAAAAGTTCAATACCGTTGGCAGCAATAATAGCTACGAGAATACCAGAAATTAGTGCTACCCATGCATAATATGTTTTTAATGCATGCTGTAAATCCTTAAATCCTATTTCCCCTGTCATAATGGGAACTAATACAGCTATTGTAATAATAGTAACACCAATTTGAATACCCTTTTGTTGCATGAGAGGAAAAACTTTTTCACCCAAGCCAAACCATTGAATGATAAGTAAAAATAGCACTGCAATAATGAGCGATTGATTTTTGGCAAAAAGACCAATAGCTAATAATATGAGCATGAAAAGCGTTGGTCCTGCAAACAAGCATGTCATCTCCTTTAAGGAATTCCATTTCATCTTAACATATTATTATAAAAAATTAAAAATTATAGCTCATCCTTAGTTTTGGCCTATACGAATGATGATGCATATTTTTATCGTACAAGCATAGATTGGTTGTATAGCTTGTCTAGTAAGGGGGATTAAAATGGGGAATAGTACCCTATACCAACGTCTATTCCGTACTTCTATTGTTATTACTTGTCTATTATTAGCCGTTCTTTTCCTATATATCTTAACGGTTTATTTATACCCATTTTTAATTGGATTATTAATTTCCCTACTATTTTTACCTGCAGTAAACTTTATAGAAAACAAATTCGGTTGGAAAAGGTCCGCTGCCGTTTTTTTTGTCATTTGCTCCTTTGTTATCGTCTTTTCCGCTCTTATGACCTTGTTAGTTGCTGAAATTGTTGCTGGGTTAAGCTATTTAACTAAAGTGCTTCCCCAATACATTCATGACGGTATAGATTATATTCATCAATGGTTCGATACGTATATCCTCCCTCTTTATGAAGGGGTACTAGCCTTTTCTTCCCAATTAAATCCAGGGCAGCAGTCAACAGTTCACCATTCTTTAGAATCCATATTAAGTGAATTAGGCACACATATTAGTACCTTATTACAACACCTTTTGAATGGTTTGGCTGATTTTTTACTAACTCTCCCAAACACAATAACCGTGTTATTCTTTGCTTTATTAGGGGCTTTCTTTATTACTAAAGATTGGCCATTAATGATTCAATGGTTAGAAACGAGAACCCCTAAAAGAGTGAAGGTAGTCATTAATAAAATGACAGTACAGTGGAAACAAGCAGTTGTAGGCTACATTCTTGCACAATTAGTATTAGTTTCTATGACTGGTACTATCGTTTTAATAGGGTTAATGATAATAAATGTAGAGTATGCCATCACAACTGCCATCTTAATTGCTATTGTTGACCTTTTTCCTTATTTAGGTACAGGGCTGATTTTTATACCATGGATTATCTATGCTTTTTTGTCAGGTAATTGGACATTATCTATCGGTTTATCTATTTTATATGGAATTGTCATTATTCAAAGACAACTTGCTGAGCCGAAGGTAATGTCTAAACACATGGGAATTCCACCATTAGCCTTGTTAATTTCTCTATTTGCTTGTTATCAGTTATTCGGTGTATTTGGACTTCTAATCGGTCCAGCTGTTTTAATCTTCATCCAGTCCATTATAAGATCAGGTTTAATCAATGAAATAACAGACTATGTAAAAGGATAAAAAAGATGGTGAGTAAGGGATTAGTGCCCCCTTTCACTCACCATCTTTTATTTGTGTAAAACATAATGTTCCCATTTTTAATCATTCTTTCAAAAACCCGTTGTAGAAATCCTTTAAATATGGCTCTTGTTTGTGGAATTAGTAGGAAAAAGCCAGCCGCATCCGTAATAAAACCAGGAGTCAATAATACTACTCCTCCTACTAATATACAAATGCCATCAAGAAGTACTCCACTAGGTACCATTCCTTGGGAGGCTTGCATTTGTGCTGTCCTAATAGCATTTAATCCTTCTCGTTTGGCTAATGCAGCACCTAATACTCCTGTTAAAATAATCAGCAATATTGTTGGAATAACACCTATCATGTTTCCTGACAGTATTAAGACCCAAATTTCAAGGGCTGGAATAATAATGATTAATAAGAAAAAGATTTTTCCCATAGCATGCTCCTTTAGAAGTGACATCTATATATTTAATATAAATTTTATTATTATTAAGTTTAATATTAAAGGTAGTTTTCTAAAATGTTTTTGTTTTAAGCTGAATATATTTGGCTTGGATACACTACAGAGCATTTACGAGCAGAGGAAGAGACAGCCACTTAACGTCTTCTGCTTCTCCAAGCATTTAAAAAAACAATTTCCGAAAACTGTCTTATTAAAAAAGAGGCTAGGACAAAAGCGTTTTGTCAATGAGAATTCCGAACGAAGCATATAAATCGCTTCGGAAATATACTTTTGCTCCCGCAGGAGTCTACGTATATTTCCTACGCTACAATAATACATTGTTCGTATTTTCATCTAAACACTTTAGTTATGTCCCAGCCTCTTTACTTTAAATATAATTATAAAACACTAGCTTGTCCTTTGTAAATGTTACCGTGATGTCCATCAACAGTCACTTCTTCTCCATCATTAAAAATAGTAGTAGCCTCGTCTACTCCTACAATTACAGGGATACCAAGACTAAGACCAACTACTGCAGCATGGGAAGTTAATCCACCTTGCTCGGTAATTACTGCTGCTGCTTTTTCAAAAGCTTCCATCATATCTCTATCAGTATTAGAAATAATAAGAATATCCCCTTGATTAACTCTGTTAATAGCATCTGCTGCATCTTTCGCAACAACTACTTTACCAGTTGCAGATTTTCTTCCAATTCCTTGTCCGGAAGCTGCAACTTCACCAATAACATGGACCTTCATTAAATTTGTTGTACCCTTTTCACCTACAGGAACCCCAGCAGTAATAATAACTAAATCTCCGTATTTTACAAGACCTGTTTCTAATGCCCCTTCTACAGACATTTGAAGCAATTCATCTGTTGAGTATGCTTCCTTCCCAACTTGTGGGAATACTCCCCAACAAAGGGCAAGGGAACGGCAGACACGTTCATTATTAGCAACAGCAATAATAGGAGACTTCGGACGGTACTTTGAAATCATACGAGCCGTATAGCCGCTCTCAGTAGCTGATAAAATGGCAGATGCACCCAAGTTTAAAGCAGTGTGGGAAACAGATTGACTGATAGCATCTGTAATCGTTTGTTCGCTCTCCAGTCTTCTTTTTCTTAAGATATCTTCATATTTCAGAGCTGTTTCCGTTTTCATAGCAATATTACGCATTGTTTCTACAGATTCTACCGGATAAGATCCAGCTGCTGTTTCACCAGAAAGCATGATAGCATCTGTTCCATCAAAAATAGCATTAGCTACGTCGCTTGCTTCTGCTCTTGTTGGACGTGGGTTCCTTTGCATCGAATCAAGCATTTGCGTTGCAGTAATGACAGGTTTCCCTAGGGCATTACATTTTTTAATAAGTTCTTTTTGTACTAGTGGAACGTCTTCAGCAGGAATTTCAACCCCTAAGTCACCTCTAGCAACCATTAATCCTTCTGATACCTCAAGGATTTCATCGATATTGTCAACACCTTCTTGATTCTCGATCTTTGGAATGATTTGAATGTGATTCGCACCATGTTTTTCAAGAAGCTCTCTTATCTCTAAAACATCTGAAGCCCGTCGTACGAAGGAAGCAGCAATAAAATCTACACCTTGTTCAATACCAAATAAAACGTCGTTAGCATCCTTTTCCGTGATTCCTGGAAGGTTTACGCTAACACCTGGTACATTAACGCCCTTCTTATTTTTAAGGATACCGCTGTTAATTACCTCTGTAATGATTTCACCATCACTTATACCTGTTACCTTTAATTCAATAAGTCCATCGTCAAGAAGAATCGTAGAGCCTTCTTGAACATCTTCTATTAAACCTGGATATGTAATAGAAAACCTTTCAGCAGTTCCAACTACTTCTGTCATAGAAATTTTAACAGTAGAACCCCTTTTAAGTTCAACCTCTCCACCTTCAACCGTTTGTGTTCGAATTTCCGGTCCTTTTGTGTCTAAAAGAATGGCAACAGTTTTATTTAACTTTGCAGCAGCTTCGCGAATGTTTTTTATTCTTGCTCCATGTTCTTCGAAGTCACCGTGGGAAAAGTTAAGACGGGCTACATTCATCCCCGCTGAAATAAGCTCCGTTAATTTCTCAACACTTTCACTGGCTGGACCAATCGTACATACAATCTTTGTTTTTCTCATCTTATTTCCTCCTCAAAAATAAACCAATCTAACTATAGTTTCAGCCTTTTTCCATATTCCCATACGAAAGCCAGGACAAAATACTTGTCCTAGCTTTAAAAGCTGTAAAACACTGTATTTCCAATAGTTTAAGTTACACGAAATTCTACTATTTAGCAATAGAATTTCTTATATGGACAACTCTTTTGAAAGTTGATACATTCTCTCATCAATTTTATGTTTTCGTGAAAGTGCTTCTTCAATACCGTGGGAGACAAGCTCGTTCTTTTCTATCCCTACCATTTTACCAGCTTCACCTTGAAGTAATAGTTCTACCGCATAAGCACCTAAACGACTTGCAAGAACACGGTCCGCTGCCGTAGGGGACCCTCCCCGTTGAATATGACCTAACACCGTAACCCGAGTTTCAAGGTTTGCACTTTCTTGAATCTGTTTTCCGATTTCAACTCCGGAGCCAACCCCTTCAGCCACAATAATAATACTGTGTTTCTTTCCTCTTTCATGACCCTTTTTCAATCGGGCTACAATATCTTCCATTGAATAATCTTCTTCAGGAATAAGAATGGATTCCGCACCGTCTGCAAGACCAGACCACAATGCAATATCACCTGCATCACGGCCCATTACCTCAACAACGTATGTACGCTCGTGAGAAGTAGCTGTATCACGAATCTTATCTATCGCATCAATTACAGTGTTAAGTGCCGTATCAAACCCTACTGTAAAGTCTGTTCCAGGAATATCATTATCAATTGTTCCTGGGACTCCGATACAAGGAAAACCATGCTCCGTCAGTTTCTTAGCTCCTTGGAAGGAACCATCTCCACCAATTACAACTAAAGCCTCAATTCCAAACTTTTTCAGTTGTTCGATTCCTTTCAATTGCCCCTGTTCTGTCTTAAATTCTTCACAACGAGCTGTGTAAAGCATCGTACCGCCTCGATGAATAATGTCGCCTACTGAACCTAGTTCTAGCTTTTTTATATCTCCGTTGATTAAACCAGAATATCCATAGTAAATTCCATATACCTCCAGGTTATGATAAATGGCTTTTCTAACTACAGCCCTAATTGCCGCATTCATACCTGGGGAATCTCCACCACTTGTAAGTACACCAATCCTTTTCATTACTAAACCTTCACCTCTTCATTTAACTAACTCAATTAAAATTTAATATGTGTTTAAAATACCACTTTCATTTACTAAAAACAACAGAGATCAGACGTCAAACAAAAAGGCTTTCTCCATTAAGAGAAAGCACAATCCTTATTTCATTACCATGACACCGTTTACATGGGTATATTCCCCAATATTTTTAAATTTTTCGTAACGTTTTAAAACAAGCTCTTCCCCTGGTAAATCCTTCAATTCTTGCAAGGATTTCTCTAATACTTTTTGGATTTGAGCAGCCTGCTCATCCACATTTCTATGAGCACCGCCACGTACTTCCGGAATCATTTCATCAATTAAACCAAGTTCCTTAAGATCAGGCGCTGTTATTTTCATTGTTTCAGCGGCCCTTTTGGCTTGAGATGCATCCTTCCAAAGTAAAGCTGCAGCTCCTTCAGGAGAAATTACAGAGTAAGTGGAATTCTCTAACATGTAGATTCTGTCACCTACACCTAAAGCTAACGCCCCTCCACTTCCACCTTCTCCAATAACAATACAAATAATAGGGACCCTTAGCCCAGCCATTTCAATTAAGTTTCTGGCAATCGCTTCACTTTGTCCCCGTTCTTCCGATTCAATACCTGGGTCCGCCCCTTTAGTATCTATGAAATTGATAATAGGACGTTGAAACTTCTCCGCTTGCTTCATCAATCTCAACGCTTTACGATATCCCTCTGGATGAGGCATACCGAAATTACGTTTAATATTTTCCTTCGTATCTTTCCCACGCTGGTGCCCAATAATGGTTACTGGTATACCTTGAAATTTACCCACCCCACCAACAATTGCTTTATCATCACCATATAAACGGTCACCATGGAGCTCAAGGAAGTCTGTAAATAAGCGATTAATATAATCTAGTGTAGTAGGTCTTTTGCTATGACGAGCTATTTGAACTCTCTCCCAAGGGTTTAAGTTCCCATAAATATCCTTTTCTAGTTGTTCTAAACGCCCTTCTAGCTTTTCAATTTCACCAGAAAGGTCGATCCCTTTTTCCTGTGTGAAAGCTTTTAATTCAGCTATTTTATTTTTAAGTTCAACTATTGGTCTTTCAAAAGGAAGCTGTTGATCAGCCATATGTTATCCCTCCCTTTTCCTCTTGGGTTGATGTAAATCAAGAAACAATCCTAAAGTATCTCTCATCTCATTTCTAGAAACAACCTTGTCTAATTGTCCATGCTCCAATAAAAACTCAGCAGTTTGGAAATCATCAGGTAATTTCTGACGGATGGTTTGTTCAATAATTCTTCTGCCGGCAAACCCAATTAAAGCACCAGGCTCAGCTATATTAATATCCCCTAAGGAAGCAAAGCTTGCAGATACTCCTCCTGTTGTTGGGTGAGTTAAGACACTGATGAATAGTTGACCATGTTCATGTAATTGATTGAGGGCTGCACTAGTCTTGGCCATCTGCATGAGGCTGAATACCCCCTCTTGCATTCTAGCTCCCCCTGATGCAGCAAATAATATAAAAGGCTTGTCCTCACGAATGGCATGCTCAATAGCACGGGCTATCTTTTCTCCTACTACGGAGCCCATGCTTCCCATACGAAAGCGGGAGTCCATTACGCCAATAACAACAGGATACCCTTTTATTTTACCTTCACCTGTAACGATAGCCTCGTTTAAATTTGTTTTTTCTCTATCTAATTTGGATTTTTCCAAATAAGATGGAAAATTTAATGGGTCTTTAGCGATCATATCTCCATCGAACTCTTGAAAAGTTCCTTCATCCAACGTGAGATCAATACGTTCGTAGGCTGAAACATTAAAATGATGCTGGCATCTTTCACATACCATGTTGATTTTTTTTAATTCCTTTGTATACATTATCGTTTTACATTTCGGGCATTTTGTCATTAAACCTTCAGGAACCTCTTGTTTTGCCTGCTCTGTTGGTATAGTGGCATATTTTTTCTTTTTAGAAAATAAATCACGTATCACGACCTGATCTCACCTCTTATTAAAAATCTTCCTAGTTTCATTTACTATTTATCCACTTATTGGTTTACATATTCTATTAATGGACTAATTATGAGTATCCTATCTATGTGAAATGAAAATTTGTTCTATCATACAATTTTCATGCTATAATTTCAAGATAAACTATTAGTAACAGGTACTAAGAAATTTCTATTAAAATCGACTATTTTCCAAGTGATTCCTCAAGGAATTCACGGCTGTTTGCTCATCCTTTCGAGCAACAGCTTCAAAAATAGCCTCATGTTCTAATATAGCATTTTCCATTCTTCCCTTCCTAGACAAGGATTCCTTAATAGCTACCTTACTATATTCTACTAATGGACGCCAAATGTTGAGCATTAAATTATTATGGCTAGATTCGACAAGGGTTTTATGAAATAAATAATCTTCTTCAACAGGAATTTTACCGTCCGTCCATTTTTGCTTAGATTGGAGAATAAGGTTTTCTAATTTTTCCAATTGATATTTTGAAGCTCTTTGGCAGGCGAGTCGGACAGCTTCAATTTCAATAATCCGTCTCGTTTCCGCTAAATCCTTTCTTGCCTGTTTATTTTTCAGAAAAAATCTAGCAAGGATTTCAGCAAGCCTGTGTCCCCCAGACTTTTTAATAAATGTTCCTTCCCCCTTGCGAGTTTCAATCAAGTCTAATAGCTCCAACGCACGAAGTGCTTCACGTACGGATGATCTTCCAACCTTCAAGCGCTCAGCAAGCTCCCTTTCTGAGGGGAGTTTATCTCCTGGAGATAATTGATCATCAACAATAATCTGATCTATTTCCTTCAAAATGTTTAAATATACTTTTTGATTCGTTTTCATCTCACAGGACACCTACTTTTTCTCATAATAAAATGGAGTTCAAAGTAATCTAGCATCGACCTTTTACTGATTAATAAAAAGGCCCCCCCTGAACCCCATCCTTCTATTAGTTTAGCTGCGAGAGATAATATACATTAGACCTCTAAGGAAGCTTAATCTTCGTCTATCATCGTTAATTCTTTCGTTCTTTTTTCTACTTCTTCAGGAGCAACTTTACGGCGGGCTACTCCTGTTTCCATTGCTGCTTGCGCTACACTTCTTGCCACTGCAGGTGCTACTCTAGGATCAAATGGACCCGGAATAACATAATCTGCGTTCAATTCAGACTCAGCTACTAGTTCCGCAATAGCCTTAACAGCTGCAACCTTCATTTCTTCGTTTATATGTGTAGCATACACATCTAATGCCCCCCGGAAAATCCCTGGAAATGCGAGAACATTGTTTACTTGGTTTGGAAAATCGGAACGCCCTGTACCAATAACGCTTGCTCCAGCTTCCTTCGCATCATCTGGCATAATTTCTGGAACTGGGTTGGCCATGGCAAAAATGATAGGGTCTGGGTTCATGGACTGAATCATTTCCTTCGTTAAAGCACCGGCTACAGAAACGCCTACAAAAACATCTGTGCCTGCAATGACATCCGCTAATGAACCTTCTTTTTTCTCTCGGTTCGTAACAAGTGCAAGTTCATGCTTTAGGTCATTCATTCCATATCCACGACCTTCAAAAATAGCACCCTTTGAGTCACATAGAATAAAATCCTTACATCCCATTGATTTTAAAAGCTTAATAATTGCTATTCCTGCTGCACCTGCACCATTTACAACCACCTTAATTTCTTGTATAGATTTTCCAGTAATTTTTAAGGCGTTTAGTAATCCTGCCGCAGTCACAATGGCTGTTCCATGTTGATCATCATGAAACACAGGGATATTCATTTCTTTCTTTAAACGTTCTTCAATCTCAAAGCATCTAGGAGCTGCAATATCCTCTAGGTTAATACCTCCAAAAGTAGGTTCTAGAAGCTTTACAGTTTCCACAATTTTGTCTACGTCGCTCGTATTTAAGCAAATTGGAAATGCGTCCACTCCCGCAAATGACTTAAATAGAACAGCCTTACCCTCCATAACTGGCATAGCTGCCTCTGGACCAATATTTCCAAGTCCTAATACAGCAGTTCCGTCGGAGACAACCCCTACCATGTTACCTTTAACAGTATATTCATATACTGTCTGAGGATCCTCAAAGATCTCTTTACACGGTTCAGCAACTCCCGGTGAATAAGCTAACGACAGATCTCGGGCATTTCGAACGGCAACCTTTGCCTTTGTTTCTAATTTCCCTTTTTTCATGCGA
Organism: Evansella vedderi; assembly: GCF_030813435.1. Taxonomy (GTDB): domain Bacteria; phylum Bacillota; class Bacilli; order Bacillales; family Salisediminibacteriaceae; genus Evansella; species Evansella vedderi. The sequence continues at coordinate 162,463 of NZ_JAUSUG010000008.1, read as the reverse complement.
TGCATATGTAATGCTTCTTCACGTATTGTCGCCACTTTCCCCACTCTCCCTTTTTACTTTATCGAAGTGGTCAGACCACCCCAAGTCAATCTTCATTATAACAAATAAATCTTAATTGAGACACCCTTAATGTTTAAAGGAGGGACAAAAAATGCCCACCAATGTAAATAGTGGGACAAATATCATACCTTTGTCCCACTTTTTAAGATAACGTTATTCACTCCTAGCATACCCTTTAATTTCATTAAAAAAGACTTATCACTTGAAACATTCCACATTTCTGTAAGGGTAATAGCTTTTTTTGTCCGTTCATAATAAAGTATGACGGATATATCACCTGGATTATCCTCTAATATTTTTTTTAATTGGTCTAGTTTATTTTGTTTTTCCATCAGTGTGGAAATTTTTAAATATAGTCTTCCTTTTTCTTTCTTTGCTTGTTTTGCTTTTAGATTGGAAATTGTTATACATTTTACAAGAATAATTTTTACTTCTCCATTGTGTTCTTGCCTTTTCCCTTCCACAAATAACAATTCCCCTTTTTGAAGCTTTAAACGATTTTTTTCTAATTCGGCAGGGAATACAGTGAGATCAATACTACCTGTTTCATCAGTAAAATGTACGAATGCCATCTGCTGTTTTTTCTTCGTTTGTATTACCTTAACATCCTCAACAAGGCCCGCAATTCGAACTACTTCTTCATTTCCCTTCTTTTCTTTAACACCATGAAGGGGGAGTCTAAAGTATGGAGCTACAATGGTTAGTTCTGACTCTATTGGATGACCTGAGGCATAAAAACCAAGAACCTGTTTTTCAAAATTTAATTGCTCCCTTTCTGACAATGGGGGAACAGAAATATATTCAGGCTCCTTTAATTCTTCATAAAATAACTCCGTCTGCATGGTAAGAGTATGCTCACGGTACTTCTCTCCATACTCCAAAGCCTCTTCAACACTTGCTAATAATTGAGCTCTTTCTGGATGAAGTTCGTCTAATGCACCAGCTACAACCAAAGCATCTATAGCCCGTTTTGGTAAAACTTTTGCAGGTATCCTTGTACAGAGGTCAAACAAACTTTGAAAAGGGGAAACTTCCCTTTCCTTTACAATAGATTGAACAGCTGGCAATCCCACATTTTTCACAGCGGCTAAACCAATCCAAATTTCACCATTTTTAATTGTAAATTGAGCACCGCTTGTATTAATGGAAGGAGGATGAACGATTATTCCTTGCCGTCTTGCTTCAGCCACATATTCCCCTAACTTTTCATGATGATGGACAACAGTCCCCATTAAGGCACTAATAAACTCGATGGGATAATTAGCTTTTAAATAAGCTAAGTAATAAGCAATAATACTGTATGCAACAGCATGACTTCTATTAAATCCATAATTGGCAAAACGGACAATTAAATTATACATTTGACTTGCCACTTCTTCAGAATAGCCTTGTTTAAGAGATCCTTTGATAAACTTTTCTCTCTCTTGTTCTAAAACTTCAAGTTTCTTTTTCCCTACTGCTCGTCTTAGAATATCAGCTTCTCCAAGGGAGAAGCCTGCCATCTTTGAGGCAATTTGCATGATTTGCTCTTGATAAATTAATACACCGTGTGTCGTTTTTAAAATCGGTTCTAAGGTGGGATGGGGATAGATTACATTTTCTTCCCCATGCTTTCTTTTAATGTATAATGGAATGTTCTCCATCGGTCCGGGACGGTACAATGCGTTTACAGCAACAATATCCTCAAATTCTGTAGGTTTCAAACGCTTTAGGACACTTTTCATACCAGAGGATTCTAACTGAAAAATACCGCTGGTCTCCCCTTTACCTAATAATTCAAATGTTTTTTTATCATCTAATGGAATAGAAGATAGCTGTATATTGACTCCACGATTTTCTTTGACAGACCTTAAAATCAGCTCTATAAAGCTTAAGTTTCGAAGCCCTAAAAAATCCATTTTTAACAAACCAATTTCCTCTAAATCTCCCATTGGAAACTGTGTTAAGTAGAGTCCATCATTCCCCTCTTGCAGGGGAACCACATCTATTAATGGATTTTTACTCATAACCACCCCTGCTGCATGAATGGAGGAATGCCTTGGAAGTCCTTCCACATCCCGAGCAATTTTAAATAATTCTTTTATTTGCTCCTCTTTTTCGATCCACTCCTTAAGGAAAGGAGATTCCGATATGGCTTGGTCTAACGTTATTTGTGGGCGAGAAGGAATGTTTTTTGCAATTTTATCAATAATAGCTAATTCAATTCCTAGAACTCTTCCCACATCCCTGACAGCAGCTTTTGCTGCCAGTGTTCCAAAGGTAATAATTTGTGCAACATGGTCTTTACCATATTTATCCTTTACGTATTGAATTACTTCATCTCTGCGGTTATCAGGGAAATCAATATCTATATCTGGCATAGAGATTCTTTCTGGATTAAGAAACCTCTCGAACAACAGTCCATATTTAATTGGATCGACATCTGTTATTTTTAGAACATAGGCAACGATAGATCCAGCAGCGGATCCTCGACCTGGTCCAGTTAATATGTTTTGTTGATGGGCATAGTTCATGAAATCTGCCACAATGAGAAAATAATCCTCATAATTCATTTCACTTATTACTTTAAGTTCATATTCCAAACGCTTGGTAATTTCAGGAACTGGGTTACTATAACGTTCCCTCATTCCTTCATAACAAAGATGTTTTAAATACTCCTTCGCACTCCTACCATCAGGAACTGGAAAATGAGGTAAAATAGCTTGGCCAAGCTCTATCGTAACGTGACAACGATTGGAGATTCGAACTGTTTCGGCGCATGCCCCTTGCCAATTATGAAACAACTCAATCATTTCTTCTGGTGACTTCAAATAATAATGCTCAGATGAATATCTATTCGGTAATTCTTCTAGTTTCATTCCTAACCGGATAGCCTGCATTACTTTATGGGCAGACCTTTGTTCAGGTACAGTAAAATGAACATGATTACTTGCAACTAAAGGAACAGTAAGTGCCACATCCTTTAGCCATTCGGATAGTTTTAACAGTTTCTCTCTTTCTGAGGGCTGCCAGTGATTCTGAATTTCTATAAAAACATTATTTTCTCCAAAAGTTTGTTGAAGCCATTGGAAATGGTTTGAAGCTTCCACTGTTTGTCCATTATTGATACACCCCTGTACGAAACCTTCTGCAAATGGAACAATAGCTATCATACCTTTATTATTCTTTTCCAAATCAGAATAAGTTATATAAGGACTAAAGCGTGAGTATCTTTCATTAGCATAAGTTGTTAAACGGGTAAGAGATTTGTACCCTTCATTATTTTCTGCTAAAAGTACGATTCTGTTTTTTATAGCTTCAGTGTCATTATGGTCATCTGGTGCATATGCTAATTCCACCCCGATTATTGGGTGAATCCCACTTTCCTTACAAGCTTTATAAAAAGGAATAACTCCGTACATGGCATCCACATCTGTTAGGGCCAGCGCTGTGTACCCTAGTGATTTTGCGCGGGAAACTAACTCCTTTATTTTCCCTGTACTTCTAAGCAAACTGTATTCACTATGTACGTGTAAATGAACAAAGGACATAAATGCTCCCTCCTTTTCGGGAAGTAATATCGTTTAGATGGCTGTTTTCAAAAAGTTTGTTTTTTAGATAATATATATGGCTTGAATCCGCTCCAGGCGGACAATTTCCGCGGGCAACGCTGGAGTCACCGCCTTTCGCTTTTCCAAGCTTTTCAACGAACAACAAAGTCTGCGGAAACAGCCTTTTATATACTTTCGAAACGGAAACACATGTTCTTTTCATTGAGAATTATAGCATTTTGGAAAAGTATTTAAAAGTAATTCCTGCTTTTTGCTTTTGTTGATTTAGTTTGATTTTAAAAATTATTTTTAATAAAGAAATAGTCTTTCGCATATCTTCTGACCTTTGTCCATAAAAATGTACAAAGAGGTAAGTCAGAAGGAGGAGCATGGACATGGATAAAGATTTCCTGGCAACCTTAGTCATTGACTATTTTGTTGCATTTGGTGTTATTATTGGTGGAACTATTATTGGGGGGATAGGGGCTTACTTAATTGGTAAACCTCCCTTATCCATTATGTACGACTTAGCATCAAGTTTAAAGATTTGGGCTTTAGTTGCTGCTATCGGGGGAACCTTTGATGCTATTTCTAGTTTGGAAAGGGGTATTTTCGAAGGTACCCATGCAGATATATTTAGAACGTTGATGATGATATTTTCTGCTTTAAGTGGTGCCCATACTGGTACTGTATTAATTCAATGGATCACACAGGAGGGAGCTGGATGAGAATCCCTCCTTTATATAATGACAAAAGCTGGCAGCGCTTTTTTGCCGGGTTTATATTAGGAATGTTATTTGGATGGCTGTTTTTTCTTTATCACTTTGGATTAGTCCATGAAAAATTAGTGATGGAAATTAATAAGCAAAAGACAACCATTGAAACACAAGAGAATAAAATAGAAAGCTTACAAAAAGATCAAGCTGAAAAAAATGAACAAATTCAAAAGAGTTTAACCGTTCAGGACATTACAATCAATTTTGTAAACGAAAAGGATGTTAAGTTAAGTGAATTAACCCTTCATGATATTCGTAGTAATATAACTAATGAATTAGAAGATCTAAGAAATAAAAATATTGAGACAGTAAGAAACTCGAAAGAATTGTTAATTAAGGCTGTTGAGAACAAAGCGTTTTTAATTAATAGCAAACGGTTTCACTTAAAGATAGAACAATTAATAATTGATACATCTCTTGAGATAAATGTCCGAATAGAAGCAGCGGAATAAAATACTACATTAGGCTTTAAAATTTGAAAAAATTGTTAATTTATTGGTTTTTCTTATAATAAAAGGTATAATAGATATACCTAAGTTGACGTTTGGAAACAAGTCATTTTATAAATTAGTCTCATTTTGATAAAATAAATTTTGATGAAAAGGAGGCTAAACAGATGTTTGTAATAAGTCGTAGTAAATTGGCAATGGAAAAAGTAAAGGCCATTCAATCTGGTTATTCTGCTTACACCGAAACAGAGGCAATTTCCCATTTAATCAAAAAAGAGTTAAACAATTTAGGAATTGAAGTAATTGAAGATACCAGTTCTTTAGGATCTTGGTTTATACCAGTAGATAAAGTATAATCAGTTTTTTCATGGTGCTGAATATCTTAAAAAAGATTGTCCTGGTCCGGACAATCTTTTTTGTTTTGGATAGACTGGAAAATTCTAATCCTAATGTAAATTTCGTAAACTTTGACAGTCCTTTTATAATGTATAATTAAAAATTTGCACAAAGCTCATCCAAATCCCGTAGTACTTCCTTCGTTTCTTCCCATGACAAAACATGAGCTCCTGATGCCATTGGATGACCTCCACCATTATACCGTCCAGCAAGATGGTGTATTTCAGGTCCCTTTGACCGAAGACGAACTCGAATTAGATCCTCTTCTTCCACAAAAAATACCCATGCTTTAATACCCTTTAGAGTGGAAAAAGTATTAACAATATTAGCTGCTTCCTTAGAGGTTACTCCAAATTCTTTTAGTTTATCCTTAGTCAAATAAATGACACCAGCCCCTGATGGCCTTAATTCAAAGTTAGATAGAACATAACCCTCCAAACGGGTTAATGGCAATGATTTTTCATACAATTTATCGTACAACTCAGGTCGGGAAAACTCTTTTCTTATTAACTTCCCAGCCCAATGGAAGGTTTGTTCCGTTGTGTTTGGAAATCGGAAGCGACCTGTATCGCCAACAATACCAGCATATAATAAGCGAGCTGCCTCATCCGATAGCTCCGCCCCATCCTTCTCAAATTCTAAAAATAGTTCGCAAATCATTTCACTTGTTGAACTTGCTGTTTCATCTACCCAGGCTATATCGCCATATTCATCCACTTCAGGGTGATGGTCTATTTTGATTAAAAAATCCCCTTTTTCATACCTTTCATCATCTATTCTCTCACGGTTAGCTGTATCACAAACAATAATTAATGACCTTTGGAATACTGCATCCCCTACCTCATCCATCTCCACTAAAAAACTTAGGGAATCATCTCTTTCCCCTACTATGTACACTTTTTTATCAGGGAAATGTCCTTTAATTACTTCCTTTAGACCTCCCTGGGAACCTAATGCATCCGGGTCTGGCCTAACATGACGGTGAATGATAATAGAATCATATTGTTTAATTTTTTCAAATATTATATCCTTCATTCTTACTTCTCCTTATGTTACATTGTTCAAATAGAATGTTAAGTTGACAGGTAAACAGACAGAACTTGGACTTTTTCCTTTAATTATGCTAATTTACTATTGGAATGATTTTTTTAGCCCACTTTAAATGTAAGGAGTCAAGCCATGCCAATAACACTTGTTATTATTGTCGTATCACTAGTATTATTTGTCTATTATAAAGTTCAGCAAGCAAAAGCTGCAGGGTTTATGGAGAAACGATGGTATTCTTCAAAAGGCAGTATTGCCGTTGGTTTATTCTTTATATCCTTTGGAATCAATGCTTATAATAGTCTTGGTTCGCAAATTGCTGCCATTGTAGCAGTTCTATTCGTTTCCTTCGGCCTGGTTAACGTGATTTTAGGTACAAGGGATTATCGAAGGTTTTTGCCGTTAGCCAGAAAAGAAGTGGAAGAAATGAAAAAGGCAGAAACAGAAAATTAATTTTCATTAAGGAAGTTTAAAAAAGGAACAGTGTGCTTTGAAAGCTGCAGCTGTTCCTTTTAGTTTACCCAAATTACCTGTCAATTAACTGCGCCATTAACATAGCTTTTCCTACAATTTGACCTTCGTGGAATATTTCCACATCTACCTTACCAAACTTCCTCCCCACTTCAAGTACCTTCGGTAGTATTCTAATCTTACTTTCTATTTGTACTGGCTTTATGAAAAACAGCGTAATATTTTCCACTACTAGGTCGCCTTTTTTATATTTTCTTAATACACGGCTTCCCGCTTCTGTCACAATCGTTGTAATAACACCGTAGGATATCGTCCCTAGGTGATTTGTCATTTGTGGGTTAACCTCTAGTTCAAAGCAATAATCCTGTGAGGTCGATACGTCCTCAAAATGCCTTGTTACTAAATCCTCGATGGTTTCTCCTACATGGGGCTGACGTTGCAGCATTTGTAATGCCTTTAATACATCCTGGCGACTGATTATTCCGACTAACTTTTTGTTACTCCCAATAACTGGTAAAAGCTCAATCCCCTCCCAAACCATCATATGTGCAGCAGAGGCTACGGAGGTTTGAGGAGTTACTGTAATAGGATGTTTAGTCATTACTTTCTCCACTTCAACGAATGGGCTAACCCCCATTACATCTTTTGCCGTAACAATTCCTTGTATTTTTAAATCATCATCTACAATTGGATAACGACTATGTCCTGTTTTATTGTTTAATTCATGCCACTTTTCTACCGTATGAGAAGTGGTTAAATAGCTCGTGTCCTCTAATGAAATTAAAATATCTTCCACAAGAACAATTTCCTTTTTTATTAATTGATCATAAATTGCTCGGTTTATCATTGCGGCCACTGTAAATGTATCGTATGTTGTGGAGATGATGGGAAGCTCTAAACTATCTGCCAGTTGTTTAACGTCTTCACTAGTATCAAACCCCCCTGTAATTAATACAGCAGAGCCTTCTTCTAGGGCAAGCTTATGGACTTGTTCTCTGTTCCCAACAATAAGTAGGTTACCTGCTTCTACATAACGCATCATCGCTTCTGCTTTCATGGCACCAATAACAAATTTGGTTAGTGTCTTATATAATCCATTTCTGCCCCCTAGAACTTGTCCATCAACAATATTGACGATTTCTGCATAGGTTAACCGTTCAATATTATCCTTTTGTTTCTTTTCAATTCTAATTGTACCTACCCGTTCGATCGTACTGACAATTCCTTGGTTTTCTGCATCCTTAATTGCTCTGTAAGCAGTTCCTTCACTCACATTCAATGCCTTTGCTATTTGTCTTACGGAAATTTTGTTACCGACATCTAGGGATCGAATGTGCTGTAATATTTGCTCGTGCTTTGTCATCGAGCGCCACTTCCTTTGTTTAAATATCTGTTCTATATTATTCCCGTTATCTGTACTACTACAATTATAGACTTACACGAGGTATACATCAAGAATATTCATAAAACAGTTGCTAGTGAGGACATTGTTTTCGTAAACTTTCTTTATTTAGGAGCTGGAGAAGCGGAAGGCGGCGACTCCAGCGACGAGCGTTTACTTTACGAGTATGCTTCGAGTTGTCTCGACGGAACCAGGACGGTGACATTACGCCGTTGCCCACAAGCGGGACCTGAAACGCTTCCTCGAGTAGTTTGTGTCGAGTAATTGCAGACGAAGGACGTGGGCTGCCTTTAGGCGTAATTGGTCCGCCTGAAGCGTATCCAAGCTTATATTCTCTTTAAAACAACTTACTGTTAGAAAACAGCCTATTGAATTTAATATGACAAAAGTAAAAGCCCAAGGGCATCGTAATTACCCTTGGGACTTATAAACTAGCTAATTTAAGTCTGTTCAAACTGGGAGGCTCCCTTTTGTATCAAAGCTATGTTTTTAATACCATCGTTAAATTTCAAACGAAGTTGATTGAAGCGCAAGGCAGCCTGTCTCTTCCTCTACAAGCTTAGCTTTGTAGCGTATGCGTCGAGACAAATCGATGTATATTCGACGAAGTAACGAATTTTCTAACGGGAAAAGCAACGGCTGAAGACACACCGCAGGGACGAGCGTTACTTCAGAGAGGCATCACGCGTGATGCCACTTGAGTAAGCTTCGAGTTGTCTCGGAGCGTCATCGTTTACGATGACTCTTGGATGTAGCTCCAAAGCGAAGCTAGCAAATGTTTTGCGACGAGTAATCGCAGGAGCAGAGGAAGAGACACAGTTTTTTCCCGAGGAGGCTGAAGCGTAAATCAACTTCTAAATTTAGCACAGCCAAACAATTTTCATTTATCGTGGTGTCTACAAAAACATGGGAGTTTGATCAGGCTCTATAATGTTAAACTGTCTCCTGGATTCATGACTATCCCTTCCGTTGATCCTGTCACTTTTTCCACGAAGGCACTAGGGTCTTGTTCAATAACAGGGAAAGTATTGTAATGAATTGGAACTACCTTTTTGGCTTTTAACCACTGGGCAGCTAATGCAGCATCCTCAGGCCCCATGGTAAAGTTATCTCCGATTGGTAAAAACGCTAAATCAATATCATTTAATTCCCCGATTAATTTCATATCAGAGAATAAAGCGGTATCTCCAGCATGATAAATTGTTTTTCCCTCTGCTTTAAATAGAATCCCCGCAGGCATACCTGTGTAAACTATATTCTTATTCTCCTCTTCCGTAAAGGAGGAACCATGGAAGGCTTGTGTAAATTTAACTGTTCCAAAAGAAAATTTATGAGCTCCACCAATATGCATCGGGTGTGTGTTAACACCTTTCCATCCCAAATAGGTTGCTAATTCAAATGGTGCTACTACTAAAGATTTATTGGCCTTTGCCAATTCAACCGTATCTCCCACATGATCGTTATGACCATGTGTTAAAAGAATAAAATCTGCTTTTACTTTTCCAGTCTCTAAATCTGTTGTACCATTTCCCGTAATAAAAGGATCAATAAAGACATTTGCTCCATTCACCTCAATTTTAACTACAGAATGACCATGATAAGAAACTTTCATAATACCCTCTCCTTTTCCTTTACTACTCTTCTATTTACTTGATACCCGCCCAAAATCCTTCTTATTCATTAAAAATTTAACTATTAAATATAATTTTTTTTCACATCTTTTGATAAAACTGCCTATTATTATAGATTGTTAATGGACATATTGGTAAGATGGGCTTAGAAGATATGGAGGAGGTTACATAATGATTCAACAACGGAGCAAGGCACTAAAGGATTGGATGCATGAAAATCATATTGACGGAATTATTTGTCAATCAAGACCAAACGTCTTTTATCTAACCGGATTCGATGCAGATCCTCACGAAAGGCTTTTGGCAAAATTTCTTTTTCCACAGGCTAAATCTTTCATTGTGTGTCCTGGGATGGAAGTGAACCAGATAGAGAACATTTATAAGGAAGGCGACATTATTGGCTATAACGATACAGAAGATCCTTGGAAAAAAATCCAAAACGCTTGTAAAAAGAGAAATTTACACATTTCAAAACTTGCTGTAGAACAGGGTATTTCTTGGGAACGGGTGAAAAAAATTGAAAAAACCTTCCCAACTGTTGAATTGGTGGAAGTGGACCATGCTATTTTATCTCAACGAATTATTAAAAGTGAAGGAGAAATCACGATTCTTCAGGAAGCAGCAAAGCTCGCTGATTTCGGAGTAGAGGTTGGTATTAACGCCTTGAAAGAAGGGATCTCTGAGATGGAGGTCCTTGCAACTATAGAATTTGAATTGAAAAAGAAAGGGATTCGGGAAATGTCTTTTTCAACAATGGTTTTATTTGGTGAAAAAGCTGGCGATCCCCATGGAAGCCCTGGAAGCAGAACGTTAAAAAAAGGAGATGCGGTCCTTTTTGATTTAGGTGTTGTTTTGAAAGGCTACTGTTCAGATATTACTAGAACCGTATTTTTTGATCATGTAAAGAAAGAGGAACAAGAGGTATATGAAATTGTTTTAAAGGCTCAGGAGAGGGCATTACAAGCTTGCAGACCGGGAGAACCAATTTCTCAGCTAGACCTAGCGGCACGGCAAATCATTTCGGGTCACGGTTACGGAGACTACTTCCCACACAGGATTGGTCATGGGTTAGGGATAGAGGTTCATGAATACCCATCATTCAATGAAACAAACGATTCCCCGTTACAACCTGGTATGACTTTTACAATTGAACCTGGTATCTACCTTCCGAACAAACTAGGGGTTCGCATTGAGGATGATGTGTTGATAACAGAGCAAGGATTCAAAACCTTAACAAAATTTCCAAAAGAATTAACAATCGTACCAACGAAATAAATAAAAAAGGAGACTGGGACAAGAGTATTTTTACTAATAAGAAATCCTAACAAACTAGATGTAGGTGCAATCTACCCGCTTCGGAAATATACTTCGCTTTCCGCGGGCGGCTGGTGAGCCTCCTCCAATTACGCCTAAAGGCAGCCCACGTCCTGTGGGCAACGGCGTAATGTCGCCATCCTGGCTCCCGCACTGTGGGGTCTCACCTCTGCCTCTGCTCCCGCAGGACACTGATTACACATCCTTGAGATTGCCCACGCACGAAGAAAATGTGCTAACATTTTCGAGGAGTCTACGTATATCTCCTCCGCTAAGGTAGTGCATTGTTCTTACTTCCTATTAAACACTTTAGTTATGTCCCAGCCTCTTTTTTCGTAGACTTTGTTGCAATTTAAAAGCTTGGAGTAGTGGAAAGCGTCCGTATGTGGCGGATCCAAGCAATACTTCCTATACGATAAAATGCCTATCACCAAAAGAGCCTAATTCCTATTCCATATCCACGTTTGAAAATGATCATTTCTATCCACTCGTTTAACGACTGCCCTAACTATTGATTCATAGCCATTTTTTTCAAGAGAGCTTATTTGTTCATTTGTTATAGTATCTCTCGTTAAGTCAAAGTAGGTTAGAATTTGTTTAAAGGACTCCTTTGCTTCTTGTTCCCGTACGATTGTATTCCCTTCTTCGTATTCAAAGGAATCTGGATTTTCATATTCCCATTCATAGTATATATCTTCCGTTACTATCGTTACCTTTAATATTTTATGGGAGTACCAGGAAAATTCGTTTCCTTTTACATCAATGGGAGATGTAAATAAAAACCCTATAATAACAATCAATAATAGTATTTTTTTCAAAAGAAAATCACCTCTTTTTTCACAGTTTGAGGTGATATTTAAAGAAATATACTTGTTTACAGAAAAAGACTATTAACGATAACGATGAATGACATCTGCTCCTCCAGTGATCTCAATAACAGCGCCTGTAATCATATCTGCATTTTCACTTGTAAGAAAACTTACTGTTCGAGCAATATCCTCACCGGTACCAGGCCTGCCAATTGGAGTATCTTTATCTATTATCGTTTTTGCCTCATCAATTGTTGCTTCCTTCATTTCCCCTGTAATTTTTCCTGGACAAATAACATTTGCTGTTATTCCATTTTCCGCTTCTTCAAGAGAAATGGTTTTAGTTAGGGAAACAAGACCGACCTTAGCAGCTGCAAAGGCAGATCGGTGAAGCCACCCCGTCGAATGATCGGCCCCTTGGAATCCATATGTAATTATCCGTCCGTATTTTTGCTTTCGCATTACAGGTATGATTTCTTTGAGTAAATAAAAGGCGGAGTTTAAGTTTCCATCTACCATTTCGTTCCATTCTTCCTTACTATAATCAGCCAACTTCTTTCTTTCAAATATATAAGGCCCCGCATTCATGACTAATACATCTATCCTACCCCATTTGTTTAAACATTCGTGAACGATACGGATTAGGTCCTCCATTTTGGTTACATCCCCTTGAAGGAATTGAATACGGTCTATTTCACTTTTCCACTCTTCCTTTAACTGTTTAACTGCATTCAAGTCGCTATGATAGTGAATGGTTACCGAAAATCCGTCTTTCAGCAATTGTTCCGTTACTTTTTTACCTAATCCCTTTGAACCTGCTGTGATCAATGCATGTCGCACCGGACCACTCCTTTAACATAAAATAATTCTAAATCTATTATACTTTTGAAATGTTCATCATGTAAAAAATTATGATTATTTATATGTATCCATTGTTTATTTGTATTATGTTATCGTTCCCTATTATGCCACCACATATAAATGACAAACCTGTTACAATTCAATAAATTTGTTATAATGGAAGTATAGTATCGATTTTGCTCTGATGTTTTAAAGAAGCGAAATAAATTAAGAAGTTTTGGAGGTTTTCATCGTTGACTGTTCATTTCAACTACAATTCCCGCCTTGGAATTTCCGTTCCTGAATTAGATGTGGAGTGGGAATATTTAAGTCCAGAAACTCAAGCACATATATTAGAAAAATGGGAAGAAATTCGCGGAGACATTCCAGACAGAATTAAAGAATTAGAAGTAAAGATAAATTATTTACAAGAACAATTAAATGAAGAGGATGAATTTTATCAAAGCTGTAAGATTAATTCTCAAATAGCAGAATTAGCATCCATTATCAATGATCTATGGATCTGGTACAGAACCGGAGAACATGTGGAAGTTAAAGTTCATTCTTAAAAAACAGTTCCATATGTAATGATAAAAGATGGCGAAAACTATGTTTTAATAGCGCAAGGCACGAGCTGTCTCTTCCTCTACTAGCAAAGCTTCGAAGCGAAGCTTTGCTAGTAGAGGAAGAGACACAGTTTTTTCCCGAGGAGGCTGAAGCGTAAATCAACTTCCAAATTTAGCGTGCATCCAAAATAGTTTTCATTTATCGTAATGTCTATAAGGTCATGGGAGTTTGAGTCCCCCTTTACCTCATTTCCTTCTCAATCAACCAACGTTTTTGATAAAATGCATGGGAAGCATCTGTAATATGTCTAGCGAACTGATAATTAAAGGAAGCTCCTGCAGCAATACCGAAAACCGGAATGCCTTGAACTAATTTTCTACGTGCAAACATAACGATAAAAAGCTTTAATATTTGATTTAATGGCTGCTGTAACCAACCTTGGCTAGTAATATCGTCATCTCCCTCGTAAAAGATCCAATCTTCATCCGTTTCCTTCATCTCATCAAACAATTGATCCCAAGCATCTTTTTGAAGGGGATGTGGAAGAGAGATAGCGTGAAAAACTTTTAATACGTACATCATCTCGTATGGTTTTCTCAAATCATATCCATATGTTAACGCCATTAATTGAACTGTTCGTAAGTTTATTGCAAGCATGAGAGGTAAGTCACTTAAGGTAAATATTACTCCCCCTAATCCAGTTAACCCACCTTGCCCTAATGCCACAAGCCTTTGTCGTGCCAATTGTTTTTTTGCAATAAAGCGGAGCTGATCAATAGATAGTTTTTTCATATCCTCGATGGTATGAATATCCGAACGGAAAATCCTTCCCTGAGAAAATAAATTGTCCCTCACTTGTTTATCAAAACGTCCTTGTTGAACGATAGCCTGTAGGTGAAATAAGAAATCGTCGAGTCGTTTCAGCATTCGACGGTTCCAATCACTTCCAAAGGTTTGAAAGCCTGCGTTAACCATTTTTTGATAAGTTCTCGAAAAATCGGTGCCTTTTCCATAAAAATGGAGATTTTCCCAGCTTTTAATATCACTGAAAACCTGTCTTTCCCTTTCTGTCCATGACATGAGACAACCCCCTTCCCAAGAAATTTACAAAATAAAATTCCAACTAAAAGTCCTCTCTTTTAATTAGATATTCACCACAACTCGTCCTTAATCCTATCATTTTTTACTATAAAAAGGGTGTATCGAAAGGTTAAAACCTCTCCTTTGATACACCCTCTAATTAATTGTTCTATTGTGTTAAACGAATAGTATCTCTGGCGATCATTACTTCTTCATTCGTTGGAATAATCATTACTTTTACTGGAGAATGAGGGTAATTAATAAACGCCTCTTTCCCCCTTACCTTATTTAAGGATGGATCCCAGTAGATACCCATGAATTCAAGTCCTTTCATAACTTGAGCACGGATTACATCGCTATTTTCCCCGATACCTGCAGTAAAGATAACTGCGTCTAGCCCATGCATACGTGCAGCATAGGAACCAATATATTTATGGATTCTTGAAGTAAAGACTTCTAATGCTAATCGAGCACGTTCATTTCCTTCTTCAGCAGACAATTCAATATCTCGAAGGTCACTAGAAAATCCGGAAAGAGCCAACATTCCACTCTTTTTATTTAATACTTGAATAACTTCCTCCGCACTTAAACCTGTTTTTTCCATAATGTAAGGGATTAATGCTGGGTCAATGTTACCTGACCTTGTACCCATTGTTACACCCGCTAAAGGAGTGAACCCCATGGAGGTATCAATAGATTTTCCACCTTCAATTGCTGCTATACTTGCACCGTTTCCTAAGTGGCAGGAAATTAATCGAAGATGCTCTAATGGTCTTCCTAAAATTTCTGCAGCACGTTGGGAAACATATTTATGGGAAGTTCCATGGAATCCATATTTACGAATTCCAAATTTTTTATAATACTCGTACGGTAAACTATATAAATATGATTCTTTTGGCATCGTTTGATGAAAAGCAGTATCGAAGACTGCAACGGAAGGTACATTTGGCAGTACTTCTTGGAAGGCACGTATCCCCACAAGGTTAGCTGGATTATGAAGGGGGGCTAATTCCGATACTTCTTCTATACCATTTATCACATCTTTGTTTATGACTACTGAATCGTTAAATTTCTCACCGCCATGTACAACACGGTGTCCAATACCATCAATTTCATTTAAGGATTCAATTATTCCATATCCAGTTAATTTATCCAAGAGAATTTTTACGGCAACAGAGTGATCTGGAATATCTGTTGTTTCTTTCTTTTTTTCCCCATTTACCTCAATGGTAAAAACGGCATTGTCGAGACCTATTCTTTCAACAACACCTTTCGTAAGTACTGTTTCGTCCGGCATATTTAAAAGCTGAAATTTCAAAGATGAGCTTCCAGCGTTGATAGCCATAATTTTTGACATTCTAAAACCGCTCCTTCTGTTTTCGAATCTTAGTTACGTGAAAGGTATACTTTTTTATCCAATTCACTGATAAGGTTAGTATTTCTAAAACTTATGGAAATAACTATTTATTCCTAAAAGGAAATCTGTAGTATAAATACCATACAATATTAAACCACTCTATTTTAGGAAATGCAACCACTGTTTCATAAAAAAACTAAAACAGAACTATAACACAGATTTTGCTATATACTGTCGTCCATTAGTCTTTGCCGTTATACTAACACGTATCCTGTTCTCCAACAGTTTCGTAGCGATTAAAATATCT
This sequence comes from Evansella vedderi, assembly GCF_030813435.1. Lineage (GTDB taxonomy): Bacteria > Bacillota > Bacilli > Bacillales > Salisediminibacteriaceae > Evansella > Evansella vedderi. The sequence goes on along the minus strand of NZ_JAUSUG010000008.1, from coordinate 146,430 downwards.
CCAATTAAATTAATGACAATTTAGTGAACTAGTTTACTCATTCCTTAAATAATCATCAAACCACTGTGAAATTCTTTTCGTCATATCACTAAGGGCACTTTCATTAGAAAAGGAAGGAAGTTCCACTAATAAAGCTTGCTTTGGTGGATTGATTTCAGCTTTCTTTTTACGTAACACGAGAATACTTTTTCCCCAACTATTACTTTTAAACATTGTTTTCGGTAACTGCATAAAGGAATAAATGTATCCTTCTTTTTTAATAAATGTATGTAAATTCTTTGCTTCCTCCGATTCAAACAGAAAATTAGGTACTACAAAGAAAAGAAACCCTCCTGGTTTCACGTGTTTAAATGATTGTTCCATTAACAAATGGTGTACAAATGACTTTCCTTCTTCGGAAGCTAGTTCATAATCCTTTGCCACTTGTTCCTTGGGATATAAACCAATCGGTAGATCTGAAACTACCACATCAACATTTTTAACAAATGGAGATGCAATACTATCTTGATGAAGGAGATCTATGGAATGCTCCTGTAGGTTAGAACTTACAAAAGCTATACTTAATAACGTTTCATCTGCATCCGCGCCAATACCATGTGCGTTATTGTTCATTTGATTCATTACAGCAGTTAATAGATTTCCAGCCCCTACTGCTGGATCTAATATTACTGCTGGTTGAGAGTTATCCTTTTTTTCGTAAGACATAACTTTGTTAACTAGATAACCGATAAATAAGCTTACAGTATCGGGTGTCATGGTATGATGTGGTTGGGTTCCCTCTTTCATTCCTTTTAGGATCCCTAATTGCATAGCACGTCGATACTCCTCTTTCTTTATATTTTCAAGTGATTCAAGACCATCTAACATTTCTTCAATTATTTTTTTATTTTCTTCTGTTAACGGTTGAATCACCTCTTTCTGAAATATTACTTCCCCTACTTGCGCCAATCCTTCCAAATAAGTTATATTTAGTTCGTTTTGAAAGATATTCGCCCCTTTATCTATAACAAAAAACAGCTTCTCTGTATTTGTATTCACATTCTCCACTCCTCGTACAAACTGCAATATTATACCTAGTTTCCTATTGTAGCAAAAATCTTTATTCCTTAAACCCCCTCGTTAAAAAAAAAGAGGGAAAAGCTCTAGCCGATCAGCTTTTCCCTTCTAAACAATTAATTACTTTGCTTTTCTTGCTGCCTCTAAAGCAGCATCGTAATCTGGATGCGTCGTTACCTCTGGTACGTATTCCACATGTACAATAGTATCGGAGCTATCAACTACAAAAATGGAGCGGGCCAAGAGGCGAAGTTCTTCAATGGCCACACCATAGTTTTTACCAAAGGATAAATCACGATGATCTGATAATGTTTGCAAATTTTCAATGCCTTCAGCAGCACACCAACGCTTTTGTGCAAATGGAAGGTCTACACTAACCGTTAACACTTGTACGTTATCTAGGGTTGCTGCTTCTTCATTAAATCTACGTGTTTGCTGCTCACAAACTCCTGTGTCAATAGAAGGAACAACACTAATTAGACGTACCTTCCCCTTGGAATCCTCTAAAGTAACTTCTGAAAGATCATTAGCCAAAACCGTAAAAGCTGGTGCTTTCTCCCCAACCTTTACTTCATTACCTAATAAGGTAACTGGGTTCCCTTTAAATGTAACATTTGCCATATAAATACTCCTCCCTTGTAATTATGTACATACATAAAATACCACATGTTATAAAAGTAAAAAACTTATATGCTCACAAAAAAGTGAAAAGGGTGTGTCGTAGCCATTACGGCATTTTGACACACCCTTTTCAAAAAATTAATCGTCAACTCTAATATTAATATCTGGCTGTTGACTTTGCTGCTGACCGGTTGGCTGCTGATTATTATTTTTTTGGTTCGTTTGCAGCATTTGCTGGATCTTGTCTACAACTTGTGGTGTAAATTCCAAAAGCTTTTCGTATAAATGCGTGTTTTGATCTAAGTGAACCATGTTTACTCCCTTACCACTAACTACAAGAAATGCTATTGGTGTGATGGATACACCACCACCACTACCTCCACCAAAAGGGTGCTTTTTTTCTGTTTCTGTGTTAGTTTTCGGAGTATGTTCGAGAACGAACTCACTTCCACCTGCTGCAAATCCAAAGCCAACTTTAGAAATCGGCAGAATAACACTTCCGTCTGGTGTCTCTACAGGATCACCAACGATGGTGTTTACATCTACCATTTCCTTTAAATTTTCCATTGCTGTTTTCATTAGTCCCTGAATAGGATGATCAGACATTTATATCCCTCCCTGCTGTATCTGTGCTTTTGAACAAGGTTCTACCTTTTTTCCAGTGGCGTAGAACCTTTAATCCTGCAAGGATAGCATGTCCGATTCTAAAGGAAACCATGCATTCAAATGAAGTTTTTAACAACATTTGCTGAAATTGTGGTACTACGCTAATTTGGGGCTTTGTTTTCCAGTTCATATAATTGGATATGACACCGAGAGTATTACCCTTAATCCCCCAAAGGAGTCCTGAAGCAGACCCAGTCAAAGCTGCATCTCCTGTACCGATTTCTGATTCCCAAAGGAACTTATCAATAGACATTTTTTGCATGAATTTTCGAAGAATCGTATGAAAGCCAACCACGTGTTTTAGAAAACGATGAAAATGCTTTAAATCGTCTAAAAATCTATGTAGGGTAAACTTCTCCTTAATATCCTTTTCCCCTAATGCACTTTGCCTTTTTTCCTCATAAACAACAGAGGGTGTTTCGTCATCAATGGCCAGCAAAGGTAAATTTACTGAGTATTTTATAAAGCCTAACGTTCTAAATTGGAGGGATAATTCATCGTCTTGTCCGTTATGAGAATAGTTAATTAATACCTTCATTTTTATAAAAAATAATAACGGCAGCAACATACATAAGAGTAATATTCCTACTAAAATGTACTTCATAATATCCCTCCTTCCACTCCCCATTATCGCCTATAAATAGAAAAATAAACCTGTTAGAATTGTATCCAACAGGCTATAAATTATTCTTTTTAAACTTTTTCCCTTTCCTCTAAAATTACGTGTGTGTCACCTAAGATGTCGTGTAGTCCTTTTTTTCGGGGATGGAAAGGAACAATAATATACAAAGCATTTGTAATAACTAATGATTGATGAATATACCTTCCCACTACCTCTCTCATTAATACATCTTGCCAACTAAGTCCTACTTTTTTATCAGAACATACCTTTATTCCCATTATCCGTTTCCCTAATGTTTGATTCCACCTTTTAGTTGTCAATACGAAATAGCCAAAGCTGATTATTGTGGAAACAAAAGCTCCTAAGGAATAGACTCCTAATGTCAGTTCACCCATATTGGTCCATAAAAGAAATGGTGTTAATAAGATACCATTTATACTTGCTACAATAATAAGATCAATGATATAAGCCCAGAACCTCATCCAAAAACCAGCTGGTACACGTTTTTCCCTACTGTCTATGGTTGAATCATCTCTGTCCATTTGTATCTGTTCTTCATTTAAGGAAGTATTCGATTCATTCACTTAACTCACCTCAATCTGTATATAAATACATCATTCTAGGACCTTGATTATGCTGCAGTAAATTCTTAATACCAAACAGCTCACTTTCGTTGGAAAAAATTCTTTGAACTGTAAGTGAGAAAAGGGAAGCAAGCCCAATATGTGACTCATATTCAACTACATCTAATTCTCCTCTTCCCAAATCTTCTCGCAGAATGCCAATTACATCATCTAAATGTCCTAATCCATCAATCATTCCTAATTCATAAGCCTGCTTACCACTGTAAATACGACCATCAGCAAGATCGTAAATGTCCTGGCGAGTTAAATTTTCTCTTCCAGCTTCAATGACATCCACAAACTGTTCATAGGAATCATCAATCATATCTTGGAGTATTTGCCGTTCATCCTCTGTCATTTCCCTTGTTACTGACATAATATCCTTATACTCTCCACTTTTTATAACTTCAGAACGAATTCCAAAATTCTCTGCTAATTCAGCGATATTTAACGATTGCATAATTACCCCAATAGAACCGGTAATGGTTTGTGGATTAGCAAAGACCTTATCTGCGGGTGCAGCTATGTAATAACCACCACTTGCTGCCATACTCCCCATGGAAATATAGATAGGCTTTCTATATTGCTCTTGTATTTCTACTATTTTATCGTGTATTTCACTACTTTCCACTACACCGCCTCCTGGAGTGTTAACTCGAATAATTATTCCATGAACACTTCCATCCTCCGCGGCAGCATCTAATTGCTGCAAAAAGCTTCGATGATTATAGCCTACCGACTGGAAAAAGCTTGGAGCATCATAGCTGCTATCAATGGTTCCATTTAAATGGATTACAACTATTTTTCCTTGACCATTACCTCGATCAATTATTTTTTCTTCAAATTGCCGTTCTTGGAATATTTCCTCCCAACTAGTGGAAAATACGGTTGTAAACATTGAAAAAGCACTAGATACTAAAAACAAACCTAAAGCCACAAAAAGGGCCACCCAACGTTTTGTATTCATAAATATAAGCCTCCGTTTCTATGAAATTCGCTGTTTTTATAACTAATAAAGAAGGAATTACCGAAATTATCGAGAATACACAAAGAAGGCGATAATTTCGTCGTAACTTGTATATTTAAGTTGAAAAAGAAAGGAAGTAAGAAAGTATGTCTGATCGAAAAAATGTTTTTTTATTTTATAACAACACAGATGTTACAGAAGATCAAATTAACAATCTAAAGGATCTTGGTAGAAGCTATGGATTCCGACTCGTCCAAAATGCGGAGGACGCTAATATTATTGCCAGCATCGGCGGAGATGGTGCATTCCTCCAAGCAATTCGTAAAACTCATTTTCGGGATGACTGTCTCTATGTAGGGTTAAATAATAAACATCTTGGTTTCTATACAGACTTTGATATTAACGATTTAGAACACATAGAAGCTGGGTTACAATCAGATACTCTTGAAGTACTGCGATACCCAACCATCGAAGTTACAGTAGATGGTGTACAATCGTTTCAATGTTTGAATGAATGCTCCATTCGATCCAATATTATTAAGACTTTTGCAATAGACGTTTACATTGACGATATCTATTTTGAAACATTCCGTGGTGACGGTATGGTTGTTTCTACTCCTACTGGTAGTACTGCCTATAATAAGTCACTCCGAGGTGCGATTGTGGATCCAAAATTAAAAAGTATGCAGCTGACGGAAATCGCTTCTTTAAATAACAATGAATATCGTACCTTGGGTTCACCACTTATATTAAGTGGTGAAAGGGAATTAGTTTTAAAAATTGTCCAAGATGGCAATGATTATCCAATTATAGGGGCGGACAATGAAGCATTAAGTATTCGCCACTCCCATGAAGTACGTATTAAATTATCAGAAAAAGTAATTAAGACAATTAAAATGAAAGATAATTTGTTCATCCACAAAGTAAAACGAAGCTTTCTATAAAAATAAGGGGTTGTTGTTTAAGGGTGATACCTTAAAAAATTACAGCCCCTTACTTTTATTTTTTATCAAACATTATCTCATCATCAACTACCGACTTAACCACATGGACATGCAGCCACTCGTCAGGGATTAAGTCGAATAAATCTTTGTTTAATATGGTAAAGTCAGCTTTATATCCTTCTTTAATTAACCCCATTTCCTTTTCTTTCCCAACTGCCATTGCACTACCTATAGTAAATAGCTGCAAGGCCTGAAATAAACTTAGTTTTTCATGGGGAATATAGCCATCGTGCTTTTCCTCAGGCTTCCGTCTCGTTACAGCTGCATGGATTCCTAATAAAGGATCCACAGGCTCTATAGGTGCATCAGATCCACTGGCACACATTAAGCCTTCTTCTAATAAGGTCTTCCATGCAAAAGAGGAATCCAACCTTTTATTCCCTAGTCTTTCAGCAACCCAAGGAAAGTCAGCTGCCACAAATCTAGGTTGAATATCCAAAACAACCGCCAACTCCTTCAACCGTTGAATAAGGTCGTCTCTTGTAACTTGTAGGTGTATTAAACGATCTCTTTTTCCTGCAGGAGGCGGGTATTTTTCTATGGCTTCAATGGCGTATTCCAAAGCTAGATCACCAATAACATGGATAGCTACAGGCATGTCCATTTTTCTTGCACTATGAACAATCTTCTGTAAATTATCTTTAGAGTGGATTGCTACACCATTTGTACTAGGGTCGTCTGAATAAGGCTCACTTAATAGGGCCGTTGTTCCTCCAAGTGCTCCGTCGGCAAAGATTTTCACCGAATTTAATTGAACATATGGTTTATCCTTATTGATCTTATCTATTCCCATTTTTAAAATAATTGGAGCTGCTTCATGATGAACAAGGAGCTCGGTCCGAAATTTAAACTTTTCTCCGTCGATCAATTCATAGAATGAATTTAAGGTTTCAATTGGGTCACCATAATAATTTAAATCTTCTGTATGTCCCCCTACAAATCCTTTGGAATATAAGTCTTCGAGTGATGTTTTTAATGCTTTCTTCACATATGTAAAATCCTGCTCCGGCATTACGTTTTTTACTAAATCTTGTGCATGATCAAGCAAATAACCGGTTGGTATTCCATGATTATCCCTTACTATTATACCGCCAGGAGGATCAGGTGTCTCAGCATCAATATATGCTAACTGTAATCCATAGGAGTTGGTTACTGAAGCATGACGACAAACCCTTGAAAGGATAATCGGATGATCTGTTGTTACCTCATCTAATATATGACGGTCTCTAATTTTACCTCCAAACCACAGTGATCCCACCAACATTTCCTCCAAAGTTGTGCTATTATATTTCTTACCAATTTCCAATCATTTCTATCATACAAACAATCTATTCTAAAATCAAAGATGTCTTACTCATCGTAAGGATAGCAGCTGTTATTTTTTTAAATTATACCGAATCCGTTACAGGCGGTCCAATTACGCCTAAATAACAGCCCACGTCCTGGTTCCGCGGGCAACACTTCAAAGAACGATGCTTCGTCGAGTATTCTTCGAAGAGTGCTCGTCGTTTGAGTTGCCGCCTTTCACCCCTTCGAATATCAAAAAACATTAATCTATATTGAAAAGAACCTATAATTAAAATAAGGGATACCCCGGTGAAGAGGTATCCCTAAATCCATTTAATATTATTATTGTTGTGTTCCACCAAGTTGTTGTTCAGCCATAGATACAAGACGCTTAGTGATTTCTCCACCTACAGATCCGTTTGCACGAGCTGTAGCGTCAGCACCAAGTTGAACACCAAACTCTTGAGCAATTTCATATTTCATTTGATCCAACGCTTGTTGGACACCAGGGACTAATAATTGGTTAGAACTATTGTTGTTCGCCATGTTTTTCACCTCCCTTGTACTCATAGAATGTGTACATTCCGAAAGAAAATACATGGAGAACAAGGGATTTTTCATGCCAATTTTATCCGATAATACTAAAATAAGTCTTGAATTTCTTCATCGAGCTTTTTCTCAGCACTGATGTGTATGGTTTCTACTCTTTCTACTGCATCTTTCACATAGAAATCGATATCTAAATCTTGCTCATATAAGTTTGTTTTATCCCTTTTCGGTTTTGTTTTTGTTTCAGGCGGCAAAAAGATGGTACAACAATCCTCATAGGGTAGGATAGACAAATCGTATGTCCCAATTTTTCTAGCTATTTCAATAACATCAAGTTTATCTGTTGTAATTAGTGGACGAAGAATTGGAAAATTCGTTACTTCGTTTATTGTATACATACTATCTAACGTTTGGCTTGCAACTTGACCAAGACTTTCTCCATTAACTATGGCAAGGGCCTGGTTTTTCACAGCAACTTGTTCTGCAATTCTTAGCATAAATCTACGCATTACCGTCATTTCATATTTATCTGGGACATGCTGATGTATTGCTTTTTGAGCCTCTGTAAAGGGCACAATATGAAGCTTCATACTTCCGCCATATCTTGTTAATACACGAGCTAAATCCTCCACCTTTTGACGGGCTCTTTCATTCGTAAATGGAGGACTATGAAAGTGAATTGCTTCTAGTCGAACCCCCCTCTTTAAAGCAAGGTATCCTGCTACGGGACTGTCAATACCACCAGAAAGCATTAACATAACCTTCCCAGCAGTACCAACAGGTAATCCTCCACTTCCCTTTATCGTCTTGCATAGAATATATGCTGCTTCTTCCCGAATTTCTACTCTTACTTCAACATCGGGATTATGGACATTTACTGTAATATTCTTCGTATTACGGAGTACATGGGATCCAATTTCATAATTTAATTGTTGGGAGCGATGGGGATAACCTTTATTTACCCTTTTCACTGATACCTTAAAAGTTCCTGTTTCATCCGGAAGGGCATCCTTTACTGCCCATAAGGCAGCATTATTTATTTTTTCCTGGTCTAATTCTATTTTTAACGAAGGACTAAAGGAATATATTCCAAAAACCTCCTGCAACCTCTCCGATACTGCTTCTTCATCTGTACCATGAAGTTCAACAAAGATTCTACCAAAGGAGCGCTGCACCTTTACATTCGGGAACTCCTTTAAAGCTCTTTTTATATTTTCGTGAAGTTTTCTTTCAAATTCCTTACGATTTTTTCCCTTAAGTGCCAACTCCGCGTAACGAACTAAAATATGATCATACATCATCTTATTTTTCTACCACCTTTTTTAACATCTTTACAATAGAGTTAAATTCTTCTACAAATTTTTCAGCTTCTTCCATTGTATTGTCGTACGTAAAGGATAAGCGTATGGCGCTCGCTGCCGTTTCTTCATCGCATCCCATTGCTAACAATACTTTACTTGGATCCGTTTGTTTAGAGGAGCATGCTGATTTGGTTGATACATATATTCCTTTTTCTCCTAATGCTTGGACCATCACTTCAGGTTTTACTCCAACAACGGATAAGTTCAAAATGTGTGGCGCCCTTTCTTTAGGAGAATTAATGACTACCCCAGGAATTTTCTTACACTCCGATTCAATAAATTTGTTTATCTTATTAATTTTGCTTAATTCTTTGGAACGTTCAAGAACTAAGCGTAGGGCTTTAACCATGGCTGCTGCCCCTGGGACATTTTCCGTACCTGCTCGTACCCCTCTTTCCTGACTTCCCCCCGTTAATAAAGGGGTTAATCTTACTGCCTCTCGGACAAATAGTATTCCAGATCCTTTAAGTCCATGAAATTTATGTGCCGACATACTGCATAAATCAATTTTAGCTTCATGAAATTGAAGGGGGACCTTTCCTACTCCCTGTACATGATCAACATGAAAAAGAAGCTTAGGATAACGAGAAAGTAGCTGACCAATTTCATAAATAGGTTGAATCGAACCTACTTCATTATTTACATGGATAAGGGAAACAAGTATCGTTTCTTCCGTTAGGGCTGACGCTACTTGATCTTTTGTAATTCTACCGTTGTTATCTGCCTCTATGTATGTAACCTTAAACCCTTCCTTTTCCAATTGATGAAAGGTCTCTAAAGTAGAAGCATGTTCTATATTACTGGTTATAAGATGTTTTCCCCTTTTTTTATGGAGATTTGCAGTGCCTTTTATGGCTAAATTATTCCCCTCTGTGCCACCGGACGTAAACAGGATTTCATTTGGGCTCACATGAAGTAATTTGGCCGTCACTTCTCTCCCCTGTGTTAACAGTCTTTCCGCTGCCTTCCCTAATGGATGGAGGGAGGATGGATTACCAAAGTAATCAATTGCTACCTTAGTATACGTATCGATGGCTTCCTTATATGGTTTTGTTGTTGCACTATTATCAAAATAAATCATAGGAACGCTGCTCCTTTTTCATATATAAAAAGTATAGAATATCGGAAGTTCTATGGCGTTTAGGCTTTCTAACAACAATTTATCTTAACATATTGTAGATTATATCAACAATATTAGTTATCAGTATTAATGTTTCCATAAAGGGCGAAATGCTTACATTACCTTTGGTTCTACCCTGAGAATTCGAATCTGGTTGTCATTCGCTACGGTCTGCTCCTGCGATTACTCGTCGCAAAATGCTTTCACTCCCTTTCCGCAGACGACCTGTCAAGCCCCCACGGGCTTTGCCCTGTGTGGTCTTGGCTTGCTCGTTCTTCCGCAGGAGTGTCGTGGACCTTCGCTCATTCTTAACGATAAACATAGCTATTTTCATTCTCCATGGTGCAAAATTTCACTTCCATGGGGGTCTACATAATTATTTACTTTGAAAACAAAATAATATCAGGAGGGGGTTTTCCAATGAATGAACGTGATTTTTCCACAAGGGATACCATTACAATTGGGTTAATGATGTTTGCTTTGTTTTTAGGGGCGGGTAATTTAATCTTCCCCCCAGCTTTAGGACAAGCAGCCGGTACGTCTGTCTGGATAGCAACGATTGGTTTTTTAGTTACGGGTGTAGGACTGCCTATTTTAGCCATTATTGCAATTGCTAAATCAGGTGGGGATTTACAAAAAATCTCTCAAAAGGTTGGGCCCACATTTGCCATTTTCTTTCCACTAGCAGTCTATTTAGCTATTGGTCCTTTATTTGGTATACCAAGAACTGGATCTGTGGCCTTTGAAATTGGACTGTTTCCTTATATTGGAGAAAGGTCCCTGACGTTATTTTTATTCCTTTTTACTCTTATCTTTTTTGGCCTTAGTTTTTGGCTAAGCTTAAATCCATCGAAATTAGTGGGAAGGATAGGTAAAATTATTACACCCATTATTGTTGCTATACTCGGATTATTGACTATTATGGGGATTTCCCAACCAATGGGGGGACCAAATGCACCTATAGAAGGGTATGAGCAATTTGCCTTTTTTCAAGGATTCCAAGAAGGGTATTTTACAATGGATGCTATCGGAGCCTTAGTGTTTGGTATTGTTATTATTACACGAATGAAAGAACGGGGATTAACCACTCATGCTGCTACAGTAAAAAGGGCCACTCAAGTAGGTATTATTGCAGGAACAGGTCTTATGCTAGTTTACCTTTCCCTAGCCTTCTTAGGTGCAACCAGTGTTTCCATTGTAGGATATCAAAACAATGGTGGAGTTATTTTAACTGGGATTTCTGAACATTTATTAGGATTTCTTGGTTTAATTTTACTATCTATTGTCATAACTATGGCATGCCTTACCACATCTGTGGGATTAATTTCTGCCTTTGGAGAATACGTTCAAAAAACAATACCCAAAATTCCTTATCCCCTTTCTATCGGTGTAGTTACATTATTTAGTTTTCTAATGTCAAATCTTGGTTTAACACAGCTTCTACAATTTTCTCTACCTATGCTCATAATGCTCTATCCCGTGGCAATTGTATTGGTAATAATGACAATTTTTAAAGACCTTTTCCATGAAAATTCTTTAGTGTTTAAAGGGGCGGTATTGGGAGCGGCCCTGATCAGTATTCCTGATGGACTAAGTCAAACAGCATTGTTAGGGAATTATATAGAGCCATTAATCACTCCTTTACCTCTAGCAGGTATGGGGGTTGCATGGATTATCCCCGCAATTATCGGAGGGGTAATCGGCGGTTTCATTTCCAACAGGTGGAGAATGGCTGAAAATTAAGAAGAGGGTGAGTCAAAAGGTGTTTTTTAACCTTTTGACTCACCCTCCAAAGACACCCAATTTTTAGCTTGTTGTTTGAGGACTTTGATAGTTTGATACCTTTTCCAATACGTCTGGGTCTATTGGTTCGATTGCCATAAGTGCTTTTTCCAGTGCTTCCTCATACTCATAATGTCTAAAGTAGTCTTCTGCTTGAAGTAACTGGATATTTAACTGATCATTTTGTCTTCGGTATCGATTTCCGTACTGTATTACCCTTTCAGCTAGTGAAGCTTCTTCAATGACCTTCAATAGCTTTTCAATACATTGCTCAACATGCTCTTTAGCCTCGTCAACCTTAATCATTACTTCCTCTATAGCTAAAGGAAGCTCGTTTAACTTTTCGGATGCAAGATACAATGCCCTTTCCGCTTCATCTAATTCCAACAACAAAGCTTCTGGTACACCTGGAAGATTACTTTTCTTTAATTTCTTATGACCGAATAGAAGTTTTTCCTTCAGCTGTAGAAGTGTTTCCTCCGCTGTTCTCTCGTCTCTTCGCAGGTGATTTAACCGTTCACGGGCTTCTTCCATTTCCTTTTCAACTTGCCTAAGTTTTCCTTGGAAATCTTGAAGAACTTCTCTAAGGGCTGTATAAGATTGCTTTTGTTCTTGAACTGTATCTAAAATAACTGCATATTGATTTGTCAAATCTTTTAATCCTTTATCCAGCTTTAATTGTTTCCGATCTTCTTCTTCGGAAATTCGGTAGCTCATTTTTACCATTTCTGTATCTACACGGAGCTCTTGATATTCATTTGGCAAAATTTCCATCCGACCTTGAAGATGTGGAAGCTCCTTCTCCACCTGTTGTCTTGAAATTACCTCTTGTTCTAATTTCTCGTATATATCATCAATTTCCTTTTGGATAAATTCGATTGGTTCAACAGCTTCATTCAGTTTCAAATTTTCAACTAAAGGGAGGATTGCCAGCAGTCTTCTTTTCATTTCAGCAGTCTGCCATTTAAAAGAAAAGTGCTCCAAGTTATACCCATTTTGTTCCATTTCCAATAATCCTTTGTTTAAATCTTCTATTTGTTTTGGCAATTCTTTATCAATCAGTACTAGGTATTGAGGGGTTTTTTCCATCATTTCATTTAAATACTTTAGTTCTTCTTGTAGATGAAATAAAATTTCCCTTGCCTGAAGATAGTTACCCTTTTCTGTTTCCTCATCAAAGGAATGAAACTTCTCTTGAGCACTCTTCAATCTCCTTTCGATGGAAGTACCGGTATTTCCTAGAGTTCCTTTTTGAGCCCATAGCTTTTTCTTTGTTTCTTGGAAGAGATCTTTTACAGAATGAATATCTTGACGATTTTGTTCTTCACTTTGCACCAACTGATCTACTTCTGCAACCATTTCATGAAGGTGATCTTTAATTTTTTTAAGTTCATCGTCAACGAACCTTGCAACACGTTTTGCCTTATTAAAACGATATTTATTGGCCAATTCTTCTATATCAAATAATTTTTCTTCTATGTTAGGAAGCTGCACTGTTACAATTTCATCCCAAGCTGACCTCCATTCCTCAAAACGTTCTTCTGTCTCTCCAGACATTTTAAGTCCCTTAATTTTAGAGAGTTCCTCCGTTACAGGTTCATTCATAAGCTGAATTTTCTTACTCTCTAGTTTATCCACTTCTTTATAAATACTTCTCCTCGACCATGCCCCATAAATAACAATGACTATTACTAAGACAATTAATCCATAAACGATAAACATAAACATGAGGCCTCCATTCCAACTAAATCCGTATATGTATTTTTTAGCATTCAAATTATAAACTTCGACAAAGTTATCAAGCAGACTGTATAATGAATAAAATTACTTCTTACATTTTAACATACAAAATGACGTAATTATTTACAAAATATATCTTTTTTTATCATTTTCCACCCTTTTTTTTATCCCTAATAAATCTTAAATATAAAAAATGGAGTGTTAACGATGTACATAAAAGATGGTCATATCCATAGCCCCTATTGTCCCCACGGCACAACAGACCCTTTTGAAAAATATATAAAGAAGGCCATTCATTTAGGCTATAACGAAATGACCTTTACAGAGCATGCTCCATTGCCAAAAGGATTTAAGGACCCCGTACCGCAAATGGACAGTGCTATGTCTTTGGAACAGCTAGAATTTTATTTCCAAGCAGTAAAAGAGCTGCAAGTAAAATATGAAAAAATAATAAAAATTAATGTCGGTCTAGAAATTGATTTTATTGAAGGTTTCGAAGAAGAAACAGAACAACTTTTAAATAAATGGGGACATGAACTGGATGATGCAATACTTTCAGTTCATTTTCTAAAGTGTTCTCGTGCCAATCGATATATATGTTTAGATTATTCTCCTTCCGCCTTTGAAAGCTTAATCGATGAATATTCTACCCTTGAAGGAGTGTATGAGAAGTATTATCGAACAATTGAATTATCCATTACTTCTAATTTAGGTAAATATAAACCGAATAGAATAGGACATATTACCCTTGTCCGAAAGTTTCAAAGGCGTTTCCCACGCTCTTTTGATGATAGTCATTATATAATAAACACCCTGAATTCTGTAAATGATCGGGGACTCACCCTTGATATTAATGGTGCTGGCCTCCTCAAACCACTTTGCAGGGAATTTTACCCTCCACTAGAATGGGTGAAAATGGCAGCATCCATTGGCATCCCTCTAGTTTATGGGTCAGATGCACATTCTGCTGAACAATTGGGAGAAGGCCTTGAGGAATTTTATAACCTCATTAATTATTAACACTATTAGTTATAGAATCTTTAAAATGGGTGGCAACCCAATTTGCCAGTTCAGAGAAGTATTCATCGAGAAAATTATTTTCATGTGGCATTAAATGGTAAACCTCACGAATATACTGTGGGTGAAGAAAGGGCAACGTTAACATCCCCCTTAATTGCAGTACAAAATATTCACTGGGAAGGGTATGCATTTCACCCTTCTCATAGCCTAATTGTAGAATTGTTTGGAATAAATGTTTTTCCTTTGCTAAATAGGTTGTCATCAGTTCCCTGACTAAAGTTGTGTCTAAAGTTATTTCACGGTGAACAAAACGGGCAAGATGATGCTTGTTTTGCTGATAAACCATAACATCCCAAATGGCATTCAATAGACAATCATATGCTGTATCTTCTTTATTTTCCACCCTATAGACTTGTCTTTCTATTTCTTCTACATACCCTTCAAGGAAGCCTGTAATCAATTCTTCCAGCAAACCCTGTTTACTCCCAAAATAATAGGAGATAAGAGCCACATTACACTCTGCATGCCTGGCAATATCTCTCACAGATGTTCCTGAATAACCTTGTACATTAAATAACTCTATAGCTGCCTTTATTACCTTTTCCATTGATGCCTTCTTGCCCATTTAGCACTCACCACCCTTTTACATTCAAACATATTGATGAAATGATTACTTCCGTTCCCATCTACAAGAAAGAAATTATTTCCCCCACAAACTAAGGATATGGTATACTTTTCAAAACACAGCAAAGGGGGTTACACTATGTTTCAAACAAAAAATTATACTGGAACGTTACCTGAACAGTATGAAACATTAAGTAAGCAGTTAGAGGCTCTCCTAGAAGGAGAAACTGACCATATCTCACACTTAAGTAATGCATCTGCATTATTAAACTATTTTTTAGATGATGTCAATTGGGTTGGATTTTACTTATGGAAAAATAATGAACTTGTCCTCGGACCATTTCAAGGACTGCCAGCCTGTGTCCGTATCCCAAACGGTAAGGGAGTTTGCGGTACTTCAGCCAACGAAAGAAAAACCCTACGTGTGAAAGATGTTCATGAATTCCCAGGACATATTGCCTGTGATGCTGCATCTAATTCGGAAATTGTAGTACCAATGATAAAAAATGATCAACTATTAGGTGTACTGGATATTGATAGTCCTTTAAAGGATCGCTTTTCCGAGGAGGATCAAAAGGGCCTTGAGTTATTTGTGAATACATTGGTACGTTTCCTTTAGGAAACATAGGAATAATTCATTTCTACGGTTTGTCAATGGTTAGAACACCATTGACAAACGTTTTTTATCATCATTTTCCCCTACTTCCCCCAATTCCAAAATAAAGGTAATGTTATTTCTATTTCTTAAATTATGTAAACTTCATATCTGACCTATCTATATGGTATAACAAAAATGTTCCTTTCTGTTAATCAATTAAAAATAAAATTTCAATTTATTTTTTTTATTTTCTTGACTTCTAACCTCAAAAATTATACACTGTAATTTGTGCAAATAAGACAGCCAAGGTAAGCTTCATATTGTTCATTTTATTCCCGTTTGATAGCACTATATTAAGTGCTGGCGTTGTGGTTTTCGCCGCAGAGTCATCTCTCTGCTAAAAAACGAGGTGTACCGCGTAACCTCTAGCTGTCGAGGCGAAGGTGCATGAAAGTAAAATGACTTATGAGTGAGATTACCACTGTTATTTATTTTCACTAATTTTTTAAATAAAAGGAGGAGCTAATAATGGCTCGATATACTGGACCAAGTTGGAAGCTTTCCCGTCGCTTAGGAATTTCTTTAAGCGGAACTGGAAAAGAGCTTCAAAAACGCCCTTACGGACCGGGGGAACACGGACCGAACCAACGTAAGAAAGTATCTGAATACGGACAACAACTTCAAGAGAAGCAAAAGCTTCGTCACATGTACGGAATGAACGAGCGTCAATTCCGTAAATTATTTGACCAAGCTGGTAAATTAAAAGGTATCCATGGTGAGAACTTCATGATTCTTCTTGAGTCTCGCTTAGATAACCTAGTTTACCGTTTAGGACTTGCTCGTACTCGTCGTCAAGCTCGTCAACTTGTAAACCATGGACACGTTACTGTAGATGGACAACGTGTAGACATTCCATCTTACAGAGTAGCACCAGGACAAGTTATTGGACTACGTGAAAAATCTCGTAACCTTGATATTGTTAAAGATGCAACAGAAGTAAACGACTTCGTTCCTGCATACCTTGACTTCAACGCTGACGCTTTAGAAGGTACGTATACTCGTCTTCCAGAGCGTTCTGAGCTACCAGCTGAAATCGCTGAGCAGTTAATCGTTGAGTTCTACTCAAGATAATAATAGTAGATTGAATAAACAGCATTCCAGTGCTTTTGGTACTTGGAGTGTTGTTTTTTTTAAAACTAACTCAGGAATCTGCATTGTGAATCTAGTCATCTTGCTTACGCCAATTCACTTGTTAACTCGTTTTCGCGCTTCTATACAGCTTTTTGTAACGCGAACTAACCTTGCTTCTTATTTTTCGCGTTTCAACAACGCTCTTTGTTACGCGAGCTAACCTTTATTCTGACTTTTCACGTTTCAACAACGCCTAAAGAAAACGCGAACTCGGCTTTACGCTTAAAGTTCGCGCCTCTCTATGCTTCTATACAACTCCTACTCGTATCGCACCAAATAAAATTTCTTTTTCCCGCGTCGAATAATTGTAAACTGACCGTCAATTTTATCTTCGTGCTCCATCACTTTGTCCATCTCTTGGCAGCGATCACCATTAATGTAAACAGCTCCATTTTTAATATCTTCCCTAGCCTGGCGCTTAGAAGGAGAAATGCCTGCTTCCACTAATAAATCCACTAACCCAATTTCAGAATCATTCACAGTATGGGATGGAACATCTTTAAACCCTTGTAAGACTTCAGCTGCAGTTAATTGCTTTAAGTCTCCGCCACCAAATAAAGCTGTACTAATTTTCTCCGCTTGCTTTAAGGCTGCTTCACCGTGAACAAATTTTGTTAACTCCTCGGCTAAACGTTTTTGTGCAGCTCGCTCGTGAGGACGCTCCTGAACTTCCACTTCCAATGCTTCAATTTCTTCTTTAGATAGGAACGTAAAGTACTTTAAGAATTTCACCACATCTTGGTCTTCCGTATTAATAAGGAATTGATAGAACTCGTAAGGAGATGTTTTTTCGGGATCAAGCCAAATTGCTCCTCCCTCAGTCTTCCCAAACTTTGTTCCATCAGATTTCGTCACTAAAGGAATAGTGAAACCAAATGCCTTGGCTCGCTCATCATCTTCTTGCCCGGACATTTTTCTAATAAGCTCTAAACCTGCCGTAATGTTCCCCCACTGGTCGCTCCCTCCGATTTGCAGTTTGCAGTTCTCTTCCTTGAATAGCTGGTAAAAATCATAGGACTGTAAAATCATGTAGCTAAACTCAGTAAATGAGATTCCAGAAGCTATTCTTGATTCTACAGAATCCTTAGCTAGCATGTAGTTTAAACCAAAGTTTTTACCAACATCTCTTAAAAAGTCAATGACGGACATGGATCCGATCCAATCATAGTTGTTTACAAGCTTAGCTCCATCCTCTCCTCCAAAATCAAGGAAACGGGAAAGCTGACCTTTAATTTTATTACTAAACTCTTCGACAACACCTTGTTCATTCAACGTTCTTTCTGCTTTTTTACCACTTGGGTCACCAATTAGTCCAGTGGCTCCACCTACTAGGGCTAATGGCTTATGTCCAGCTAATTGGAAGCGGCGTAACATCAAAATCGTAAGTAAATGTCCGATATGGAGGCTGTCTCCTGTTGGATCGAATCCACAGTATAAAGTTACTGATTCCTTTTCTAATAGTTCCGTTAAGCCTTCTTCATCTGTCATTTGATTCACTAGACCGCGAAATTGCAAATCTTCTAGTAATGTCATTTTGTTATCTCTCCTTTTAAATTGTACATATTGAAAAAATCTCCAGTAACTAAAAAAACTCCTCCCTAAAAATAGGGACGAGTTAATCGCGTTACCACCCTGATTGAAAGCATCGTTAACAAAAATCACAAAGCTTCCCACTCAAATAGAGTTAACGCCTCATCTACGTTCTTTTTTTCAAAGAAAACTCCAAGGTTGTAATTCGTTTACGCCTTTGTACGGTTTGCAGCAACCACCGATTCTCTGTGACAGGGAGACGGAAACTTGTTGATCCTCTTCAACGTCTGTATTAATGTAAAACTTTCTTGATGTTAAATATTTATCATATGACAAGCCATATTGTCAACTCCCTTCATGATTTCTATTAAGTTTTCTACTAAACATACCTTTATTTATGCTATAATTATCATGACTTTTTAGGAGGTATTTGTTATGAGCAATCATCGTTTTTCTTTTAATAAAATATTCGAACGGAAAGAAACGTTATTTATTTTTAAAGGTATTCGCATTACATCACAAGTAGTTTGGAATTTATTTTTAATATTTGCAACGCTCACGTTAATGTTTATTTTTTTCGTGGGAGGAGCAGGGGCTGGATACTTTGCATCCTTAGTTGTGGATGAACCAGTTCGAAGCTATGAAGACATGAAACGGGACATATATGATTATGAAGAGGCCACAGAAATATACTTTGCAAACGAGATTTATTTAGGTGACCTCCCTAGTCCTTTAGAACGTCGAGAAGTTTCATTGGACGAGATTTCACAATACGTGATTGATGCAGTTATTGCTACAGAAGATGAGTACTTTTTTGAACATCAAGGAATTGTTCCAAAAGCACTATTAAGGGCTGTTTATCAAGATTTTTCCAATGCAGCAATGCAAACAGGTGGAAGTACACTAACACAACAGTTAATTAAGAACCAAATACTTACTAGCGAGGTAACCCATGACCGTAAAGCAGTAGAAATTCTCCTTGCACTAAGGCTAGAGCACTTTTTTGATAAAGAGGAAATTCTAGAAGCTTACCTAAATGTAGTTCCTTTTGGTCGTAACTCATCTGGTACACAGATCGCTGGTGTACAAGCGGCTGCACAAGGAATTTTTGGAGTAAATGCTAAGGATTTAAATCTACCACAAGCAGCGTTTATCGCAGGTTTACCACAAAGTCCCTTTGCTTATACTCCGTTTATCCGCAGAGATGGGGAAGTTGTAGTGAAAGATAATCTGGATCCTGGTCTAAATAGAATGCAAACTGTTTTAAATCGTATGCTTTCTGCTGGAATGATTACAGAGGAGGAGCACCGAGATGCTTCTGCCTATGATATTACTGAAGATTTCATTGGACCTCAAAGCAGCAGTATTGAAGACTATCCTTTCATTACAGATGAAGTTCGTCGTCGTGCACGGGAAATAATAGCGAAAGTTCTAATGGAAGAAGCTGGGGTTGACTTAGATGAAATTGAAGATGAAAATCAAAGAAGACTGCTAGAAACAAGATATAGAGAAGAAGCAGCTCGTGCACTTCAACGAAATGGTTACCGAATTTACACAACCGTAGACAAAGAAATATATGATGCCCACGTAAGGGTGGTTCAGGAGTTTCAACACTTTGGACCAAATAAAACTAGAAGGGTAACAGATGAACAAGGGGAAGAAGTGGATAAAATTTATATCGAGGAAGCGGGTTCTGTTCTCATTGAAAACTCCACAGGTAGGATTTTAAGCTTTGTTCCAGGGAGGGACTACGACATTCAGCAGTATAACCATGCTACTGTTGCCGATCGTCATATAGGGTCCACTATGAAACCATTACTCACCTATGCTATAGGATTTGAAACAGGGATTATACAACCTGGAACAATTACACCTGATATTCCTCATTCCTACAGTGATGGTACACCTGTAAATAACTTTGACCGCAGACACTTAGGCTTTATGACGGCACGTGAGGCACTGCAGCGTTCAAGAAATATCCCTGCAGTTAGGGAAGCAGCTAAAATCCCACACGATGTTAGGCGTTCAACATTAGGGAACTTCGGATTGGAAAGCTTTTTCCCCGATGATTCTAGTTTCCCACACGAGGCTACAGCTTTAGGAACCTTAAACCTGACAGTAGAGGCAACGACAAATGCCTACTCTGTTTTCGCTAACGAAGGTCATTATATTGAAAGCTACATGATAGAAAGAATAGAAACCTCTAACGGAGAAGTTATTTTTGAACACGAATCGGAAACAAATGAAGTATTATCACCACAGACCAATTATTTAATGATAGATATGATGAGGGACGTCATATACCGTTCCCCAGGTACTGCTACGGGAATTCCATCATTATTAAATTTCTCAGCCGATTGGGCAGGGAAAACTGGTACATCAAACGACTTTGTAGATTCATGGTTTGTTGCATTTAACCCTAATGTTTCTTTAGGAGTATGGATAGGGTATGATGATACAAGGTTGAGAGTTGAGCAAAACTACCAGGGGTTAACCTATGGGCAACGAACACAAAGGCTATGGGCAGCACTTGCAAATGCCGCCTATGAAGTTAATCCAGATTTAATGGCACCTTCTCATCGCTTTGAGTCACCAGGAGGTATTGTTCGACAATCTATTTGCGGTATTTCTGGAAAGCTCCCTTCAGATCTTTGCCGTGAAGCCGGACTAGTTACCACAGATTTGTTTAATTCCAGATTTGTTCCAACGGAAATTGATGATAGTTTAGAAAGGGTCAATTACGTCCGTGTCGACGGGGATTACTTTAAGGCTCTTGATTCCACCCCGTCAGAATTTACTAAGGCTGGTATCTCAGTAAAAGAAGAATATTTCGATTTCGGTGAAGACGTTGATATTATGGAATTTCTTCCGAATAATTGGGATGCTTTAATTCCAGATATTGATGCTCCTGATAACGGAAAAACTCCTGATCAGCTTACATCTTTAACTGCGTCAAATAATTCCATTTCATGGAATGAACATCACGAAAAAGATATCATTGGCTACCGTGTTTACTATTCACCTGAGCAAGGTGTAGATTTTACTCTAGTGGACAGTGTTAGATGGGATGAATATTACTCCTATTCAGGAAATGAAGGAGCTTATTACGTTACTGCGGTGGATGTTGCCGGAAGAGAGTCTGCTCCTAGCGAACAAGTAATTATCGGTGAATACATTGATCCAGTAGCCGAGGAAGAAGAAAGGCAGAGACAAGAAGAAGAAGAAAGAAGAAGGCAAGAGGAAGAGGAAAGAAGAAACCAGGAAGATGAAGATGACGATGAAGATGATGGAAATGGAGACAATAATGGTAATGGCAATGGTAATAACGGAAATAGAAACGGAAACGGGAATGGGAATGGAAACGAAAATGGTAATGGTGACGAAAACGATGACACCACCAATGCATTCCGATGGATTTGGGCCGCAGTTATAAAAGCATTTCCGGTAAGGTTTTAAGAAATATAGACGTATGTAATGGCTTGTTGTACGCAAGAGGCTTTTGTGTAACAATATAGTAATGTATTTGCTTCGCTCGTCGCTCGCCCACTACGAGAAAAGCACTCGTAGTGGGCTTTATAAAGATTGCGACGGCTACGCAAATACATAGAGGGAGATACAAAAGGTAAAATTCAACCTTTTGTATCTCCCTCTTCTTTTATATTTTTGTGAATTTTCCTGTCATTTTCTTTGTTCCTTTTTTGTTTATGATATAGTGAAGAAAAGAAGATTTTATGAAGGGTGACAATTTTGATGGAACATAAAAAAACCTATCATTCGTTGGAGTTAAACCAAAATGATAGAGCCTTTGTCATCGAAGGGCCTGTTACAAAGGATGCTGTCCTCAATTATGACTTTGATAGTGGCCTTATCGCTTTTCGACCTGCTAAGCAGCAATATGAGGCTTTAGTAAAGGTTTCTGATTTACCTGAAAACAGAATTATAATTGCAAGAGAAGAGAATGTTATTGTTGGCTATGCCATTTTTCTATACCCTGACCCACTAGAGCGGTGGTCAGAGGTGGAATTAGATAATTTAATCGAATTAGGCGCAATTGAAATCTCATCTAACTACAGAGGCCATGGACTTGCTCAACACTTACTTAAAGTAGCCATGATGGATGACGCTATGGAGGATTATATTGTAATTACAACAGAATATTATTGGCACTGGGACCTTCGAGGAACCGGCCTTTCCATTTGGGAGTATAGAGACGTTATGGAAAAGGTTATGAAATCAGGGGGATTAGAATGGTATGCAACAGATGACCCTGAAATATGCTCTCACCCCGCTAACTGCTTAATGGCTCGAATTGGAAGTCGCGTTACAGCAGATGCCGTTCATGAATTCAACCGAGTACGATTTAAGCATAAATATATGTTTTAAAATAGTAAAGTCTATAGGACGGAGGCGTGGTAGCCATGATGGTACAAGATATTATGATTAAAGATGTTATTTTCATCGATGAAGCTACAAGTATAAAAGAGGCATTTGATAAAATGGAACATCATCGAATACGTCATCTACCAGTAGTAAACAAAGAAATGGAAATAATAGGTATCCTTTCAGACAGAGATATAAGAAAGGCGAGTCCATCCATATTGGAAGATTGGCGATATGAACTATTGGATCGCCCTGTTAATGAAATTATGAACAAAAATGTTATAACGGCACTTCCATTTGACTTTGTAGAAGAAGCAGCAAATACAATGATGGAACATCAAATTAGCTGCCTTCCTATTGAAGATAATGGACAGTTAATTGGTATTATTACAGATACTGATCTCTTAAAAACCCTCGTAAAACTTACAGGAGCAGATATGCCTTCATCACGTTTAGAAATCGAAGTACCAAATGAAAGTGGAATGTTATCAGAGGTTGCGTCACTTATAAAAAAACATAATATAAATATACAAAGTGTACTAGTATATCCTGGAAAGGAGTTGGACAAAAAAATTCTTGTTTTTAGATTACAAACAATGAACCTTCGTCCTTTGACTCAATCCATTAAGAATATTGGTTATAAAGTCCTTTGGCCTGATTTGGAGATGAAAATATGATGAATGAAGCTGGATTTATCTTTTCACCAGAACAGCTTAAATATAAATTTAGTGAACACCATCCCTTTAATCAAAAACGCCTTATCTTAACAATAGATTTACTTGAAAAAGTAAATGCTTTGGACACTAATACTATCCTTCCTGCACGCATGGCAACGGATTCCGAACTTCTTTTAATCCATGACGAGGATTATATTCGTGCTGTGAAAGATGCCAGTGCTGGAAAAACAACAGCTTCCTTTGCCACAAAGTACGGTATTGGTACCGAAGATACCCCTGTTTTTCCTGATATGCACGAGGCAGCAGCATGGCTTGTTGGGGGAACTCTTTCTGCTGTGGACCTAGTTTTCGAACATGGATTTAAACATGCCTTAAATCTTGGTGGAGGTTTGCATCACGGGTTTCGTGGAAAGGCTTCCGGTTTTTGTGTGTATAACGATAGTTCCATTGCAATTGAATATATGCGTCGTAAATATCAAGCCCGTGTACTCTATATAGACACGGATGCTCATCATGGTGATGGAGTACAATGGGCTTTTTATGATGACCCTGAAGTATGTACTATTTCTCTTCACGAAAGTGGTAGGTTTCTATTCCCTGGAACAGGAAGTGTAAATGAACGGGGAACTGGAGATGGATATGGCTACTCCTTTAATGTTCCTTTAGAGGCATTTACAGAGGATAACTCTTTTTTATATGCCTATGAAAAAATATTTCGGGAAGTAACCAAATTTTTCAAACCAGATGTCATTATTACACAAAATGGTGCAGATGCCCATTGCTTCGATCCACTTACCCATTTATGCGGAACAACAAAAATGTTTTTTGAGATACCTAAATTAGCTCACGAATTAGCGCATGAATATTGTGATGGTCGCTGGATTGCCGTTGGAGGGGGGGGATATGATATTTGGAGAGTCGTCCCTCGGGCATGGTCAGCCTTATGGCTTGAAATGACAGAACAAACGTCAATCCTAAAAGAACCAATACCTGAAAGTTGGATAAGCCGTTGGCAAAGTGAAAGTAAAGAAACACTTCCAACAAGCTGGTATGATGAAGATTCTATTTGCCCTGTCATTCCCCGTAGAAACGAAATAAAAAGAAAAAATGAACGAACATTACAAAGTGCATTAAAATCTATTAAAGAAAGAAGAAGAAAGTAAGGAGGATGTACCCAAAGGTTGTTCGCCTACCTTTGGACACCTCCTCTCTCCATTTATCCTTTTAAAATTTGTTCCACAATTTTGGAAGAAGTTATGGCTACCTTTTCTACAAATGAGTCAAAGCTTGCAGGAGCCTCTCCGTTCGCTTTATCTGAAATAGAGCGGATAACGACAAAGGGTACTCCATTAAAATGACAGACATGAGCAACTGCTGCCCCTTCCATTTCCACACAGGCCGGTTGAAATAAACCTTGTAGTGCAGTTACTTCCATTTTATCTGCAATAAATTTATCGCCACTAATAATTTTACCCTTTATAACTTTTGATGCTCCTTCCAGTACAAAGGAAGCTCCTTTATATGCTTTTTCCACTAATTCTTCATCAGCAGGAAATACGGATGTTCCTTCATGCATCGGAATTATCCCCCTGTTAAAACCTAGCGGGCTTGCATCAATGTCATGCTCTTGACACTCAGTAGATATTACAACATCTTCTACATTAAGCTCTTCCTCAACTCCACCGGCAACTCCTGTGAAAATGATTTTATCCACATCAAAAAGGTCAATTATTATCTGTGCACACATTGCGGCATTTACTTTACCTACACCACTTTGACAAATAACCACTTCATGTCCGTACCAATAGCCTGTAAAGAAAGTCAGAAGGCCCTTTTTTATTTCATTAATGTCCTCTACTGAGTCTTTAAAAAACACCACTTCTTCCTTCATTGCACCAATTATTCCATATTTCACTTTTCCACCTCTTTTTTAAAAGCTCTTTTCACATAGATTATTGTTTTAAGCATATATATTGCTTGGATATGCTAAGGCGGACCAATTACTCCTAAAGGTCGCCCACGTCCTGCGTCTGCGATTACTCGAAGCATACTCGTTAGTAAATGCTCGTCGCTAGAGTCGCCACCTTTTGCTTCTCCAAGCTTTTTTTAAAAAAGTTTATCGAAAACAGCCTTTTACATAATAAAAACCGGAGAAATTCCCCCGGAAATATAATTTATTACTGTTCAT
Organism: Evansella vedderi; assembly: GCF_030813435.1. Lineage (GTDB taxonomy): Bacteria > Bacillota > Bacilli > Bacillales > Salisediminibacteriaceae > Evansella > Evansella vedderi. The sequence goes on along the minus strand of NZ_JAUSUG010000008.1, from coordinate 120,824 downwards.
TTAATGGATCTGAAATAACAATAACAACCCTTCGATTTTTCTGAAGATTCTCTTCTGTTGTATTAGGGGCTATGGGTCTAGTTTCTCCATAACCTACCGATACAAACCTTGATGGGTCTAATTCATCACTGGTTTTAAGTAAAAATCGAATAACACTGCTAGCCCTTGCTCCTGAAAGCTCCCAATTAGAAGGAAATTGAAATGTATTGATAGGTCGACTATCCGTATGTCCTTCTACCATAACTTTATTTGGGATACTCTCCAAAAGGGTTCCAACCTTTTCTAAAAAAGGTTCTGCTCCTGAAATTATTTCTGCTCGAGCTGTTTCGAATAAAACTTGCTCTTGCAATACAAGGACCACTCCCCTATCATCCCTAGAGGCTGAAATAAACTCTGTCAAGTTATTATTTTCCAAAAACTCCAGAACTTCCATTAACAATTCATCCAGTTGATTGTCCAAATCATCACTATCCATATCGATAAAATTTTCAAAAGGATCCACTTCATTTTCAAAGGGATCCTCCCTTAAATCCCTGTCCTCAGCAGGATTGTCAAATGGTATAATAGAAGGATAAAATTCAAAGACTGATCTATCTTGAAAAGATTCAGCAATTGCACGAAACTTATTTCCATCAACTACAGACATAGAGAAAAGAAGTACAAAAAACACAAGTATTAATGTCATTAAATCTGAAAAGGTAACCATCCATTTAGGTGCTCCCCTATCCGAGTTTGTTTGTTTACGTCTTCTAATCATTGATAAGCTCCTCTTCCACCTGATCTTTCTCCGTCTTCACATGATTAGGTAAAAAGGCACTCAACTTCTCTTGCAGTATTTTTGGATTTTGCCCGGACTGAACACCAATGACACCTTCTACTGCAATTTGCTTTACAAATACTTCTTCTTCTGTACTTAGGGCCAGCTTATTAGCAATAGGAACGAATACCAAATTAGCTAATAAAGTTCCATATAAAGTAGTCAATAAGGCGACAGCCATGTTTGGACCCAAGGATGATGGATCATTTAGATTTTGCAACATGAGAACTAATCCAATTAAGGTTCCAATCATTCCCCATGCAGGAGCATATTCCCCTGCTTTCTCAAGAATATATCGACCCTTTCGATGCCTTTCTTCCATAGCAACTACTTCAGCCATCATAATATCCTTTATAATATCAGGCTCGATACCATCAACTGCTAATAATACTCCCTTTTCGATAAAAGGATCTTCCACTTCCTCTAAACCTGCCTCTAAGGCAAGTAAGCCTTCCCTTCTCGCCTTTGTAGACAGGTTTACAAAGGTATCTATTAAGTCATTTAAATCATGATTTTGTGATTGGAAGGCTTCTCTAAAAACTCTTGGAAGACCCTTAATATCCTCTAAACTAAAATTGATCAGTATGGCTGCAGACAGACCTCCTAAAACAATAAAAACAGAAGTCCATTGGAAGAAGAAACCTATCCCACCGGAACCAACGGTGCTAGTAAATATAGCTAACAGAATCGCTGTCAGCCCTATAAATATGCCTACTGGTGTTAATAAGTCTATTTTTTTCATAATCCTCTCCCTAACCTTGCAAGTTAACCTCTGTCTTTTTCTCTATCTCTATCTTATTTTTTAAACCTTAACTTGCTCCTCAATTGTTGAATGTCTAAACTCGATCCTATGAGGTAATACAACAACATTTTCTGTTACTTCTTCTTTATTCATATATTTAGTTAATAAACGCATGGAAACTGCTCCTAAATCATACATTGGTTGTACTACTGTGGTTAATGTAGGTCGAACCATTGTAGATAATCGGGTATTATCAAAGCCGATTACTTCAAAATCACTCGGGACGTCATATCCAGCATCCTGTGCCCCATGTATAACACCAAGTGCCATCTCATCAGTGGATGCAAAAATAGCAGTAGGCTTGTCCTCTAAACTAAGTAACGTTTCCATTGCTTCTAGTCCCGAATCATACGTATAATCCCCAATAACAATATAATCTTCGTTCAATGGAAGATTACCATCTTCCAATGCTCGTTTATATCCAGCAAACTTTAAATATCCATTAATCGGATCTTCTAACGTTCCCGATAGCATTGCAATCTTCTTATGCCCTCTATCGATGAATGATTTTATAGCATCATACGCTGCTTGTTCATAATCGATATTTACGGAAGGAAATTCCTTTTTAGGGTCAATAGTAGCTGATAATACAATAGGAACTGGAGACTTCTTAAATGTTTCCACATGTTCATTTGTTATTTCACCACCCATAAATACGATCCCATCCACTTGTTTTTCTAGGAGAGTATTTATTAAATGAATTTCCTTATCCTTGTTCTGGTCTGAATTACATAAAATAATATTGTATTTATACATTGTAGCAATATCTTCAATTCCCCTTGCTAATTCAGCGAAAAAGATGCTTGATATATCAGGTATAATAACCCCTACGGTTGTTGTCCGTTTACTAGCTAGTCCTCTCGCTACAGCGTTGGGACGGTATCCTAATCGTTCAATTGCTTCTAGCACTCTCTTTCTTGTTGTTGGCTTCACATTTGGGTTCCCGTTTACAACACGGGAGACTGTAGCCATAGAAACTCCAGCTTCCCTTGCCACATCATAAATCGTAATATTCATTCTAATATCCTCCTCGATTTCCACCATTTGGCTTTCATACTTTCATAATTTAATGCTATAATACGACACTTTAAGGAGGGAATCAATTTCTATGTAATATATATCGACATATTTCTCCCAACCTTAAGTTTATTTGAAAAAATTTTTTAACTCTTCTTTATGTTGACTCATTAGGATTGTTCTTATTCTTCCCACTATACGTAAAAAAGAGAAAAAGAATAAAAGCGCAATGCGCCTGCCTATCGAAGCAGCATTCGAACGGAAAATGCTCTGACCGATAAAAAGCGCTTTTTGCTTTTTATTTGGGCAGAAATTTTCTCGAGCCGATGGCGCATGAAGCTAGACGATTATTCAGCTACTGTTATCCACATTCAGAAAAAATATAATTCCTAAACAATTAAAAAGGCATGTGTCTTTTTAATTGAAAGAACACATGCCATAGTACTATTTTTGCTGAACCGGTTCTTTTTCCCTCTTGTATAAACCGGACTCAATGAGGTTAGATACGAATTCCTTAAATTGAGGAATATCCATTTGCTGTGCCGAGTCTGAAAGGGCAACTGCAGGATCTGGATGAACCTCTGCCATAACACCATCTGCACCAATAGCAAGAGCCGCTTTCGCTGTAGGCAGTAACAGATCTCTACGGCCAGTAGAATGAGTTACGTCTACCCATACAGGAAGATGTGTTTCTTGCTTTAAAATTGGAACTGCAGATATATCTAACGTATTTCTTGTAGCTTTCTCATACGTTCGGATACCACGCTCACAAAGCATAATATTTCCATTTCCTTTAGAATGGATATACTCCGCTGCATTAACAAATTCTTCTATTGTTGCTGCTAACCCACGCTTCAATAATACTGGCTTATCTACGCTACCTGCTGCTTTTAGTAATTCAAAGTTTTGCATGTTTCGTGCGCCAATTTGAATAACATCAACATAATCTAATGCCATTTCAATATGCTGGGGACTTACAATTTCACTAATGACAGCTAAATCATACTTACGGGCAACATCTTTTAATATTTTTAGGCCTTCTTCACCTAAACCTTGGAAATCATAAGGGGAAGTTCTCGGTTTAAAAGCCCCTCCACGTAAAAATTTAATGCCTTCTGCCTTTAGTGCTTTTGCCACTTCTTCTACTTGCTCGTAGCTTTCCACAGAACATGGTCCTGCAATTAGTCGCTGTTTACCGTCGCCTACAGCTTCTTTCTTAATTGTAACAATCGTATTATCTGGGTGTTTCTTTCTAGATACTAAAAGTGCTTTACTATGGTCGTCTTCTTGTAACTCCAAGCCAGCTTTAAAAATTTGTTTGAAAATATGCTGAAGAGTTGATGTTTCAAACGGCCCCTTATTATTTTCCGCAATTAAGTCCAGCATTTTACGCTCCCGAACAGGATCGAAACGATTTAGACCTTGTGCACTCTTCACTCTTCCAATCTCCTTAACGAGGCTTGCACGCTCGTTAATCAGCTCCATCAATTGTAAGTTTACCTTATCCAATTGATTTCTCAACTCTTCTAGTTGTTCATTACCCATTATTAAAACTCCTCTCCTTGCATCTCAGTCCAATATAGTTATCTTGTTAATTATGGACTATTATATACGAATAAACAAAGAATGTCACGAACTTTCTTTAATAATTAAACGCTTTTAAGCGTTAAAGTATTTTCATCTAAAATAAAACATCCTTTGATATAAATATACATTTTTCAACCAATAGCATCAACTACCATGTATAATATTAACTGATTGAAAGTTGAAGAAGTGTTTGGAAATGTTACAGCATCCACAGCACATTTTTGCTTTATACATTGGTACTCGCCCAATTGTTGGGCTTATACTGCGTAAAACAGATACTGGGTACCATGTTGTATATATCATACGTCAGGAACATACAGAACGTTCTATGCTATGAAGTACTAAAGCAAATAAACCAAGAAGAAACTCCGTCCAAACTAATCATTTATATAAATGGGGAAGAAATGAATATGTCAAAAAATTCAACAGAAGTTCTACTACTAAATGGAAATCCTGCCCATATGAATTACCCCATCCATTCTGGTGATACTTTAACTTATTCAGTAACGAGAAAGCCTACACTTTTAAAGGACATATTAAAGAAATGGGAACCCTCTGCAATTAAGGAGATAATCTCGCCCTTCATTGGTTGGAAATATAGACGAATACGGCTGTCTAAAAGACTTATAGAAGAATGGGACTTACCAATGGTTTTTCTCCTTTTGGTAAGTCCCATTTAAAAACAAGTTTTTCTGTTTCATTTATTAGTTAGTTGACCATACTTCTCCTAACTTTTTCTTTGTCACATTCCAATGAGAATCATGCCATAATACTTTTTCTCCTTCAAATAATAATATTTGAGGAGACTCATGCTTTACACCATACTCTTCTGAAATTTCATTTGATAATGGCCTTGCTTCCTGTACATTCAAATAAAAAACTGGTACCCCTTCATTTTCTTGGGAATAAGCTTCCGTTTGGTTAAACGCCTCATGACTAATGGGACAGGTAGTACTATTTTTTAAGAAAAAGAACTTCCCTTCAGACTTCACAATTTCTTTAAATTCATAGGATGATGATATTTTTTTTAAGCTCATTTCCTGTCTTTCCTCTCTATTCTTTGTTTATCAATTCGTTATTCATCTTTTCCTTTAATTCCACTTCTCTAACTAATTCCTCAACGGATCTTTGAAGATCCTCCACTTCTTTTTTTACAGAGGCAGCGATTTCTTCACTTATACCATCCAGGTCATCTGTTAAATTATCGGCAGACTCTGTTAGTTCCTCCATATCTCTACGAACAGACCTTGCTAAGTCCTTTACTTTATCTAGTAAGGTGGTAGATTGATCTGATACACTTCTAGCAAAGCTTGTTGTACTTTCCCGAGCTGTAGAGGCAAATTGATTCCCCCTTTCCATTGCTTGTGAAGTCCAGTCTGCTGTTCTTTCCCTTGCAACCTTTGCTTGTTCATTAATATCCTGCCTTAATTCCTTTCCTGGCTTTGGAGCTAGAAGGAGGGCGGCAGAGGCACCTATTAATCCACCTATAAATGTTCCAATTATGAAATCTTTTGTGTTCATTCCGTCTTTTTCGTTAGTTTGATTTTGTTCACTCATCGCTATTTCCTCCTTTTATCTAATAGTAATTAATATAAGATTAAATTAAAAAGATTCACTATTTTCTTTTTTGTTACGTTCGTCTTTTTTGGCTTGCCACTTTTCCCAAAACTGAAGTGCAACATTTCCCCATTTAACAGCTTGTGCAACCTGCTCCGATTGCTCGTCTGCTTTTTTGGATACGGCTTCTGAAACACGTTTCACAGAATAATTAATTCGTTGTACCGATTCTCCTAAATCCTTTGCAGCTGAAAATATAGAATTAAGGGAATCGGACTTACGTTGAATATCATCTGCTAAAAGATTGGTCTTATGTAATAACTCTGTAGACTCCTTTGTAATCGTATCCACTTGCTGTTGTAATCCTTCAACAGTAGATGAAACATTATCTAATGTTATTCTCATAGCAATTAATGTTTTAATTAAATAATACACTAAAACTGCAAAAGCAACAGCTACAATGGCTACACTCACGTATAATAAATTCTCCATGAATGAGCACACCTCCTATCCTCTACCCTATTTTAACTCTTTCCTTCATTTTCTTCAAAAACAATTAAATGTTAATAGTATAACAAGCTAGCTTATAAAACAACATTCTACAATATTTTAGATTATTCCTTTCTTAGGAATACTTTTTCAGTAACAACCTTGCTGGTTTCTTTGAAAAGAAATGTGTAAAATAATAATTAAGTTTTCTAAAAGATTGTTGTTTATTAAAAATATTTTTTTCTTGGATATGCTACAGGCGGACACTTCTCCAAGCTTAAAAAAAGCAACAAAGTTTACGAAAACAGCCAATTATTTTTAAGGAGGAAGTAAAGAAATGAGAGATCCTCGTATTCAAACATTAGCCAATAATCTTATTAACTATTCTTGCAACCTGCAAAAGGGTGAAAAAATTCTTATTGAAAACTTTGGTGTACAAAAAGAACTAGTCAACGCTCTAGTAGAAGAAGCATACAAAGCAGGGGCTCATCCTTTTGTTTCCCTAAAAGAGCACGAGGTAAACCGCGCTTTACTTATGGGAGCATCTCAAGAGCAGCAGGAGCTTACAGCAGATTTTGAAGCATATGTGATGAAAGAGATGGATGCCTACATTGGTTTGCGAGCAGGGGATAACATTAATGAGTTATCAGATGTACCAGATGCCCAAATGGCTTTACATCAAAAAACAGTGGGTACAAAAGTACATAGGGAAATTCGCGTTCCAAAAACAAAATGGGTTGTTTTACGTTACCCAACCTCCTCTATGGCACAGCTAGCCAAAATGAGTACCGCAGGATTTGAGGACTTCTATTTCAATGTTTGTAACTTGGACTACAGCAAAATGGACAAGGCGATGGATGCCCTAGTGAAGCGCATGAACAATACAGAGGAAGTCCGCCTCACTGGTGAAGGTACAGATTTAACTTTTTCCATTAAGGACATTCCGGCTATAAAATGTGCAGGTAGATTAAACATCCCCGATGGAGAAGTTTACACTGCACCTGTAAGAGATTCTGTAAATGGTACCATTACTTACAATACCGCTTCTCCATACCAGGGTTTTACATTTGAAAATATTCAATTCACTTTTGAAAACGGAAAAATCGTGAAAGCCACTTCTAACAACGAAGAAAAAATCAATGCGATCCTGGACACGGATGAGGGAGCCAGATACATTGGTGAATTTGCTATTGGGGTTAACCCATATATCCTGCACCCAATGCAAGATATTCTATTCGATGAAAAGATCGATGGGAGCTTCCACTTCACACCCGGACAAGCTTATGAAAATGCCTATAACGGGAATGATTCTGCAGTACACTGGGATATTGTAAATATTCAACGCCAAGAATATGGCGGAGGGAATATTTATTTCGATGGGGAATTAATTCGTGAAAATGGACGGTTTGTTACGGAGGATTTGAAGCCGTTAAATCCAGAAAACTTAAAATAAGTAAAAAAACTGACTCATTCTATTGAGTCAGTTTTTTATTAAGGCTGTTTTCTTAAAGATTGTTGTTTTTCGTTATATATGTGGCTTGGATAAACTACAGGTGGAACAATTACGTCTTTCGCTTCTCCATGCTTTTCAAAAAAGCAAAAAGTCTACGATAACAGCTTTTATTAATTATTTATTTACTATTGCAGTTTTTCGTAGGCTGCTTGGAATTTTTGGACATCCCCTGCGCCCATAAATAGTAAAACACCATTCTCATGTTTCTTCAATTGTTCCACATTCTCCTCTTTAATAAGTACAGCTCCAGGGATTTTTTCAAGTAGATCATCAATAGTCAATTCTCCGTTACTTTCCCTGGCGGAAGAAAAAATGTCACATAGGTAAACATAATCTGCTTTTTTCAAACTGTCAGCAAATTCATCTAAGAACGTCTTCGTCCTAGTAAATGTGTGGGGCTGAAAAATAGCCACCACATCACGGGTTGGATATTTTTGCTTCGCCGCATCTACTGTTGCCGTAATTTCTGTAGGGTGATGGGCATAATCATCAATTAATATTTGGTTACCAAATTCCTTTTCACTAAACCTTCGTTTTACCCCTTTGAATGTCTTTAAACGAGATTGAATTGTTTCCACATCCACTTCCTCATAATGACATAACGCAATTACTGCTAATGCATTTAATACATTATGGGTTCCATAACCAGGTATATTAAAGGAAGCATAAAAGGAACTACGTACAAATACATCAAAATGGGTACCTGTTTCATTCGTTTTAATATTTTTTGCGCAAAAATCATGCTCTTCGTTTAATCCATAATAGACAACTGGTACCTGAGCATTAATTTTCTGAAGATGTTCATCGTCACCACAGGCAATGATAGCCTTCTTTACTTGCATTGCCATTTCTTGGAACGCATCAAAAACATCCTCCACCCCTTTAAAATAATCTGGATGATCAAAATCAATATTAGTCATAATTGCATAGTCAGGTTTGTAATGAAGAAAATGGCGTCGGTACTCACAAGCTTCAAAAACAAAATACTTACTATTTTCCTCGCCCTTACCAGTACCGTCTCCAATAAGATAGGATGTTGGTTTTGCCTCTTGCAAAACATGTGCCAACATCCCCGTTGTTGATGTTTTCCCATGACTTCCAGTCACAGCAATGCTTGTAAATTTTTGTATAAACTCCCCCAAGAAGGTGGGGTATTTATAAACGGGGATATCTTTCTCTGCAGCAGTACGGATTTCCACATTTTCTTCGTTATATGCAGGAGAGGCAATAATTGTCTGTCCATCTTGAATATTTTCCTTTTGAAACGGAAGAAGGGGAATCCCCTTTTTTTCTAAAGGTTTTTGAGTAAAGAAAACCTTTTCCACATCCGAACCTTGAACTTCATACTGCATGTCACATAATATTTGAGCTAACGCACTCATTCCAGATCCTTTAATTCCAATAAAATGGTATAATGTCATGTTTTGAACCTCCACAAATCCATTGGTTCCAAGAATGTTTAACAATAAGAATAGCGTAAGGCGCCCGCCTATCGGCAAAAGCAAATGCTTCTGACCGATAAAAAGTGCTTTTTACTTTTTATTCGGGCAGAACATTTGACCTCGAGCCGATGGCGCCTGAAGCTAGACAGCTTTTTAATGCCTAATACTTTCTTATCCATATTACATTCTCGCACGGTTTCGTTTAATTATATGCCTATTTCCCCAAAAGTGGGAATATCATTTTTCACTTAACCCATTATAGCAAAAAAAACTCATTAGTCACCATTAATCTTTTCTAGATTATCACTCGAATCCGTTACAGGTGACGACTTGCACCACTGAAGTCATCGCCTTTCACCTTCGAGTAATCGTAAAAACAATAATTTATGCGATAAGAGACTTAATCTAAAATTATCCTTCCCTTTTTTGGTATCTTAAATAATCAATGCCATGCTCTTTCAAATATTTCCTAATTGCAGGCAGGTCTTGTTTCATTACCTCATTTAGTCTGTTCATCACTTCCCCTTCTTTTGGCTTTTCAATAACGATTGGTGGGCCGATAAATTTTTCTCTGTAGCCCACATTAATCGTTCTTACGAAGGCTAATTCTCCTTCTATCATCGTCTGAGAAAAGAGAAAACTTTCCCCTTCAAAAGTTAAATCAGGTGGTCCCGCTAACTTCTTATATGTAATTAGCCTTTTATCACCATGTACAATTCTTACAGGTTCCAAGTACATGAGCATCATAAATCCACTTATATCCAACATCGACTTGGATAGTAATCCTTTTTTCTCTCTAATAAATATGTCAAATAACCTTGACCCAATGACAGTTACATAATCAAATGCAAACCAATGCTCAAAATGTGGGGCTATAGTCTTTTCTTGAAGGGACTCTTTTGGAAGGTTAGTTTTATGAAGAAAGATTTGCTTCGCCCTAACCTTTTCTCGAATATTAGCTTCTTTTTCTATATAATCAAAAAAGCTTTCATACAATTCCAAGAATGAATGATCCATATACTGTTGTCTTTCTTCTTTCACCTTTTGAAAATCAATCAAAAAAGAGCCTTGTTTTTTATCCACCAATAACCACCTCTCTAAAGGAGATAGAACGAAAAAAACTGCTCAAAACGTTACGAATTGAACAGTTTTTCTAGTTTAGCCTTCCAGTTCTATTTTTTCCAATCGAGGATTTTCTCGATATTTTCTACCTGTTTTAGCTTGCGGTTTTCCGTCCAAAATAACATTATCTCCCGTAAAGCCAATATGTATTTTTAACAGGCTGCTCCCAACACCATACATATCCACAGGAGCTTTCATTTTCTCATAACGTTCAATGCGTTCGGCATCAAATCCTCCAGAAGCCACAATTTTCACATGATGGAATCCTTCTTCATCAAGGGCTTCCCGAAGAGCAAAAAGAAGCTGTGGATTAACCCCTCGAGGATCAAAGGTTCCTAGTACCTCTGGATTACGAGTAAAATATTGATCTACTAATGTATTAGAAGTATCTATTCGAACACCCTTAAGTTTTTCTCCAAATTCACGGGCAACTTTTAACGAATCAGTTATAACATCATTGTTATAGTCAACAAGAGCTAATAAATCGTCATCTGGGAATGTTTCATGGTATGCCCTTGTTGCTGCCACTAAATCCCCTTCAAATAACTGAATTAATGCATGGGGCATTGTCCCCATGCCTTGTTTTCCCCACCATTCATTCATTGCATGTGTTGCTTGTGCTTGTGATCCGCCAATATATGCAGCATAACCATCTCCAGCTTGCTGTGTAAAGTGATCATCACGATCCCCCATAAAGATGACAGGCTTTTCAACCCCCGACGACTTCGCCGCCTTAACAACCTCATACACATTTGTTGCCACCGACGTACGGCGGGCTAAAATCCCGTCAATTACACCTTCTAGAAAACCGAAGTTCTGGTAGGGACCAGTAATAGTAAGAACTGTTTCGAATGGTTTAATCTTATCCCCATCTTTTAGTGAATATATTTCCAATTCTTGTGGATTATCTGCAAATGTATTAATTAGGGCCAACACTTCATCAGTCCCGCATAGGACAGCATCCTTCTTTTGAAAAAACTGCATGGTAACTCTATTATTAGGCTTGTACTTTTCTGCAATTTTCTTCGTTTTTAAAAAATAGACTGCAGAGAACCAGCCTTCACCAACTCGTTCATCAAACTTAAATGTTTCGTTTGTGAGACGATTTAGCTTTCCCTGCAGCTTTAAAGTAATTTCTTTCATTCCCATAGCTCCTTAACATCTAGTGTAACATTGTTACCTTAGTTTTTACTATTCTTCAGATTTATACTAGAGAATAGTGATCTTTTCTAAATATTACTCTTGCACCGCTTTGTTTGTTCGTCGTACAAAACCGTGTTGTTTTTAAGAATATAATATGGCTTGGATACACTACAGGCGGACGCTTTCCGTTTCTCCAAGCTATTAAAAATCAACAAAGTTTTCGAAAAGAGCCTTAATGATAAAAAGGGGATTTTTGATGTTCTTGGATAACTGCTTCAACAATTTCAACTAAATCTGCTTCGTTAACCTGTTGAATCCCATTTTTTAAGACTATCCATTGGGATCGTTCTTCTTCTTTCAAAATGTGAAGCCACTTCGGAGATACATGTTGAACCAAATTTTCTAAAGGAATTTGTTGCATGTGAACACTCCCTCTCTTGTTTTTGATTCGATCTCTAGTGATGCTGTAAAGAGTATTTCGTTTTTCTTAACACCTTGAAAGCGATTCCCTCCCCACTTTTTTCAAAGAATGAAAAAAGTGTAACTTAATATATTATTTTATTAAATAAAGGAGAAATTGTGTAGTTTAAATTTCCCCTCTATTATTTATTTTTTCGTTTATTTCTTCTTTTGTCAAATAAACCTCTCTTGGTTTACTCCCTTTGGATGAAGAAATAATACCCCTTACTTCCATTTCATCAATTATTCTTGCAGCACGATTGTACCCTATACGGAATTGTCTTTGCAATAAAGAAGCAGATGCTACCTGATGTTCTGACACAAATTCACATGCAGGTTCAAATAATTCATCTTCCGATGATTCATTCATTTGCAGCTGCAATGTTTCCCTCTCAAAAAGAAACTGGGGTTTTTCCACGTTTTTCACATGGGCCATTACCCTGTCAATTTCATCATCGGAAACGAAGGTTCCTTGTATTCTGACAGGCTTACCGGAACCATTTTCGAGAAAAAGCATATCCCCTTTACCAAGGAGCCGCTCAGCTCCAGCCCCATCTAGTATGGTTCTTGAGTCAGCTTGAGAAGAAACGGAAAAGGCTATCCTTGTAGGGATATTAGCTTTAATTAAACCAGTGATAACATCTACGGAAGGGCGTTGGGTTGCAACTAATAAATGAATGCCACATGCTCTAGCCTTTTGGGCAATCCTGCATATGGCCTCCTCCACATCCTGTGGTGCTACCATCATTAAATCAGCCAACTCATCCACAACAATCACTAAATAGGGGAGTGTGTCCCCTTCCTTTCCCTTTGCTAATTGCTTTTCATTATATCTCTTTAAATCTCTCGTTCCTTCTTTTGCAAATAACTCATATCTCCGATCCATTTCTGCTACAGCCCACTTCAACCCCTCTGTTGCCTCCTTAGGGTCTGTAATTACTGGTGACGCTAAGTGAGGCATCCCATTATATGGAGCAAGCTCTACCATTTTTGGGTCGATTAAAAGTAAACGAACCTCCTTTGGTGTGGCTTTATAAAGTAAGCTAACAAGTATGGAATTAACACAAACACTTTTCCCGGAACCTGTTGCCCCGGCTATTAGCCCATGGGGCATCTTTTGTAAATCGGTTACCACAGGCCCTCCTTCAATATCCTTTCCTAAAGCAACAGTTAACGGACTTGCAGCCTTTAGAAAATTTGGATGACGAAGGATATCCCGTAAAAAAACGGGTTCTGATACATCATTTGGAACTTCTATTCCAATAGTATTTTTTCCTGGAATTGGGGCTTCCATGCGAATTTCTTTGGCTGCTAAATTTAATTTTAAATCATCCGTTAGATTGGTTATTTTACTCACTTTTACCCCTGGTTGTGGTTGAATTTCAAACCTCGTTACGGAAGGACCCTTTGTTACATGGACAACACTTGCTTTTATATTAAAATAGTCAAGTGTTTCATCTAATTTTTTTACTTGTGCTGTTACCCACTCATCGTTAACACCTCTAGTTTTTGGTGGTATTTCTAACAAGTGAAGGGCGGGAAAATCGTAATCTTTTTCATTTTTAAATTCTCGCTTCTTTTCCTTTATTTTATCCCTAGAGAGCATCACCACATTGTATGGGTGATTATCTGTTTTCATGTTTATATTTTTTATTTTATTGGAAGGACCACCACCTACTCCACTTTTATTCATCTTTTGTTGAAGCCTTTCTAGGCGTCTTCTTTCAGAGCGTGGAATTTTGTTCTCTTCTATTGTTGGAGTAGTTTCTTCTTCCAAAGTTGCAGCAAGCTCTGACTTAGCTGTCTTTTCTTCCGACAATATATCTAATGAATTCTCTTCAATCCATGCATCAACCTCTACTTCTTCTATATGTTGAACGAATTGTACCTCTTCTTCAGTAGTTTCTTCTTCAACAATATCATTAGACATACTCACTTCTTGCTTATTTAATGGATGAGTTCCATAACCGTATATTGGAGATGGTGAAATAGTTCCTTTAAATGGCTGTTTTGCATTAGGCTGTTGGTCTATTTGCTTTCTTAAAGACTCCTTATGCAAATCTACTTTTCTAACTGTGACCTTGGGACGTTGGTTGATTAACTCATCATCTTTCACTAAAGGAAAGCGAAAATTACCTTGCTTTGGATATTGATGAATTACTCTTGCTTCAATTGAAGGTTCATTTCTGTAGGTATGTGCTGTTCTTTGTCTTTTTGTTTCCTTCGTACTAGTCTCCTCTTTTGGGAATAACCATTCTTTTAAGGTTAATAATAGCCTCGGAAAAACCTTTGACATGTATATCCCCCGTTTCCTATGAATCTACTATATTTTTGAGTATATCATAAACAAGCTTTTACTAATCATCCTTTTTATTTGAAGCAGAACAAAAGGGCAAGCGCCTTGCTCACGAGCGAGTAGGTGCTGGAGCTAGACGACTATTTAACTTCAGTAACTTAATATACAAGCAAAAGAAAATATATTCCGTAAAAAAGAGTAACCCTGGGTTTAAACCTTAAGGTCACTCTCTAGAATTAACAGATAAGCTCTGGAAAACTTTGTTGTTGGTTTCCGCTACAGGTTACCCCAATTATGCCAAAAGGTAGCCCACGCCCTATGGGCAACGGCGTAATGTCACCGTTCTTGTTCCTAACAGTACCCGATAAAGAGTACTTATTAGTATACCCTATTTTTTTTCCTTAGGTTTCCGTCGGGCTAAAATGAAGATCGGTTCTAATTCTCCATTCTCATATAGGAAAGGTAGCGCTGTAATAGGTACTCTTCCTTCGGAAAAAAATTGAAAGACCATTTGTGCCAAAACGTCATAGCCGGTTTCATTTCGTAAATCAGCGAAGATAAGAACGTCTTGGTGAGGGACAGCTACAGCCAAATCCCCTTCCACCTTTCTCTCCATTTCCTTTAATAAGGGTTCGTTCATTATCCGGCTTGCGTCATACCCATCATCTGTGTGTAAGAAATAAAATTTATTCCCTGCTACTTCATCCTCTTTCATTGGATATGGAAGGGAACGGACATTGAAAAGAGCCATCTCCTCAATTTCCCGTAATGTTTTCCCATCTTTTTCAAGAGTATCTTTATCAATTAACGAATAGGATGCTCCGTGATCAATGACATAAAATACTCTTGTTTCTGCTGTATGGTCAGAATAGATAAATTCTCTACCATCCTCTACTTCCGTCGGAAAGGATGTAGACCGAATGACAGGGAAAATATTTTTTTCATTTCCCTTTAATACAACTGATCGCTCCAATAAAGATAGGCCTTCAGAAACATAATGGATGACTTCCTCCAAAGCCTTCTCCTTATTCGATTCAAATTTATTTTTTAAAGATGAAAGATTTATCGTTACCCCTTTATTATATCGTTTATCTATAACCCGAAGACTTTCTGATTCTCGATCATAGGATGTTACCCAATTTTTATTTGTAATACGCTCTTCAATTGCTCGTTTCATTTGTAAAGGCTTCATTTTAAAAGCCACCTCCCTCATACGAACCCTATTTTAACATTTATTTACCTTTCGTCCAATGAACTGCCTCCTATAGACCCATAAAAAAAGAATTTGACACAAGGGGCAGATATCCTTTTGTCAAATCCCTATAAGAGGCTATTTGTTTTTAGCTTCATTCAAAAATGCAATGATTTCTTCCTTCGTTTTTCTATCCTTACTAACAAATCTGTGAACTTCCTTTCCATTTTTATAAAATAGAAAGCTAGGGATCCCATAAACATCTAACTCTTGGCAGAGCTCTATATAATCATCTCTATTTACCTTAAAGAATTGCAATTCAGGAAAAGCCCCTTCTATTTCTGGTAAATAAGGTTCAATAACTACACAGTCAGGACACCAACCTGCCGTAAACATGAATACAGTACCTTCCCCTTGTTTTACTTGTTCAAAATACTCTTTCGACTCAATGGATTTCATCTCATTTCCCCCTATGATTGCTGTATTTTCATGTCACCAAGTTTTATCATACCGAGTTTTCTCATCACCTCTGAGAATACCAAACTTAATACTGCTGGTGCAACAAAATACAACAGGATAATCGCTGTCCAAACGGAGGAAGTATTCCCCATTGTTTCAATTGTCATAATCGGTCCTACCAATCCGCTCGTTCCCATCCCTGCCCCCGCTGAGTTATTTTCCAAAAGAAATACAATAGTGGCTAAAGGGCCTAATATGGCGGCAGTTAAAGTTGGCGGAATTAAGATCAATGGGTTTTTAACAATGTTTGCAATTTGAAGCATGGATGTCCCAAGTCCAAGGGAAACCAAACCGGACCAACCATTTTCTCTATAACTGCTAGTAGCAAAGCCAATCATCTGTGCTGCACATCCAACAGCAGCGGCCCCAGCAGCCAATCCATTTAACCCCAGCATAATAGCAATAGCTGCACTTGATATTGGTGCTGTTAAAGCAAGACCCATAAAAACAGCAATTAAAATACCCATAATGAACGGCTGCTGTTCTGTTGCCCAGACAATAAACTGACCGAACCATGTCATTCCAAAATTAATTCCTGGTCCAATCACCATTGCTGCACCAACACCTGTAACAATGGTGATAAATGGGGTAACAATAATATCTACCTTCGTCTCTTGAGATACAATTTTTCCAAGTTCCGTTGAAATGAGGGCACAAACAAAGGCACCTGCTGGCCCCCCTAGTTCAGCCCCAGCAGCACCTGATACAACAGCTGCAAACAACACAAGCCTCGGAGCTTTCAAACTATAGGCAATAGCCACGCCAATAGCAGGTCCCATTAGGTCCATGGCCGTTTGACCTATGGTCATAACAACAGGGATATTTAATACATCCGGAGAACCTGCTGTTCGAATAATCAATCCAATAATTAATGAAGAGAAAAGCCCCAATGCCATAAAGCTTAACGCATCAATGACATACGATTTAAAGGAAGGGTGGATACCTTTTTGATGTAGGAATTCCTTCAAAACCATTCACATCCATTTCATTTTTTACTCTTATCACTAGAGTTTTCCATCTCTATTTAAGTATACCTAGCTGTATTAAAAAGGGGAGAATTAAAAAGTTATAACCGTACCTTTTAAGTCTCCCTCCTTATCCCTTATTCATTATTTTCCATTGCAGATTGGACGATATCAAACATTGTCTCCGCAACATTATTCATATCTTGCAGTGTTGTTATTGTGGTAATTTTTCTTCCATTATATCCGACTATGACCTTATATTCATTCTCGGAAAAATGAGTAACAATTAAATAAGCCTTTTCTCCATCTACTTCATCTATTTCAAAAATGAAAGGATCTTGTTCTAGCATCATTAACTCAAGAAGGTCATCCTTTGACTCAAAGTCTGTGTGGTCATTCAAAAAAAGTAAAAATACATGGTCATTTCTTTCTAAAATTAAATTGTATTCATCAATCACATCTACTTCAGTAAAGCTTGGAATATATAAAGACATATTTTTAGTTTCATATGTAATTGTTTTAGGTTCTTGATTCATCTTTTCATTAAAGGATTCTTTAGCATGCTCCAAAACTTGTTCTTGTGAGAGATTGCATGCACTTAACCCTAGTAACAAAATACTTAACATAAACGATTTAATTAATAACTTCACTTCCCTTTTCCCTCCTTCTATTAAAACTTCTAGGTCTTCTATCATAATACACATGTGCTAGTATAAAAAACAAGACTATCTAACCATTTTTCGATCTTTTTTTACATTTGTACGGAATATTTTCCTTTTACACCCAACTTCGTTAAAATAAAAGTACATTTATCAGTACAAAGGAGTCGATAATAATGGAATTAACTATTTACCTTGCAGGACAAATTCATGACAATTGGCGTTCAGAAATAAAGGATAAGGCTGCTTCTATGAATTTACCTATTCATTTTATTGGACCTATGGAAAACCATGACCGCTCGGACAACATCGGTGAGGAAATCCTCGGTTCCCAACCAAATGCAATCTTAAAGGATGAAGCAGCCTCTAAGTTTAATAATTTGCGTACTCAAGTCCTTTTAGGAAAGGCAGATATTGTTATCGCCTTATTCGGCGAGAAATACAAACAATGGAACAGTGCAATGGATGCTGCAACTGCTATCGCTTTAAATAAACCATTAATTTTAATCCGACCAGAAGCTTTGCATCATCCACTTAAAGAACTGTCTGAAAAGGCACAGGTAACAGTGGAAACCATGGACCAAGCCCTTCAAGCTCTAGCATACATATTTGAAGAAAAATAGATTAGACTTCCATGCCAATGAAGGGATGACAAACGGATAGTCATCCTTTTTTTCTTTCTATGTCAAATTTCCATTGACCATAAAGAAGCTTAACTATATGCTTAAACATTTCAATGCGGTCAATTTCTCCGTATGTTAATATCCCAATCGTTCCTTCCTTCTTACGAATATTATTACGGCCTGTCCATTCATCTATCACTTCCCCCAATTCACGACCAGTACGAATTTCTTCTGCAATATCTTTTGGAAGGTATATTCTTGCTCCTCCCGCTGTATAAATGCCATTCTTTTTTGCTATTAATGCACCCCAGTTACAAAGGAGCATTCCTGCTTCATTCTCCACTACACCGCCCTCTAAACCAATGGCAACAGATGCATCGGTATACTCAATTAAATACTTAGCACGATTTATAGCTCCTAGCATTGTTTCTTCATCGGAACGTGGTTGAGGAGATACAGAGGAGGGCACATCCCTTGGTACCACTACAGCTGGTGGTAAAAAAACTTTTTCAACGGCTCTTACTTTTGCAGGGTTGGTTGAACCTATGTAAATTTCTGAAACCATTTTGGTTTCCTCCAAACTTAATTTTTTTACCTATTTTAATTTTAATGGCTGTTTTTACAAACTTTGTTCCTTTTTTTAAAAAAGCTTGGAGGAGCGAAAGGCGGCGACTCCAGGCAGGAAAAGCAACATTCTTTTCTTGCGACGAGTAATCGCAGGAGCATTCTATACGAAAGAGCCATTAAAATAAAGCATAAAGGAAAAAGCCCTTTCACCAATTGATGAAAGGGATTCTATATTACACGTTTTGGCGAATAGATTCCACTGTAGTTTTATCTGTTGTTCTTGCTAACGTAGTTACTAACTGTTTTGCTGCTTCATAATCGTCCACGTGGATAATGGAAGCGCTCGTGTGTATATAACGAGAACAGATTCCAATAACTGCAGAAGGAACACCGTTACCTGAAGTATGAACACGTCCAGCGTCTGTTCCACCTTGAGAGATAAAATATTGATATGGTATGTTATTTGTTTCTGCTGTGTCTAGAATAAACTCTCTCATTCCACGATGTGTTACCATCGTTCGGTCATATATACGTAGAAGAGCTCCCTTTCCTAAATGTCCAAATGCATCTTTTTCACCAGAGGCATCATTTGCAGGACTTGCATCTAATGCATAGAAAATATCTGGCTCAATCATATTAGCAGCAACTTGAGCTCCCCTTAAACCAACCTCTTCTTGAACTGTGGCACCTGAATAAAGGACGTTAGGTGTTTTTTCACCGTGAAGTTCCTTTAAAAGCTCAATGGAAAGACCGACACCATATCGGTTGTCCCAAGCTTTAGAAATAATCTTCTTTTCATTCGCCATTTTTTCCATCGGACAAATAGGGACGATTTGCTGACCTGGCTTAATCCCAATTCTTTCAGCATCTTCTTTGTTATCGGCACCTATATCAATGTACATATTCTTTATATCCATTGGTTTATTTCGTTTGGCTTCATCTAATAAATGTGGTGGAATAGATCCAATAACCCCTATAACTGGACCTTGATCCGTAATAATATGAAGTCGTTGCGCTAATAATACTTGACTCCACCAACCACCAAGGGTTTGAAAGCGAATAAGCCCTTTATCTGTAATAGAGGTTACCATAAATCCGACTTCATCCATATGGCCTGCTACCATGACTTTTGGTCCGGTTTCGTCCCCTTTTTTCACTCCAAAGATACCACCTAAGCGGTCTTGAATAACTTCATCACTATACTTCTTTAATTCTTCTCGAACAAAGGATCTTACTTCGTGTTCAAACCCAGGTGCACCAGGTAACTGAGTTAACGTTTTAAACATTTCAAAAGTTTCTTGTCTCATAACAAACTCCCTTCAATAAGCTTATCTATGTATTCATTATTTATTTTAACGAATTGTTTCCTTTCTTTCCACTTTTTTCGAGCAACGAAATATTTTTTAAAACAAAGCTTCCATCTTACTATTACCTTATTACCTTAAACAAAATAATTATTTTCATTAATTTCTAGGTAAAGATTGGCATTTATTTTTTTCTCCGCTATACTTAAAACAGAATGTATTCCGTTAAAATGTGTAAAGATATTATTATTGAAGTTTATTTGAAAGAGGGTGTAACCAATGGGTTGGAAACGTTTTGCTGCTGGAGTTGGTGCTGGGGTAGCTGTCACTCTTCTGGCCAAAAGTCAACTTGAAAAAAACCAAGGGAACATATCACCTGAAAAAGCTTTAAAAATGGTAAAGCATAAAGCAAAAAATCTGGGTACTATTGATGGATCATGGGTTCATATGATTACTGAGGAATTAGAGCAGGATCAGCTGGTCTATAAAGTATATCGTGGTGGAATCACCTGTACAGACGAATCAGGTAAAATGAGTGCATACGAATTTTTAGTTGATGCTGCAACAGGAACAATCTTAAAGCTAAATAAACAGGAAGACTAAATTCATTGAGGGGGACTCAAAAGGCTAAAAATATCCTTTTGAGTCCCCCTCTACTAATGGACATATTTCTTTTGACCTAATCAGCAATGAAAATTAACCGAAAGGACTTTTTTCATCTTAAAATCATTCACCCTCATTTTTATTCGTTCTCTCGATTTCTTAATACGGCTTCCTGAATATTTTTTCCTTCAGTATCCCACTTTAATGCTCGATACTTATAGTCATGGTAAAAAATAAACCAGGCTTGCTTCTCAATTGCTGGCACTATATATTTCTGTTTTGCTTTAATAGAGTTTATAGGAAAATCATCATAGGCTAATACCCAAAGGACATTTTGATGGGCATGGGTTGGCATTAAATCCGCCATATGGAGGATCTTTTCTCCAGCTCTGTCAATTTGCAATATACAATGGCCGTCACTGTGACCACCAGTATGTATTAGCTTAATCCCATCCATAACCTCTACCGCACTTTTAAAAGTTTTAACCTGATGTTCAATTGGTCTCCAATTTTCTTGAAAATACGTATTCCTTGACCGAATATTTGGATTCCGTAATTCATTCCATTCCGTTTCCTCTACATAAAATGTAGCTTTCGGGAAGGTTGGGACGAGTCTGTTTTCCTCCCATTTCGCAGCCCCGCTAGCGTGATCAAAATGCATATGTGTCATTAATACATAATCAATATCCGAAACGGTTAATCCCAAACTCCCTAATGATTCATCGAGCTTAGCTTCTTCTGTTATCCCAAAGTTCCGTTTGGCCTTATCTGTAAATTTCCCATTTCCTATTCCTGTTTCAACCAATAGATTTTTTCCTTCCACCTGAATTAAAATGGGATCCGTCCTTAACTCTATTTGATTGTTTTCATTAACAGGGTATTTCTTTGACCATAACGGCTTTGGAACAACACCGAACATGGCTCCACCATCCATATGGGTTACCCCTCCGTTTAACCACGTAAATGTCATATCTCCAATCATCCATTGCTCTAATGCCACAGTGCTCCCCCCATATACCTAATTACTTATATGCTTCAACACGGAAAATCTTTATTCCCCGCTGATTAAACCGTTCTTCATACTCTGTCATAATGTTCCCTTGTATATCACTCCGATGTAGGTCGAGACTTATGTTTTTTAGCTTAAATCCAAACCGGCTGAAGCTCTCTAGGGAATATTCAAAGAGACCTTGATTGTCTGTCTTCATATGAATCTCCCCATTATCCTTTAATACTTCGTCATACAGCTTTAAAAAGCCTTCATAGGTTAACCGACGTTTTTCATGGCGATTCTTAGGCCAAGGGTCTGTAAAATTAATATAAATTCGATCTATTTCTTTAGGTGCAAAAAACATTGTAAGCTCTTGAACGTCTTCCTTTATTAATTTTACATTGGGCTGTGGATTTTCTTGAAGACGTTCTACCCCTGTAATAATAACACTATCGTATTTTTCAACACCAATAACATTCCATTCTGGGTGTGCTTCTCCAGTCCTTGTAACAAACTTACCTTTTCCTGTCCCTACCTCTACATGGATAGGGTTATCATTTCCAAATATTTCGTTCCACTTTCCACGACACTCTTTCGGGTTGGGTTCCACTATTTGCGGATTACCTACAATGACTTTTGATGCCCAAGGTTTATTTCTTAATCTCATAAAATACATTCACTCTCCATCAACGTTTTACTACCTCTCTAATCATAATAATCTTTATAATGAAGTACAAGATTTTATTAATGATGTTTATTTGTTTGTCCAAATAGGGAAAAGAAAAAACAAGTTAAAAATTCTCTGTTCAAACCATTTTGCAAATGATGTTAACGGCACCCAAAAGTAAGGAAAGGAGGCTAGAAAAATGTCAAGAGAACTGCTACTTAATCTGCAACAAATATTACTGGAGCAAAGGGAACAAAAAGCCGGTAATATTGAGCAATTCCAAGAAATGAAAAAAATAATGAAACAAATACCTAGTGATCAAATTAACCCTAACTTTAAAGGCACCATTGATGAAATTTCGGCTTACATTAATCATGATATTAGAACAAAAAATGAGATAAATGAACACGTAAAACATCACACACTTAATATATCCAGGTGGCAAGAAGAATTATCTATGTTAAGGGCTGGAGGAGGAGCAGTCACCATTGATTATGAACAAAGAATGGGACGAGAAATTTAATAATCAAAAAACATATCTTAATTTCACAACGATTCCTCCATTATTGGGATGTTCCACAAGCACCATCAAATAGAGCATTTGTATATTTTTCTTTGATAAACACATCCTTAAAATAGTATAACCTTAAATTAATATACTAAAGATGCAGCATTATCAAGGAAAGGAAGTGTAATCTCCATGTCTATGAGCTATCAACACCAATTTCAGTTATTAGTGGATATATTAAAAAACCAGCAGGATGTGCATTACGGGACTCATGATGAATTTGAACAAACCAAACTTTTAGTCAAAGATTTATTAAATAACCAAGCAGTATCAGCAGAAACGAAGGCAATGCTCATGGAAGTAGCAAAGTACGCAAGTGCTCATGATTTAGAAGGACAGCATAGTAATCTTTCACCCGAGGAAATACAGCAATATGTGAATGAATTTCAGAAGTATACCGCCTATAATAATTAGATAAAATCAGTAATACTATGGTTACTGTAAGTAAAATTACCCTAAAAAGGCTGACTCATTTGTTGAAGATTTTAATTCATCTTCATGAGTCAGCCTTGTGTTGAATGAAATTGTTTTTCCTGAAGTAGATTATTTAGTATTTCAGACCATTTAAGCATTTCGTTACTTTCATAACGCTGCCAATGCCAAAGAATACTTTCTATACATTGTGCAACCATATACCAGTGCAAACGCGACTGCAGACTCGCCGTTAAAACAAGTCCATATTCCAATAGCCAGTCCTGCCATTTTGATTTAGGTATATATAAATATAAAAGGGGTGCTAAATCCAATGCAGGATCTGCTACAATAGCACCGTCCCAATCAATTAAATATAAGTTACCATCACTTACTATCCAATTATTATGGTTTACATCCCCATGACAAACAACTAAATTCTCGCTACTTATCTGATGTACATTATTTCTTAACCATTCAACAGCAAGCTTTATATTTGGTTCTTTAATATTTTGCATCGAAAGTCTCGCAAGCAATCCCTCAAATAAATCCTGAGGTGCTAACGGATTATTACCCATGCGCATAAACATATGTAGCAGCTCATTGGAGGAATGAATCTTTGATAAAAGCTTTGCTACTCTTGTTTGTTGCATTTCTGGAGACTTTAACTCCCTACCATTAACCCACTTTTGGGCGGTTATAACATCCCCATTTTCTAACCGCTTTGTCCACAGAAGCTTTGGAACAATTTCTTCTGCAGATAAAACTGCTAAAAATGGAGAAGAGTTTCTTTTTATAAAAATTTTTTGTTCCCCTTGCTGAGCAACATAAGCATCGCCAGTTGCTCCACCTGCAGGGAATATTTCCCACTCTTCACCCATAAAGTGCATCAATTTTTTTCACCCTCTATTTCTCAAGACGTTTAGAGAACCCATATAAATATGGAAACACCTCTCCCATTATAATAAACAATCCTTTATCATTGTAAAAAAGATTTCCCTATTCTTCAACATAAACATTTTATATAAACAAGGTAAATATACCCTTTAATGTAGAATAATTTTTAATGCTTTCTTTCACTACCTTCAATGGTCCCATTCTCTGTCCCCATAGAATCTCTCCATTCGGAGTTAGTTTTGCAATTTCTTAATAAAATATTTGCAGCCTTTAGTTGTTGGTGCTTTATAGGAGTCACTATTTTCTTTAATGTCCTTTGCCAATCTTGGAAAGTTCTTTTATCAATTAACTTAACCCTTTGTTGAGAAGCGTTTATATCGATAAAACTGTCCTTAGCAATTACTCCCATACGTATGGGGATGTCCAATTCACATTCAACTAATATTTCTTTGATAACCGTAACCATTCTTTTTAAGGAAACAAATGGATGGATTACTTTTTCCTGATTCTCTCCATCCCTTTTAATCCAAAATCGCTCAGAATGGGAATGAAAAATGTTATGGTTATTTCCTGTTAATGGAGTTAATAACCATACTTCAGATGGGGTTAATATTATTATATCTAAATCCACAGAGGCCTTTCTCAATACAAAAACAGGTTCATAAAAAATAAAAAAACTGTCTGGCAATTCCTTGAGAAGGTGAGAAAGGAGTGAGTCATTATAATACTTATTATTTAAATGAGAGATTTCAGAAAAAGTGGAGCTAGCCCAGTTAAGTTGAAAATGAAAGATTTCTTCCATGAAAGCCTCATGTAATTGAGACTTCGGAAGGAATTTTTCCCGTGGAGGATCTTCCTCCCATGTATCCAAATCCTTTGATCCGGAAAACCATTTCTTAAATTTCCCTTTAAACTTTGATTTTACCTCGGTCTCATCAGCGCAAAACTTACTTTGGAGAGAATCTATTTTTTGTCGGCTGTTCCACTCCTGTACAAGGTTACCCCATCGTTCTTTCTTTAATCGAACAAAATGACTGGGATATCGATAGATATCCGTTTCATATCTTGATATATAATTTGATAATTTTACTAGTTGAGCCATTATTTTTCCTCCATTAGAAAGAGGTCTTCTTTACTATATCTATTTTACCGTGAAAGCGAGATTTTGGAAATGGATTCATACATAGGACTTTTACCTGGTTTTATGAGAAACATATTAACATGATCCACTTCCCATTTTAATGGTGGTACCTCCACTTCCTTTATAGAAAAAGGAGAATTACTTCTTAAAGTTTTCCCTAACGTTATGTGTGGGCGAAAAGGTTTGTTCTCTAAAAGAAATCCATGATTTACGGCTACTTTAATTATCTCTTGATGTAAAGATAGGAGTCTCTCCTCCCAATGAATACCTGTCCAAAGAACCCTAGGTTTTCTTTTATCTCCAAAGAAATCAATGTTGTTTAATGTTAAGGTAAAAGGAGCAATTTTCTGTAATGACTCCTTTAACCCTTCCCAAACCTGGACTTTATTCCCATGCTCCCACCCTCCTAAAAAAAGTAAGGTAATATGAAAATCCTCTTCCCCTGTTATTTTTTTATAGTAATTGTTAACCTGTAATTCTTCTTGTAAATAACTTAATTCTTTTTTGATGAAAGATGGTAACGAAATACCAATAAAATGATGTCCTCGCTGCACAATAAATCACCTTCTTTTTCATTAGCTTCGTTATACTTGATGTGATTTCCGCTTCAATCAACTTTGAAAAACAACAAAGTCCTTTAACAGTGCCTTTTCATTAAATAATAAAAATATGGTAAAATGAAAAGCAGATTATTCCTATTCTATTAATACGTATTAGCATACACCAAACAAGATTAATTTATAGAAAGGTCGTGAAACGATGCGCGTTGTTAATAATGTAGCAGAGCTTATCGGAGATACTCCTCTTGTAAAGCTTCAAAAGCTCTCAGATGAAAATGGTGCGTCCGTCTATCTAAAGCTTGAATTTATGAACCCAAGCGGAAGTGTAAAGGACAGAGCCGCCTTTAATATGATTCTGGAGGCAGAAAAGAAAGGACTTTTAAATGACCAATCAGTAATTATTGAACCAACCTCTGGTAACACAGGTATTGGTTTAGCAATGAATGCCGCTGCTAGGGGGTATCGTTCTATTCTTGTCATGCCAGATACAATGTCACAGGAACGAATTAATTTATTAAAGGCATATGGGGCTGAAGTTGTTCTTACACCAGGGGATAAAAAAATGCCGGGTGCAATTGAAAAAGCCCATGAACTGGTAAAGAAAATACCTAATAGCTTCATGCCGATGCAATTCGAGAACCCCGCTAACCCTGATGCACACCGTCAAACAACTGCAAAGGAAATAGTTGAGGGTATGAAAATAATAGGTAAGCCATTATCTGCCTTTGTCGCTGCTTCAGGAACTGGCGGAACCATAACTGGAACTGCGGAGGAACTAAAAAAAGTTTATCCAAACCTTACGACACATGTGGTGGAACCTAAAGGCTCCCCTGTACTATCAGGTGGGAAACCTGGTCCACATAAATTAGTTGGGACTAGCCCTGGGTTTATCCCTCCAATATTGAATCAGAATGTTTACGGGGAAATTTTCTGCATTTCCGATGAAGATGCTTACGAAGTAACGAGAGATCTCTCTAGAAAAGAAGGAATTTTAGTAGGACCTTCTTCTGGTGCAGCCTGCTATGCCGCACTTCAAGTTGCAAAGCGTTTAACACCAGACGATGTAGTAGTAGCCATTGCATGTGATACAGGAGAAAGATACCTATCAACAGACCTGTTTGACTTTTTGTAGAGAGAAACTCAAAAGGTATGTTTTTAACCTTTTAAATTTCTCTCGAAGTATTTGCATATACGTCGCAATTTCTTAAAGCCTACTACGAGTGGTTTCTCGTAGTGGGCGAGCGACGAGCGAAGCACATACATACACCTCCCATTCCCCCTAACTAAATAACCTACCTCTTACTTTGCCAACTCATATATAGCTTGTGCATAAATGGCTGTAATCTTTTTTAGCTGCTCTATTGCAATAAATTCATCTGCCTCATGGGCCACATCCTTTTGTCCTGGAAACATCGGTCCAAAGGCAACACCTGCTTCGAGGGATCTTGCGTATGTTCCTCCTCCTATGGCAATAGGTACCGCTCTTTCGCCTGTCTGCTCTTCATATACCCTAGATAATGTTCGGATCAGAGGATGACCTTTGTCCACTACGTGCGGGGTTTCATGGTTAATAACCTTTCCTTTGAAGGCCCCCTTTGAAAAGACTTTGTTTATCTTTTTATAAATGACCTCAATATCTGCCCCCTCAGGGTAACGTAGATTTAAACCTATTTCTCCACCACTATTTTTATTGTATTTCATTCTTCCAACATTGATTGTAACATCACCTTTTTCCTCATCTTTATAGGTAATTCCAATTCCTTTTCCCCTTGAATCATTTAAAAATGACTTAGCTAATATAGAAAAATACTTCTTTTCTTCCTCTTTTAGTAATCCAGTGTCTAGTAAAAATTTTGCAAGCCATAACCCACTATTTACCCCTTTATCCGGTTCCATTCCATGGGCTGATTTCCCAAATAATTGAATATGGCCATTCCCATTTTCCATTTGTATCTTTCCATCTAATTGATTCGTCTGTAAAAAGGCTTTAAATGACTTTGTCAAATCCCCTTCACTCATCCCTGTTAACGTTACATGAGCTTTATCTGGAACCATATTTAGTCTCTGTCCAGAAATAAACTCATCGACAATTCCATCTTTTGTTCCCATATCCATTGTAAAAGTTAAATCACATATCCCCTTTTCTGCAAAAATAATTGGAAAATCAGCATCAGGGGCAAATCCTATAGATGGCATTTCTTCCCTTTTAAAATAATGTTCAACACATCGCCATTGACTTTCCTCATCATTACCTACAATTAGTCGAACTTTTTTGTTTAAAGGAACTCCAAGTTCTTTTACAATCTTTAAAGCATAATAAGCAGCCATTGTTGGTCCTTTATCGTCAAGTGCCCCCCTAGCATAAATGTTTCCATCCCGAATTTCCGCTGCAAAGGCCGGAGAGGTCCAACCTTCCCCTTCTGGTACCACGTCTAAATGGCATAGTACTCCCACTATTTCTTTCCCCTCTCCCCATTCTATATGTCCTGCGTATCCTTCAACATCCTTAGTATTAAAACCATCCTCTTCTGCAAGATGAAGGAACCATTTATACGCCTCGTATATCCCTTTCCCAAAAGGAGCTCCTTCCTGTACCGTTTCCTCATCTAAAATACTGTTTATTTGAAGGAAGCTTTGCGTATCTTCTACTAACTTTTCCTGTCTCTTTTCCACTTCTTCCATCCAATTAATCATAGATTTTTTCACCTCTATACTATTTATTAAGTTATAGGTGGCACAAAAGATCATTCTTTATCTTTTGTGTCACCGAAGCAATGAGCGAAGCCGACGCAATCTTTACAAAGGTAGCTAGGAGTTGGGTGCAAATTGTATTTGTATGGAGGTCTACCCTAAGTTTCCTAACATACCTTTTTGTGTAGTATGATAAGAATAATTACTTCTAATTCTAAAGTTTATTACATAGGCATGTAACAAAAGAAAATAAAGTTTATTATTTC
The DNA here is from genome assembly GCF_030813435.1 of Evansella vedderi. GTDB lineage: Bacteria > Bacillota > Bacilli > Bacillales > Salisediminibacteriaceae > Evansella > Evansella vedderi. Next base: position 91,956 of record NZ_JAUSUG010000008.1, on the reverse strand, counting down.
AAAGTAGAAATAAAATTTACAGACTTTTCACATTTATTAGATACTAAATCCTTTACTTCTCACAGATTATTCCATTAAAATTAAAAAAGGAGGTTAGGTATCACTATAATAAGAATACATAAATAATCTTATTACCGGAAGAAAGACATATAAATATTAAGATTCTGCTTACTTTTAACCATTAAAACTTAAGAAGATAAGGAGTGGTTTTTTGAAAGCTTCAACTGACAGGATGATGACTAGGATTAAATCCGTTTACCTTTATATCAAAAAAAGAGGGAGCGTCACCACAAATGAACTGGTTGAAGAATTCGGAACAACTCAACGGACGATACAACGGGACTTGAATATTTTAGAGTATAACAACTTGGTAATAAGTCCGAAGCGTGGAAAATGGATGACAACCAACCAAAAAATAAATGTTTCTTAACATGCAAGTCACAGTCACAGATAGCTAATTATAAAACGAGGGTGTCTTAAGGTTAAACATACCTTTTAAGACACCCTCGTTTTTTTACTCACCTGACCGCAAGGATTCCAGTTCCTCATCGGTTAATTCCCGGTATTCTCCCGGTTGGAGTTCTGGGTCTAAATGGAGAGTTCCTATACGCTCCCTTTTAAGTTCTACAACTTTTCTTCCACATGCTTGAAACATTCGTTTAACTTGATGAAATTTCCCTTCTGTAATGGTTAATCTTACTCGTGTTTCCAGATCCCCGTCTGTATAGGTAAGAACCGCGGGTTTGGTTTTATATCCATCGTCTAAAATAACCCCTGCCTCTAAAGCTTCTTTATCCTCCGTTGTCAGTGGAGCATCAATATGTACTCGATATGTCTTATCCACCTTCTTTTTAGGTGATGTTAGTTGATGAGCTAGTTTCCCATCATTTGTTAGAAACATTAAGCCTGTTGTATCCTTATCCAATCTCCCAACTGGAAAAGGCTCATAAATAGCGTCTTCTGTTTGAAGTAGATCTACCACAGTAGGTTCCGATACATCCTCTGTTGCAGATATAACCCCTCGAGGCTTATTCATCATCAAATAAATGTATGGACGATATTCTACTACCTCACCGAAAATTTCAATTTGCTCATTATCCGGATCCACATGGACCTTTCCATCTTTAACTACCTCTCCGTTTACTGTTAAACCACCCTTTTTTAGAAGCTTCTTTACTTCTTTTCTAGATCCGTACCCCATGTTAGCTAATAATTTATCTACTCTCACTGTTTTTATTTCTCCTTTCAGCAACAACCTGCTTTGCAAACCCACCTAAAGAATTATTAAGATACGATTCAATAACCCCAGGTACAATTTGTTTTACAGCATGGTCTACCATTTTAGAAGGAATTCCAACTCTTTTCATTTCCTCCTGAAAGTCCATAATTAACTGGATCGCCTTCGCTGTCGCTGTTTTATTCAGATGTAATACATCTTTCTCTTCTCCTATCACTATTTCCATAGAATCACCAAACCACTCATCTAACCTCTTTATATAAGCTTTGTTAGCATTTGGAATGGCCGCCATTCCCCTATTATCCTTCATTAATTGGTCCCCTTGCGTAATGAATTTAACTGGAACAACGTGTTGTGTGGGGGTAACGATATGTTTAATATCGGATGATGATCCTTTAGTAGCACAATAATAGAATGTAGCAGACCGGTGGAAGGCATGTATATACTTTTCCATAAATTTTGGAATCTCATCAGGTGGTAACAATAACCACACTTCTTTTTCCTTAGTAAAATGATTTGGATCTAACCATTGAACCCTACTGTCAACTTCCCTGTATGCTTCTACTTTAGTCTTTTTTCTTGAAAAAACATAGATTTTTTCATCCGTAGGAAGCACATGGATGATTGCCTTTGCAAGCTTGCCAAATCCTACTATCACTCTACCCCACTCCTTTTCTAAAAAAGATAAAAAAAAGAGTTGATAACCAACTCTTCTTTCTTATAGGCTGTGTTCGCAAACTTTTTAAGAGTATATATTAAAGGCTTGGATACGCTACAGTCGGAGCAATTACGCCTAAAGGCAGCCCACGTCCTGCGTCTGCGGTTACTCGAGGAAGTTTCTCAGGTCCCACTTGTGGGCAACGGCGTAATGTAAACGTCCTGGTTCCGTGGGCAACGCTTCAGCCTTGTCTCTTCCTCTGCGAGTATCGCTCTGGAGCTGTATCCTAGCGTCATCGTAAACGATGACGCTCCGAGACAACGCGAAGCGTATTCAAGTGGCATCACGCGTGATGCCTCTCTGAAGTAACGTTCGTCGCTGGGAGTAGCCGCCTTCCGCTTCTCCAAGCTTTTAAAATAAGCAACAATTAATTATCTTTTAGAAAACTGCCTTTTTTTACCCTATGGGTTGTAAAAGTATATTAGTCTTCTTCCCCGAACATGTAATGCTTCGTACGAATGTTTACATTGAGAACAATACCAATAGCAATCATATTAGTTAGCAGGGCGCTTCCTCCGTAGCTAATGAACGGCAATGCAAGACCTGTAATAGGCATTAAGCCAATTGTCATCCCGATGTTTTGGAAGATCTGAAACATAAATAATCCAATTGTACCTGCTACTAAATACGTTCCAAAGGTATTATTACAGTTAAAAGCAATAATCACCATTCTATAAAGGAGCAAGAAATAAACAATAATTAAAACGGTTGCCCCTACGAAACCAAATTCCTCACCTATTACTGTAAAAATAAAGTCAGTATGAAGCTCAGGTATGACACCACTTTGTGACTTAGCCCCTTGACCTAAACCACTTCCATACAGTTGCCCAGAGCCAATTCCTTGGATGGCATGATAAAGATGATAACCTTCTCCTGCAATATTCCCTTCAGGATCTAACCATGCATATATTCTTCTTAATTGATGGTCTTTTATTATTTGGTTAAAGAGCTCGAAATAATTATTATGCAGCCAAACAAGGAATGCTATCACCGATACTGCTAATGATCCTAACAAACCTATCATTCGATAAGTAACACCAGACATCAAAATCGTACTAAACATAACTGCTGCGATAACCAGGGCTGTCCCTAAATCGGGCTGAATAAGAATGAATGCGAAGGGCGGGCCACCTACAGCCAAGATCTTTAGCACCACCTCAACATCGGATTTAAATGATTTTTCCCTTGGTGTCTTAGTAATATTATAAAGAAGATGAGCTAATGAGATTAAAACAAAAATCTTTACAAACTCCGATGGTTGAAAACGAAAACTGTCACCTATGCCGATCCATCGCTTTGCACCATTAATTTCAACACCCAATGGCGTAAATTCTACAATAAACAGCAGTACCATTCCTACAATATAAAGTGGTATCGATAACGTTTTAAACATTTCATAGTCCACACTCATTGCCGCCAATAAAAGAATGGCCCCAATCCCAAACCAAATAATCTGTCTCCGGACAAAGAACATATCATCTACATTATATTGTCCCGTCGTTCCACTATAAATAGCTAATAGGCTAATACACATTAACACAAAGAGCAAAAATAATAACGTAAAGTCTAGTTGTTGGAACGAAGTTTTTCTCTCTTGCATCTATTTCCACCTTCTAATTATTTCCGAATTATTTTACAGAGCGGAGAGTAGGTTTAACCGCTTTAAGTGGAGTTTTCTCCTCCTCCGAATCGTTATTTTCCTCTGTAAACCTTTCTTGACGTTCTTTCTCTGTTTTTCTAGATATATTTACTAGGATCCCCATTGACATAAAAACGGCTAACAAGGAGGAGCCTCCATAGCTTATAAATGGGAATGGTATCCCTGTAATTGGCAGTAAACCATTCACCGCTCCTGCATTAAACGTCATTTGGATAGCTAGTTGAAAGACAATACCATATGCTAGTAAACTTCCGAAGGTATCACGGCAGCGTGCTCCAATAATAACCCCTCTAATAATAATGATCAGCATACATGCAAAGACAAACCCAACACCTATTATACCAAGTTCTTCACTCACAATAGCTAGTATAAAATCGGTGTGTGCCTCTGGTAAATAAAACAATTTTTGGACACTTTGTCCAAGTCCAGCTCCAGTTAAGCCACCATGGGCAATAGCAATATACGATTGAACTAATTGATATCCCTGTGACGCTTCAAGCTCGAAAGGAGAGCGATGTCCAATTAATCGATTTAATCTATACTCTGCTGAAGTGGCATAATGAAATAAAGCCCAAGCTGCCAAGCTTCCTAATGATATAAGATGAAGCATTCTTGCCCCAGAACAAAAAGCAATTAGCCCAGCAACCATAACGATAGAAGTGGCAGTCCCTAAGTCCGGCTGCATCATAATTAAACCAAAAAAAACAGCCACAACAATTAGTGGTGGGAGAACTCCCGAAAAGAATTTATTAATATAAGCTTGCTTACGAGAATATACGTAAGCCAAATAAATAATCGAGCCTAATTTAACAAATTCTGATGGTTGAATTTGAAAGCCGGCAATGTTAATCCATCTTCTTGCATTGATTTCACCACCGACCCCTATGCCTGGTATAAACACAAGTCCAAGAAGGAGAAAGGAACCAAATACAATGAAAGGAGAAAGCTTTCGAAAGTGACGATATGGAAAAAAAACAAAAAATAAAAATGCGATACTAGAAACGATAATCCACTGAAGCTGCCTATCAAAAAAGTGTGTTATATTTCCACCGCGTTCTTCATAACCGATAACAAAACTTGCACTGTATATCATAATTAGCCCAAAAATAGAAATTAAGGCTATCGTTATTATTAATATCCAATCTAAATAAAGTTTTTTTCCTTTAGCCTCTTGGTCCAAGGAACTCACCTACCGTTCTTAGCAATACCCTTACTAATTCTTACATTATAGCAGATGACGTCCCTCACTAAAAGAGAAGAACCTACGATAAATTAGAATCGTAATAGATATGAAACAAACTATATAATTATACTTAATAATAGTAATTTCTCATAGATTTTTTTGGCATAAAAATAAATTTTTTTTCTACAAAAAAAGCTATTGCAAGCTCCTCTCCCAACCCTTATAATCATCTTGTTGTACAGTAATCGTAAGAAATGGGGAGTAAATATGAGGAATAAGTTGTTATTTGTTTATAACTACGTGTCAAAGGAAAATATGACAGATGAACTGAAGGAATGCGCTTCAGAACAAACTGTTTTAGCGTTAGAGAATGCCCTTAAATCTCTAGCATTTGAAATCATAAATGTGAATTTATATAACGAAAATCAATTGAATGAGATTATATTAGCTAACCAACCTATTTCTGGTGCCTTTGTTATTGCTGAAGGATTTTTAGATTCTCCACATACACTGTATGACGGCAGCGGTGCCCTTTCCGTTCGTAAAGTATTAGAGGCACATAATATTCCTTATACCCATTCCACACCAAAAACGATGGAAGCTTGTCGTAATAAGGATTTAACATATGAAGTATTACAAATGGCTGGTGTAACAATCCCTAAATATTTTTCTCTACCTACACCGGCATACAAAGAAAGGCAGTTAGATGAAGCAGAAGCAACCATTGGCTACCCAATGTTCGTTAAGCCCGCTGGTGGTGGAAACAGCTTAGGAATTGATGAAATGTCTATCTGTCATAACCGCGAAGAACTAATTAGAAAATTTAATCAATTAGGAGAACTTATTGGTGACCAACCTGTACTTATAGAAACATTCTTATCTGGTCGAGAGTTTACTGTTGCCGTATTAGGTAATGCAGATCCGCAAGTATTACCTATTATTGAATTTCCTAATGATGTACAAGTACGAAGCCATGCAGTAAAAGCAATGGAACATGAAAAGCGTGCTTCCTTCTCACTGATATCCAGATATGAGGAAACTGGCCTACAAATTGCAAATATAGCCCTACAAGTTTACGAAGGTTTACAAGGCAAAGATATGATTCGTTTAGATATGAAAACAGACGATTTTGGAAATATTTATGTAATTGATGTGAATGGAACGCCGTCTTTATCATTAAAAGGATCCGTTTCCTTTATGATTTCGTCTTTAGGGATCACAATGGATGAGTTAATAGGATTTATGGTGAAAGAAATTATTGATGAACAGGCTTCTAATGAAAATGTTCAAGCTGCTTGGGAGAGTGTTCGAAAGAAAATCATGGATCCTTCCCACTTAGTAGTAGCCTAAAAGAACAAAAGCGCAAGCGCCTTGCTCACGAGCGACCAGCAAATGCTTTTGACCTTGAGCGAGTAGGGGCTGAAGCTAGACGATTATTCAGCCACAGTTATCCACATTCAGAAAAATATAGATTCCTAAACAATAATTTAAGGTGTGCCTCAGTACTAACCTGAAGCACACCTTTTCACTTATTACCAGTTTTTCTTGTCAATCTCTTCTATCTTAACTTGCTGCTCTTGAAGCACCTTAAGTGTTAATTCTACTACCATTTTTTCTTCCATTTTTGTGAAGGTTCCTTCTTCGAATGGTGCATCCATTTTGTTTCCATCCTTATCGAAAACTTCTCCCATTTTACGATTTAAATACTCATCATATTCGATGAACTGACTTGATAGTAGTTCACAATAAGGAAGTTGGTTAAACTTCTCCCCAGATATTTTATTAAACTGAGCAAAATCTCCAGATAACAATTTCTCCTTGTCAGAGAAGCCTTTTGGAAGTTTACTTTCCTTGTAATAAGTGAATTGTTCATCTTTCGGTGTAAAGTCTAGTTGTGGTTTGTTAATGAAGTCTACTTCTGTAACAGTTTCAAATGGTACATCAACAGTTAATGAGTTGATTCCAGAAGATACAAAATCCTTGCCAGAGTATTTTGGTGTAGCGTATTGAATGTTTTTGCGTACAAACCCTGCAATGAATAGTTTATTTGTTGGTAATAACAGACGGCATTGTGTCACCTTAATATTCTTTTTAATATCTTTAATCTCTAAAACAGGCTCTGGAAATTCGATATTTGCAATCATATCAAGTTGCACTTTCGTTTCTGCTAATACTACCGGTACCTTTACAAAAGCATCCTTAATTACCTTTGGTCTTTGTGGTGTATTTTTTGATAGAGGCAATATTGCATTTTTTTGCTTAATTTTGTAAGTTGGCTTCCTTTTATTTTTTCCATGCATAATATTTCCTCCTTTCATTGTTAGTACAATACTACGTTATGTAAAATGGAATGAAAGGGTTGTACTAATTAATCAGTACTTCTGCCTTTTTTTGACGAATTAACGCCCCGCGGAAAGGGAGGAGGGTTTAGCAATTACACCAGATTCGTATATTCACGGTAGACCTCCATGCAGATGAAATTTTGCACCATGGAGTATGAAAATGGGTATCAATCTTGTCTCTCGAATCCGCTGGAGTCGCCGCCTTCCACTCCTTCGAGAGTGCAAACGATAACACGGGTTTCGTATTTTTAGGGGAGACCTCCATGGATATGATAATTTCCACCATGGAAAATGAAAATTTTAGTCTGCATTGTGGAATGAGCGAAGGTCCGTGAGGTTAACTGTCTCTTCATCTGCAAGCTAGCGGATCCGTCGAGACAACTCGTAGCTTACTCAAGTGGCATCACGTGTGATGCCTCTCTGAAGTAAACGCTCGTTCCTGTGGAAGAATGGCCTAGCCGAGACCCCAAAGCGACGAAGTGAGGCCACTGAAAAAGATCGCTTTGTATCTTTTTCAGTGGCCTTGACGAAGTCACGAGGAGGCTTGGCAGGTTACCCACGAAAAGGGAGTGGACCGTAGCGAATGAACAACAAGATTTGTATTTTCAGGGTACTAAAAGTTAACTATTAAGTTATATAAACTAAGCTGCTTACTAATTTTAAGTATACTATGCTATAATAGGACTAAGGAGATGATGCCGATGGTTCAGACAAATTTATGCCCTAAGTTTGAATCTGCCTTTCAGTTATTAGGTAAACGGTGGAATGGACTGATCTTACGGGTCTTAACACATGGACCACAACGTTTTAAAGATATATCAGCAGTTATCCCAAGCATGAGTGATAAAATGCTTGTTGACAGATTAAAGCAACTAGAGGAAGCTGGATTAGTGGAACGAACAGTATACCCAGAGACTCCTGTACGTATTGAGTATGGATTAACTGAAAAAGGAAAAGATTTGAAACCTGTCATGGATGAACTTCAAACATGGGCAGAAAAATGGATGGAATAAAAATCAAGACATACATTCAAGTTTTACACTTGAAACGTATGTCTCTTTTTATTTATGCTTTCTCAGCTACCTTCCCTAACTTTTCGTTTAGATAAAAATTTAAATCGATGCCCTAATATCTGACCAGCCAATCCTGAACGAACACTTAAATATAAATAAATTCCAAGACCGGACATTACGGAACATATTAATATTACGAATGCATTAAACCTTGTTTCTAACGGTAATACCATTCCTATAACATTACGTACAGCAATAACAATTAAGCCCATCACCAATGCAAAAATACTAAATAATAATAGTCTTTTTAGTAAAAAGGTGTAGTTATAATTTGCAAATTTCCCAATTGCCCATATATTAACCCCTATAGCAATTGTATATCCTATTCCTGTCGCAAGGACTGCTCCTCCTGCCTCTAACCACAATATTAAAGGATAGTTAAAAATCCCTTTGAAGCTTATACCTGCTATTAATGCAATCACGGTATATTTTTGACGATTAATACCTTGGAGTAGTGATGCTGTAACTGCAAAAATAGAAAAAAGAATTGCAACTGGTGCGTAGTATTTAAGCATAAAAGCCCCAATTTCCATATCCGCTAAACCAAATAATGAGGCATAGGCCGAATCAGATAGGAGAACTAAACCTAAAGATGCAGGAATACTAATAAATAATATAATTTGATACGTTTGTGTAATATGACGTTGAAGTTGTTCCGAGTCTCTATTTATAAACGCCTTTGTTACCGTTGGCAAAATGGTTAATGACATAGCCGTCGCAACAGAGACAGGGATTAAGATAAGCTTATGAGCCGCTTGCATAAAGGCACCAAAATATTTATCTATTTCCACCTGTTCATAACCAATAACTCTCATAGCTGGATTAAATGTGGCTAAGTCTATTGATTGATACAATGGAATACTTAATCCTACGAATGAAATAGGTAATGCATAGGAGAGTAATTCTTTATACATTTTCTTTAAAGGAATTTGGTGATCTATTGTACTACCTTCCACTTGCTTTTGTATATTGCCTCTTCGTCTACCCCAGTAAACAAGTAATACTGCTAATCCTCCAAGGGCACCTACAAAAGCTCCAAATGTAGCAAAACCTACTGCTGTCCCTAATTCCCCTTGCCAGACTTCCATGATTAAGTAAGTCAGTAAGAGGATGAAAATGATACGGATAACTTGCTCAATTACTTGTGAGATGGCTGTGGGGCCCATGGATTGAAACCCTTGAAAATACCCTCGAATAATAGACATGATCGGAACTACTAATAAAGCCACACTGACCATCCTTATAGTAAAGACAGCATCATCAATGGTATTCCCTTGTAGGTTTGACGGATCTAAAACATGTCTAGCAATTGGTTCCGCCAATAAATATAGCAGAATAAAACCTATAACACCGGTGATGGACATGACCACGATACCAGACTTAAATAAACGCTGTCCCGTACGATAGTCACCTAAAGCATTGTATTTTGATACAAACTTAGAAACTGCTAGAGGAATTCCTAATGTTGCTAAACTTAATATTACCGTATATGGTGTATAACCATATGTATAAAGGGCCAGTCCCTCTAACCCAACAATCGATGTAAATGGAAAGATATATATTAATCCAAGGAATTTAGAAATAAAAATACTTGCTGTTAAAATCATGGTTCCACGAATCAACTGTTTGTCAGTCATACTTTTCTCCTACCTTAAAAAAGTGACACCCTACATTAGGTGCCAAACATCGTCTTAGTAATATTGTTAACCACTGTTTGCATTTTATCATACTTCCCTTTATTTAGACATGAAATAACCTTTACAAAATTACAATCAAAAAGAAGAATTTATTTGTTTCCTTTTAATTATCTGTAATGTTTTGGTAACTTTTCTTTTGATTGTACGTCTAATAATCTAAAAGAATAAAAATGGGGGTTATACTGCATGAGTAATCGTTCTATCTATTTATTAGTGGTTTTGGTCCTGTCTTTTTTTGCTTTAGTATTCCTTAATGGCTGTAGCAGTGGTGAGGACACTGCTTACGACAGGGTTGAAGAAAGTATTCAAATGAGTGATGATAGTGGGGATGCTGGATTTATTGCAGAAAAAGAGAGCTATAGTATAGAGAGAAGAGCACCATCAGAACAGGCTAGTTCAATAGAAACAACCAACCGCATGGTCATTTACAATGGAAATATATCCATAGAAGTACTGGATTATCATAAAGCACAGCAGCATATTCAAGACCATGCCGAAGAACTAGGTGGATTTGTAGTAGAGTCCTATTTGCATCATAGTGGTAATAATGATGTGTATGGAACACTTGTAGTAAGAATTCCTCAAGAAAACTTTAATTCTTTCTTAAATGAACTAGAGTCCACAAGCACCAAGGTACTTGAACGTTCCATTCATGGAAATGATGTTACGGAAGAATATGTCGATTTGAATTCACGCTTACGTTCAAAGGAAGCAGTAGAAGAGAGATTGCTCTCTTTTATGAATGATGCTCAAAATACAGAAGATTTGTTGAAAATCTCTAACGACTTAGGGAAAGTTCAAGAGGAAATTGAACAATTAAAAGGAAGAATCAACTATTTAGACAACCATGTTTCACTGTCCACCGTATCCATTCATATTCGTGAAAGAAATATTAACGTTCCTTCCTTGCAAGAGGGAGACTCGTTAAACACATGGAAAAAAGCACAAAGTTTATTTATGGATACGGTTAATTCTATCATTACTTTCTTCTCTGCTGTCATTGTGTTTGTTATTGGGTTATCCCCGATAATCGTACCTACATTAATTATTGTTTTGATTATCGTAAATGTTCACAATAAGAAAAAACGTAATATGGATCAATGATCTTGATTGGAGAGTGGCTTACTAATTTCTCAGGACCACTCTCCCTTGTTTATCCTTCCATAACTTTTACAATCATATTTCTTTTTCTTGGTCCATCAAACTCGCAAAAATAAATACCTTGCCAAGTTCCAAGGACTAATTGTCCACCTTCTATGATGACCATTTGAGAAGCCCCCACTGTACTTGCTTTTAGGTGAGAAGCGGAGTTCCCCTCCATATGCCTATATTTTGGATGCTCCCAAGGGTAAACCTCATCTAAACGCATAAGCATATCGTGTTTTACATCTGGATCAGCATTTTCATTAATCGTAATTCCTGCTGTTGTATGGGGACAATAAATATATACAACCCCATTCAAAATACCAGTCTCCTTTACATAAGACCAAACTTCAGACGTAACATCTATCATTTCATCCCTATGACGCGTTTGTAGTCTTATTTTTTTCATAAGTCTTTCCCCCTCTAATTTTATCCCTGACTACGGGCATGTTGGTTTGTGGCTCGGACTGCCTTGTTCAAAATTTCTTGAAACTTTTCCCTTTCTAAAACCTTTATCCCTTCTGCTGTAGACCCACCTGGTGAAGCTACTTGAGAAATAAGCTCTTTAGGATCATACCCCGCATCTAGCATGGCAGCTGATCCAAGGAGCATTTTTGTTACAAGAATCCTTGCTTGATCAGTTGTTACTCCATTTTCAACTGCAGCACCTTCCAATGCCTCTACAAATGTATAAACAAAAGCCGGTGCACTACCTGTTACAGCCGTTAAATTATGGACTTGATCCTCTGTCAATTCTTCTGAAAACCCAATGGCATCTAAAATGACCGATACCTTTCTTCTGTGGATTTCCCTAACATGTCTTCCATACACGTAGGTGGAAATAGATTGGCCAATTTGAGCTGCCGTATTTGGCATGATCCAACAAACGGGAGTCCCTTCAGGAAGGCGCTTTTCCATATAGGTAGGATCAATACCGGCAGCAACAGTTATAATGAGCTGCCCGTCTACCCTTTTTCCCAGTTCATTAAGCTGTTCATCCTGTGTATGCGGTGGGGATGCTAAAATAATAACATCATGGTCTTCGACTTCTCCCTGCCAATGATCCGTAATATGTATACCATATAATTCGTTCAATACAGCCAACCTTTCCTTATCAGAACGATTAGCTACTGTTATTTTTCCTAAGTAGCCATTTTCGTCCTTCATCAATCCGGAAATAATAGCCTCTCCCATTCTTCCGGCACCAATCATTAAAATTTTCGTATTCTCCATTCGCCTCACTCCTCGTAACTAATAATTTACCACAACCCCCTATATTGATGCCAAGGTTCCCGATAGCCCCGTCGAATAATAATGGTACTGAAAAAGGAAAAGAATGCCCTTTTTCAGCGGTCTCAAAATAAAAGGGTATCTGAATAGGTTAAAAACAACCTTTGCAGATACCCTTGTTAAAATGATTAACTAATATTATTTAATCTCTTTTCTAACTTTTTTAGCTTAAATTCCTCTAAATGTGATTTCTCATATTGTTTTAATTTCTTTTTCAACTTAGATTTGGTCCAGTGTGCATCTGTAATTCCTTTATGATTTAAATAAACAGCAAAGAAGTCTACATTTCCACTGTCATATTTAAACTGATCCTCCACCACATCGAAATACAACTCAAAGGCATCCGCTAAATTTATTCCTTCTGGTAGAAAGTCACCATAACGTTCTAGACACAGATGATAATTTTTTTCACGAAGCTTGGTCAAAAATGTATTTAAAAATACCTCTTCATTACTTGTAAATTCAAACCCTTTTCTTTCAAGGAGCTTAATGAAATATTTTAACTCATTATGATAAAAAGAATATGCTTTACGCATTTCCGAGGTCATAGTAATGCTTACACTAAATGATTCTTCGGAGCGAGCAAGCAACATGTTCAACAACGCTTGGTATACCTCCGGCTTTAATAGAAATGACGGATGAACAGTCCTCAGGTACTTCTCAACCTCTTCATTTAAAATTCGCTGCTGCTCTTCTTCCTTTTTCATTCTTCTTAAGGCTTCTAATCTTTCTTGCTCTGCATACTCTGCTATTCGTTGTTGTGTCTCCGCTGCTAATACAGCACGTTTCGCTTCAAACTTCTTCATTAATGTTTGAAACATGCGCCTCTCCTCCTTCCATAAAAATACCTTTTATCTTTTCCCACATGAAGTGTAACACACTAAAAACAGAAATAAAATAGAGATTTAAGAAAAAAATCAAATAAAATATGAAGTTTTTTATATCTAATCTACGCTCACAATAATATATAATGCAAAATGGATGATTTTCGTGAAATTTGATTAAATGTTATAATTTTCTGTCTAATGTTTTTTGGTTTAGTTTTGGAGATTTGATAAAATAATGCTACTCTTTAACATGGAGTTTTAGGAAAGATGGTGGAAGAATGAAAAAGGACGTAATTGTTATAGGCGGCGGGCCTGCTGGGTTAATGGCAGCAGTAGCTGCTGGAGAATATGGAGCGAAGGTATTATTGCTGGATAAAGGAAATAAATTAGGCAGGAAATTAGCTATTTCAGGAGGAGGTCGCTGTAATGTCACCAATCGAGCCGATGTGGAAACGATTATTTCCAACATACCAGGTAATGGGCGCTTCATGTATAGTCCCTTCTCTGTGTTTAATAATGAAGATATTATACAGTTCTTCGAAAGATTGGGGATAGAGTTAAAGGAAGAAGATCGGGGAAGAATGTTTCCTGTAAACGATAAAGCTATAACTGTAGTAAGGACATTGATTAACCGAGTTAGGGACTTAAAAGTAGAAATTAAAACTGGTATCGAGGTAAAGGATGTAATGTACGATTATGACAAAAAACAGGTGTTAGGTGTGGAGCTAGTATCTGGCGAAAGGATAGAGGCCCCAAACGTAATTGTTGCCGTCGGTGGAAAGTCCGTCCCTCATACTGGCAGTACGGGAGATGGTTACCCATGGGCTAGAAAAGCGGGTCACACCATTACAGACCTGTATCCAACGGAAGTACCCATCACTGCAAATGATTCCTTTATAAGGTTAAAAGCTCTTCAGGGACTTTCCTTGCGAGATGTTAAGTTATCGGTGCTTGATCCAAAGTCTAACAAGATAATTGTAAGCCATGAAGGTGATATGGTATTTACCCACTTTGGAGTTTCTGGCCCAATTGTATTGAGATGCAGTCAATTCGTAGTGAAAGCTAAGAAAAAGTATGGAGTAAACGTTGTTAAGTTGTCCTTGGACATATTTCCAGGGAAGAAGGAAGATGAGCTTATTAAAGAGCTAGACGACTTATTGTACGAACAACCGAAGAAAGCTATTAAAAATGTACTGAACGGTTGGGTTCCTGAAAGAATGCTCCCTGTGCTATTTGGACGGTGCGATATAGACCCTTTGTTAATTCGTACGGAACTATCAAATGAAAAATTAAGGGCACTAGCCCACGAGGCAAAAAATTTCCTTATCCATGCAACAGGGACGCTGTCTATTGAGAAAGCCTTTGTTACAGGTGGCGGAGTATCGGTTAAAGAAATTCAGCCAAAACGAATGGAATCCAAGTTAATGAAAGGGTTGTTTTTCTGCGGAGAAGTGTTAGATATTCACGGTTATACAGGAGGCTATAATATTACGGTTGCCTTTTCAACAGGATATACCGCAGGACAAGCAGCAGCTATGAGTTTGTGGGAGTCAGAGGAATAGTAGTTTGTGATTCGCGTTTCAACACCACACTGCCCTTTTGTAAATGTCAAACTAACTATTTACATTTTTGATTGTTTAAGAATGTACAAAATTACTCTTCATTCTGATAATAACATTTATATTCTAAGGACAAGAATTTTCTTTTCCTACGATTTTTGTCCTCACATCGGGCTTCTTTTTCCCCCAGTTTCAAAAACCCCTCTCCTTCAAAATCTCAAGGAAAGGGGCTTTTTATTAGTTAGCTACAATATTCACGAGTTTTCCAGGAACTGCAATCACCTTACGAACAGTCTTCCCTTCAATCTCTTCTTTTACTTTCTCAACCTCTTTTGCTTTTTGCACCATTTCTTCCCTTGAAGCATCCTTCGCAATAACCAGCTTACCACGAAGCTTACCATTCACTTGAACCACAATTTCCACTTCGTTTTCCACTAGTAATGACTCATCATAGACTGGCCATACTTCATAAGCAATCGTATCTTCATTGCCTAGCTTATTCCATAGCTCTTCACTCACATGTGGAGCTACTGGAGACAATAGCTTAACAAAACCTTCTAATTGTGATTTAGACAATTTCTCTTGTTTATATGCTTCATTCACAAATACCATCATCTGTGAAATACCTGTGTTAAAACGTAAGCCTTCGAAGTCCTCTGTTACCTTTTTCACCGTTTGATGGTAGGCTCTTGTCATCTCCTTAGAGCCTTCCTCATCAACAATAGCAGGATTTAATGAACCTTCATCCGTTACAAATAAGCGCCATACACGGTCTAGGAAACGACGGGCTCCATCGAGACCATTTGTGCTCCAAGCAATGGAAGCATCTAAAGGTCCCATGAACATTTCGTACAATCTCAATGTATCTGCTCCATGGGAGGCAACAATCTCATCGGGGTTTACTACATTCCCTTTGGATTTACTCATCTTCTCGTTGTTTTCCCCTAAGATCATCCCTTGGTTATACAACTTCTGGAATGGCTCCTTCGTTGGTACTACGCCGATGTCATACAATACCTTGTGCCAGAAACGGGCATACAACAAGTGAAGTACAGCGTGCTCAGCACCTCCAATATATATATCTACTGGAAGCCATTTTTTCAACAACTCAGGGTTAGCAAGGTGCTCCTCATTATGAGGGTCGATGTAACGTAAATAGTACCAGCAGCTGCCTGCCCACTGGGGCATCGTATTTGTTTCCCGGCGTCCCTTCCTACCTGTTTCTGGGTCCGTCACATACAACCAATCCTCCGCGTTCGCTAAAGGTGACTCTCCTGTACCGGATGGCTTAAATTCATCTAGATCCGGTAGAACTAACGGTAGCTCTTCTTCTGGAACCGGCTTCATGGAACCATCCTCCAAGTGGACAATTGGAATCGGCTCACCCCAGTACCGTTGACGGCTAAATAACCAGTCACGCAAGCGATACGTTACCTTCTTTTCGCCGCGACCATTTTCCACTAACCAATCGATCATTTTGCCAATAGCTTCTTCATTCCCTAAACCATTAAGGAAGTCAGAGTTTACATGTGGACCGTCTCCTGTGTATGCCTCCCTCGAAACGTCTCCACCGGAAACCACCTCTACGATTGGCAGGTCAAAGGTTTTGGCAAACTCATAGTCTCTCTCATCGTGACCAGGCACGGCCATAATTGCTCCAGTTCCGTAGTTAACAAGAACGTAATCAGCAATCCATATTGGAAGCTTTTCTCCAGTTACAGGATGGACAGCATATGCCCCTGTAAAAACTCCAGTTTTTTCCTTCGCGAGCTCGGTTCGCTCTAAATCACTTTTCGTCGCTACCTTTTTCTTATATTCTTCAACAGTAGCCCGCTGCTCGTCACTAGCAATTTTGTCCACTAGCTTATGCTCAGGTGCTAAAACTAAGTAAGTTGCTCCATATAACGTATCTGGACGAGTAGTAAATACCGTAATGGACTCCTCTACACCATCGATATCAAATCGAACATCGGCCCCTTCAGAACGACCAATCCAGTTACGCTGCATATCCTTAATGCTTTCTGGCCAATCTAACTCTTCAAGGTCCTCTAACAAACGATCAGCATAGGCCGTAATTTTAAGCATCCACTGCTTCATTGGTCGACGTTCTACTGGATGTCCACCCCGCTCACTTTTTCCATCAATGACCTCTTCATTAGCAAGTACCGTGCCTAATGCCGGGCACCAGTTTACGGCAACTTCATCAATATAAGCAAGACCTTCCTTGTACAATTGCAAGAAGATCCATTGTGTCCACTTATAATACTTCTCGTCAGTGGTGTTTACTTCACGATCCCAGTCATAGGAAAAACCTAGTGCCTTAATTTGACGACGGAACGTATCAATATTTTTTTGTGTAAATTCCCTTGGGTGTCTACCAGTATCAAGGGCATATTGCTCAGCAGGTAACCCGAATGCATCCCATCCCATTGGGTGAAGGACATTATAGCCCTGCATACGCTTCATTCGAGATAAAATATCTGTAGCCGTATATCCCTCTGGATGTCCAACATGAAGTCCCGCTCCCGATGGATAAGGAAACATATCTAATGCATAGAACTTCTCTTTGCTATCATCATTCTCCATTTTAAATGTCTTGTTTTCTTCCCAAAAATCTTGCCACTTCTTCTCCACTTGTTGATGATCAAACGCCATCGTCACAACCTCCTAAAATCTTTTCTCTACACTGAATCGGATATTCTTTTAAATCATTCTCCCGCAGGAGTCTTGGGGATTTCCACTCATTCCAAATAGAAAAAGCCTTAAAGAACCAAAAAACCTCCCATCCCTAGTGTCAATAGGGACGAGAGGTTGAATTTCCTTCCCGCGGTACCACCCACGTTAGCTTTCAGTTCTACCTGAACGCTCGCTCATTCCCTTAACGTGGGTTATCCGTCAAAGAGTATTGAAATGGTTGCCCATTTGTTCCCCTTTGCAATTCCAAGGTGAGTTCATCAATCACTGCGGTTAACTTTCACCACCCGTTAACTCTCTGAAACACAATGATTCACTACTAATCCTTGTCGTCATCTTTCGACTGATTTCAATTGTTGTAATTACTTTGTATTGTATGCATGCTTTTCGCTAGTGTCAAGCATTCTTTCCATAGTTTATACCTATTTTTTAGCAAATAAACATCATTATTCCTTAAGATGCAGATGTTTCTACTTCTTTCCTTGAGAAAGATTGATTTTCTATCCCTTTGTCAAACAAGAAGGTTGTTAAGAAAGGAATAAGGAACATAACAGCAAGTACGTAGAAAAGGACTGCCATTCCAAACATATCCGCTAAAAATCCGCCGAAGAGGGGACCGATAACTCGTCCGCCCGTACCGATACTATTAACTATCCCTTGGTAAAAACCAGCTTTCCCTTTTGGGGCCAATTTATGGGCAATGGTAGGTATAGCTGGCCAAACGAACATTTCTCCAATGGTTAAAATAATCATTGCTACAAGAAATGCAGTAAAAATCTCTGCTTGGGATAAAACAAGATAGGCACAGGTAAATATAGCAATTCCCACATAAATTTGCGCCTTTAAGGAATGGAACCAGCGATTGATAAAAAACTTCACGAATGGCTGACAAAAGACGATCATTGCCCCATTTACAGTCCAAAGGAGACTATATTGACTTAAAGGAATGCCTAAATTTTGCGTATGAACAGAAATGGTAGATGCCCATTGTGTATAAGCCACCCAACAGATTAGAAATCCAGTACATAAAATAAGCAGGGCTTTGAATCTTTTCTTGTTTTCTACTAGTGTACTTTGTTCAAAAACAGTTGTTGCTGTACTTTTCTCTGTATCCCCTTGTAAATTACGAAAAAATAAAAAAGCTAATACAAAAACTATGGCGTACATGATGCCGTTACCGAAGAAAACGAAATCAAAACGGTAGCTTGCAAGAAAACCACCAATTGCCGCACCTGCAGCTACTCCCACATTTTGTGCCACGTACATGGCATTAAAAGGTCGACGGCCCCCTTCTGGCCAAACGGACCCTGCCATGGCATACATGCATGGAATCATTAATCCTGCACCGAACCCTAACCCTACCAATAAAAATACATAGGCAATAAAGGATTGATGAAGCATGGCTAGCATAAAGGCACTAAAGGTTGTAATGGTAAGCCCCATGATAATTGTTTTGTAACCACCAATCAGGTCAAAAAGCTTACCACCTATTAAATTACCTATAATTCCAGCTCCACCATTAAACATAAGGACGGCACCTGCAACCGTTAGTGACTGCCCAAGCACTTGGCTAATATATATTGTATTTAAAGGCCATAAAAAAGAGGCCCCTGTTACATTGATGGCCATACCTATAACCAGTATCCATATTGCCTTAGGCATCCTAATCTCCCCTTATTTCGTTTCTCTAAGTAAATTCTATTCCATGTAAGATTATTTATCAATAAAATTATTATATTGGTAAATTGAAACAGCATAGTCTACCGTGAAAATGCGAATCTGGATGTCATTCGCTACGGTCCACTCGCTTTCCGTGGGTGATCTGAAAAGCCTCCTCACGATTTCGTCGTTGCTGGGTCTCGTCTTGATCATTCTCCCACAGGAACGAGCGCCTCTTCGAAGAATCAACTACGAGTTATCTCGACGGATACGCTACGTAGCATATGCTTGTAGAGGAAGAGACAGGTCGTGGACCTACGCTCAATCCAAGCATATTAACAACGTTAATTTTAATATCCCATGGTGCAAAATATCATTTTTATTTGCATGGGTCTACCTGACAATTGGCTATATTGTGTGGTAGGATGTGAAAAGAAAATACGGAAAGTGTGGGGATTAAATCATGATCGATTTACGTAGTGATACAGTTACAAAACCTTCGGAAGAAATGAGAAAAATTATGTTTAAGGCTCCAGTTGGAGATGATGTTTATGGAGAGGACCCATCCGTTAATGAATTAGAAGAATATGCTGCTAACTTATTTGGAAAGGAAGCGGCGTTATTTGTTACAAGTGGAACGCAAGGAAACCAAGCAGCAATCCTTGCCCATACCAAACCTGGTCAAGAAATAATTATGGATAATGAAGCCCATGTATTTTTATATGAAGGGGGAGCAACCTCCGCCTTTGCTGGAGTGCAATCAAGGACATTAACGAACGATAGAGGAAAAATGGGATTGGACGATTTAGAGGAGGCCATACGGGGTGAAGATATTCATTTTCCTGAGACGGCACTGATTTGGCTTGAAAACTCCCATAATCGTAGTGGAGGCTCTGTTCTACCCGTTTCCTATATGCGAGAGGTATATGAACTAGCTCAGAAATATAAAGTACCTGTGCATATCGATGGGGCGAGAATATTCAACGCGGCGGTTGCAAGCAATGCCTCCGTGAAAGAGATTGCTACCTACTCCAATTCCATTCAATTTTGTTTATCGAAGGGGCTCGGGGCACCTGTAGGATCCATTCTAGTCGGTGAAAAATCCTTTATTGATTTGGCTAGAAAGAAAAGAAAAATGCTAGGCGGAGGATTAAGACAGGCAGGAATTCTTGCAGCACCTGGCTTACACGCATTAAAAACTGGTATTCACCGATTGGCAGAGGATCATGAACAAGCTAAAATGCTAGCAAAAGTCGTTGATGAATACACAGATTTAAACGTGATTAATGAAGTGGAGACAAACATCATATTAGCAGATACGTCCAAGTCAGGTAGGTCAGCTAATGATTGGTTAGCTATTTTTAAAGATAAAGGAATATTAGCTGTTGCCTTCTCACCAACAACGATACGTTTCACCACACATATAGACGTATCAAAAGAAGACATTAATACGGTAATTGAAACAATTAAAACTTTGTAAGTCATTGAAAGGAAGACAAGTTACTAATGAAAGATCAAATCCCTTCCCACTTTGGGGAAAAACGTTATTATACATGGAATGCACATTTACGTCAGCAGTTTGGTCATAAAATTTTTAAAGTACCTCTAGATGCCGGCTTTGATTGCCCGAATCGAGACGGCAAAGTAGCAAGTGGAGGGTGTACCTTTTGCAGTGAGCGTGGCTCTGGTGATTTCGCCGGTGATCGGAAGGATGATCTTGTAACGCAATTTCGAACGATCAAAGAGAAGATGCATCAAAAGTGGAAATCAGGTAAATACATTGGCTACTTTCAAGCTTACACAAACACCTATGCCCCTGTTGAAGAGCTAAGGGAGATGTATGAGGTTATCCTAGAGCAAGAGGATGTAGTAGGATTATCTATCGCCACACGACCAGATTGCCTTCCTGATGATGTAGTTGAGTATTTAGGGGAGTTAAATCAACGGACTTATTTGTGGGTAGAATTAGGCCTTCAAACGGTACATGAACGAACTGCCAATTTAATTAACCGAGCTCACGATTATCAGTGCTATATAGATGGTGTAGAAAAATTACGGAAGCATAATATTCGCATCTGCTCCCACATTATTAACGGCTTACCTTTAGAAACACACGACATGATGATGGAAACAGCCCTGGAAGTGGCAAAGTTGGATGTACAGGGGATTAAAATACACTTATTGCATTTACTAAAAAAAACTCCTATGGTGAAGCAGTACGAAAAGGGTATGCTGGAGTTTATGAGTGCTAAGGAATATATTGAGCTCGTTTGCGATCAGTTAGAGGTCCTCCCACCTGACATGATTGTTCATCGACTCACAGGAGATGGTCCTGCAGATTTAATGATTGGTCCAATGTGGAGTTTAAATAAATGGGAAGTACTAAATGGAATTGATCATGAAATGAAGCGGCGTAACAGCTGGCAAGGCAAATATTACAGCAAGGGGGCTGTGAAGGTCTGATGAAGCTATTAGGCGTACTCCCCTTTGCAAGGGAATTATTATATAGAGTTGTTGAGGATGGAGATATTGTCATAGACGGAACAGCTGGAAACGGCCATGATACATTATTTTTAGCAAAGCTAGTTGGGTCTGAAGGTGTAGTATATAGTTTTGACATTCAAGAAGCCGCTATTGAAGCTACTGAGAAGCGGCTGGAAGAAAAGGAGTATCTGGAAAGAGTAAAGCTTATCCATGACGGTCATGAGAATGTCCTGTCACACTTGAGGGATGAACATGCAGGGAAGATTACAGGTGCTATCTTTAACCTTGGATATTTACCAGGAAGTGATAAAACAGTTGTCACTACTCCTGCTACAACCATAGCTGCTGTTCATGATATTCTCGGACAAATGAAAAAAGAAGGCATTCTTGTTCTTGTGGTGTACCATGGCCACAAAGAGGGAAAAAAAGAAAGAGACGAGCTTCTACCTTTTGTGAGGGAGTTACCTCAGGAGGAATTTCATGTCTTAGAGTATCGATTTACTAATCAAAAAAACAACCCACCGTTTATTATCGCAATTGAAAAAAGAGGGTGACTCACTTGAGTTACCCTCTCTACATGCTTCCCCCTATGTCCCACTCTTCCTCCGATACATCCATCCATTGACATAAAAAAACAGTGTTGGGACTCCGCCGCTGCGAATGAACCTATTCCCCTTTCTCCTAAGTTCGGGGTCTTTTTTCACTTTATCATCCGCAAGGTATACGGCTAATAAACCGTTATTTATTAATCTATGGAATTTCCAGTCTGGTAAGCCACGTATACTCTTGTCTGCTTCGTGGTAGAAATGTTCCATTCGCTCCATCATTTCTTCCTCGGATTCATAATAGAAACAGAAGTTTAAATCTCCACCTACCCGATCCTCTTCTTGATCTATGAAATAATCCATTAATATATGTAACCCTTGCACCCATGGAAAATAGCCTTCCTTAATCTTTAATGCAACATGAGGGGAAAGATCGTTATCTGAAGCAGAATATGCCGTTAAACAGAAGATCCCTAAGGTGGATCCGCAGCTGGCACCAAATTCATACCATGCCATAGGCGGTAGCTTGTTCTTGTGCAGATCAAACCATGATTCTAAACGCGGCACTCTTTCTTCCACCTTCACATGTTTATGTATTTGCAGATCGCAATATAGCTTTGCGAGCTCGATATTTTCTTCCCTGACTACTTCATAGCTTGGAAATTCTGCAATACACGCTTGGCAGGTAGTTACCAACGAGGCTAAATATCCTCCATCATCCTTTTCGTCCCGGAAGCGATAATAATCCTTAAGCTCCGCCTCCGGGTCCAAGGCATCGGGCATAGACTCATGTAAAGCAGCAAAATCCGCCGGATCTAAAGACGTACTGCGGTCACATAAGTTATCTAAATAATCACTAATGGTTTGATAGGCAACAATAAATCGAATTACTTCATCCATTTTTTCCTTTCCTAACAATCCATAAATGGCTCCCCCTTCGCAGTGAAAAGTCTTTGACTCTATGCTTGCTAGAGCCTGCTTCCTTAGTTCAGGGTCTGGGATGGAAGTAGCCCTCTCCTTCCATCCTTCTAAAAATTCATGTACTTTCGGTAACACTTGTTTATATATTCGATACATTAATGTAATCGAAGTGGTTGGAATCTTCACTCTTTCTCCTCCATCAACTATATTGCATTGTATTTACTTTAACATGGTCAACTGAATAGTAACAAACCCCATGATATGGGCAAGAACCCTTTCCTTTTCCGGCTCATTTAGTACTTCATGGTAAAGTTGGTCCCACTCTTTATAATATTTATCCATTAAGGGGACTTCTTTAAACCATTTTTGAACCATATATTTATCCACAATTAAATCATCTCCCCCTTGGGTTACAAGTAAGGGGATGTTTGGAAATTCTGAAACACCTTTATGGGCCATTTCCATTGCTTTAACTAACTCCCTATACCAACGTACGCTTACTTTTTTTATCATTAAAGGATCCTGTGAGTCCCTCATTCTCATTTTTTCACACCTAGTTCCTGGATTTGTCCCTGAGGGAAAACGAACTTGTGGAACACAAACATTGAGTATATGGGATAGAGCTCGCTTGGATTTAGAAGGTGGATAAGCTAACCCAAGACATGGAGAGGATAACACTACAACATCGGGAAATAAATTCTTCTTCATTGACATCAGTGTACAAATGGATATTAACCCCCCCATACTATGGCCTAGTAAAATGACAGGTAATCCATATTCCCTCCCCTTACTTAACCACTTTTCTACAACCCCTTTATATTGATCAAAGGAAGAGATATGTCCCCTTGGCCCCTCTGTTTTGCCTTGTCCAGGTAAATCTCCCATAATGACATGGTAGTTTAAAGCATTCAACCTTTCCACTACCCACTTGTAGCGAACATGATGTTCCCCTGCCCCATGAACAATAACAAAAACACCCTTTGGTTCCGTTACTTCCCATTTCCACATGCCATATCCCCCTTGTAATAAATATGCTGTTCCTTTTATCTTCCCTTGACTATTTATATCCGTCAAGGTATTTTTTCCCAACAATTTTATTTTTCTCTCTTTCTATTTTTGATAAACTAAGACATACAATAAAAGAATAAAGGAGAGAAAATAAATGATCTATCCGTATAAAAAGCAATGGCCCGACATTGACGATTCTGTTTTCCTTGCTGATGGCACTGTGGTTACAGGGGATGTTTCCATTGGAGAAAAATCTAGTGTCTGGTTTAACACGGTCATAAGGGGAGACGTAGCCCCCACCACTATCGGAAAATATGTAAATATTCAAGATAACAGTGTTCTCCATCAAAGTCCAAATAAACCACTGATTCTTGAAGACGGAGTAACAGTAGGGCATCAATGTATGCTCCATAGCTGTATTATAAAAAAGCATGCTTTGATTGGTATGGGCTCCATTATTTTAGATGGAGCTGAAATAGGAGAAGGTTCCTTTATTGGTGCCGGCAGTTTAGTACCTCAGGGAAAAAAGATCCCCCCACGAACCTTAGCATTTGGGAGGCCTGCAAAAGTAATTCGTAAATTAACGGATGAGGACGTAATGGATATGGATAGAATTCGTAGAGAATATGTAGAAAAAGGGCAATATTATAAATCGTTACAAACCCCAGAGGATAATCATTAATAAAAAGGACAGGAGGAATGATCCATCCTGTCCTTCATTGTTATTTCGCTGCAAGATCCATTGCTTGTTCTTTAAGTACTTCTGCCTTATCTGTTCGCTCCCAAGGAAGGTCCACATCCGTTCTACCGAAGTGGCCATATGCAGCCGTCTGCTTATAGATCGGACGGCGCAGGTCTAACATTTTAATAATTCCAGCTGGTCGAAGGTCAAAATTATTTCTAACTACCTCCACTAAAACATCCTCCGAAACAGATCCTGTTCCAAAAGTATCAACGGAAATAGAAACAGGTTGGGCTACACCTATAGCATATGCTAGTTGAACCTCACAGCGGTCTGCAAGGCCTGCTGCTACAATGTTTTTTGCCACATATCTTGCTGCATAAGCCGCGGAACGATCAACCTTCGTCGCATCCTTACCAGAAAATGCTCCCCCTCCGTGACGGGCATAACCACCATAAGTATCTACAATTATTTTACGGCCAGTTAAACCTGCATCCCCTTGAGGTCCGCCTATAACAAAGCGGCCAGTAGGGTTAATAAAATATTTTGTCTTATCATCAATTAACTCTGCTGGTACGACTGGTTTAATTACATGCTCTTTTACATCTGCTTGAATTTGTTCTAATGTTATTTCTGGATGATGCTGAGTAGAAATGACAATTGTATCAATTCTTACTGGCTTGTCATTTTCATCATACTCAACAGTTACTTGGGTTTTACCGTCTGGACGTAAGTAATTAATGGTTTCATCTTTTCTTACTTCACTTAAACGGCGAGCTAATTTGTGAGATAAAGAAATAGGTAATGGCATTAGCTCAGGTGTTTGATTATCTGCATAACCGAACATTAACCCTTGGTCACCCGCACCAATAGCTTCAATTTCCTCATCACTCATTTGCCCTTCTCTAGCTTCAAGAGCTTGGTCCACCCCTTGAGCAATGTCTGGAGATTGCTCGTCAATAGAAGTTAATACGGCACATGTTTCATAGTCAAAACCATATTTGGCACGTGTATAACCAATCCCTTTTACTGTTTCTCGAACGAGTTTTGGAATATCAACATACGTAGAAGTACTAATTTCCCCCGCTACTAATACTAGACCTGTAGTTACTGATGTTTCACAAGCAACCCTTGCGTTCGGGTCGTTTGCCATAATTTCATCTAAGATGGCATCTGAAATTTGATCACAAATTTTGTCTGGATGCCCTTCTGTTACTGATTCAGACGTAAATAAACGACGTTTTTCTGCCACAGTACGTACCTCCTTATTTCTTTGTCCCTCATTAGGATATGTTTAATGAAACGACGGTACTCGTTCTCCCAGCAGAATGGTATAAATAGACAAGATCGATGATAAGAAAAGCGCAAGGCGCAAGCTCGGCTGCGTAGTGTATCCGATAGTCATCGTAAACGATGACACTTCGAGTCAACTCGAAGCTTATTCGTGAAGATCATGCTCGTGCCTAAAGCTAGACAGCTTTCAAAATTCTAAGAATTTTATACTTTCTTATCTTTACAAAAGCATAAACGCTTGAGTAAGCGCTTCAGCTACAATAAAAAAGCCTTTCCAATGAGGAAAGGTCACATCCATTCGCCTTTCACCTCTTATCGGCCAAAACACGGAAATACCATGTTTTGCAGGTTAGCACCGTTTCACCATTTTAAATTGGTGATGGTTGCCGGGCTTCTTCGGGCCTGTCCCTCCGCCTATCTCGGGATAAGAGTATCCGTTCGCAAAAAGGATAACTGATTTCCCTTGAACTGTCAACTAATAGGGATTTTTGCTGAAATAGCATCTCGTTTGATCATTGTGAATATTGGATCCTTATATTACGTCTCCACTAATAAGAAAAACGTCTATTTAATTACTTTCAATTTTATTCAATAGAACATAGCTTTGACACAAAATTGTCGTTTTTTTCTCAAGATGAAATAACATATTTCTTCCTTTTATTATTTGTTGATAGTTTCTTTATTCATTCTAAAAATTTTGTTCTTATAATTTCCATATAAGTATAATTCATGCACACTACCCCCACATACAGTATAGACTATTTAATAATATGTGTTATACTAATTAACGTGATATACCATTTATAAGTGGAGTATGGTTATGAAGAAAGGATGATGGGACATGAGTACAATTCATTTTGAAACGGAGCTTGAACGTGTTTTAAGGGGAGAGAATATTAATATTCATCATGATTTAACAGTCCCTAAATTAATTGAAAAGTCATTAGAGCGAAAGGAAGGAATACTTACTGCATCCGGTGCTTTCCAAGCTACAACTGGAAAATACACTGGACGTTCACCAAGGGATAAATTTATTGTATTTGAACGTTCTGTGAAAGATAAAGTTAATTGGGGGGAGGTAAACCAGCCTATCTCTTCCGACATCTTTGAACGTTTGTATAAAAAAGTGATACACTATTTAAACCAAAAGGATGAACTTTTTGTCAGAAGAATGTATGCCGGTGCGGATAAAGCTCACTCTCTTTCCATACGCATTATAAACGAAATGGCATGGCATAATTTATTTGTTCGACAGCTCTTTATCCGCCCTTCCATAAAAGAATTAGCTTCCTTTATACCAGAGTTTACAATTATCTCAGCTCCAGGCTTCAAAGCAGACCCTGCCGTTGATGGAACTAATTCAGAGGCATTTATCATTATTTCTTTTGAAAAAAGAACGATACTCATTGGCGGAACAGAATATGCAGGGGAAATGAAAAAGTCCATATTTTCTGTGATGAATTATCTTCTTCCTGAATCAGACGTCCTATCTATGCATTGCTCTGCAAATGTAGGAATAGAAGGAGATGTGGCTTTATTTTTTGGATTATCGGGAACAGGAAAAACGACCTTATCAACCGATCCTTACCGTAACTTAGTTGGAGATGACGAACATGGTTGGTCCACGAATGGAATATTTAATATAGAGGGTGGCTGCTATGCTAAATGTATACACCTATCCAAATATAAGGAACCACAAATCTATAATGCCATTTCCTATGGCTCTGTTTTAGAAAATGTAGTGGTCGAGGAAGACACGAGAGAACCTGACTTTGATTCCAGTTATTATACGGAGAACACAAGGGCTGCATACCCTATTGAGGCAATTCCTAATGCAATGATTCCGAGCATAGCCGGGCATCCAAATACAATCATCTTTCTAACAGCGGATGCCTTTGGTGTATTACCACCAATCAGTAAGTTAACAAAAGAACAGGCCATGTATCATTTTTTATCAGGCTATACGAGTAAATTAGCAGGAACAGAAAGGGGAGTTACAGAACCGGAGGCAACCTTTTCTACTTGTTTTGGTGCGCCATTCCTCCCTCTCTCTGCGAATCGATATGCAGAAATGCTCGGGGAAAAAATTAATGAGCATAACGTAAATGTGTTCTTAGTAAATACTGGGTGGTCTGGTGGACCTTACGGTGTTGGGAAAAGAATTAACTTAAGCTATACACGTGCTATGGTGCAAGCAGCCCTGCAAGGTGACCTAAAATCAGCAGAAACAGTAATAGATCCTATTTTTGGCTTTCATCTCCCAACCCATTGCCCAGGTGTGCCTGATGAAGTGTTACAGCCAAAACTGACATGGAAAGATGAAGGCGCCTATAAGAAAAAAGCAAAAGAATTAGCCATTCAATTTAACGAGAACTTCAAAAAGTTCAACGATATTCCCATCAATATTGTTCAAGCTGGACCTCGTATAAAATAATAATTCATTCATTTAATTTTAGGTGTCTTAAAAGGGTAAAAATCATACCTTTTGAGACACCTTAATTTGGTTTTCATATAGATTTTTTTAGATAACTCGAAGAAGTGAAAGGCGGTGACTCCAGCGTTGCCTACTGAAAACGTCCACCTGTAATAGATTCGAGAAATAATTAGAAAACTGCTTTGTATTTTTTAATACTTTGTAGCTACAAATTCATGATGGACGCAGCACCATTTGTGAGCCTAATACATAATTTATCACATCAGCATATACCCAATATTCAGGAGGGACAAGAAATGAAATGGATTAAGTATGGGTGTTTATTATTAACTACCTTGTTAGGAGTTACATTGTTTGTAGGATGTAGTTCTAACGACGATGATTTGACAACAGTTGAACTGGCAGAAGTAACACGTTCCATTTTCTACGCTCCACAATATGTAGCTATTTCCGAAGGATTTTTTGAAGAGGAAGGGTTAAATGTGGAATTGACAACCACATGGGGGGGAGATACGACAATGACCACATTACTATCAGGGGGAGCTGATATTGCCCTCGTTGGTGCCGAAACCTCTATCTATGTATACGCCCAAGAGGCAAGTGATCCCGCTATCAATTTTGCACACTTAATACAGTACATAATACAGGGTAAATATTTGCATATATTAGGATGGTCTTTCAATGTATATTTTAATTAAATCCCTTGCTTCCCCTGTCCGATATTTCTCAATAAAATCGATAATAAGTATCTCCAGCACTCTTTCAACGGTTAACGGATGACTAGGATAAAGATTTGCTATGTCTGATAAAAGGACCTCTCCACGTAAAGCTAGCTTACGATCCATTTTACAGTAGACCTTTTCAATGTCTGTTTCCGTTCTTTTTCTTATTGGATAGAGTGGCAGCACTTCTTCCTTTTCTTCATTATAATTTTTCACGCGAACATTACTGGTACCCTGATCAAATTCAAGGAGTAATTTATAAATCGCTTTTATATCCACTGTCTTTCTAGCGTAATTGATGAAATCCTTCCATAGCATGGAGATAAGATCATCTAACCTAAATCGTTCCTCCGTTAAAGCTTCTACATCTTCACACAGTATCTGTGCCCTAAAATGTATTTCTGCAGGCAACAATAAATTAAGGTATACATTTTCAAACCTAAATATCTTGCCAAGTGGTGATTTCGAGTTCAGTTCCTGGCTCATCAAATTCTTTTCGCTGAACGCTCTCAACATGGGTCCCTCCCTGCATATAGAAAATGGCATTAGCTAGTATTCTATGAGTTGCTTCTCTCATGGATCTACAATTCAATGAAACTGACAAATTAACCATAGATTCATAGAGTAGTTGATTCGGTTTTACATGTACCATATATTCAGAGGAAGAGTCATAAGGCATTTCCTCAAAGTTTGTATTTTTCTCGATGTACTCACGAACAAGTTCCGTACAAAATTGGGTAATGGATTGTTTTTTACTCCTGGAACAGTAGAGTACAAAATTATATTCCTCAAATGAAATAGGGACCCGGATATCACGTTTTTTATCTGAACGAGTTTTGCGCTTTTTCGGTGGACGCAGCTTAGGTTTAACGTTCAGCATTGGATTTATATTTTTCATTTCCCTCTCCTCTCTTTCCCACATTTGAAGTAGAAATTGCTATTTATCTCTGGTCCTCTAGTCCTCTGGTCCGAAATTGGACGGTAGGGGAAGGGTTAAAGTATATCGTTGATGAGGCTCTTTTCACTTCCTGTGGAGTTCGGTTCAAATTCCATAACTGTTTCCTCTTCTCCCCCATCCATTGGAGCTGCAGACAACTTCCCATTCATATATAAGAATAATACGTCCTTAACAAACCCCGAGAAGTTTTTCCCTCCTTCCTTATCACAGAACTCACTTAACTTCTTCTGGTGTGGGTTATCTAAGTTAAAACTCACCGGTCTACGTCTATATGCCATATTTAATCTTCCCTATATTGCGAAATCCAATAGCATTTGCGTATAGTGCTTTATCCATCGGTGTTACATTTTTAAAATAAGGCTTAAGGTACTTAGCAAGCACTGTAGCATTACCGCCTACTGTGTAAACCACGTCCTCGGATCCCCACTTCTTCCCAAGTTCTCCAGCTACACGATTTGCAAACTGTTTCTCATTTGATGACTTGTTTGTTTCAAATCCAAAATCTAACGTCCCACTGTCCCTATCCACATAACGCTTATTGTTCATCGTGACATAATTAACCGTCTTACTACCTCCGTCGATGATGCGTATTTTACCCATCTTAGGGTTAGACCAAAAAGCAGCCCCACCCTCTGCAGCTACGTCCACGGTATCGATAAAGATAGACTTTTTTACACCATTGACTGTAATCTCCCACGGCCCTAAGAGTAGGTTTTTCATCCGTCGTTTCCTATCCTCATCATGCATGCTTACAGGTAATCCTGTTACAATGTTTGCTTCCTCCACACCAGCTTGGTGGAGCGCAGTAAGTGCTAATATTAGGGTATCATCATGATCTTTATCATCTGTCATCATGGACCTGCAAAACTCACTCTCTTCCAACGCTAAATCACCTACAAAGTATTTCTCATCCTGGAACTCCACTTCTAAATGATTCGTACTTTTATCTTTTAACTTCCTTTCTCTCCATTCGCCAACATAGGAGGATATAAAAAACACCTTGTTATCTGTGACCACTTTGACGTTCCTTCTACCACAATCCAAACCGACAATATTCATAAGATCGCCCCTCTCGTGTGATGTAGGTAATACCTAGATCCCTGTTTTGCTGGTTAGGTATTACTTAGGTAACACCTTTTGTTAAATATGTATTTGGAGTATCTTGTTTATATAACTTAAATTTTCGATTTTTTATAATTAAATTTTTAAAGGGATATAAAGCAGGTTATGGAAATTAATAAACGAGGTGATTAGATGATAATTTGCCATTTAGATAAATTGATTAAGGAAAGTGGATTGAGACCAGGGTTTATTGCGGAAAAAATGGAGGTATCTACTCAGCAGCTGTCTAACTGGAGACATGGACGCTCCTTCCCTAGTACTCCTAAGTTGTATAAGTTGGCATATTTATTGGGGTGTACGGCAAATGATATGTATGAGTATGTGGAGGAAGAAATAGAAAAAGAGAGCTCGATCACGTAAGCTCTCTTTTTCTATCTTCACTTTTTGAACAAACTAAACAATGTTAAAAGGAATATAATTGCACCAATAACCATTCCTACTACGCCGAAGAATACGGTTAGTATAAGGGGAATAGTAAGCATTAAAGTTAGTTTCCAACCAATACCGGAGATCTTCTTTCCGGCGTCATTTGCCTTTGCTTGGGTAGAAGCAGACTCCTCTTTTGCTTGCTTCATTTCAGCTTTTACTTTATCAAGGGAAGCTTTATCAATCCCTAAATTTTCTTTCGTCCAGTAAGCCTTCTTGAATGGGTTCCAAACTTTTTTCACTTCACTCATCTAGTATCCCTCCTGCACTTTTCTTAATATTTCCAATTTTACACTACAGGACATGCTATGTATAGGATAATCAGACAAGATATGTAAAAAGTAAAAGAGCAGAGGGAATGGCTAAGCCCCTGCTCTTTCGTTGTCTTGCTGCTAGTTCTTGGAGGATTAATATTATACTCTTTTTCCAATGTTTGCATACGTGTCAAACAATGTACGCCCGGATAAATCGGTAATCTTTTCTGCCTTCAACTTACCAACAAATCCACCGCACACAATAAGCTCTTTTGCTTCATGGCCTTTTTCGGCTGTTCTTCGAGTGTAAATTGGTGCTCCTATCTTATTTGCTAATCGTTCCGCAGCTGGATAGTCTGCAAAGGAATTAATGACAATTGCTTGTTTTAACATAAATGGTTCCTCCTTTTTTGGTTCAGGCTTAGGTTGTGGTAGAGCTCTGATTAACTCATCTACTTTACTTAATGTTTGAGTACCAGCAATGCCATCCACAATGAGTTTATGTCTAGCTTGAAATGTCTTTGTAGCATCCTCGGTTTCTGCTCCAAAATCACCATCAGCTCCCCATCGTGGAAGCTTCTCACCAAGTTTGAGCAAGTTCTCTTGGAATGCTTTGACGAGTGGGCCTTTACACACCAAACGGCTACAGTCTCTGCCTAGCACATCCGGTGTTCTCGGTGGTGTTGAGGTGGTACCTAGCTCCCGCCTAAACTGTGTCATGTTTGCACCAGGGCAAGCAGTATTTTGACCACTAAACTCCCTATGCCCTAACACATCTGTAGCCTTTAGTTGCTTATACCGATCTAGCCATTTTCTAATTTCACGAATTAAAACGGTCATTTGTCTTGCGTTCGGTAATCCATCTCCTACGTAACAGATATGGAGAGTAGTGGTGTTGTGACCTCTTACACCGTTTGTCACTACGTTATCAGCATAACAATGTTGAAGGGTTCCATCAGTCAAAACAATTTTATGATAGCCTCCAGTATTCCAACCTAATTTTGTACGCCAATGATTTTGAAAAGAGTGAGCATTACCTTGTTTGGTACCGGACCAATGCAAAGCTATTTTTGTTATATTGCTAGTTGGTCTCCGGTGGCCTAGATCCATTAATGTACCGCGTAAATCTTGGGTGCTCACTGTTTTTCCTCCTTCCCTTTTAGTACTTGTATTGCTTGCTTTAATTGATTTGGTACAGGTATACCGATACGTCCAATGTTCTCTAAGAGAGAAATACATTCGTTAAAAATGTAGAAAACAATAGCTGCTTGGAAAACTATTGGTTCCTCTCTAATTCCTGTTTCAATAAGGGTGTAGTCAACTAAATTGGCCATAGCTATTACAACGAAAACGAAAACCTTCTTTACAATGCCTTTCATACCAACTTTGCTACTTAAACCTTTGCTCTTATCATCAGGGTTCTTTTTTCCTTCAAACCATGCTGCGGTTAATCCTGATGCATAATCCATGAACACTAAAACAACGAGTACCGTAAGCAATAGCGACCACTCTCCCCATAAAAAGGAGACGATAGCTGTTCCAGCTGCCGCCCCATACTTTAAAATATTTTCCACGCTTAATAACCCCTTTCATTTAATAAAAAATAAAAGAGCCCTAATATTAGGACTCCTTAAACAACAACTTTCCATCTTTTGACCAGTACTGAGTGACCTCTTTAAACGGTGAGTCTTCTTCACCACTACCCTCCACAACTGTTACCTTTATCACTTCAACAGTTTCAACGTGCTTACAATTGCTTTCCTTTACACTATCGTTAAAATCGCTAGCCCGAACCGGTGTATATAAAACTTCGGCAATTTTTTTACCGTTCACAGTAATCATATTTGGAATTTTTCCTTCCACGTTAAACACATCCCGTATCTAGAATACAAAGCCTAACAAACCAACAACAACAGCCGCAACAACACCCATAACTGTAGCGTTAAAAATCCTATCTTCTTTACTATTTTGTTTCAAAGTTTGAAGTAATTCATCGGTGTGTTTTGATAGAGTTTTTTCAAAATGGTTACCTGTCTCATCAATCTTTTTTCCAACTTCTAAACGTATTTCATGGTCTGTAGATTCTATCCGACTATACTTTTCACCTTCTGAAACTTCTGTGGTTAATTTAGTCACAACTTCATCCTCCTCTATTAGTGATCCACTTACTCGGACTCTTCTTCCAACTCTAATCGCTCAATTAATTTCCTCTTAACCACTTTTGCCAATGCTGGCAAAGATGAATTTCCATTGTATTCTTCAGCAGTTATAGGAATACGGCCATTCAGATTAACTTGCCTTTCTGGATCTCGACCATTGAACGAAACACTTACAGATGATACCTCATCTTCTCTGTACTGGACGTTTGTGGATGTAATTTGTATTTGCATTACTCTTCGCCTCCTTCGAATTGATCACACAGGTAATCGTAAATAACAGCTTCTTGACCTTCCCATTCCTTATCTTCAAGCGACTTCAACAAAATATCTTTGACCGTTTTCAACATTCCCTGAGCATCGCCCCCTTCAATGACTAGCTCCTCTTTGTAGAGCTCCTTTAAATCTTTCTGAAAATCTTCCATCACCATAATGTCAAACTTACCATCAACAACTTGAGGCTCCCCTTTATCATCAATCCTGGAATGTTCTTTGGCTAACTGTACACGTTGCTCTTCCACTTCCTTTAATCGTTCATTCAACACTTTAATAAATTTAGTACGGTGACGGCTCTGTTTCCCTTTTAAAGACAAATTAAAGAGCAGGTCTGCTGCCTGCCCTAGTTTCGCATTTTCAATTTTTACTTGCATTATA
Organism: Evansella vedderi; assembly: GCF_030813435.1. Classification (GTDB taxonomy): domain Bacteria; phylum Bacillota; class Bacilli; order Bacillales; family Salisediminibacteriaceae; genus Evansella; species Evansella vedderi. The sequence goes on along the minus strand of NZ_JAUSUG010000008.1, from coordinate 57,215 downwards.
GATTCCTCCTAAGCTATTTTTTGTTCTAATTCTTTCACCCTTGCACGTAGGTGCTGATTCTCAATCTTAAGCCATTCCAACTCATTTGAGTGTTTATCTGTGATACAAGAAAGTTGTTGAACCCCTCTCCATAGATACGTACTTAATGCATACATTTCCATGGAGTCACCAGCTTCACCATGTAAGATAGATGGCGTTTCATCTACCATTAAACCAAGTTGTTTATGAGGTTCATCTTCATGGCCTTTTAGCTTATACAAATAAGCGTGAGAGCTTTTAATAACAGACAAGGCATCCTCTTCAAACACTTCGATATCAGTTTTATTTTCACGTAAGGATGTTCCGGTAGGGAAGGTGCTTGCACGGATTGGTCTGTAGTTTTGATTACCCCAAGTGTCACGGTCATCGCTAACTACACGCACCTCACCAGAAGCCGATAAATATAGATTGGTATAACCAGTAATTATCCCTGCTGCTCTTATCGCTCTATAGTTGTCAGTAGTCCCCGTTACCGTCACCCTTAATTCTCCACTAGAGGAAGTACGAGTATATAAATGGTTCCCACCATCAGGGGCTACATCCACTGCTCCTGTATAGAGCCAATTTCCGTCCTGTATTACTACATTTGAGACTATCTTTTCTTTAAATCGTACATTATTATCAAACAATATTTCTCCAGTAGCATATAAATGTAAATCATCATTTAGTAAAAATGCACCACCTTCAATTTGCCCAGCCCCGCCAGAAAAGAAACTAAGATAACTACGACTTAACCTCATTCCCCCCACTCCGGCAGAAGCAGTAATTCCAAAACTATCACCATCAATAATAGCAGTTTCAATGTAGGTAGAAGATCCTCCGAGATTTTGTTCGTACGCTAATTCAAAAACTCCAGAAGTTACTTTCACTCTTCTTTCCCATCCACCAATAACATTTAGATTTTGAGACTTAACCTGCTGAATTGTATCATTTTGTATAGTGACATTACCTTCTGTCCCAGAGGTGAGAAATCTACCACCATCGATTGTACCTTTAAAGGTTGCCCCTTCCCCAAAAACATGACCGGTAAATTCAATACGATCAGCATCCATAAGAATTGTTTCAGGTGAAAGGTTTATAGCTGCAATGACACCATTTTCTTTTACTCTCAGATCAATTTCATCAGCATGTTGGGTTATGGTGCTTTCTGCCGTGCTTAGTCGGGAACCTATCCCATCTATGGCCCCGTCTACGTCCTCCGGTGCTGGCGTCCAGTCTGTGGTCCGGTTTCCTTTTTCTATTTTAATAGGTCTTACGTAAATTTCAGTGTTAGCACCATCCATGTTAGGGAGTATAAAATGTGTGTTATGATTTAATGCACTCCCGGGAGCTACGGTTGGACGAAACCTGAATGTAACCATTTTGTACTCAGTAGTAAGATCTGCATCGAAACCGGAAATAATAGAAGCTTGGTTCATACTTCTTAATCGTAGCCTTATGTTTTTTGAAGCTTTAGCCATAAATGTATAGATGTATTCTTCGCCTTGTATTAATCTACTCCCAACTAATCCTGCTGTTGTAATGTAAAACACGTCATTAAAATCAGAGTGCATTTGATTTATAGCTATTTTCAAAGTTTTACCTGATGGAGAGTTTGCATCATTAATGACCTCAGAAGAACCACTTATCCTGTGAAGTATTAGTTTGTTTGGATTACCCGTATCTACCGCCAGATTCCGCCCACCAATCTGCAAATTATCAAACTCAGTCTTCGTTACCCTCTGAGTAATCGCATTAGCATTTTGTTCAATCTGAGAAAATGCTTCTGTAATATCAGTTCTATGACCATCCACGGTTGTTGACAAACTGGTAACGGTTGAGTTGATGCTGTCAGCCTTTTGGTCTACAGAAGAGATACTACTATATACTGTAGTAAACTCTTCATCGATATCCGCCTCTAATGTTTGAACGGTGGAAAGTATACCATCAGCTTTTTGGTCTACCGTTGATATATCCTGTCTAACTAAAGAAAATTCACTATCAATATCCTCAGGAGCTGGTGTCCAATCGGTGGCACGATGACCACGCTCTAACTTAGCTTCTTTATACTCTGACGAAAAGGAGGTTCCTGACGGTGAGTTATTTAACGCTAACCTTATCCAATGCGTGTTTTGAGGGATGGCAGCCGTTACATGGATTAACCCTTCTTCTCCTCCTTCGACACTGGTTCCATATGAATTGGCAATGTTTACATTATCCGAATCCTCAAAGCGAAATCTTGCAACTATCCCAAAATCTTCTGGTGGATGTACATAAACACTAAATGTAACTATATCCCCCGGTTTTAGTCCCAGGTCGCTTATTGGCATTCTGTCAACTGTTGCATACCATGTATAATGGTTGGCCGTTCGGAACTCGTCGCTTGTGTCTTTCAATAAATTCCTTCCACCAATTTGCAGATTATTAAACTCCCCTTGCAAACTAGTAACACTTGTACTAATCCCATCCACATCAACAGTAAGACTACTCACTTGATTACTAACACTGGTAACATCGTCCTCTAAGTTTTCAAGGGAGCTTTGTTCAGCTTTTAAAGCTATCTGCCCAGCTTGAACATCTAGTTCAGCATAAATGCTGCTAATGTCCCCTGTCACTGTGTCCAGATCATCTTGACTGGCCTTCAAGCTAATTGCACTTGCATTGGCATCAATTTGTACCTGTTGGTTTTGAACAGTACCATCCAAAGTAGATAATTCATCTATGGTTATGTTCAACCTTCCCTCGATGGTATCAATCTCTTGGGTAACGGTTGTAATGCGCCCATCGTGTGCTGCTAACTCATCCTCATTGTCAGCTACACGTTGCAGTAAATTGTCTGTAGTGTTGGATAATCCGTCTACAGTATCAGAAATCGAGTTAACTACACTTGAGTCTGCCTTCAGCTGCAACTGACCATCCACATACTCAAGACCAGCCTTTTCTGCTAAATCGTTCATTATCTCAGTCACTTTAGCATCATAGACTTCCCTAGATACGGCATAGTTAACGGTATGCTGTTCAGCTGCTTCAATCGCTCTTTCTTCTGCAGACAGAGCAACTACATCAGCATAATACGTACTATCCTCAAAAACCGATTGGTCTTTCTCATCGATGACCTGTTTGGTGTACGTAACTTCTAAAACGTCCGTCATGCTGATTTTCTTTGCAATTTCCGCCTGTAAAGTCTGCCAAATGGCTCTTACTTCTTCCTCGGTGTATTCGATAAAGTCACCAAGTTCTACATGCTTATTAGATTTATCAACAATGTCACGTTCCTGTGTGTGGATCCGCGCTTCCAGATAAAGAGGAGGATTAAATTTTGTATCCTTAATCTTAATCGTGTCGCCAAATCGGATTTTCTTATTTTCCATTCCTGGTACGTTTTCTAAATCGGCAATGTCCCCTTCATATTCCACAACGGCATTCACACGTTTTTCAAGCTCATTCTCTGTTAAGGTAGTTAACCGATCTAAAGACATGTTAAGGTCCGTGGTTTGAGGCTCATACGTACCGATAAGGTGCTGTCCATTACGTCCCCAACGTGCTAATGCTTCTTGATCTTCCACAAGCACTTCAAGACGTGTACCGTCTTCACGTATAGGTCCAAGACCTAGTAATGCAGTATAGAGGTTGTCTGTTTTTTCTGTACGTTTTATACCGATAAGATCACGGCCAAACTCTACTTCTCGTCCTTGCCATGCCCCGACCCGTGGGAGCAAATCCACATACCTTCCTAAAATACGGTTTCCATCGATTTCTACACGAAAATTAAGCTCAAGACTAAACTCCTGAGCTATACGTTTTAAAAAGGCAAACGGGTCAGTAGGACGTTCAATATTAAAAGTTCTAGTTCCTGCAGCTGTTACTGTACCAGCTTGCCATTCTGTATCCCCGATAGCATGCGAGACGGCGGTTGAAACAGTTTGGTCTTCTAAGGTTTGAGGTTTAATAGTTTTTTCTTTTTTCAACAGAATGTAACTGGCAGATGCATATGCTTCAGTTTTTAAAACTCCAAAAACATCGCGGTATTTCTTTGCTTCAGTAATTACAAATTCATTGTACCCCTGGTCTTCAGAAGGAATAATGACCCGATTATTTTTTCCGATATGCTGAGAAAAGTCTTTGTCTGCAAAAGTAGTAAAATCAAATGTTTCTAATTTATCCTTCAATGATTTCCGATGTTTATTAGAGAGTATATGTTTTACAGTGATAACATCCAAAATCCTATCGTTTTGACCGTCTGTAATGTGGATCAATGTTTTCACCTCCCTACCTGAAACGTTCCCTGTACTTAATACTTGTATTAAAGCTGTCACTCGGCTGCACTACTAATTGATTACTTCCTTTGGCCAACTTAAAAAAGGAAGCCCCGAAATCCTTTAAATCCTTTCGGTCTTCCCCATTGATTAATATCTCATCATCCTTATGGTCAAACGTAATGATATCCCCTTCATTTGCGATATACGGTGTTTGATCAATGGTTGCTTCTTCTAGCTTGAACACTCGGATAAAATTGATTTTAGGCGCATAGGCGTTTGGAGTACCACTATATTTACCGATATGAATCTGAACGTATTTCAATCGCCCCTGGAACTCTTCTGCATTATCCATAAAACTTGTATCTAAATTCCAAACATGGCGTGCCCCATCGTTAGCGATACGAGTTACATAGAATTCAAATCGTTTACCTATTCTACGCATTCGAACCATCCCAAAGAAGAAGTCCCAACTGTATTGGTAATTTTGAGAGGATATTAGATAATTAATACCCCTACCAACGAAGGGACCAACACGCCCCTCTGCTCTCTTCTGATGAGTGGATCTGCTGCTATCATTTACGGCCATTTTTCCTAATACATTCATAGACTCATCAAAAAGATAAAATTCTATCCGGAAAGTTGCCCCCGGTTCAATCGTCCGCCCCTGCAGGTGCATTTGTACTTCAAAGTCTTGTGTAAGAGGCACTTCTTTAATTAGTGCTGGACCGTGCCATTCATCCCCTGAACCATAATTGGGTACCGTAATACCTTCGCCGTCAGTACTTAAATGACCGCTAACGGTACCATCTACCTCTGTCGGACTATCTGACCATGTGTCTAATGTGTCTCCACGTTCTTCTAGTAGCAGGGTTCTGGTATCCACAATTTCTTCTGTTACATTGGCAGGACGTCCTATCATTTGATACTCATCATCTTGGTTTTGAATTAAAGCAAAGGTCACTGGTTCCAGTACTTCTAATTCAAAGATTGGATCTGCTTCGACTGTTCCTTCATTGGTGAGACTAACAGCGTCTTGAGGGAAGATGGCTGTACGTTCAGGCCCGTATTTGAATGGATCAGGACAAACAAAATGAAGTGTACCCTCTCCATACTCTATTAAATCTTCGAAATCATCTATCGCACCATCAAATAGGGCATAGTACGTCTTTCCCTGTCTGTTGGGGTAAACTAAAGGGCAAGGCTCATCAGTAATCAACCAAGAAGCAAGCTCGTCTTCTATATCCTCCATACTTCTCCCATTAGGATTGATATAAACAGGTATAGATAATCTCAATTCATCAATTTCACTGGATGTTAGATGGGCCCCTTTTAAACCTGGAACCCTTAACAAATTCCTATGGATAGGCGCGAAGGGAGAACGCCTCATACCCTGTTTAATAACTAGCCATGATTTTGATATGCCATTAAAAGTAATTGTCCTAGGCAAAGCTCTCCCCCCTATTAGTGTTTCTTTCTTGGAATTCTGTAACGTGTGGTTCTACAACTCTTCCTACTTCCCTATCATCCATTACAATGATCTTCCCGTCTTTTACTGCCTGAATTAACTGGAGTAGCAATGCTTCAAGGGTGCTATAGTCGTTTCGAGTTACAGGTCTACTTGAAACAGTTTCTGTCTCTGGTTCATCTAGCTCAGGTACGGTTAACATGTGACTCATTTTCTTATGAACGTCGTCTATGCCGTCATCGATGGATTCTTCCACAGGTCCAGCAAAGTCTAATTTGTCCAGGTCACTCAACGGCCCTTCTTTTGCCGGAGAAAACGGAAGCAAGTTTCGAACGGTACCTGCTAGGTTACTTGCAGCATCTTTTACTTTTCCAATAGCTCCTGTTATCCCGCTTACTACCTGGTCAATCAAACCTCGTCCGGCTTTAAAGAATGAACTCCCTAAATTAGTGATTATAGTAAGTGCTGCTTGCATCCCATCAGATATAGCATTTTTTGCTCCGTCTATTGCATCTGAGATTACAGAAACAACTTTGTTAAATATTTCTGAAGCTTTCTCCCGGATGATATCCCAATTTTTCCACAGGAGGACTCCTATTGCTATGAGTGCTGCTATAGCAGCAATAATTAAACCGATTGGAGAAAATAACATCCCAATACCTACACCCACTAACTTTAAAACAGGTAGAAGTGCCATAAATAAGGAAATTGCTTTACCTACTATCATGAGGATCGGGCCCATGACAAAAGCTAGCATGGTTATTATCCCAATTACTTTTTTCGTTTCCGGACTTAAATCCATAAACCATTGAATAAGCTCGCCTATTCGCTGGCTAAAATCTTGTATTGCTGGGATAGCTTGATCTCGAATAAATGGTATGGCAGTTTCCGTAAGGAAAGGCACTGCACCTGTAACCAATTCTTGAAAAAATCCACCGAATGTCCGGGTTAAATCATCAATAGCATCTTGGTATTCTTCAGAAGCTTTTGTTGCATCCTCACTCATGACAATACCCAAATCATGGGCGTGATCCCGAAGCTCTTGAATGGACATATCTCCTTCTTCAATGGCAGTGGCCAACTCGGGGCCTACTTTTGAACCAAATAGTTCAGCAGCAAGAGCAGAAGCTTGAGAAGCGTTGTCCATCCCGTGGAGTGTACCCATCACTTGCATAAAAGCCTCATCCGTTGACAAAGTGCCGTTCTCCAAGGCTTCCATGTTTACCCCTAGCTTCTCGAGTTGTTCCTTATGCTTCTCACTTCCGTTTGCAGCTTGACCGATGGTATCGTTGAGATTTCTTAACCCTCTTTCAAAACCACCTTGTGATACACCCAACTGTCCTAAAGCATATTCTAGTTCTTGGTATGCATCGGTGCTGATGTTCAATTGCCTGCTAGTTTTGGCTATTTCATCCCCTTTAGCTGTTATTCTTCCGGTTAACGCGACGATACCAGCACCAGCTGCAGCAATAGGGCCTGTCACCCATTTAGTCATGAAGCCTCCAGCTTTAGAGACATTGTCACCCATCTTTTTGACTTTTTCTCCAGCGCTTTCAGCTTTCTTACCTACATCATCGACCTTTTTTTCTACATCATTATCCTCAATAAAAATACTTCCAAACAAACGGAAGATTTCCAATCAGTTCACCCCCTTAGGGAAAACAAAAAAGCCCTCATTAAGAGCGCTCTCTATCGTTATTTCGTATGCGTTTTGACTCTGCAATTATTTGTTCAGGAGTCCTGTTGCTTTTCGATTTTTTAGCTGTGCTTTTTCCAACATGTTTTTGGTAATAAGTATCATAAGGAAGTCTCTTTTTAGGATCAGTATGAACATAAAAATTAAGCCATTTTTGCCATATCCGTCCCTCAACCGTTTTATCAAAAGCTTTTCCGAAAAGTTCTATTCCTTCCTGAACATCCAAATCGAGAATAAATTCTATGTTACTGTAACGACTCAATAAAACATCGTAAAATTCTATTGCATCGATTTGGAGAGTAAGCGCAAAAAATTCATAATACCTTTTTGCTCTTTCAAGGCTTTCATGAATTCAACTAAATCTTCAATGTCTAGATCTGCAAACTCATCTGGACTCATCTTCCCCTCTGTTAAACTGGAAAAGAATTCATAAAAATCATTTTCTGCATTGCCTAAACGGGTGAGTAGATAAAGCATCGCTTCAATACCTGCAGCTTTTTGTGCTGCGTTAATGTCCTTACCGACTAATGAGTTAACCATGTTCATTACATCAAACTTATCAATGTCCATCTTTTTTAAAATCCTGGACACTTTTGGGATGTCACGAGTTTTAATATTTCGGATAACATACTCTTTATCATTAATAACGATTGCCATTGTGTACTCCTCCTTAAATTAAGAAAGAGACTCACTAGGGAGTCTCTTAACTAGATTGTTGTGTTGTTGCTTTTGGATAACGCATTTTGTACGGTGGTGTCATCAAATCAGTAGGATCGTAATGACCTGTAAATTGAACCTCGTTAACAACCTTTTCTTGGTTCTCAAGAGCAGACTCCAATTCACCGTCACCTAATGCGTTTTCTACGATGATAACAACGTCTTTCCCTTCTGCGGTGGAGCCAACAAAAGCAACGTTTTTCAAATAATCGTCCTGGCTTACTTTTCCTGTGGGTTTAATTTCATCATAACCCGCATTAGAAGTATCAGCTTTTAACCCTGCATAAAACTTAGCATAGCGGTTAGCGTTAACGATGCTCATGGAATTAACAGTCAGTCTAGGGATTTCTTCGATAATATGGGTTAAACCTTTGATCGGCCCCTTAGCTCCATATTCCTGGAGGTTCTTGAATTCTCGTGCTACATTAAACGCTCCTCCCTCGACTGCTCCTACAACTTCCTCGCCTTCTACATCGTAATTAAAATAAAAAGCCCCTTCACCAAGAAGGACCTCTTTCGGATCAGCAGCTTGAACTGCAGATTTTTTCGGTGCCATCTAGCTTCACCCTTTCTTCTTAAAAAATGTCTTCGCTACAAAGCGTAATTCCCTTCTCCTAAGGTTAGGATCAGGATCCGGTAACTCTCTAGGACCTTGCAGCTTATAAAGCCTTGTAGAAAAGCCTTCGGAAGGAAAAACATTTCCGTTAAAATGGTTTTCTACTCTATCGTAAAGCTCATCTAATCGTTTTGTATCCTCTACACTGTTCCAAGTGTTGGCATCATCCCAATAACGCGTCTCAATAATGACCTCGTCTTCTGTTCCAGGAGTCGTAGTAGGAATAGTAAAAACGATGTATGGCATTGTGTTATCATCGCCCACCTGCTCATGATATGAACGAGGATGGATCTTGTTTAACTCTTCCAACATGAAATCTATTAGGTTGTTCATGTTTACCACCTACATTTTCATAATGGTTGCGGCCAACTGCTTTATTACGCCTTTCGTATCATCTGCTGCAGGGCGCAAGGTTGGTTGTGGCCGCATACCATGTGTAAATATAATTTCACCTGTTTTTGGGTCTTCATAAGCCCACGGCGTTTTTCTCCCATCGCCTTTTTCAGCATACTTACCTGTACCAAATTCAACATAAGGAGCGTGTTCTGCGCTTGATCCAAGAATGACTTCGCCTTTTGCTTCATCCGTCTTGTAGTTGTAACTATCCCTTAAGGCACTAGAAGAAACAGGGGAACGCAACTGTACATTGGAAAGAGTGTGCTCCCCGATACCTGTAAGGAGTTTACCTTTGTTCTCCTTATACTGTTTTTTGAACTTTGGAATGTTATTTTGAAAAGTTACTTTACTCTTTTTTCTGGGCATATTCGTTCCACTCCACTTCCATTCGAATGTGGCCCATACTCATGTTATGATCAATAAACTTTACCGTATACACCTGGTCATCTTCATCAATGATTTGATCGCCTTTTTTGACGGCTACCCCATCAGCAAAAGTAAAAAGTTCATGGGATGATGAGTATTGCGATTGATCAGCTGCAAAGCGTTGATCTCCACTCAGCGCATCCATAGCACCTTTAATTGTTCCTAACGTTACTGGATTGTTAAATGTACGTCCGTTAACTGTTTGCTTCTGGTTACGTTTTACCGTGAATTCATCTGTAAAGTAATCCCCTATCATACGACCTTCAACTTCTTTCGTAATCCTCTTAAACAGCTTTTAGGATAATCACTGTTTTCAAAAGAGATAGAGTGTTTACCTAGACTTTCAGTGGTCTTTCCTTCTTTGTTTGTAAGATCGTAAGCAACCATTTTCTTTACGTTTTTTGCGTAGCCTTTGGGGAGTTCATCTCTCCTGGTATACTCTTTGATCCATTCTTCAGCATCCTCGATATAAGCTATTAGTTGCTCGTCAGTCACCTTGATTGATCCTAAATACGTTCTCATTTCATCTTTTGATACTAAAGGCATAAAATCACCCTATTTCTTTTTAGTTTTGCCCTTAGGTTTACGGTTACGTTTTAACCTCTTATCCTTTGGTGTACCTTTATTCGGCTTGCCCATTGAGTCGCCCAACTTTCGATAGCTCATGATTGAGTTCTTCTGTTTTCTTCGCTTGCCCTTTTTGGTATGGCATCCAATCCCATTGTCCACCGTTACTGCCTTTGGAGACTCGTAAGTTAAAGAACAAGCCACCAGGATTAAAAACACACAGGTCCACAACATCTTCTTCGCCTTGATGGACGTTAGTAATAATCGCTGCCCTGTCCTCACTTTTATATTCGCCTCCCGGTGTTCCATAGGATTTATAATAAACGATTCTTCCTACTGTCGGTTTCATTCTTCTTCAAGCTCCTTTAAGGCTTCTTTTAGTTCAGCAACCTTCATATTGCTGTATCCCTCAAGCCCTTTTTCTTTTGCAAGTTCCTTTAACTCAGCACCTGTCATATCATCGATGCTTTTTTCACTTTCAATTTCCTTGACCTCGTAACCTTTACGTTTAAACCAATCGATAAGATGAGGAGAGTTAGTCTCTCCCACCCCATCAATGAATTTTACTGTTGCGGAAATCCCATTGTACTCTTTATTCGGTGCAAGTATCTTGACCATAATTACACCACCTTAATGTTACGGAAAACACCTGCAGATTTCGTACGCTTCAATGCAACAGAAGAAACCATTTCTACTTCTCCAGGCTTTACAGCTCCTGCAGTATCAAAGTCCGGTAACCAAATCTTTACTAGATCAGTATTAGCAAGGGAAACGCCGTGGAAGGCGTCCAAACCAAAACGCCATGCGTAAAGATCCGTTAATCCGGAGACCGCGGATCCTCCAACAGTACGTGAGTCAATAGCTACTACTGGGTTGTTAGAACCTGGCTTCGCTCCAAGGTCAACAATTGGGATATCGTTATAAGCCCAAATCTTACGTCCGAAGGCGTCCTCACTTGAAGTTAAATATCCTGCCTCTCGTGCAATGGCTACTAGCCGGTTATACATCTTCGTGTTGCTTGCTAATACATCCGGCTTTTCATCCAAACGGCTTAAAAACTCGTCTAGCTCAAACAGGAATTTCTTGTAGTTAGACTCAATCTGACCTGTGGATGAGATATCAATATACTCCTCTGTGTAATGCTCTGTAGAAGTACCAGTAATAGCTTTGTCCAAACCATCGAAGGAGTCTTCATTAGCTCCAGAGTCACCGTTGATTACAGTGTCATGGAAAAGCGTACGAGTTGCTTTTACTTTTTGTTCTGTTTGAAAGGCTACCTCATCTGCTAAACCGCCTGTACGTGCAAGTACTCGGTCAATTTTGTACTGGCCCCCGAATACTTTCAATTCAGTGGTGTAACGTTGCTTTTTAGCCTCATGGTTTGTGTACTCAGAGTTAATCGCACGGAAAGCGGCTTGAGCTTCTTCGATTACTCGAGTATAACCATACGTTAACGTTGCTCCAGAAGTACCAGGTGTTACTGCATCATCAAATGTGATGTTGTTTAAAATGAATGAGCTCTTACGAAACTCATCGATAATTCCTGCTTGAATGTCATCTTGCGTATTTAATCGTGCTTGCTCCATTGTTACTGGCATGTATAATCACTCCTATTTCTTTTTGTAAAAATCACCAATTGCTCCTGAAAGTGTTTTAGGTGTTTTGGATGGTCCTCCACCTGAGGCAGGATCATCCATTCCGCCTTTTTTAAAGCGTTCATTGACTACTCTTTCAACTTCTTCCTGCCACAACTTAGCGAAGGTTTCTACGTTCTCCTTCGTTTGCTTTTCATCACCTCCAGCAAGGATATTCTTAAATTTCTGAGGGAGCTTCTTTTCATCAAGTAAGTCTGATGTGAGCATGAGCTGTTCCTTCTCATTGAGCGCTACTTCTTTATCCTTTAAGCTTTTTTCATACTGCTGCTTCTCGTGTTCTTTGCGCTCTTCGTCAGTCATTTTCTCCTTCTCGTAAGCATCAATCTTGTCTTTAAGCTCCTTGTTTTCCTTGCTGTAAGTCGTACGGACTTTATCCGTAGCAGATTGAATCATTTTTTGCAGGTAATCTTCCTGCTCTTTGGAGAACTGAGGAGTTTTATCTCCGTCGCCTTTATCTCCACCCTTTTCTCCATCGCCTTTGTCGCCTTTGTCGCCTTTGTCATCGTCTTTGTCACCATCAGCAAAATGTTGAATGTTTAACCGGATGAATGGCTTCCAAGCTTTTGTTTGTTCCACTGCTCTTTTCACTTCTAGTTCTTTTTGAATAATTGTCATTGGTATTTCCTCCTCGTGAGTTCAACACAAAAAAGCCCCTGCTAAGCAGTTGCCGTTGAGTTGCCCTCAAATAAAATTTTAAGCCGCATCGATGCGACCTTTTTTCCATTGTTTAAACGTTTTGTATTGCTTAATCTCACCGCGTTTACCTTCCACTTCTCGGGAACGACGTACTTTAGGCTCAAAGCCTTCAATGACAGTAACCACCGTACAACGGCAATTAATATCATCTTCTGCAGTACCCATTTGTCCAGGAGCTGGTCCCCTACCTCCGTTACTGGAAGTAAAGTCGTCATCGACTTCTACCATTTTCCCGTCAAGCTCTTCATGTGCATCCCTTGTTGACTCGTCCAATGTAGCAACCCACATCTTTTTCATGATCACGCCCTGATCGGCAGCATGTTCCATGCTTTTGAGTCTTCCCTCTTGTTGCACCCTGTGGGACTCCGTACGTGCAACACGTAAGGCTTTTTTATAATCACCATCAAGTCTTTTTTCCAAGCGCTTTGCCATGAGCTCATAAGACTCTCCTCTGATTAAACCTTGTGTTATTTCACGTCTGATATTACGGATTAAATCCGTGCGGTGTCCTGCTAGTGTGTCTGAAAGAGTTAATCCACTGATTGGGTTGTTAATGGCATCCATTATTACATCTTCTTTTAGTTGACGGAAACCAAGCTTAGCAGCTGCTTCTGTCTCCAGTGCAAAGGCCGTTCGATAAAAAGAGTCTGCGTATTGATTTTTAAAGCTAGATTTTAAAATATTAGCTTTCTTACGACTGTATTTATTTAAGTGTGTTATCACTGTATCCTCTAGTTTTTTAAGACGGTGGTAACGGTTCATAACGTGATACTCAACCTTACCTCCTTGACCAAACTGAGCATAGGTTACAGCTAGTTCACCTTGTACCTCTTTCAACACATTTTCGTAAGATTTCTTTAACTCTTTTTCCGTTTGAGCTTCTGTAAGACTTAACGCCCTATCAGCTTGTTTGAATTTCCTTGTTAGACTCATTCATCATCATCCTCGGGGTCTTCATGAGCTCTATTCGGTGTCCCTACCAATGCAGCTTCCTCTTTTTCCATTTCCTCCTTCTCCTGCTGCGGATCTGGAACAAAGGATAATTTACTTAAGCGTGTATTTTCACTTACATGGCCACGTAATAACGCTGTTGTTTCTGCTTCCTCTTTCAAATTAACAGGAAGGTTACGTGAGAATTGGTATTCCATCTCTAAATGGTCCAAATGGATGGACTTCTTCCCCCATGCTGAACCAAGTACCTTGTACTGGTAACGTAAACTTGATGAGAACTTTCTCTCTCCAGTGATACATTTGTTTTCTAAGTTCATCAGCTTATAACGAATAGCAACTCCTGAAGCATTTCCGCCAAAAGCCTCGTCGTTGAAGTTAACATGACGCGCAAACCGAATAATGTTTTCTTCAAAACGATCCAACGTATTTTGTATAAAGGTGTCGTTGATGTCCTTCGTTATAAACTTTGCATCAGCTGGAGCATCTGGTTCTCCGTCCACTTGAATAGCTCCAGTACGTTTCATCTGTTCGAGTATTTCCTCGTCTATATCCATACCCACAATGAGCATGTAAGCAAGCCTAAACTGCTCTATTTCACTAGAGCAATCGGAAAGCGCTCTGTCGTATGCATCGATAAGAGAAAGGACCTTTTCCGCATCGCCCTGTAGCTCGTCGTTATTGGCTATCCCGAACAGTGTACAGTAATCAAAAAGATGTTCATAAGGGTTTACTGGCTCTTCCGGATCCATTTCTAAAGCATCTTTTCGAAGGATGTAATAGGTAATATGTTTTTCATTGAACCATTCCACTCTTATTACTTCTTCGTTTCCATGCTCAATCGTGTAATACCGAAAAGCATATTCAGGTTCAGCAATCCTTCCGTCAGTGATAAAAACACATTCCCAAGGATTAATGTTTTTCACTCTTTCTTGACCTTCTCGATCAACATACAATTGCCTTGCAGCATAACCGCAAATGGCAGCCTTTTTTACTGTTTCGCTGTCCAGGTCTTCGATGTTGTTAATCAGGTTAAAGTCCCTTATTGCATCAATAACAACCTGCTCCTTTGGATCGTAGACATAAGAAATAGGCTTACCCACAAGGTAACCCACTTTTGTATCGACGATCTCCCCGAAGAAATCATTATTCAGCTTGTTATTGATTTTATTTGCACTTTCGTTTTGCTCTAATTTACGATTGAAGATTGGTACTGCTGGACTACCAATCTCTGCTTTATACCGTTCATACAATTCACGCATAACTTTATGGCGGCCTTTTTTCTCCTCGATCAGCTGCTTGATAACCTTTGCTGTGGGTAAGCCGTTATTATTTTTTATTTGTCGGATAATATGTTTCACTTTCTCACCTCCTCTATGCGATTGCTGGTACTGCTTTCGCTTTGGTCTTACCGTAAATAATCGTATTAACAAAATAACGATCCCCGTCCATATGGTGATCGTTTACTTTTTTAGGTTTATCTTCACCACGTTCCTGGGCCTTCTCATCCCATGCATAGGAGGAAAACTCCCTAAACGTCTCTTCGCAGCAGTCATTGTATTTGATCTTGCCATCCACTATTGCCGTAGAAACATTTCGAATACCATCAAGTACGTCATTTCTAGCACGTTTAACCTTGATCTTGTACCCATCGCCATATTTTACGTTTCTAATTTCAGCAATGAATGAGGATGCGGACGGATCCACAATAACAGACTCAATTTTGAGGTTCCCAATAAACTTTAAAAGGTCCTCTTTATATTCGCTATCTGTTTTCTGTTTAGACCTGGCTCTGCCATCGTAATGGTACTCTTTCACCTTGTACCAAACATCTTTATGCAATCCCCATAACCCAAACGTCATTGGGTTATTAGTACCATAGTCTACAGAAACATGGTATTTCTCGTAATTCCGTAGAATTGATTCAACAGTGTGCTTTACCTTGTTGAACATATCGTAAATGATACCTTCAGCAAGTACCCACAAACCTAAAATGTAGCGCTGGTAGAAGACACCGGAGAACATTCTCTCGTATCTTTCTCTCACTTTTGGTGACAAGGATAGGTTATCCACCATCGTAAAGTGCAAGTGTACAATGCGTTTTTCCTTTGCCTTGTCGATGTAGTCCAACTTGAACCAGTGGTACGGCCCTTGTGGGTTACAGTTCATAAACACCTTAGAGCCTTCAACGGAGCAACGACCAATCATCTGCTTAACAAATGACTCAGGGAAAAGCGCAGCTTCGTCTCCATATGCTCCTGCAGCTGTAAGACCTTGTAACGTATCCTGTGAACGTTCATTGTTAGCACCAAACAAGTAATAAATGTTTGTGCCTATCTTTATGTGAGGCTCATCGGAGGAACGTTGGTAATCATAATCAATTCCTTTCGCTGCTAATATCTTAAACATGGGGTTTAATACGTTACGTTTTAACGCCCCCATGGACTTTCCAGCAATGATAAATTGTTCATCTTCAAACGTGGATAGGGACCAATCTAAAAAGCTATTAATCATGGCCACTGTTTTACCTGATCGGATAGATCCGTCCGCAATCACCATGTCGTAATCGTGGTAAGGACTTTTTTTAGTCCACCACGTCATAAGCTTTTTCTGTTTTACCGAGAAAGGTAAAAACTTAAAAGGCTGCGTCCTTTTCTTCTTCCTTCGCCTCACCGCCTCCACTCCTAGTCTGTATATGAAAATCAATTTACCGTATATTTATTTGCATAGTCTTGAATATGGAATTCAAGTTTATTACGTAAAATATTTATATTGCGTAACAATGAAATTACAGAACGTTGTTATATCAAGGATTAAAATTGTTGGAAAATTTTACAGTATACAAGTTTTTATACATCCGCAATTTACAAGGCTTTTCACTTCTAAGCCCAACATTATTTCCCGTGATTCTTGCATAAAAACGATTGAATAAAATTCAAAAATTATTCATCGTCTTCCACTTCTTCATTGTCCCAAACTTCCTCAGCAGTACCGTTAAGAGCATCCATGAAAAAGCCAATGCGCTCCTTCACGTCGTCTTGATTATCTCCTTCAAGCTCTGCTAACGTTCGATACATCCCCATTAACGTAGACATGGCCCGTGAAAGTGAGTTGAGGAAATTACCTTGTCGATCCCAGGCATATTGAAACTCCCATTCCTTCTCTTCGAAGGTATCGCCGTTTTTTACTTTCCTGAGGTGTTTGATTAGTTCATCCTTTGATTCCACATGCATAATTCCTTGGGCACGGATAATGGCAGCTTCCTGAATGGCAATGCTACGTTTTAACTTTGCCGTTTGATCCTCCTGCTGCAGCTGTTCAACTAGTTCCATCGTTTCTGGAGGAAGATGCTTTGCAAACAAACCGTGTTTCAATGCGGCAGTATTCCGTTTTGCAAATCTAGTTTCAGGATTCGGATTCTTATTACCTGGATTACCTAAAGCGTGCTTGTTTCCTGGCTGTCCTCCGGGTTTCCTCTTCTTTTGTTGTACAACATTCTTTTTCGTTTGTTGTACAACATTCCACTTATCGCGTTGTTTCCACACGGCAACCTTCTTCTCGTCTACCTCAAGAATGTTAGCAATCCTGCGGTTCGTAATATCACCGTTGTGTTTCTTGTACAGCTCCCACGCTTCATCACGTTTAGGATCTCTTTTTCGTGGCATTAACTCATTCACCTACCTCCTACACCATCCAGTCTATAAAAACGGAAAAGCACCCGTCTCGATTCACGGGTGCTTCCTAGCAATCAATCATTATGAAATTGGATAAAACTTTACTCACTAACATATTAACACATAAATAGTCCGCGTTTGTTCCGCGATTTTTCCGCGCTACTTGAAACTGATTGCATCCACCCCAAAAAACAAGACCTGTATATCTTCTGTAGCTTGTTTCAAATACTTATAAAATGCTGTTTTTTCAATGTTCTCACTCTCTGCAATCTGTCTGTTGGACATTTTTAAGGGGCTTATATATTTTTTCTCTAATACTCGGTATCTGATCAACTCATCCTCTGTACACATGCTTTTATAAGCCTCTACCTTTGATTGTATGAACATCACCATTGCGACTGTTTTTTTTCGACTTTTCTTTATTGATTCAATGGATTCTAAGGTAATCTCTTCAAGATCTAAATCTTGTATGGATTTATTATCAATCTCCCAAAGCTCTCCTTTTACGTTCTCACAATGCACAACAAGTCCACGATAATTTTTTAAAAGCAAAACAGTATTTAGATATCGTTTGTCTTTCTTATCTTCCTCTTCCTTCTGCTTTTGCTCGGCTAAAACCTTTGCTACAGTCTCAGTAATGATCTGCAATTGTTTCTCCGATAGTTTCACTGTTGGACACCCTCTTTCTCCTGGATCTTCTCAATCCTTGCTTTTAAAGCAGACATTAACTCGTCTTGGGTGCTTGTCTTGTTGGCTAATGCTGCTACAACATCCTCATCGACACCACCTTCAACGGTTAAGTGGTGAATGATAACCTTTTCCGTTTGTCCTTGACGGTGAAGTCGTTTGTTGGCTTGCTGATATAATTCCAAGCTCCAGTTAAGACCGAACCATATCACATGGTTTCCTCCTTGCTGAAGATTCAACCCGTAAGCAGCACTTGCAGGATGGGCTAGTAAAATATCAATCTCTCGGTTGTTCCAATCCGTTTCATCCTGCGGTGTCTTTAACTCCCTCACTCTTAACTTAGTCTTGCTTAATGCTTGCTTGATCCGTTCCTTGTCATGTTGAAAGTTGTAAAAGACTAAAGCTGGCTTCCCATTCAAGCCCTCTACCAACTCCATGAACGCTTCCACCTTACACTTATGGATTTCTACAACCTTACGATCCTCGTCATATAAGGCACCGTTACAAAGTTGCAGTAACTTATTCGTCAGTACAGCTGCACTACCTACATCGATGGTGGACTCATCTACCTGCAGTAACATATCTTTTTCCAACATGTCATAAGCATCTTGGGCTTTGTTATCCAGTACTACTGGAACCGTATTAAACGTGATGTCAGGAAGCTCTAAGTAATCTTCTGCTTTCATGCTAACGCATATGTCTCCAATCAATCGTTGGATGACTTCCTCTCCTCCTGGCTTTGGTGCGTAAGTAAAAACTCTTTCTCTATCACGACGATCTGGTTCAAAGTATCTTTCCCGGAAATGGGTGATCTTCTTTCCTAGTCGTTCCCCGTTATCCAGTAAGTACACCTGCGCCCACAGGTCCAGTAGTCCATTTGGTGCCGGCGTTCCTGTCAGTCCAACTATGCGATTGATGTGTGGCCTTACCCACGTTAAGGCCTTGAACCGTTTGGCTTGGTGATTCTTAAAACTACTAAACTCGTCGATTACCACCATGTCAAAAGGCCATGCATTTCGATAATACTCCACTAACCAAGGAATGTTTTCCCGGTTGATCACGTAAATATCTGCAGGTGTGTTTAATGCTCGTATTCGTTTTGCTGCGGATCCAAGGGCCGGGATAATTCGTAGCAGCTGAAGATGATCCCATTTGTCTTTTTCTTTTACCCAGGTACTTTCGGCAACCTTCTTCGGTGCAACCACTAACACTTTGGAAACGGCGAAACGGTTATACTTCAAATCGTTAATGGCTGTTAAGGTGATTACTGTTTTCCCAAGTCCCATATCTAGTAACAACCCTAGTGCTGGATCTGTAAGCACTCGGTTGATGCAATACCGTTGGTAGCTGTGTGGAACAAACTTCATTGGATCTCACCATACTCTTGAATGAATTCGTCTATGCCCTCTTTACTGTCAATAACTAAAACAGTATGTCCGAAACTATTAATCTTTCGATGTTGTCCGATCTGATTTTTTGTTGGTTTCTTACCTGGTGCTTTCATTTCCACAAAGTAAACTCTTTTACCTGGAAACAACACTAACCTGTCTGGCACCCCAATGTTTCCCGGGCTCTCAAACTTGTAAGCTCGTCCTCCAGCTTTTCTCACTTCTTCACGGAAATAATTTTCTATGTCACGTTCCCTTATCTTTCTCATCAAACCATCCTCTCAAAAACTACGGTCAACTTTAACATCCTTTTTCCCTTATTAGCGTATAAACAGGTGTATTAGGCGTATTAGGTACACACACTATATACCTAATTTACCTATTTTATATTTACTTATAATTTAAAGTTGACATAGTTGACATATAATAATAAATATAGATATATAAAGGGTTTTACCTGTCAACTTTCTAATTTTTCAAAGTTGACACCGTTGACAGAGAAAGTTGACAAAATGAAGAAAGTTGACACCCTAAGTTGACACTTTTATGAACCCTTTTTGTCTTCCATAACACCCAAAACGCATGTTAGAATTATGTCTTTCCCAGCCTTCTATATCTCCTAATATACCGTTAATCTCTAACGAGTCTGAACGTTTCATGTATTTAATGTCTCCACCTAAGCACTCCACCCATACTTCAGCAGCACAAATGCGGTCCCGTTCCACGGTCTCACCTGTAAAGGTCCCGAACTCCCCGGACCAATATAAACGCCGATCACCGATGTCTTTTTTCTCCCATCCTAAAGGCACACGTCTCTCCACGAATTCACGGATGATACCTTCTTTTGCATTGCTCTCTCGGTGGTTGTCTTGGTGCTTCTTTGCTTCTGCCTCGATCTCCTTATTCAGGTATAAAGGTTCTCCTATCTGCCAATACGTATATGCTTCTGCAAGCAACTGAGGTACTTCTGTCTCCAGTTGATCGAATACACTTTTAGTTACTTCTTGAACACCCACATCGATTGGCCAAAAACGTCTATTTCCTGTCCGATCCTTTAGGAATTCACTATCATTCGTCGTACCAAAAAATACACACTGCCTTGGAAAAGGCTTTGTTCTTCTCCCAAATGGTTCCCTGTAAATATCCTCTCTTCGGCTTAAAAACTGCTTAACGGCATTGGCTTCCGATTTCGTCATACCTGTTAATTCTCCCACCTCATTCAGCCAAATACCCTGTATCATTTCACTTGCTTCTTTCCCTTCAAAGGTCTGTAAACTGTCCGAATACCAACGTCCTCCAAGGATATTTAAAAACGTACTTTTACCAATACCCTGCGGACCTGCTAAGATTGGCATGTAATCATATTTACATCCCGGTTCCATGGCCCGTGCTATCATGGCCACAATGGATTTACGCGTAACAGCTCTCACATAAGGAGAGTCTAATGCTCCTAAATAATCAATAATTGCTGTATCTAATCGTTTCACGCCGTCCCATTTCAATGTTCCAAGGTATTCCTGGACATCATTAAACGCGTGCTTATGCGCGCACAAAGCGGTTGCATCAAATATCTTCTCTTTCCCTGTAATACCGTAAATCTTTTCTAGATAATGGCGCAGACCAGCATCGTCCACGTCCGACCATGCTCTACGATCCTTCTTCTGGTTCCAAGGCAATGGTCCTAATACGAGACCCCGATTCGCAAATTCATCATATGCAAGCTTCCCTTTTAACTGTGGATCGTGCTCTAATATGATCATGATATTATCGGACGTTTTTGCAGGCATTCCTGTTGTGGCACTTACCTGCAGCTTCTTGATCCAATTCACATCTTCTTTTGTTGCCGGCGTTGTTTCGGTACCGAAATCCTCCAACGCTTGTTCATACCGTTCCTGGTTTAACACGGCAGCTACTCCGCCGTCATTTAGTGCAAAGGCACTCATAGATACAAAGGACGGAAGCTTATTCACCGGTGTATCTGGCTTTGCTTCATCGTCTTGCTCTCCAAACTTATGAAGCCTAACAAGGTCAAAGGCATTCACTAAACGTCCACTGCACGGGTCTGTTGCGTGGTGGGAATAAAGGAACAAGCCATCATCGTAAATCACGGCACCACCAACAGTCGACCCTCCAATAAACGTATAACGCTCTCCATCATCTGTCGGAGTATAAACACCCGGCAAAAAGGTTTCAATAGCAGTATGGATGTCAAACTGTCTACAGAAGGCGCCTACTACCCCACGTTTTTCCGTTGGGTTCCCTTGCTTTGCTGCCATTCTTACATGTGTTTGACTTGCTCCTGGAACCTCCGGCCACTCACTTATATTTCTCCAATCTCCATATGTAGAGAGTAGACCATCGGCATCAAGAAATTGTTTATCCCCATGTTGAAACACATATTGACTATCCACACAACAACTCGGCCAGTACATAAGCCTCGAGGCTTCAAACGTGGTTGGATCCGCAAGACTCATACCGATAATGGAAGCGAGCTTACGTGCTAAAGGTTCATACTCATCGGCTGTTGCCGTACGGTTAAGGGGAACAAGCACACGTAACCGTGGCTTGCCCTCCTCGTGCTTACGTGTACTATAAGTTGCATAAGCGCACCCTAACCCCTCTAATCGCCGTAATACGTCTTGCGTTCCACCTGCAGGTATATTGTCCAGGTCTAAGGTGATGATATCTCGCCCTGTAACGTTGGAAGCTTTACGACGATTGTTAGCAAGGGTACCGGCAACAAACCCACCCACGTCTTTTAAGTTGTCTTGCTGCATCTTTGGTAGTTTAAGATATTCAGCTAAGGTCTCGGTCCCTCTTACTGCAGTCCGGAGCCTGTCCACCATTTCGGACCAGTACAATGTTTGCTGTGGCCACTCGGTAGCCTTACGACTATTACCTGCTGATATCGTTATTTTTCTATCATGTTGCATCGGTGTCGTACCACCTTTCACTAGTCCTTCCAATTCCTATCTAAACACTCAACAAAAGCAATTAATACAGCAGCTGATTGAATAGCTTCAGTTCTCATATTCTTGTAACCGCCTTTTTCTCTTTCTCTAGCATTAAACAAATAAGTTTCATTGATTGCTTGTGCCAACTCTCCCACTTCTTCCGTGATGATCCCTAACCAGTACGGAGGTAGATGGTTCTGCTCTCCCCATTTCCTGTCCTGGCGTTCACGTTCTTTTAAAACATCTTGAATGACATCAGGCATAGCTAAACGCTCTAATTGTTTTTTAGTGAAATAACTTCCACAATCTAAACATCTACTACAAGGAGGGTTAGAAGCATACCCGTGTTCCAATCTCTTATGTTGGCATTTCTTTTGTTTTAGTAATTTCTCGAGTTTTTGAATATCTCGATCTAAATCGTGGTTCACTAATTAACCTCCTTCGCTACAGATTCGAACTATTCATTAGTTAGTTTCCTTCCGATTGCCTTAACATCTTCTTTCGGGATTGCAAACAATAAATAACTATGTTCATCTAAAAAATGATAGAAACCACTCTGCGCCCCATACTCAACCGTTTTTACATTTTCTATCTCATCAATACTTCCGTCTTTTTGCCATACTCTATATACCATGCTTATTCACCCTTTCTATGTCGCATCATTTCTCGACTAATCAGCTTTTTTCTTTTGCTCTGCTATTTTCGAATAAAGATCTGCTAAAATTACACCGGATCTTGTTAACTCGGCATCATTTTGAATTAATTTGTGCTGGTTTAACCTGACTAACTGCTTTCTGGTAACAAGGATGAGGTTATCTAATTCAAAGTTGCGCCGGTTTCCGTCTCCAAAAATAACAGCATGGCCTTTCGGAACAGGTCCGTTTTCTTTCTCCCAGATTAGAACATGTTTTGCTCGCCATTTATTTGTTGATATCTTTATATCAACATACCCGTCCCCATTGACTCTTTCAGTGCCGATTGTTCTGTAATTATGGGGTTTGTGTCCTTTTTTAAAATGCGTAGGCTCCCATCCACCTGTTCCTTTTTTACCTTTGTTAAATGGAGTATGACCGGGACTGAATGTTGTCTTCACTCCACTTTTCAAGCCCCTATTCCGTTTAAAAGCCCTGAGTTGAGTATTTTTCAAGTTCAACCCGAAGTGAGCATTGAACATTTCTAGTAATTCAGAAGTAGTACGACCTTTATAATTTCGAGTAATAAAATCGACCTGTTCTTCGGTGTAACGGTGTGGCATTACTTTCCACCTTCTAGCATTTTAGGAACCTTCACATCCGCATTTATTTTGTCATTACGTAATTTTTCCGCTTGAAGTACCAGGTTCCCATTATTTATGATTTGAGAAGCAATCGCAGTAACGGATTTTGCACGCTTAATCTCCTCGTCTAACTTTTCACCTTTTAATTCTTCGTCATTTAACCTCTCCAGTTGCTCGAACAAATGATTATTTAAATCACCCATTGTATTTCTCATTTATATCACCCTTTCATTTTTCAATCACTGCGCGGGGAAATTGCTTAATACTTGTTAATAGCGGACGTAAATCATATAATTCCAATTTTCCAGACTCATAGGTAAGTGTAAGTTTTTGACTGTCCACTTTTAACTGAACCCATTGACCCTTTAACTTTTTCAACATATCCTCATAAGCTTTGTAATTGATCACAATGCCTTCCACCTCTACTGGAAGCATGACGGACACTTTAAATATTCTCTGGAATTGTTCTAGTTCTTGGATCTCTCGTTGTTTACTCACGGGCATTTGACGTCCCCTATATTCTTTCTTGATTGCCGATACTCTTTTCTTTAAGTTAGATAGTATGATTTTGAGTTCTGCTTTTACATCTTCTACCGATCCACTCACAATCTTCAACATGTTAATACCTCCTAACTGGAGCTATAAGTACGTGTAATCGATCATGTTCATCGCTGAAACGAATAGGATTCATGTTTCCAGCAATACGAACATCTACCGAGACCACTCCTAAATCTTTGAATAGAGAAAAACATTTATGGAAATTCGCTACTTTCATATGGAACGGGTAAAAGGAAGCTTTTGTCCCGAACAAAGAAAGTACATAACTTTGACCGGAAATATCATAAACATTAAAAGTTAAATCATCTTTTAAGGTTGCAACTTCGTCGATTATTTCTGAAACTTTAACTGTTTTTAAGGAGGGATAAACTTCCTCAGCATTAATTTTGAATTCTGTAGAATAATTCATGTTTAGGACACTATTCAGATTCGGATAATTTTCATTGATAACTTTATCCGTCTTATGGTGCTTCACTATCGATTCGCTTAAGTCGTGCACATCTTTTGCATAGAGAAGAGTATGACTGTCGGTTATCATAACGGATCCATCCGAGCGATAATGAATACCTTGCAGCACTTTCTTACCCTTACCAGCCGCAGGTGTAAAATCCTTCGCATGTTTTTTAATGACATCAAGCATAATAAACCTCCTAACCTATTAATCTTTCATATAGTAATATGAGGTGAAGCCATCTGCATTTAACGGTAGTCCAGGAGCCCATGGGATTGATTGGCTCATAAGCTGAGTAATGGCTTCTAAATCAGCATGTTCTTTCGGCACGTCCAGGACAACTTCATCATGGATGTGCATAACCGTTTGTACCCCTACATTGTCTAGTCGTACAATTGTTTCTGCTAAACAATCCCTTGCGATAGCCTGGACCACATTCTCGACTAATTTACCGCCGTAAGTGTTCACCTTGCTCCATTTCTTTGTTGTCTGATCCATCCCGTAATAATGGACAGCTTCTTTACCGAAATCATTCTCAGACAGGAAAGGTTTAGCGTAGAAAAGCTTCCGTTTACTTGGAAGGGTAATCGTTAGGAAATCTAAACCGTTTACAATGTCACTTTCCCTAGCTAACAATAGCCCTTTTACTCCTACTGGCTGCCCATCGGTCATGACTGAAAGTGCAGCATTTTCTAATGAATACCACAGGTCTACAATTCGTTTATTAGAACTTCTCCAACGGTGTACGATGTCAGGCAATTCATCTTCTGTCAGGCCCATATCTAGCGCCCCCATGGAAATAAGCGCACCCTTCCCCCCTTGGTAACCTAGAGCTAATTCAGCGACCTTTCCTTTTTGTCGTAACTCGTATTCGGGATTCCCTTTTTTAATTAACTCGAGGGGAACTCCGAACATTTGAGAAGCTGAGGCCTCGTAGATCTTCCCGTGGGTATTAAACACATCAAGTCTCCACTGCTCTCCTGCTAACCAGGCAATGACTCTCGCCTCGATAGCACTGAAATCGGAAATAACAAAAACACTTCCAGCACTTGGTACAAAGGCTGTTCGAATTAACTGAGACAATGTATCCGGAACGTTACCGTATATTATTTTCAGTGCTTCACCTTTCTTTTCTTGAACAAGCTGTCTTGCATGGGATAGAGTCTCTAGGTAATTCCTCGGGAGGTTTTGAACTTGAACCAATCGGCCTGCCCAACGTCCAGTACGGTTAGCTCCATAAAATTGTAATAACCCTCTTACTCGTCCGTCTTCACACACAGCCTCCTCCATGGCTTGGTACTTCTTCACACTTGTCTTTGATAATTCTTGTCGTATTTCAAGTGCTCTTTTTACATCGCCCTTTGTTGTCTCAATGAGACTGGATACAGTCCCTTTTTGTAGATTCTCAACCTCTACACCCTGATCAGACAACCATTTGGTTAGTTGTTGTGTGCTATTTGGATTGTTAAGCCCTGTAATGTTTACTGCTTCTTCCGTTAGCTCTGCTGTTGATAAATCACTTACATGGAGGGCACCTTCTACAAGCGCCTTGTCTACAGCTACACCGTGAGCATTGATTCTTTGATCTAGTTCCCATAGCCACTGTTCCTGCAGAGGAACAGGAAAATTACTTAATCTTTTTCCTACTTCCTTTTCCGTCTCTACGTCTTGAATACAGTACTCTTTGAATAGTTCCCACTTCTCAGGTTCATGGTGAGGTAGCGTTCTTGTACGTCCACCGTTTTTCTTGGTAGGTTTTGTCGGTGTACAAAATAAACGAATTAAAGATTTTCCAACACTCATTTTCTGCTTATCTGCAGGTAACCCTAATGCTTTTGCTGTGGGTTCTAGTCCTGCTGTGTATCCACAATATAAACCGTGAAACATGGTACATCGCCACTGATTTAAAGGAGTGTTAGTTATCGTATTTAAGCAGTACCACTCAAATGCAGCATTATAAGCACGTTTTGTAACCTCTGGATCTATAAGCGCTAACTTGATGATCTCCGGTATTTTTTCACCACTCTCCAAATCAATGACTCGAGTAGGACCTTCATCAACTGAATAAGCAAATAGAAGTATTTGAAAGTCGGGAGACTGTACGTATTTGTACAGTCCCGCCTTTTTAATGTCTACCGATGAAAATGTTTCAATATCAATATTTAGTTGTCTCATATTCCATACACGCCACCGTTTAACGGTTGATCAGTGATAGGATCATATTGTTGCTGCTGAGGTTGTTGCGGTTGAATATGCCCCGGTGCGCTACTTTGAGGCACCTGTTGGTAATTCGGTTGCTGTGGATAAGGTTGTTGATAATTTTGTTGTTGGCCATATCCCTGTTGTGGTTGATGAGGAGCTGGTTGACCTCCTCCAAAGTCACTGGATGCATCCGGTGCGGAAGCTCCTAACGGTTCACCATCTCGTGTTTTCATTACGTTTGTACTAATATAGCAGCCAACACCTTTTTTCCCAGAGAAGGTATAAGCCCCAAAGTTAACGGCAATACGCCCATACATCCCGGAATAAACTTCTGTCGGATCCATAATAGGGTTCATTTGTGCATCCACGATTTTTGGAGGCTGATCCACTTTAGTAGAAGCACTGAATACCCAATGCCCTTTGCATTCTTCACCGAACGGCATACCATCGGATGGTTTCACACCGTCTCCGTCATGGATCGGTATAGCAACCATTGGAGGAATAACACCGTTCCACTTTGATTTACCTAACTCTTTTGCTGCTTCAATAGCAGCATCGATACGAGCTTTTGTTGCAGTATCAGATTTCGGAAGAAGAATAACCGTACTGTATTTTTCCTCTGCACCTGGTTGAGCTGCTCTCGGCTTTAACAGGTTTACAAAGCTAAAACGTACTTCTCCAGTTACTACACGCGTTGGATTTGTTTGATTTGTCATGATTTCATTTCCCCTTTTTATTGATCTTCTTTTATGTTTCTAACATCGATAATTTCAATTTCAGAAGTGTCTGGGCTGTCAGGAAAACCACTGGACACTTTTAAAACTTTTATCCCGTGTTCACTTTCTAATATTTGAGTGAAGTCCCTGATATCCTCATTAAAACGTTCAACCTTGCCGATGATTGATTCAAATACACGGTCGGACATTGATTCAGGCTGTTCAACAATGACATCGGAACGAAATACTACTTTTTGCTCTACATAAATACCAACCTTCAATATTATCTACCTCCTTATTTAAAATCTTCTCCTGCCTCAGGACTCACAGTAACGGCTTTTCGTTTATCGCTAATAGGCGCAAGGGTTGGTTTACCCGGTGATTTTTTAACATGATCTTTTAGTAAGCTTGTAAACTCTTTTTTACCAAGCTCTTTTTCAAGCTTAGGAACGGTTAACGGTACCCGTTCAAACAGAATGGCTTCATCGATACCCTTTTCCTTTAAGTGATCAAAGGCTTTATCTTGATCCACATATGAACGTGATCCTCTACCTTCAACAGCTTTCCATCCAGGAATCTCTTTACCTTTTAAACTCTCAGTTAAGGCGTAGTCTTTTAAAGCTTTCACCCATGCTTCTAAGTTCTGAGCTTTCTCTAAGATTTGACCAACCTCTTCATCACTGATTAATGGAGGTTTCATAGATTTAAAGTCTTCTAAAGCTGTGTACTGATCAGCACGAGCTCTACATTGCGCTTTTGCCTTACAAAACTTGCAATGCTCTCCAGGAACATAATCTCCTTCACCTTTAAAAGCTTTTCGGGCAACCGGTTTAATCTCTTCGCCCCATGCTAGTAATTCATTTAAAGGTAATGTTGCTTCCGATGGTTCATCATTTAACCTTGGTTGTACAACAACCATTTGAACCTCTTTAATGTCGTACAAAAAGCCATATTCGAGATAAGCACCAAGGCCGTATAATTTCATTTGCGGATTGTCTTCCGCACTAACAGGAACGCCTTTACCATATTTAAAATCGATTACGTATAACTTGGATTCACCTATGATGATGCAATCCCCGGTACCAAATCCTTCTGGAACATAAGCGCTAAAATCTAAACGCTTTTCTATGGCCACAAAAGGTAAAGTTTTAAATCCATGAGTAATCCCTTGGATGTATTCTAAGTAAGTATCTGTGTGCTTTAACATTTCATCTTGGAACAACTCATGTTTTTTGAACTTCCGGATCTGGGCAGCAAACTTCTGAGGACCCATTGGCTCCGTGTAATGCTTACGAAGTTTTAATTCGGCTATCTCGTGAGCCAATGTCCCCTCTGCTGCATACTCGGAACCTTCATCTTCGAATTGTTCTTCTAACCTTGGACTAGGAGTACAAGCTAACCAACGACTAGCACTGCTTGCTGATAACAAGGCATGTGCTCTATCAGTGTGCTTTATTTCCGTGCTCATATTTTGGCACCCTGTTCTCGAAGCTTTGTAGCAAAGGCTCCATATTGTTCTTTTGGTAAAGCAGTAAGAGCTTGTACACCAAACGAGCTAAGTAATTGAAGCAATGCATCCCGTTTACCCTGGTCCATTAATTGAGTAGCAGCTACAGCTAGCTGATCCATCGTGTAAGTTGTTTCTGACGTTGGTACTGCTGATTGCACTGGTGCTGATTGTTGCTGCGGTTCAGGTTGCGGTGCTACTGGCGCAGGTGCAGCAGTAGGAACACCTGCAGGTTGTTGCGGTTGAACGACTTGTTGCGCTGGCTCCTGAACAGGTTGAGACGGTGACAGTGGAGCGCTATCCACTTGAGCAGCTGCAGCAAATTTTCCTAATTGAGATAAACCTTCCAGTAATTTTGCTAATTCAGGGGTGACCCCCACAGTAACGTTAATGTTCATTGATAAAGCCTCCTAATTTGATATAATTAAATTGAGTTGTTTCATATAGTCACTGTTGGCGCAGTGGCTTTTTCTTTTGGTACCCACCTTTTTACTTCTAAAGTATCCATATACTCATACACTTCCTTCAGACAGTGAGGGCACCCTTTCGGTTCAATGCCTTCATCGACTGCAAAAGCTTTTTCGCAGTCAGGACAGAAGTAATCGTCCATCTTTGCTGGTTCCACTCTTTTCACCTCCTTAAATCCATGAACAACTAAGAACAGTATTAGTCATCAAACTATTAATTCGTACTTCGTAACCTAAATTCTCAAAGTAGCCTGCTAATTTGCGATTGTTGTAATGTACGTACCATTCTTGACCTGGATCAATAGAGATCGATGCAAAACTTCTCCCATTTCTTGCTGCAATAGCTATTTGATTCTCCATCGTTTCTATGACAGTTTTTAACTGTACTTCTGCAACCTTCTCTGAGTTTTGAGCAGTTATCATTCTTGCTTCAGCTGCGTTCATGTTTCTCACCTCCTTACCAGTGTTTGTTAAGCTTTTTGTAATATAAGAAAAGCCCTTCTTTCTTAAGTACACCTACTTTCGTGTCTAACGCTGATTCAGGCCTTCCTAAGGCAAACGATAAAGTCCTTCTTTCATCAAACCCCCAAAACTTACACAGGTACTCTAAATCTTCCTCGGTCCACGGTTGTTTGTGATTGTGATGAAAGCAAGGATGGTAAAGCATTCTCCTATAACTGTCGTATTGAATGTCATCCTCCACCGCAGGCATCTCAGCTCACCTACCTTCAAGCAATCTCTTCCAACAACTCATTTACTGTTTCTAAAAATCCATCAAGGATATAATGCTTTTCCATCTGCTCTAGATCACGCTTTAGAATTTCTAAACGACGCTTTTTGTTTACCGGATCTGCAATCCTTTCAATTTCAACTAAACGCGTTGTTATCCCCAATACCTCACGAAATATCATGTTTTACCTCCCATCCATGAACTGCTTTTGATATTTTAAAAATTGACCGTGTGCCCACCTAGCAACATTAGGACGGTTATTCTCTGACATCTTTGTACTTATGTACAAGAAGAAGTTTGATAGCTTATAAGCTTTTTCATCGAAAGTCGACACTTTCTGTTGTTCTTCTACTTCATCAATCTTCAAATTTTCATTGTTTACTAGCATAATAGCCATTTAACAACATACCTCCCTTCACTTTGACAGCCGATTGAGACAAATTTCGCCATAAGGGTAAAAAAGATAGGGGTTATTTCCCCTGTAAGGCAGCGCTTATTTTGTTTTGGTGTTCCTCGATTAATATGTGCAAGGCAATTTTGTATTGCTTTAAACGTTGCTGCCGATATTTATGTCTGCGCGGTCTTGCTTTAGCTGGATGAACAGAAACGTAATCAGCAAGTTTACCTGTGTAAAAAGCAATCCGGTGTGCAACTGTTTTATTAGCCATCAGTACCAGCACCCCCGGGTGTCATAGTGGAACCATTCCGTGTCACCATGCCAAAATACATGAAAACAATTTTTTTCCGGTACCCATTTGATACTTTTTAAATTATCTGGAAGGTACTTTTGTCTAAAATCCGTTCCCATAGCAGATAGGTGCGCCAAGTAAACACGCATAAAAAGTTTCTTATGTGATTCTGAAAGTTTATTAAATCCTTTAACAGATGCTACTCGATCTTCTGTAATATGTTTTTTCCACGCATTGTAATCCAATCCTCTTCCTCCTCCACTTGGATCTCGTCATCGATCATGGTGGAAACCTTCATCAGCTGCTCCACTGCTTCCTCAATGTCTGGATCCTCTTTTAAATTAAACGCCGTTGTTAAAATCGCTACTTTTATTTCCGTTAATGCCAGTTGTTTTCTTAGACTCAAGGAGTTCTCTCCTTTCCTTTCTCTCGTATTCAGCCGCCATTTCCATGTACTTTTCAATAAATCTATCTAAAGCCTGTTTGGATGGTTCCTTACGACCAATAAATCTGACTGTAACTTTCGGTTTCTGTTTAGCCACTCGCACCATCTCCTTTGGTAAAGATGTATGCGTATTAGCCGAGTGGACTACACTCATGTTTTCACTCCCTTCAGGGCAAAATAAGAAAGTTAAAGTTTTTATTCGTTCTTGCCCTTTCATGCTGTTTGCTCATTATCGTTTTCGAAAAGGTATTCTAATGTACAATTTGGGAAAAATGCCTCTTTAATTTTTAAGGCTTCATCGTAATAGAAACGGTATTTTCCGTTCACTTTGTCGTTAACAGTTGCGTAACGTACATTGAGTAGTTCCGCTATATCAACCATTGAAATGCCTTCTCGAGCCATTTCTGCTCGTAAATTTTTGTGCAAAATAATCACCGCCTTCCATCAGTGAACGCAATTTCGTATAACTTGACTCTAACTATAAACGCATTTTCGTTCATTGTCAACAAAAATAATAAAAATTTAAACGTATTTTCGTTCAAAATTGTATTTACATAGGTAAATCAACGATGTATCATAGAAATATATACGAAAAATCGTATAGAGTTACTAAGGAGGACAAGATGTCGTGAAAAAGGCTGAAATAATCAAAAAACTAATTAAAGAAAAAGGATACAGCAATAGAGCGTTTGCCGAAAAAGTTGGACTACCACCTACGACATTACAATCGATGCTAACCAGGGGAATAGGAAAAGCTTCTATAGATAACGTTTTAAAAGTTTGTAAAGGACTCGGTATTACTACCGATGAGTTAGAAAAAATGGCTAATGAAGATGATCTATCAGAATCACCCTTGCCTGAATTAAACGAAAAAGATGAACGAGATATCCAAAAGAACCTTCAGAAAATGATCGATGAACTATCGCAAGATGGATATGCTGCTTTTGACGGAGACAGTCCAAACGAAAGGGAACAAGAGGATCGAGAATTATTAATTTCGTCATTAGAAAACTCATTGAGATTAGCAAAACGATTATCAAAACAAAAATTCACTCCTAAAAAATATAGAGATAAATAGGCGGGTGACGTAATGGAGTTAATTAAAAAGAAAATATATCTACTGACACGCAAGTTTAATACTAATTGCCCTTTTAAAATTGCAGATGAGATGGGGATCCAAGTTTTACATGAACCACTGGGGGACACACTAGGGTATTACAGCAAACATTTTAGAATCAAGTTTATCCACATAAACGAGGCTGTTAATGATAAAAAGAAACAATTTATTTGCGCCCATGAGCTTGGGCACGCCGTATTACACCCCGATGTGAATACTCCTTTTCTAAAAAAACACACTTTATTTTCAACGGATCGCATTGAGGTAGAAGCTAATACCTTTGCGGTAAAATTGCTTTTTCATAATGGCATAGAAGAGAGCGTGACAATAAATGAAGCTGTTGAAGAATACGGCGTACCTAAACGATTGCTAAAAAGTTTAGGTTAATTTTTTACGTCCCTACTCGAACGTACATTCTTAGATTCATAGTTTATTAGATTAATATTAAGGAAGTGACAAAAATGAAAAAACGTATCGCAGCTTATGTTCGTGTATCAACTAAAGAGCGCGCAGAAGAGGGTTTCTCCATACCAGCTCAACGGGAGCGCTTGAAGAATTTCTGTTTGAGCCAAGATTGGGGCGAAGAGATAGACTACTTTGTTGATGATGGATGGTCAGCTAAAGACTTAAATCGTCCTAAAATAAATGAATTAATAAAAGATGTTAAGAGAGGGAAAGTAGATGTAGTTTTAGTCTATCGTTTAGATAGGCTTACTCGATCCGTTCAAGATTTATACGACTTATTAAAGTTATTCGAAAAACATAACGTGGCTTTCCGATCAGCAACGGAAATATACGACACTACGACAGCAATGGGGAGGCTATTCATTACCCTTGTCGCAGCTCTCGCCCAATGGGAAAGAGAAAACTTAGGAGAGAGGGTCACTTATGTTATAGAAGAGATGATTGATAGTGGAAAACGTCCAGGTGGAAAGTCGGCCTACGGTTACCGTTTTAAAGGGCACGACTTTAATGCTGACATCCACGAAGAGGAAGCCAAAATCGTTAAAAAAATATTTGAATGGTATGCTGAAGGTTATGGATATCGATCTATTGCCAAACGTCTGAATGAGTTAAACGTACCAACAAGAACCGGTGTACCCTGGGCGCCTCAAACTATTAGATCAATGCTAATAAACGATATTTATATTGGAAATTATCGTTGGGGAACTAAAGAAAGAGAAAAGACGCATAAACCTATTATAAGTGAAGCACTGTTTTATAAAGTTCAGCAGCTTCTGGCAAATAACATAGGTAATAAAGAGAGAAAAGGAAAGTTTCCACTTACGGGGATTTTAAAATGTGGCCATTGCAACGAAAATAACATGCAAGGAAACTATGATAAAAGAGACGATAGGACGTACTACCGTTGTCTATCCTGTAACCGGATGACACATGATGAACGGATACTGGAAGCACTTCTAAGTGAATTGGAAATGCTTATCGCCTCTAAAGAATATTTCATGAAGAAATTCGACCGTACCAAAACTGAGAATGAAGATGATTTCAAAACAATCAATGGAAAACTAACAAAAATAAGAGCCCAAAAAGATAAATGGTACGATCTTTATGTGGATGATAACAACCCTATTCCAAAGGAAGACCTTTTCGAGAGAATTAACAAATTAAATGAACAAGAAAATGAATTACAACTGCAGCTTGCTGATATAGACATCGACATTGAAACTCCAGAAGAGAAATACGAACGGATAAAAAAACTAACTGATTTTAGGAAAGTGTTTTTTGCATCTGATCAAATACAACAAAAAGACCTCCTCGCAGAAATCATTGAGAAGGTAGTAATAACACGTGAAAGAGGCAGAAATAAGCCGATAGACATGGATGTAATATTGAAATAATTATTTATGTCCTTTCCCTGTATTATGTTCAATATATCCCAACTCACACAAACCGATGGCACTTTCTTAGTTTCACGTGAGCCTATTGAAAACTTTACTTGGGATGATTTAAAGGGAAGCACATTCCTAGGTCAGCGTGCCGGTGGTATGCCGCAGATGGTTGGTGAATATGTACTGAAGCAAAATGGAATTGATCCACAAAATGATCTAGAAGAGCTTATCCAAAACATAGATTTCGGTAATATACCAACTGCATTCGCTTCAGGCACTGGTGATTTTGTTCAATTGTTCGAACCACAAGCAACGCAATTTGAGCAAGACGGTATTGGTTATATTATAGATTCCTTTGGAACTCAATCTGGAAATATTCCATATACTGTCTATATGGCAAAACGTAGCTTTATGAATAGTAATGAGGAAATTATTGAAAAGTTTACTAGAGCAATTTATCGTGCACAGCAGTGGGTTCAAGAAAATCCAGCTAGCGTTGTAGCAGAGTCCATTTCGGATTTCTTTGAAGATACCCCATTAGAAACTATCGAACAAGTTGTTGAGAGATATAGAGATCAAGGTTCCTATGCGGAGACACCACTTCTACAAGAGGACGCTTGGTATTTACTACAAGAAATAATGGAAGAAGCAGGCGAACTTCCAAGGGAAATCCCCTATGAAAATTTAGTAAATACAACCATCGCAAACAAAATCATGAATGAATAAATTATAAAAAAGATTGGAGGTGGTTATTGATGGCTTTCTTAGAGCTAAACAAGGTGGAAAAAACGTTTTTCTCCAAAGAGACATTAACAGAGGCAATAAGGGATATTAATTTTTCTGTTGATGAGGGGGAATTTATTTCCATCATCGGTCCCAGCGGATGCGGTAAAACCACCCTCCTTTCACTTATTTCGGGTTTAATCCTGCCTACTAAGGGATCGATTAAGTTAGATGGAAGGGAAATCAAAAAACCAACACCAGAAACTGGTTACATGCTTCAGCAGGATTATTTGTTCCCATGGCTTTCCATCGAAAAAAACATTACCCTTGGTTTAAAAACCATGGGGAAGCTATCCAATAAAACAAAAAAACACGCCTTATATTTATTAAGGGAAATGGGATTAGGAGATAAGGCGAAGAATTATCCAAACGAGCTGTCTGGTGGCATGAGGCAAAGGGTTGCTCTCGTTCGTATGCTGTCAACGGACCCAAAACTATTATTATTAGATGAGCCATTTTCAGCCTTAGACTATCAAACGAAATTAAAGCTGGAGGACTTAGTTTTTTCTACAATACGTGAGCACAAAAAAACAGCCATACTGGTAACCCATGATATAGGAGAAGCCATTGCCATGAGTGACAGAGTTATTATGCTAAGTGATCGTCCTGGAACAATCCAACGGATATTCCATATCCCGGAGGAACTCAAATCAAGACTACCTTTTGAAGCACGAAACCACTCTTTATTTAACAAATCGTTCCAAGAGGTTTGGAAGGAGTTGGAATCTCTTGAACAAACGTCATGAACATCTTCAACATATGCATTTAAATTACGTTAAGCAATTAACACGGGAGAAACGTTTTGTCCGGTTAACTCAATTGGTTATTTTTGTATCATTTTTTGCCTTTTGGGAAATAGCCACATCTAGACATTGGATAGATCCACTAATATTTAGTTCACCTGGACGGGTATGGAACATGTTCCTTGTAAGAATTCAGGACGGGAGTCTTTTAACCCATGCATCAGTTACCTTATTTGAAACTGTTTTGGGTTTCATATTAGGGACCGCCCTTGGGACTATTTTGGCTGCTATTCTTTGGTGGTCACCGTTCTTAACAAGAGTATTGGATCCTTATTTAGTGGTTTTAAATTCCATGCCTAAGGTTGCCTTGGGTCCGATTCTTATCGTAGCTTTAGGGCCAGGTATGCAATCTATAATTGCAATGGGTGTGTTAATTTCCGTTATTATCACCACTATCGTCGTCTATAACGCCTTTAAAGGAGTAGACCATAATTATTTAAAGGTAATACAATCCTTCGGGGCTACGAAACAACAATCATTTTTCTCGGTGATACTTCCTGCATCCTATCCGACTATTATTTCAACTCTAAAGGTTAATGTGGGCCTGTCGTGGGTTGGGGTTATCGTAGGGGAGTTTCTCGTATCGAAACAAGGGCTTGGTTACATGATACATTACGGATTCCAGGTATTTAACTTTACTATGGTAATGCTTGCTTTATTGATTATTGCTGTACTAGCAACTTGTATGTATCAATTAGTAGAGTTCCTTGAAAGAAAGCTTATTCACAAGCATCAAGTATAAAAAGCTTCATGATAATTATTCTCTGTAAAAGCTGCCGTTGGAATCTGGGCAGCTTTTTATGGGTTACTTTGTACCTTAGGAAATCTTCGCTCTACCTCTTTTAAACTTAAAGATAATACATCATCTTTCATAATAAAACTAAATTCCTTATGGTCATGTATGTCTTTAGGAAAGCAAGTTAAAAGCTTTGGTCCCTTCGTCTCAAAGTAATTCTTTTTTGTTACTAAATCATCAATTACAGCATAATAAACATTTTTAATCACTACTTCACTTTTACTTACTACTTTATATTGACCAATATAATGGATTTCTTTTACTTTTCCACCCGTTTCTTCAAATACTTCTCTTTTCGCCGCTTCCTCCGCACATTCCCCTGCCTCTACTTTTCCACCAGGAAACTCCAGCCCCCTAGAGGGATGAATAGTAACAAGCCAATTTCCACGGTATTGACAAACAACCCATACATGCTTCGGATCCCTAGAAAAAGGGTGGTCACTCGTTGAGAAAGTAACGGAGTTATTATAGAAATCTGTAAAGGTAATTTGGCCTTCCATGATGACCACCTCCATTTACCATTAGTTTTGTCAGAGACACGCCCTCATAAACATTGTAAAGAACCAAAATACAGATGTCTAACAGAAATGCCAGGTACTCGTTGACTTTGAGACCTGGCAGCATCGTTTTCATTACTTTGTTAGATTCGAAGCCTCTTTTTTTATTTCATCAATCGGTTCCGTTACATCATTAGTGAGTTCCTTCGTTGACTGTTTAAACTCTTTAATCGTCTGGCCCATGGCACGGCCAACCTGAGGAAGCTTACTCGGTCCAAATATAATTAAAGCAATAACAACAATTAATATTAACCCTGGAACACCAATATTCGCTAACATCATTATTCACTCCTATTTTTGATTAAAAAATACTGGATCCTTGTCAGTACAAACTTCATATCCTCCAAATTCTTCTACGGTTCTTTTAAAACGTTTGTTTTTCATCACTTCTATTAATTTTTTCCCTTTATCACTTTCATAAAAATCTTTTTCCATTATTAAATCATACGATTCTTCAGCAACTGGTACAAAATCTAAATTCATCGCTTTTGCTGCAGAATATATCCCCATTCCTGCGTGGTCTTGATGCATATTAACTTCCGCAGAAACCGCTAAATGAGTAAACATTTCCCGATCATATCCAATGATCTCTTCAGGTAAGACCCCTTCCTTGGATAACAAGTAATCAAAGAGAATGCGAGTTCCCGCTCCCCTTTGGCGATTAACAAAAGTGACTCCTTTTTCCTTTAAATCAGTAACCAACTGTATGTTTAAAGGATTGTTTTTGGCAACAATCCACCCTTGTTTTCGCTTTAAGAAAGGAACTAGAACCACTTCTCGATCCTTTAAAAATCGTTCCACATAGGAAATATTATATTCACCAGTTTCAGGATCTAGTAAATGCACACCTGCTATATGTGCTTCTCCTCGTTTTATGGCCATTAATCCAGCCATGCTTCCCGTATGACTAGCAGTTATTTTGCTAGAATGATTCTCTTCCTTAAGAAAGGTAGAAAGTACATCTATACATAAATCATGACTTCCAGAAAACAAAATAGTCGACTCTATTTCTTCCACTGGTCTAAATAACTCTGCTTCGATCAAATTCCCTTGTTCAACACCAAGGTGCTCAGGAGGTATTACCACTATTCCATCTGCCTTTACAAGTGACATAGTCACACTTGAAGATCTAGTTAAAGGGTTGGCAATATATTTACCATTAACCTTCCCTATATTTACTCTAATAAAATCCTCCGACCCCATGTTCGATACTATTCTTCGCCCTGCAATGACAGGTAGCTTTTGCCTCTCCTTCACTGGAATACCTAGAAAATAGGCAAGCATAGGTTTAACAAACCAGTCCATAACTAAGAAAGCGGAGACAGGATAACCTGGTACTCCTATTACCATCGTACCATTAACTTTTCCGATAATAACAGGTTTCCCGGGACGCGTTGCAATCCCATGCGTAAAAACTTCCCCAATTTCCTCAATAACACTAGCTGTATAATCCTTTGACCCAGCGGAGGAACCAGCGTTTATTATAACTACATCCGCCGCTTCGGAGCTTTTCAGTAGAGCTTCTTTTATCGCTTCAGGTTCATCCTTCACAATTGGTTGAATTTCTGGTTGACCGCCCCACTCTGTAACTAAGCCGGAGAAAATGGTTCCATTAAACTCAATAATTTTCCCGGGCTGTATATTCTCCTCAACAGGAACTATCTCGTTCCCGGAAGGAATAATATGAACAAGCGGCTGTTTTATTACCGGAACAGCTTTCATGCCTGCCGCAAGTAATGCTCCCATATCCACTGGACGAAGCTCATGGCCTTGTGGTAAAAGCATTTCCCCATAAGTAATGTCTTCTCCAATTGGACGAATTCTCTGCCATGGAGTAGCTGGAGCGATGATTTCGATTACCCCTTCTGAAACTATATTTATATCTTCAATCATAATCACAGCATCATACTCAGGAGGAATTGCATTTCCTGTATCTACATAAACAAATTCTGTTCCCTCGTGTAAATGAACGGGATTATTTTCATGGGCATCTATTGTCATTTCTGCCCTCACTGCGATACCATCCATTGCAGAGGCATGATAGTGCGGCATAGATCTATTTGCATAAATTGGCTGGGCAGTTATCCGACCTAAAGCTTCAGAAACCCTTACCTCTTCTGTCACCCTATTTACTTCAAAATGTTCCAAGCATTCTTTAAGAGCTATATCTCTTGGTTTATCTTCTAAATAAATCTTTCTTTTTAATACCAAACCAACCACCCTTTCCTAAAGTTGAAAAAGATAAAGAGAAATCTTTCTCAAATAACTCTATGAAAACAAATGTACTGTCACACTATCTCCTTTATTGACCCCTTCTTTATGCTCAGCAATTTCTAATAATCCATCACTATCCACGAGGGTTTTTACTAGTCCTGATTTTCCTAGTACTGGGATAGCTATGTATTGCCCGTTCTCCTCCTGAAGCTTTACGCGAATAAAGTCCGTTCTTCCCGGAGCAGAAGGAATATTTTGACTTACAACAGCTGTTGCTGTATGTTTTACTCCTTCTTTTGCTTCTCCCTGTAAAAGGGAAAGGAGTTTTTTTCCAAATAACTGAAAAATAATCATTGCAGAAGCAGGGTGTCCAGGCAATCCTAAAATTGGCTTTCCTGAGGACATGGAAAAGATCGTCGGCTTTCCTGGCTTAATAGAGATTCCATGTACTAGAATTCCTGGCTCATTATCCCCCAATGATTCTATTACTTCAGTTGTATAATCACGCGTACCAACTGAACTACCACCCGATATTACTAAGACGTCACATTCCTCATATAGACTCTTTGCTTTTTCATAAAAGTCATCAAATTCATCTCTTGCAATGGAGGCTGTTTTCACTTTAAATCCCCACCCTTCTGCCAAAGAAGGGATGGTTATTCCATTGACGTCGCGAACTTTCCCCACGGGAATTACTTTCTCCTGAAATGGAACTATTTCATCTCCCGAAGATAAATAGCCTACAGTTAATTGTTTTTTTACCGTAACCGATGTTTTCCCCAAGGAAGCCAACGCCCCAAGCTCCTGAGGTCTTAAGCGTTTACCTTTAGGAATTAAGAGGTCTCCTAATCTTGCATCCTCTCCCCTAGAAATAATATTTTCATTTCTAGCAACGGTACGGTAAACATTAATCACATCTTCCATTGCTTCACAATCTTCTATCATCACAACGGAGTCACTGCCTTGAGGAAGCATACCACCAGTGGGAATATACATCGTTTGTCCACGTTCTAGACTCCTCTCAATGGATTTCCCCATTTTCACTTCTCCTATGCAATCAAGGAAAGCAGGCAGGGTTTCACTGGCTCCAAACGTATCCTTGGAGTTGACAGCATAACCATCAACAACCGATCTTGTAAAGCTAGGGACATCTTCTGTAGCAGTAACATCTTCCGCTAGAATACGATGCAAGCATGCTTGTAGAGGAATCTCTTCCACTTTGGTTGTAGGTTGTATTTCTGTTTCCATAAGTCTCATAACATTTTCTACTGATTGCACACGAAAAAATTTCATAAGAACCTCCATCTTAATTTTCGTCTTTTGTGGAAGAAACTTTCTCCATTACCCAAGTATAGTCTTCGGGGTAATTCATATTAAAAAAAGCTTCATTAATTTCCTTTTCACTAAAACCTATCTTAATAAGATCTCTTTCCGTTACTTCATATACAGAAATTCTATTTAATAAATCTTTTATTCTTAATCTATCTTGAGATAAACACTCCTCAACTGCAGGTAGAATGGATGAACGGTACATAGCAAATAATGGGTGCTGCCTTCCATTAATGGATGGAACTATGGCATCAACTGTAGACCCTTTCCCTAATTCAATAAAGGAGTTTACAATTTGATGATTAAAAAAAGGAAGGTCACAAGCAACAAAAATATTCCATTCACTCGAAGAGTGTAAAAGGCCAGAGTGAATACCTCCCAACGGACCTTTCCCAGGAAAAACATCCCCGGCCATTTCAAGATTTAAAAATTCATACGTCGGAAACTCGTTTGTTATAATCATTATTTTCTCCGTAACCTTTTTCAATTCCTGCGTAAGCCGTTGGATATTTTTCTCTCCATTAATATTTAGTAGTGCTTTGTTTGTACCCATTCGGCTAGACTGTCCTCCAGCCAAAATAATCCCTGTTATTTTGTACATATATTTCCCCTTTTTCTGCGCTCTAGTGGGATTCATCACCATAGCCCTCTTCTTGAGCCACGAAATCTAAGTGAAGCGTTTCGAGGTCTAGTAAACCAGCTTGTTTTTTCAAAAATGTTTTCTTCGTATCAATAAGTTTTATATAATTT
Source organism: Evansella vedderi (assembly GCF_030813435.1). Lineage (GTDB taxonomy): Bacteria > Bacillota > Bacilli > Bacillales > Salisediminibacteriaceae > Evansella > Evansella vedderi. Next base: position 15,813 of record NZ_JAUSUG010000008.1, on the reverse strand, counting down.
CTACAAGACTTACATACTTCTATTTTTGAGGTTTCATCTTCTTGAACACCAATGTAAAAAAGGTTTTCGTGATTATCATTACCACAGTGGACACAAGACAATCTTTTTTGCTCCCATTGTGTCTCACACCTTGGGCAATATAGGATTTTTTGACCTTTATTTTCAAGCTTTGCTAATCTCGGTGGTTCACCACAACATGGACAAGTCCCCATAACATGTACATCTTGAATAAAAGAAACACACTTGCTGCTAATTAGTTGCAAAAATGGTCTTATTGCTTGTTCAGCAATGAAATGAGGTAACCACGGAGCGAGTGCATTGTTCTGTGCAAAATTATGAAAATATTCCGTATCAAATTTTATACTAGCCTTTACCCAATCTACTAATTGCTCATCCTTTAAATCTGAAACAACTTGTATAAGGGAATCCTCTATTTCTTTACTTTGATCTTTTAGGAAGGTACTAATAGTAATAACGGCTTCTTTGTACAGATTAGCAGGTACTGGCGTTGATGGCAGTTGCGGAAGTACGGGAATATCTAAATTTAAATCATCCTTTTTTATTTCAAGTTGTAATTCAGCTTCTATTCTTTCCTTTATCTTACTTTGTTCTTCCATAATACCTTTTTGTAATAATAAATAATCCTCTGATACAACATTCGGATTCATTGTTTCACCCCATAGATGTTAAAGTTTGTAATAGCTTACATCATTACTCTTATTATAGCTTTCTAACGGAAAGGCTGTCCATGCAGGACAGCCCATTATTTTACTTTATTGCTTAAAAAGTATATTAATGTACTAATTTTTTACTAAGCACCTTTAGATTTCTTCTTTTCCTCTACAATTTCGCCCTTTTCCACTAACTCATCATACCATTGACCATGATGTTCCTTAGCATAGCTTACTGGAACATCTCCTTTAATAATTCCTCTTAAGGAAGCTTTCGAGTTAGGGTGGAATGTACTCAAGAAGATATGGGCCACTACAGTCAACATGGCCAAACTAAACCCAACAACGTGAATTGTAATTCCCCACTGAACTACTGATTGAGAAAAATTGGCAGGGAACCATAAAATTAACCCAGACCCTATCAACATTAGTGTAGTAACAATAATTAATAAAGAGTTAAGCTTTTCACCTGCATTAAAGAAATCCTGCTTAGGTACCTTATCATTCCCTACAAAGAACTCCTTTGGGAAGGCAAGGAAGAAGGAAAAATCATTTTTCTTCCAAGTTAAAATCCGCTTTGTCCAATTTACTAAACCTTGACGATCAAAAATCAACAAAACGAAGAATGGTAACATAAAGAACACTGCAAAGATACGGTGAAGTAGTCTCGCTCCTTCTGGACCTCCAAAAACTGGGTATAAGAAGCTAAAGAAATCCGTATAGAGCGGTAAGGCAGTGATATAGAGAGCAAAGAAAGATATAGCTTGCACCCAATGAGAGACGATAAACCCCTTATTAAACCGGTGAACCATTTGTTCATTCTTTTGTGCTTTCATCTATATCGCCTCCTTCCTCATCATGACCGTGGCCTTTATTAAATAACTTGTTCGTAATAAATGCTGTAGCAACGGCCATAACCGTTCCACCTAGTGCCATTTTTCCTAATGGTTGAGCATAATCCTTCCAAATGACGGCAGAGGTTGGAACCTTCGGATTCACTGGTAAATCAAAGGCTTCTGGCCCTTCCGGTAATAAATAGAACATATTTGTTCCATCGACACCTGGAGGATCATAGATCATTGCATTAGGAAATTTTTCTTTAGCAATAGCTAAGCGTTCCTCTGCTAACTTTCTCATTTCCTCCTTCGTACCAAATACAATGGCATCTAATGGACACGTTTGGGAGCAGGCAGGAACTAGACCTTCATGAATACGGCTGTCACACATATCACATTTCTGTGCCCGCTGTACTATTTTTCCATCTTCATTTACATAGTCTGCTAGTGCTACAATTTCAAAAGGACAGTTGTATACACAGTAAGAGCAGCCTACACATTTTTCCTGATCAATGACAACGTTCCCCATGTCCGTAGTGGTAATGGCATTCTCAGGACATACTTTTTCACAAGCTGCATCCGTACAATGGAAGCATGCTTGGTGTCTAAATAACCATTCAAATCCTCCCGATGCTGTTTCAAATTCCTTCATTTGAAGAACGTTCCATGTTTTTCCGTCACATTTGTCGTGTGACTGATAGGTTCCGTTATATGCTTGCGTATCAATTGGAAGGTCATTCCAGTTTTTACATGCAACCATACATCCACGGCAGCCAGTACATATCGTTACATCTACAAATTTAGCATATGCCGTCATCCTTCAGCCCTCCTTACATTACAAAGGAATGCTTTGTATTCCGGTATCATTGTGTTTGCATCCCCGATATGAGGTGTTAAATAGTTAGCGATAGACCCCTTCGCAATTCCTTGATAACCATAATGCCAAGGCATTCCTAAGTGGTGTACCTTTTGACCTTGAATCTCGTATGGTCTAAATCGTTTCGTAATCATTGCATAAGCTTCGATTTCACCACGGGCAGAAGAAACAATTACTTTATCCTTTTCTTTAATTCCCTTTTCTGCAGCAAGTTCTTCACTAAGCTCAACGAACATATATGGCATTAATTCAGCAAGCCACTTATTGTTACGCGTCATTGGTCCTGTTTGCCAATGCTCTGACAGGCGATAAGTTGTTCCAATAATAGGGAAATCCTTCGCATCTCCCTTATCATTGTAATCACCAGTCCAAATACGTGCTGCTGGGTTAAGTTGAACACTAGAAAATGCGTTTGGTACCGGACTTTCATAAGGCTCATAATGTTCAGGGAATGGACCATCAGTCATTCCATTTGTGAACAGTTCACCCTTACCATCTGGACGCATAATAAACGGATTTTTCCACCCTGGATCTGTTGGACCAGTAGCTGCACCAAAGTCAGGTACATCGTGACCAACCCAACTTCCTGCTGCATTATCCCACCAAATAACTTCATTATTCGAGTTCCACGGTTTACCTTCTAGATCTGCAGAAGCACGATTGTAAAGAATTCGACGGTTTAGAGGCCATGCATAAGACCAATTTAAATAGTTATTCATGCCAGTATCTACATTGTCACGGTTCTTAGATCTGTTCTTTTCTTCCCCTGGAGCTGCATCAGGATAGAATCCGGAATAGATCCAATTACCGCTTGATGTTGTACCATCATCTTTTAATTGGGTGAAGTTTAGAATTGTTTTTCCTGTAGTTAAGTCATAGCCGTTAATTTCTCTACAAACTAAATCTACATCAGGATAGTCTCCATCGCCAAAGCTCCAATCTAGCGCTTTAAATGGTGCAGCAATAGGGCCGTTTTCACTAGCATATAAAGCTTTTAATCTTCTTGCTAGATTGTGAACAAACCATGCATCTGATCTTGAATCATTTTTAGGTTCAATAGCTTTCCAACGGTATTGCATCCAGCGTCCACTGTTAGATACGGAACCTTCTTTTTCATACGGTCCAGCTGCTGGTAAGAAGAATACTTCTGTATTGATCTTGGATGGATCTGCGCCTGATTCCTTTGTCCAAAACGTAGCTGTTTCTGTTTCGAAAAGATCCATACATACGAACCAATCTAGCTTTTCCATGGCAGCTTTTTCTTTTCGAACATTCGGACCACCAACAATGGGGTTTTGTCCCCATGTAATGAAGCCTTTAATGTCTCCATCATACATTGCCTCAAAAAGGGCTATGTGGGAGTTATTTCTTCTCGATTTAGGAAAATAGTCATACAAAAAGTCATTTTCAGGTGTTGCATTATCACCAAAATGAGCTTTAAAAAAGCTTGCCATAAACTTAGGTCGATTAGACCAGTATCCAGATGCTGGTGTTTCATTTTCGTTATAAGCAGCTAACGATTTGTGACGTTCACTTTGAGTTGGTGCAGGGTTATATCCTGGCATGATATGGAAAAGCAAAGCCATATCCGTAGATCCTTGAACGTTTGCCTCCCCACGCATGGCATTTACCCCGCCCCCAGCACGACCAACGTTACCAAGAAGCAATTGAAGCATCCCATAAGCTCGGACGTTTTGAGAGCCTACCGTATGCTGAGTTGTACCCATGGCGTACATGATGGTTCCAACCTTTTCTGGAGTTCCTGTGCTACAGAAAGCATCTGCAACCTTAATAAAGTCCTCTTTGGGTGTCCCTGTTACCGCACAAACAGTATCTACATCATATCTTTCATAATGCTCTTTCATTACATTCCACACACAGCGTGGATCTTTTAGTGTCTCATCCTTCAAAATGTTTCCATCTTCATCACGCTTAAAAGTCCATGTGGAACGGTCATAGTTCCGAGTATCTTCGTTATAGCCTGAGAATATTCCATCTTTAAACTTATAATCATCATGAACAATGAAACTAGCATTTGTATAATTTACAACATATTCCTTATGATAAAGTTCATTATCAATGGCGTATTTTATAAGGCCAGAAATAAATGGAATGTCTGTTCCAGAACGCATGGGAGCGTAAATATCTGCTTTTGATGATGTTCTTGTGAATCTTGGATCAACAGAAATTAGTTTTCCCCCACGATCCCGTGCCTTTTGTACATACTTCATACTGACTGGGTGGTTTTCCGCAGGGTTACCACCAATTACGAGCATTGCATCACTATACTGAATATCAATCCAGTGATTTGTCATTGCGCCTCGACCAACCGTAGGTGCCAGACCGGCAACCGTAGAGGAGTGTCATATCCTCGCCTGGTGCTCAATAAATGTAAGCCCTAGTCCGCGCATTAACTTTTGAATCATATAGCACTCTTCATTTTCTAAGGCAGCCCCCCCCATACTTGCAATTGCTTCTGTACGGTTAACAGGGATACCATCTTCATTTACAACAAAAGTACTGTCTCGTGTTTCTTTTACTTTTTCAGCAATTCGATCAAGCATCCAATCCCATTCTTTTTCTTCCCAGCGGTCGCTCCCAGGTGCACGGTACATTGGTTTCTTTGGTCTTCTATCCGTCGTGTACAAGTCACGCACAGAAGAGCCTTTGCTGCATAATGATCCCTGATTAATTGGATGATCAGGGTCCCCCTCAGAATAAACCACGTCATTATCCTTAACATGAATTAAAATTCCACAACCAACTGAGCAGTACGGACAAATTGTCGGTGTTACATCCGTACGGGCTGTTTTTAATTCTTTAGCTGCCGCTTTCGCTTTATGCGGATCAAACCCTAGTTCCACAATTGCTAACGTGGCTGCAGTTGCACCAGACAATTTCAAAAATTGCCTTCGTGAAACTTCAAACATGAAACACTCCCCCTTAAATAATAAAAGTTTAAATATATGATCAACCATCTTTATAGAGATGGATATCACCCTTAATGAATAACTACAGTGAATTAGTAATGCTGTTTTGTCGTTTTGTACTCTCGACTCCAGCGTTGCCCACGGAACCAGGATGGTGACATTACGCCGTTGCCTACAAGCGGGACCTGAGACGGATTCGAGAGATAACATTAATGCCATTTTCATACTCTATGGTGAAATATTTTACTTGCATGGAGGTCTATTTAAATTTTTATCAAACCTTAGAAATCGCTTTCAGATCGTTTATTACATTTCCATTGTTCGTGTAGACAACGGCCACCTTTCCCCTTATGTAGCCCACCACTTCTATACCTAAGAATTTGGCGAGCTGTACCGCTTGTTTTGTAGCAGCTGTCCTGCTCCCTACAATTTCAAATCCAAATCTAGCTGTTTTAGCGAGCATTTCATAGGAAATTCTTCCAGTGGTTAGCAAGATTAACGTTTTTGGGTCGAGCTTCCTCTGTAATGCTGCACCGATAATTTTATCTACTGCATTGTGTCTTCCAATATCTTCTCTTACAGTTATTTCGCCATTTTCTTCAACAATACAAGCCCCGTGCATACCTCCAGTTGCGTTATACATTGGGGATGCTTTTGCAAATTCATGACGTTTTTTTAATAAATATGTTAATGGCATTTGTCGATTAGACTTTTGGATTTTTGGTAACTTCTTTACATCTGTCATAGAGAAAAAAGTAACACCATTTCCACACCCAGCAGTAATGTACTTTTTACGTTTTAACATAGGTGTCACTTCCACATCCCCACCTAATTGAACGTATATTTTCCCTTCTAATAACGAGATCTCTACCACATCTTCTGCTTGATCAATTATTCCTTCCGTAAATAAATGACCATAAGTCCAATCAATTAAATCATTATTTGTTAGCTGGTAAGTTGCCAGCTCTTCTCCATTTACATAGAGGCTAATTGGATATTCCTCTGGACAAAAAGTTCTCAAAGATATCACCCCATTCTAAATTGGATATAATTTAGAACACTAATTAAACTAAATTACATTATTAAATTAATAAGTTTTAAATTAAAAATCTGTAACGTTTCTCACACTTGTGAAAAAAGTACACATTTAAAAAATTTGTGAATCATTCAACAAAGTATCTAACAAAGACCTCTTTCCTTATGTAAAAGTGGTTAGATTCAACGTTTTATCTTATGTGTAGAATTAATATTTCACAAAATTCTATTGATAAAAAGCTCTTGTTGTGAAGTGTTGAGCATATTTAATTCACAAAGTGTTCATTATTTTTTCTATGAATTTATTTCATTTTTTAACCAGTGTATACTAGAAATAGAATTGGTCAGTAAATAAATTAAAGGGGCTGTAATGATGGAGTATAAAATGACTTTAATTACAATAATCACATTATTAACACTTACTGTCTCCTACGCCCTACTATTTGATAGAGAAACAAAAAATTCCTTATACCATATTGATCATTTACAAGGCAATTTATATAATGAGAGGCTCCTGCCGACTACTGAACATTTTACAAATAGAGGTAGCGTTGCCATCCCCGACTTAGACGCCATTAAAGATAAATGGAGTGGTAATTCCATTGAACCAAAATATTGGGGAGAAAGAGTACCTGGAGTAATGAACAGAATGGACACGGATGAAAGGGTTATTGCCCTGACCTTTGATGCTTGTGGAGGAGTTTACGGCAGTGGTTATGATGAAAAGTTAATTAATTTTTTGAGAAAAGAAGAAATCCCAGCTACTTTGTTTATTAATGCACGTTGGATCAAGGAAAATAAGGAAGTCTTTTTAGAATTGAGTAATGATTCCCTTTTCCAAATTGAAAACCATGGTACAGAACATCTTCCTTTATCTTTAAAGGGAGGTACTGCATGGGGGATTATGGGTACAACAGGAGTAGAGGAGGTTATACGGGAGGTAATGGGTAACCAAGAGTTGATCTACTCCTTGACAGGAAATGTTCCAAATTATTATAGATCTGGAACAGCTTATTATGATGAGATTGCTGTAGAAATAGTTGGCGACCTAGGTTTAACCGTTGTTAATTATGATATTTTAGGGGACGCGGGAGCAACATATAACAGTACACAAGTAAGGAATGCACTATTAAATGCTAACCCAGGTTCCATAGCACTACTCCATATGAATCAACCTGCCAGTGGTACAGCAGTCGGGGTTATGGAAGCTATTCCACTCCTTCGAGAACAAGGATTTACCTTTGTTACACTAAGTGAATTTGATTTAACGGAATAACTTTGTTCTAATAAAAAAGCCTAACAAAAGAACATTATGGCTTGGATACGCTACAAAGCTAAGTTTGCAAATGGGGTTGCAACGAGTAATCACAGGAGCAGGGGAAGAGGCTTTGCCTCCTTCCACTTCTCCAAGCTTGTTACAAAATAAACAAAGTTTACAAAAACAGCCTTTTTTATATGGTTTAAATATTAATTAGGCATGACCCATACTATTTCTTGGATGCGTATAAAAAAAGATGCTTCCTTCGATTGTAAGCAAATATGATCTGGCTTTACATCTGCTAATTTCCCCCTTATGCTGCCTTTACTAGTTTCCACGACTATAGACTTCCCTAAAATTGACTGTAATGTTTGCACTAAAAAAGGGTCATATAATGATACATATTCCACATCTGCCCCATGTCTGTCTTCTCGACCATGTGAGTAATGTTGCTGGTCGTACATAAGTAAACCCCCTTCTTTTAATCTAGACCAATGTCATTGTATGCCCAGTAGATTTTTTATGTGTGGGCTCTCAGAAAAGGTGGGAAGTAGGACGTATCAATAAAGGTATGTTCGTGAAACCTAACAAATATGCTTATTTGTTATAAATGTTTCGTTTTCTTCCGTTTATCCATTATAATGAAGACATCTAACTTAATGACAAGCTAATCGTTTTTAGTAACGTTTGAGGTGAAAATTATGGAACATAAAAAGAAAATTTTATTTATTTCAGGTGGTTTACTCCTTGCCCTGCTATCATTTACCTTGATTATTTTATATGAAAATGATCCAACCCAAGACCCCCCCCCATCAAGCGTTGGTGAACTTCCTGGGTCAAATGATGGAGAGACCGGAGCGGCACCAAACAACATGGATTCCATCAACATTACGGATGAGAGTAACGAGGATGTGGAATCAACAATTGGAAACAGCTCGTCTGACAAGGAAGAACTTCAACAGTTTGCAAGGGAAGCTATAGAGTCAGTTAACTTAAACACGTCTTTATCTGAACCAAGTGAACGGTCTTTTTTTGAACATGCTCGGCTAAATCAGTATTATATTAGCTTGATGGGGAATCGTCTATCAGAAGATGAAGAAATGGAAGATGAGGCTGATTGGATAGCAAAGGAACACATAGCTTGGATTGAAATAGCTAAAGAAAGTGGGGGATTCCATTATTCCGAAGCCAACTTTAAGGAGTTTATTTCCACCAATAACTTTATTGAAGAAGACGACATTGCAACAGCCATCCTCCTTAATGAATTAAAGGAATATAACGAGACCCTATATATTCGTCATTTAGAATATCAATATATTAAGCCTTATATTTGGGATAGTATTCAAGGAGAGTTCAAAGAACAACACAGCCAAAACAGTAACGAGTCCGATGAAGATTATATGTTCCGCCTTTATCGTGAATTTGAATCCAAAGTTATTGATTACCTCATAGATAGATACCCTGAATTATCAGGTGATAATTAACGTTAAAGAGGTTATCTCAAAGGTAAATTTTTCACCTTATGGGATAACCTCTTTTTAAGGTGAATATAGTGAAAAGTCTATATAAAAAACGGCTTTTTCAGAAGACTCTGTTTGATCTATAATTTTAATTTGAGCTTCTTCATTGAAATCAATATCATTTGTTTTGAAAGAGACAATAATTAATCCACCGCTCCCCTTAATTTCTTTATAGGCTGGTTTTACAGCTTTATTATTCTGCAAGAAAATTATTTCGTGTAACATTCCATTATTTTCATTAAAACGAACACCAAAAGAAAGATATTGATCCATTAATGCTTCTTTCGCCTCGGCGGCATGAATCCGCCTCCCAAATTTAAAATAAGTCTTCTTTGCCTGTTTATTTACTATCAATTCTGGAGTTTGAATATAGGCAAATGAAATATTTTTCATTTCTCTAGACTGATCCATAGGTAAAATGAAATCGTCCAATGTTCTTAAGGAATGAATCCCTGAATTAATTATTTCATCTATTTCCATGTTTTCGAGGAAATAATAGTAGTTTTCATCTTTAAAAGTATTCATTACATTCACAGATGAATACTTTTGGATAGAAAGTATTCCTTCTTCATTAGGTAGAAAAATAAATAGAATCAGACTAATAAAAGTAATCATTATAGTTGCACTTATAAACATTTGTTTCAGCAAAACGCATCCCGCCCTCCCTACTATTATACAAGGAACGACAGAATTTTCAGCCTTTAAAATAAAAAAATACTTTATCTACGCGTTTAGACAAAGTAACTTTTTAAATTAAAAATGGAATCTCTTATCTTTCAAAGAAAACTTTGCAGGATTTAGCACCATGCCAATTATAATCGCTGGTTGCCGGGCTTCAAAGGGCCAGTCCCTCCGCCACTCTCGATAAGAGAAAAAAATAGAGTGAGGTTGTCAGGCGTATGAATTCAAGATTAAAATTAGAATTATTTGAATATTAACACTTTTATTCAGATAAGTCAATAGTCTATCGAGAAAATACAATCTATTTACTGGTTTTAGGATTTATAGTGAGGTCCATCACTGAACGATATTTATTTGTTTGTTTTAATCTAATAAAGGTGGTGAAATGTTATGGAATTTTATTCTCTTTTAAGTAAACATTATGATAATATTTTCCAAACAAATACTAAAGCTATTTCATTTATAGAAAAATATATCCCGAATAAGGAATCTTTTTTATTGTTAGACTTAGCTGCTGGGACAGGGGCAGAGGCAATTGAATTTGCTAAAAAAGGCAATCGTGTTTTAGCAACCGATAATAGTCCTGAAATGGTTGAAAAAATAAAAGAAAAGGGATTATCCCATTCCCCTTCTATCGAAACTTCCATACTTGATATGAGAAAAGTTTCTAAGCTAGCCCCTCATTCTTTCAATATTATTTATTGTATTGGAAATTCCTTTGTCCATTTGGATAATTATAAGGAAATGACTGATGTATTAAATGATTGTTACGATCGTCTAAAAGCAGGTGGTAAGCTTATAATACAAATCGTAAACTACGATAGGATTTTAGGAGAAGATATAACTGAGCTACCATTAATAAAGAATGAAGAAACAGGTGTTCAATTTGAACGGTTTTATCGAAGGGGCCATGAGAAAATAGTCTTCAAAGGGAAACTAACAATTTCAAAAGATGGTGAAACGAATGTATATACAAGCTCTACCACACTTTTGCCTATAACAAAGGAGCAATTTAAGGATATTGTGGCAGCATCTCACTTCACAAATATGGAAATTTTCGGTACCTTCCTTGGAGACAAATATACTACGAGTTCCCCTGCGCTAGTTGCAGTTCTGTTAAAAGAATAATATAGGGAAATAATTGGTGAAACAAAAGATTAAAACATACCTTTTGTTTCACCCACTATTTCTTTAGGAAACTACTGTTCATCCAAAATTTTTAGCATTAAATCGGGTCTATCTGTGATAATACCGTCTGCACCTAATTCAATTAATTCTCTCATGGTTTCTTCATCGTTAATGGTCCAATAATGGACCTCCATTCCACGTCGTGCTGCACCACGAAGAAGGTTGGAATCCTTCAGATTAAAAATACTTTCTTCTGTTGGGATTTGAACAGCGTCCACTTTAGGACGGTACAAGCTATTTAAAAATAACTTATGGAAGATAACAAATTTTGTTACCTCCTGCCTTCCACCACTAACCGCTAACCTTCCATTAGATATTTCAGTAAACTTATCATTAATATTCTGATCAAAGGAGGCAATTAGTATTTGATCCTCTAACCCGTATTCTTGAATCAAACTCCAGAGGTTTTCCGTCATAGACATATACAGCTCCGGGTCATTTGTTTTCTTCACTTCAATAACCATCTTCATATCGGAGAATTCTTCAAAGATCTCCTCTACCGTTGGAATCGTTATTCCTTGTCCACGAAAACTATATTCCCCATTTAAATCCTGAAAGTAATCTGCTGCGTCTAAAGCCTTTATTTCTTCTAATGTAAGATCATTTACACGTCCAGTACCATCGGTTGTCCGATCCACTGTATTATCATGGATCGCAACTAAATGTCCATCCTTCGTCTTGTGAATATCAAACTCAATTACATCTACCCCCATATCCCTCGCCATTTCGAAAGCAACCATTGTATTAGAAGGAGCTAGATGTTCCCCTCCTTGGTGAGCAATCACTAATGGTCGATCCCCTTCCCTTTCAAAAAATGGCTTTACCGGCCTTTCTGAAACGGGAAATAGATAAATAGCAGTCCAAACCAATAAAATAAACCCTAAAATAATACCAACCCGCTGCAGAACTTTTTTCTTTCTTGGCGAAGAGTTTACTCTTACCACTGATATTTTCATGATACTCCCCTTTTCATATAAGTAGATATACTTTAACTATATAATCTTTTTTTTACTGCTAGTACCTTGTCCTACTTCTTCTATTATCATTGGAAATTTTAATACATGGTGAGTTTTAGGCTACCTAAAATCGATTGATTGAAAACATAGACATATCAATGTAAGTATCTTGTTTTGTCACCATCTGACTCAAAGCCTCACCAATTCCACTGGCAAATTTAAAACCATGACCGGAAAAACCAGCTGCAATAATTACATTTTTGTTGTGAGGGTGATGATCAACAATAAAGTGTTCATCAGGTGTTAATGTATACATACAGACACTTCCCTTTTTCAGACTTCCAGCAGCTTCTGGCATATTTGTCTCTAAGAAACTTCTTAAGTCACCTTCATCTTCTGGAAATGCACCAAATTCTCGATTTATATTATCTGGATCTACCGAATCCCCCCCATCATGTCTCCCCACTTTTACTCCTGAACCACGGAAACTTGGAAACCCGTAATACGTTCCAGTAGGAAGAGTATAGGAATATGCAGGAAATTGATCAGCACTGAATAGCTTCTCCTCACTATTAAACCAAGCAACAGTTTTACGAGTTGGGGTTAAGGGGAGGTCAATTCCAGTTTGGGCGAATAACTTCTTCCCCCATGCTCCAGCAGTTATTATTAACTTCTGCCCGTGAAAGGTTTGAGCTTTTGTTTGAACTTTAATATTTCCTTCATTAACTTCAATCTTCTCCACAGAAGTATTAGAAAGGATTTCCCCTCCATATCTCGCGGCAAGCTTTACATATTCTCGAATACAATGTTCACTGTACAAAACACCTGAAGTCGGTTCGAACGTTCCCACATAGCCTTCAGGGGGAGTCATCCCTTTCCAGCGATAAGAGATTTCCTTTTTGTCTAACAATTCTATAGGCAATTCATATTTATGAGCACTTTTCTCTATTTCCTTTATAAAACTCGAGTTATTTTCTCCCACACAAAGTACGCCCGTCTGCTCAAAAAGTTTCCTATTTGCTTCATGCTCCAACTCCTTCCAAAGCTGTTGTGACCTTAAGGCTAATGGTACATAATTACTCCCCTCACCATATGCATGTCTAATGATTCGAGTATCGCCATGATGACTCCCATATGTATGGGGAGGGTCAAAAGCATCAATTAACAGAGTTTGAAGACCCTGTTTTGCCAAAAAATAACCAGCAGCACTTCCCATGGAACCGGCTCCTATAATAATACAATCATAAAACTTATTCATTGAAAACACCCCACAAATAATAATTCTCTATAGCTCATTTTAACAGTACTCTTTGTGAAACTATATGTAAATTAAAAACATGAGTTTTATATTTTCCTTTGTTTTTTCTCTCTGTACATCCCCCCTCACCCAATACAACATTTTCCATTTTTTATGATCACTCCTAAATACATAGGACTTCTCCAAAATGCAGAACATACCTTTATCAAAGTTATCCTTTCAGGAACTGTGACTCAAAATTACATATTAGTACTTTTTTTAAGGTCCAGTCATCACTTTAACTGAAAACAAAAAAGGAGGAGTATAAATGAATGAAACATGTTTTTACTGTGAAGAAGAAATTGAGGGTTATTTGAGGTTCGCTTCATTTGTTTACGAAAATGACCATGTGGAGAAACCTCTTTGCCAGCATTGTTACCATGAATGGCTTGAAGGTATAAAAAATTAAAGGATGTCTCAAAAGGTCGTTTTTTACCTTTTGAGACATCCTTACCTTTTTTCAGTCCCTTTTTATCCCTTTAATAAGTAAGGGTTTGCCAATCGTTATTTTGAGGGTTCCTTAGGGCCTCCAAAACAACCTGTGCATGATACCCATTGGAGAAAGTATATAGTTCTGCAGGTTCCCCTTTTATTCCTTTTATAAATTCATCAATTAATTGATTTCCTTCTATCGCTTCTAGCTGAATCTCTTGAAGGTCCTCACCATTTTTAGCTACAAACAGCTTTCTCCAACTGCGAATCATCATTGTTCCATTTGTTCCATAGATGGCAAATTCTAATTGTTCCTCACCACCAATATTACTCAAACCATCAATAAGTATGGGTGTACCATCCTCCAATTTCATTTCAGCTACTATTCCATTTTCACAAAGAGAAGGGTCCTCAGGAAACTGCAGGGTCGATTTTACCGCATCAATTTTTCCAAAAAAACGTTGAATTAGTTGAATCCAATGAACACCAACCTCTAAAATAAACCCTCCTTGCTCCCGACTAGCTACCCAGTTATTTTGTTGCCAAAGCCTTGGCCAATGGGGAAAATGCATTTTCAAATTTATTCTTCTCACATCACCAATAACATTGTCCTTTATTAGCTTTTCCAATTGGACGATACTATCTTGATAATTTAAAGGAAAGTGCATCGCGTTTACTAAGTTGGTCCCCTCAACTGCCTTTAACATTCTTTTCCCTTCTTCCACAGAATTAGCTAATGGTTTCTCACATAATAGATGTTTCCCTGCTGCAATAGCGTCCTTCACAATCTTTTCATGAAATTTTGGAGGAACAGCAACATAAACTGCATCAATATCCATAGCTTTAAGTACATCTTTATAGTACGTAAAGCTGTTCTCAACATGATATGTATCTTTTATATACTGAAGTCTTTCTATAGAAGTATCGCAAATGGATAATTTAATCTCCTCTTTGTTAAGAAACCCCTTTATTAGCCTTTCACCAACAGCACCTAACCCAATAACACCGATATGTATCATAAATTCTCACTCCATATAATCGTTTTTTAGTCTTTTCACTAAAGATGCAATATCTTCTCTAAAACGGGGAATAGTTAAAATAAGACAACAATGATTTGCATTTTACAATTTACAACATTACTAAAAGTAAAGCAATAATAAGGAATGATTGGATGACGAAGAAAATTGCTTGGGTAACCGACAGTACAGCATATATAACGAAGGAATTAGCTGAACATCCAGATGTTTATATCCTTCCCATCAATATAACATTTGACCAAGATACCTACGAAGATGGTGTGAACTTAACGACAGATATTCTGTACAAACGTATTCGTGAGGAAAAAACCGTTCCAAAAACTTCCCAGCCTTCAGTTGGTAAATTTGCCGAGCTTTATGAGAAATTAAAAACAGAATATGACCACGCTATTGCTGTCCATATTTCAGGGAAGCTAAGTGGTACAATCGATAGCTCAACGCAAGGAAAAAACATAGCAGAGTTTGAAGTTGAAATCGTTGACTCTAAATGTATGTCCTATGCTATAACAACTCTTATTGAAAAAGGCATGCACCTTGCAGAAGAGGGAAAACCTTATGTTGAAATTGCAGAAACCTTAAGAGAAGAAGCAAGTCAATCTGAAAACTATATCCTACTAGGAAACTTAGAGCAATTTTATAAAGGTGGAAGAATGTCTGGTGCCCAATACCTATTAGGAAATATTCTGCAGATAAAGCCGATAATTCGTATCAATACACAAACCGGAGAATTTGAATTATTTGAGCGAGTTCGCTCTGAAAAGAAAGCTGTCAAAAGACTAATAGAATTGTTAAAGAAATCCTATGAGGAAAATATTATACAACAGGTAGAAATTATGCACGGAAATGTTATAACAAAGGCAAATGGTTTAAAACAGAAAATCCAACAAGAACTACCTGATATTAATATTGTTGTGGGGGAAATAAGCTCAACTATCGCAGCACATGCCGGGGAAGGAACTGTTGCATTAATATGGCATAAAGAAGGAACAAAATAATAGCTATAGGAGCATTCCTGTAAGAAAGAAATTTGAGAGTTGAACAAAAAAAGAGCCCCTTGGTATCATACGAGGTGTCCGCAGCTGATCAGCACTAAGG